>NZ_RXHJ01000045.1 GCF_003955685.1 Corynebacterium hylobatis
GGTCGCCATCTGCATCGAACAACACCTGATCAACAGTGGCGAGATGGCACGACCGACCTCGCGGTTGAACAAGTACCTCGACATGATCATCATCGACGAATCCGAGCGCCTCAACCCCACCGCCCTGGAGATGATGCGCGATCGCTTCGACCGCACCAACATCGCCCTGATCTTGATCGGCATGCCCGGTATGGAGCGGAAATTCAGCCGGTTTCCCCAGCTCTACAGCCGGGTCGGTTTCGCGCATGAATACCGCCCCCTGGCCGAGGAAGAACTGGTCTTCGTCCTCGAACGCCGGTGGCGCGCCCTCGGCCAGGACCTCAACACCGAAGACTTCACCGACGCCCAGGCCATCGCCGCGATCGCCCGGATCACCCGCGGCAACTTCCGCCTCGTCGACCGGCTGTTCACCCAGATGCAACGGATCATGAAGATCAACGAGCTGACCACCATCACCGATGATGTCGTCGAAGCCGCCCGCTCCACGCTGGTCATCGGCATCACCTAAAAGAACTGATATTAGCGGTGAGGTGTTGATGGCGGTTGAACAGGAGCGCCTAGCCATCGGTCCAGCCAGTCACCGCTCAGGAGGGCCGGGATGATCAACAACCAGATGGCACCGAGCCAGAACGCGGTCATCGCGTTCGTCAGCAGCAAGGCAAGCCCCACTGGAATCACGCTGAATAGGTAAAGACGTGGAAGAAGCCAGGTGGGTCGACGGCGACGTTTCCACACGACCCACGCCACGGCCGCTACGACAGCCGCACTGATAACCCACAGAACCGGGGACCTGGGGTCATCTACCAGGGCGGGAGCTACGTCTCCGAACGCCAAGACTCCGAGCACACCTGTGGCCACGAGATTCCAGGTCACATATGTCACCCGGCGGCCAGGCTGCTCATCAGTCATGGTTCCACCCTAAAGGGTGCTGTTGGCATGGGCACGCCTACATTTAAAACCGCCATCTGAAGTTGCTAAAAAGCCGCCAAACGAAGCTGCGAGTCACA
>NZ_RXHJ01000006.1 GCF_003955685.1 Corynebacterium hylobatis
ACCCTTTCTCATCGGAAAGTGTTGCAACGACCCTTTGGACTCAAGCCGGACTTCGATGCCTGGGGTTTATCTGATCAACTCACAGCCAGATTCCCGGGATTTTCCCCAGAGTTGATCAGAAAACCCGGGCCCCTACCGCGCCGCCTCCAGCTCCTCGACCCGCTTGTGCAGCGCGCGCTCGCGATTCCAGCGCTTGGTCACGTCCCGCAGGATGGCTGCCACGCCCTCGATGGCCCCGTCCGCGTCCTTGAGCAGGGTGATGGAGAACTCCAGGGAGACGATGCTGCCGTCCTTGCGCAGCCCCGGCACGGCGAGGGGGTCAGCGCCGTAGCGGGTCAGGCCGGTGTCCATGACGCGGCTCCAGCCCCGCCGGTGGGCCCGGCGGTGCTTCTCGGGGATGATCATGTCCAGGTTTTCACCGATGGCCTCCGTCTCCCGCCAGCCGAAGATCCGCTCGGCACCCTTGTTCCACATCTGCACGGTGCCGCTGCGGTCGGCGTAGATGACCGCATCCTGTGTGTCGGCGACGATCCGCGCGGCGATCTGATCCTGCTCCATGGTGACCCACCTCATAAAATGTCCGGTTTTTCCCGAACTTACCTGAGGCCTCAGCGCCACACCAACGGTTCGCGCGGCAGGTCGTCGGGGTTGAAGACCTCGAGCAGCTTATGCAGGGTGAACACGTCCGGGTAGCCGAGGGATCCGGCGAGCTTGCCGATGACGTGGTGCACCGGATCCTCCAGCAGCATCTCCCGCAGAGTCACGGCCCCGTCGCGTTTGGCCAGCCGCTGCCCGGCCTGGTTGACCACGAGCGGAACGTGGACGTATTCGGGGGCAGGGATGCCCAGCAGGCTGGCCAGGTAGGCCTGGCGTGGGGTGCTGGGCAGAAGGTCCTCGCCGCGCACGACCTGGTCGATGCCCTGGAAGCCGTCGTCGACGACGACCGCGAGGTTGTAGGCCCAGTCCGTGTCCTGGCCGCCGCGGCGCAGCACGAAATCGTCGATCTCGGTGGTGTACTCACCGTGGTAGCGGTCGTGGATGGTGAAGGTGTCCACGTCCGCACGCAGCCGCAGCGCAGGTTTGCGGCCCTGGGCGGCGAGCTCTTCTCGACGTCGCTCCCGTGCGGCGTCGTCAAGCTCGCGGCAGGTGCCCGGATAGCTGCCCGGCACGTGGTGCGCGGCGCGGGGCGCGTTCTGGACGTCCTTGCGTGAGCAGTAGCACTCGTAGACCCGGCCGTGGGCGGTGAGGCGGTCGAGGGCGCGCTGGTAGGCGTGGGAACGGTCCGACTGGTAGAGGATGTCCCCGTCGAAGGTGAGGCCGAGGGTGAGCAGGTCATCGATCTGGCGGTGGGCGGAGTCGATCGTGGAGCGCTGGCTGTCCACATCCTCCACCCGCAGCAGGAACTTCCGTCCCGACTGGCGGGCGAAGAGCCAGGCGATGAGACCCGTCCGGAGATTACCGAAGTGCAGGTCACCACTGGGGGAAGGGGCATAACGTCCGGCGTGCGCAGTCATGACTTACAGACTACTGCGGAAGTTGTGCGAATATTCCAGTCATGCCTTCCAATGAACCTGCACCTGGGCAGGGGATGAACGACCGTTTCATCCCCCTCCAGCCCAGTTATTACCCCGTCATCGTCGCCGTTTTCGTGGCGGTCTTCCTCATCTCCAATATCCTGGCCACCAAGGGCGTGTCCATCGGCCCGCTGATCACTGACGGCGCCTTCTTCCTCTTCCCCATCGCCTACGTCCTCGGCGACGTGCTGGCCGAATGCTACGGCTTCAGGGCTGCCCGGCGCGCCATCTTCACCGGCTTCGCCGTGACCATCCTGGCGGTGCTGTCCTTCTACGTGGCCATCTGGCTGCCGGCGGCCGATTTCTACGGCTCGCAGGAGGAGTTCGCCCACGTCCTGGGCCTCGTACCCCAGATCGTCGTCGCCTCCCTGACCGGATACATGGTCGGCCAGCTGCTCAACTCCTGGGTGCTGGTGGCCATCAAGCGGCGCACCGGAGAGAAGTCTCTATGGGCCCGCCTGATCGGTTCAACGGTGGTCGGCGAGTTCGGTGACACCCTGCTTTTCTGCATCATCGCAGCGCCGGTGATCGGCATCGCGACGGGCGCGGACCTGCTGAACTTCGTCCTCGTCGGTTTCCTGTGGAAGACGCTCATCGAGGTGCTGCTGCTGCCGGTGACCTACGCGGTCATCCGCTGGGTCAAGCGCCGCGAGGGCTACGACCGGGTGCCGGAACCTGTCGCGGTAGATATTGCCGCGACTGGAACCGGCACCAGCACCCCTACTTCTTCTGCCCCGCGTAGTAGCGGCCCATGAACTCCGTGCGGTACTCCTCGAAGTAGCCACCGTCGATGGAGTCGCGGATGTTGTCCACCAGCGTGATCATGAAGCTGAGGTTGTGGATGGTGCACAGCGTCATGCCGAGGAATTCGTTGGCCTTGAACAGATGGCGGAGGTAGGCGCGCGAATAGTTCTCGGAGACGTAACCGCCGAACTCCTCGTCGATGCCCCGGAAATCACGCTTGAAGCGCGCCCCCTCGAGGTTCATGCGCCCGTCGAGGGTGTAGACGCCGCCGCGGCGGGCCAGGCGGGTCGGTGCCACGCAGTCGAAGGTGTCCGCACCCGCCTCAATGGCGGTGAACATGTCATCCGGTTCGGAGATGCCCAGCAGGTGGCGGGGCTTGTCCTTCGGCAGTTCATCGCAGACCCAGCCGACGATGGTGCCCAGGTTCTCCTTCTCCAGGGCACCGCCGATACCGAAGCCGCCGAAGCCGCGGCGGCCCTGCTCCACGGCGGCGTCGGAAAGCGAGATCAGCCCGCGGGTGGCCTGGCGGCGCAGGTCCTCGTAGTTCGCTCCCTGCACGACGCCCCACAGCGACTGCAACGGCTTATCGGCCCGCTCATGGGTGAGCCGGTCATGCTCGTCGAGGCAGCGGGCCGCCCAGCGGTGGGTGCGGTCGACGGACTTTTCCTGGTAGGAACGGTCATCCATGAGGGTGGTCAGTTCGTCGAAGGCGAAGAGGATGTCGGCGCCCAGCTGGTGCTGGATCTGCATGCTGACCTCGGGGGTGAAGCGGTGGCGGGAGCCGTCGATGAAGCTGGTGAAGTTCACCCCGTCCTCGTCGACCTTGGCCATGTTCTTCTTCGCCGGCAGGTGTCCCTTGGCATTGGCCTCGGCGACGTCCATGGAGATGGTCTTCTGCCAGCCGGAGCCCTGGCTCATCACCTGGAAGCCACCGGAGTCGGTGTAGGTGGGGCCGGACCAGTTCTCGAAGCGCCCCACTCCCCCGGCCTCGTCGACGATGTCCGCACCGGGCTGCAGGTAGAGGTGGTAGGCGTTGGACAGAATCGCCTGGGCGCCGGTCTGCCGGATCTGCTCCGGGGTCAGTGTCTTCACGGTTGCCTTGGTGGCCACCGGGATGAACGCCGGGGTCCGGATGTCACCGTGGGGGGTGTGGATCGTACCCGTACGGCCGTGCCGGCCGGGGCCGGATTCCAGTTCGGTGCCGAGGGTGAAGGAGAGGTCCGTCATGAGTTAACTGTATCCATCTTCTTCCGGTGCTCCTCTTCGGCTGCGTGCCGGGCCTCCCATTCCTTCTCCAGGGCGGTGCCCTCGATGTCCATGTGCGGGATGAGGCGGTTGAGCCAGCGGGGGATCCACCAGGTGGCGTTGCCCATGAGGAACATGGTGGCGGGCACCAGCGCCATGCGGATGAAGAAGGCGTCGAAGAGCACGCCCACGCCCAGGGCGAAGCCGAAGATCTGGATGAAGGGCAGGGGCTGGTCGATGAAGGCGATGAACACGGCGATCATGATCAGTGCGGCGGCGGTGACCACGCGGGCACCGCGGGTGAAACCGACGACGGTGGACTGGTCCACCGCGTTCAGACGCGAGATGGCCCGCGGGGTGTCCGGATCGGGATTCTCCCGTTCCTGCACCCGCAGGCTGATGTAGTGCTCGCGGATGCGGGTGACCAGGAAAACCTGGTAGTCCATGGCCAGACCGAAGGTGACGCCGATGAGGAAGATCGGCATGAAGGAGATCAGCGGGGCGGGGGTGTTCACCAGGTCCCAGAGGCCCTCCTGCCAGACCAGGACCGTCAGGCCGAAGGCCGCGCCCACCGAGAGCAGGAAACCCAGGCCGGCGACGAGCGGCACCATCACGGAGCGGAACACACCGAGCAGCAGGAAAATAGCCAGGCCGACGACGACGGCCAGGTAGGTCGGCATCGCCCCGGAAAGCCGTTCGGTGATGTCCATCTGCACGGCCGTCAGCCCGGTCAGGCCGATCTCCACGCCGGTGGCGTCGGTGATCTGCATCCCCTGTTCGCGCAGCGCATGGGAGACCTGGGCGGTGTACTGGTCGTCGGGCCCCGTCAGCGGGGTGACCAGGATCTGGGCGGCATTGGTGTCCGCGTTCATGGCGATGAGCTGGGCGTGCTTCACCCCGCCGACGTTCTTGAGCTGGCCGACGGTGTGCAGGAAGGAGGCGGTCACCGCTGCTTCGCGACGCTCCACCGGTTCACCTTCCGTCGCCATCGACTCCTGTGCCAGGATCAGCGGCTGCAGGGCGGGGGCGTCAGCATTGACCTCGTCGGCGTCGACGATGACCAGGAAGGGGGCGTTGACCCCCGCACCGAAACCCTCGGCCATGAGGTCAGCGGATTTACGCTGGGTGGTGTCGAGGTTGGAGGTGGAGTCCGAGGGCAGCGACAGCTCCATGTTGAGCACCGGGTAGGACATCGCCCCCAGGGAGAGCACCACGACGGCCATGACCAGCCCCGGGGCCCTGCGCACGAAGTTGATCCAGCGGTTGCCCATGGTGGGCTTCTGGCGGCGGGGGCGGTTGCTGCGGATGTCGCGCTTGCGTCGGTTCCCGGCCACGCCGGGTACCCGCCCGGCGAAGGTACGGTCGCGGAGCACACCCAGCAGGGCGGGGATGAAGGTCAGTGCGACGAGCACCGCGACGAACACGGTGAAAGCAGCCGACAAGCCCATGGCCGTGAGGAACTCGATGTTGACGATCGCCAGTGCCGCCAGGGCGACGATGACGGTGGCGCCGGCGAAGACCACCGCGGATCCGGCGGTGCCCACCGCCATTCCGGCGGCCTCGTCGGCGGGCATCCGTTCCCGTTCGGATCTGTACCGGGAGAGGATGAACAGGGCGTAGTCGATGCCGACGGCCAGGCCGATCATCACCGCCAGGACCGGGGTGATGTTGTTGAGGTCGGTGAAGGCCGTGGCGATGACGATGGTCAGCACGCCGATGCCCACGCCGACCACGGCGGTGAGCACCGGCAGACCGGCGGCCACCAGGGAGCCGAAGGTGAAGATGAGCACGATGAAGGCGATGATCAGGCCGACGATCTCACTGCTCGTCTTGATCATGATGGGATCGCCGAAACCGGCGCCGCCGGCCTCGACCTGGACGCCCGCCTCACGGCCCAGGTCCATCGCCTCGTTGACCACGCGCCGGTGCTCGTCGGTGACATCCATCGAGGAGGGGACGTCGATGGTGAAGGTGGTGTATCCGATGCGCCCGTCGTCGGAGAGCAGCGCCAGGTTCTCCGCGTCGGCGCGGGCGGTCTCCTCCGGCAGCCCCTGCTCCGTCATCATGGCGATGACGCTGTCCTGCAGCGCCGGGGAAACCTCCACCGGGTTACCGAACCGCTCCGTGCCCGTCAGATCGGGCAGGTTGGCTTCGATGTGGTCGACGACCCGGTTGATGGCAGCGGAGTTCTGCGGTTCCGCCAGGGTCTGCCCCTCGGGTGCGGAAAAGACGACGTTCACGCCGGCCGCGCTGACGGGGTTGCCCTCCCCCGGGAATTTCTCCACCAGGGAGTAGGTCGCGTCAATGGAAGGGGTGTTGCCCATGGGGAAATCATTGGTGAAGGGCTTCTGGAAGGTCACGGCCGCGCCGGCCACACCAGCCAGGGTCACCAGCCACAGGACAATGACAATCCACTTGTGCTGAAAGGACCAACGTCCCAGCTTGAACAGAAATTTAGCCACGAGGTGGGGGCTTCCTCAATACCGTCGACAATCAAACAGGGCCAGTCTACCGTCCGGACACGGAGAAGGGCCCCGGTGCGCATCACTGCGCACCGGGGCCCTTCAGCTGCGGTGGCGGAGGGATTTGAACCCTCGGTTGGGGGTTACCCAACAATCGCTTTCGAGGCGATCACCTTCGGCCGCTCGGACACGCCACCTGGTCAGGCCGATACTCGACCAGGATCCAAGACTAACGGAGGGTGTCCGGACGGGCCAAATCAGCGGCGCTTGTCGTCGTCCTGGAAGGAACCGAGTACCCGGTCGCTGGCCTCCTTGGCCTTGTCGCCGGCCTTCTCGACGCCTTCCTTGACGTTGGCCTTGGTCTGGTCCGCCTTGCCCTCGGCCTCCAGACGCTCGTTGTCGGTGGCCTTGCCCAGGCCCTCCTTGGCCTTGCCCTTCAGTTCCTCGGCCTTGTTCTCGAACTTGCTCATGATGATCACTCGCTTTCTTCGGTTCGGTGCTCGTTCCTCCACGCTAATGACACATCGGCAGGCGCGCATAACGTCAACGTAACGATCCGAAGAAATCTTCCAGCAGCCCGGCGCACTCCGTCTCCAGCACCCCGGCGCGCACTGCGGGGCGGTGGAGCTGGCCGGGGGCACGGACGGCGTCGATAAGCGAGCCGCAGGCGCCCGTCTTCGGTTCGAAGGCCCCGAAGATCAGCTCCCCGACCCGCGCGCCGAGCACTGCGCCCGCACACATCGTGCACGGTTCGAGGGTGACCACCAGGGTGCAGCCCGTCAGCCGCCAGGAATCCCCGTGCTTCTCGACACCCCGGCGGATCGCCAGCATCTCCGCGTGCGCGGTGGGATCCCGGTCGGCCTCCCGCCGGTTCGTGCCGGTGGCCAGCTCACACCCGTCAGGACCGAAGAGCACCGCCCCGACCGGGACATCCCCCGCCGGGGCGGCGCGTGCGATCTCGAGGGCACGCCGCATGAGGTGCTCGGCACGCACCAGACCTTCCTCGCGCGGCAGAACCCTAGTCCTCGATGCCGGCGGCGGCGATGAACTCATCCGCGAAACCCAGCTCCTCCGCAATCTGCACCAGCTGCTCCGAAGGCAACGTCTCCGTGTCATCCACAATGACGCCGAGTACCTCGTCGCTGAGCCCCAGGTCCGCGAGCAGTTCGAAGTCGCCGTCCGCCCAACCGTCGACCTCATCGAGCTCGTCCGGGTCCAGGTCGGGGATCTCCGCATCCAGTTCCCCGAGGATGGCGGCGGCGAAATCATCGTCCACCGCCATCGTCGCGTCCGAGAGCAGCGCCTGCACCCCATTGGGGGTGGGGCGGACGATGACGAAATAATCGTCGTCGACGCACAGCAGCGCGAAGGCGGGCCCCTCGCTGCGCAGCGCACGGACCGCGTTGACGGAGGTATCCAACGAGGAGAAGTCATCGTCGAAGGCACGCACCACCCACTCACCCTCCGTGCGGGTGACCGTGACGGCGAAACTCTGGCCGTACTCCTCGTGTTCCATACCGGTGAGATTAGCCTGCTTGTGCCACACTTGTCAGGTGACCTCGACAAACCTTTCCCGACCCATCTGCATCCTCGGCCTCGGTCTCATCGGCGGCTCCCTCATGCGCGACCTCGCCGCCCGGGAAGTCCACGTCTACGGGTACAACCGCTCCGTCGACGCGGCCCGCGCCGCGCACGACGCCGGCTTCGACGTCTCCATCGACCTCACCGCCACGCTCCAGCGCGCGGAGAGCGACGGAGCGATGATCGTCATGGCCACACCGATGCCCGCCATCCCGGTGCTTCTCGACGCCATCATCGAGCACGCCCCCTCCTGCGGCATCACCGACGTCGTCTCCGTCAAGGCCGCGGTGTACAGCCTGGTCAAGGAGCGCGACCTGCAGGACCGTTACGTCGGCGGGCACCCCATGGCCGGCACCGCCGAATCCGGCTGGGAGGCCTCCCGCACCGGCATGTTCACCCGCGCCGCCTGGGTGATCACCTACGACCACGCCCCCGGGGCCTCCCTCCGGTGGGTCGCCCTGTGGACCGACGTGGTCCGCATGATCCTGGCCGTGGGCGCCGACGCCATCCCCGCCCGCGTCGACCGCCATGATGCCGCCGTCGCCCGGATCTCCCACCTCGTGCACGTCTTCGCCGAGACCCTCGCCATCGTCGGCGACAACGGCGGGGCGCTGGCCCAGTCGCTGGCGGCGGGTAGCTTCCGCGACTCCACCCGCGTCGCCGGCACCCATCCCTCCCTGGTGCAGGCCATGTGCGAGACCAACGCCGCGGCCGTGGTCCCCGTCCTCGACGAGGCCCTCGAACTGCTTCACGACGCCCGCGCCTCCCTCGTGCAGGACAACCCCGACATCTCCGCCCTCGCCGAGGCGGGTTACTCCGCCCACGTACGTTTCGATGCCCGCCACGGCGCCCGCGGCGAGTCGGTCTCCCCCGTCAAGATCACCTCCCGGCCGCTCCTGCGCCTGAGCCCCGGTACCCCCGGCTGGGTCGGTCAGCTCGAGCAGGCTGAGGCCCTGGGCGGGCGGATCGAGATCTTCTGAGGGGTTTCCGGCCGGCTGGCCGGGGGATTCCCCTAATCCGGGGAAAGCAGAAGGTCGGCCACTCTCTTTACGGAGTGGCCGACCTTCTGATTGGTGCGCCCGGAGGGATTCGAACCCCCAACCTTCTGATCCGTAGTCAGATGCTCTATCCGTTGAGCTACGGGCGCCCGGCGTGTTGCTGTGCAACGAGAACTAACACTACATCGCCCTCGTCGCAGCAGACAAATCGCCAGGTAGTCGCCTATTTAGATGACGAGGCCGAAGACCGGCACAGCAACGAAGTAGGTCGCCAGGGTGATCAGCACAACCGCGATGAGGTTGAGCCAGATACCGCCCTTGATCATGTCGCCGATCTTGACGTAGCCCGAGCCGAAGGCGATGGCGTTCGGCGGGGTCGCGACGGGGAGCATGAACGCACAGGTCGCCGACAGGGCAACCGGGATGGTCAGGAGAAGCACGTTCATCTCGGTGGCGCCGGTCAGGCCGATACCGACGGCGACGCCGCCCATGATGGGCAGGAAGGTCGCGGCGGTGGCGGTGTTGGAGGTGAACTCGGTGAGCACCAGAACCAGCAGGGAGACGGCGGCGATGAGCAGGAAGGTCGGCAGCACCTCCAGCCCCTTGGCCACCTCACCGATCCACAGGGACAGGCCGGTGGCGGTGAACATGCCCGACAGCGACAGTCCACCGCCGAAGAGCAGCAGCACATCCCAGGGCAGTTCGTTGGCGGTCTTCCAGTCGAGGATGCGCACACCGGTCTTGTTGTCGGCCGGGATGGTGAACATGAGCAGACCGGCGATGATGCCGATGATGGCGTCATCGTAGGTGATGTCCGCGCCGACCCAGTCGAGGATCAGCGGAACGAAGATCCAGGACAGGGCTGCGCCCACGAAGATGACCGTCACGATCACCTGGGGGCGGGTCCAGGAACCCATCTTGTCGATCTCCCGCCGGATGAGCTCGCGCCCGCCCGGGATCTCATCCATCTCCGGCTTGAAGACGGTGATCAGCACCAGCCAGGCGATGACGGTGAAGATTGCCGCCACGGGAACACCGACCATCATCCACTGGCCGAATCCGATGGAGATGCCGTGGGCCTCCTCCATGTAACCGGCCAGGAGAGCGTTGGGCGGGGTACCGATGAGGGTGCCCAGGGAGCCGATGGAGGCGGCGTAGGCGATGGCCAGCATCAGTCCGGTGGCGAACTTCTTCTGGTTGCGCATGCCACCGACCAGGTCTGAGGTCAGGTGCAGCACGGACAGTCCGATGGGCAGCATGACCACGGCGGTGGCGGTGTTGGACACCCACATGGAGAGGAAACCGGTGGCGATCATGAATCCGAGGATCAGCCGCTTGGGGCTGGTTCCCACCGCCAGGACGACGGCCAGTGCCATCCGGCGGTGCACATCCCACCGCTGGAGACCCAGGGCGAGAAGGAAACCGCCGAGGAAGAGGAAGATCGTCGCACTGGCGTAGGGCGCACCGATCTGGGCGAAGGTGGCCACCTGCGAGATCGGGAAAATGGCGATGGGCAGCAGGGCGGTCGCCGCCAGCGGGATCGCCTCGGTCATCCACCAGGCACCCATGAGGATGGTGGTGGCGGCGACGATGCGCATGGCCTGGTGAGAGTACTCGGTCTCGGGATCTGCACCCGCGGACTGCAGCACGGTCTCCGCGGCATCCGCGGGGAAGAAAAGGTAGACGAGGACGGCCAGCAGCAGGCCGACGAAGATGCCGGTGGCCTGTCTGTGCCACTCACGGGGGTCACGGACCTCGGTGCTTTCACCGGGGGCGGGCTTGACCTGGACCTCCGCTCCCGTGGTCTCAGTATCGGAGGCGGGGGTGCTCATTGCAGTTACAGCATCTTTCTGATGAAGGGATGGATCGAATGAAAAATACCGGGTCCGGTCCCAGGGGTGAGACCCGTTCCCGGATCGTCGGCACTTGCCGACGGGCACTTCCCTTGCGGGAAGTGCGGCACGCCACATGTTCGCAAATCGAACGGCATCACGCGAAACGTAGCCCCCGCCTGCGGAAAATTGCCCTCATACGGGGGCAGGCGACCGGCCGGAAATTACAGGCCGAGCACGGCCTTCGCGATGAGGAAGTAGATGATCAGGCCCGTGGCATCCGAGAGCGTGGAGATGAACGGGTTGGAGAACACCGCCGGGTCCGCCCCGACCTTCTTCGCGACGATCGGCATGATCCCACCCACCGTCGCCGACATGGTGCACACCCCGAAGAGGGTGGATCCGATGACGATGCCGATGTCCAGGCCGTAGACGAGCGTGGCCAGCAGGAAACCCAGGGAACCGAGCAGCGCCCCCAGCAGCATGCCGACGCGTACCTCGCGCCAGGCGACGGCGCCGACGTCCCGGGGTCGGACGTCGCCGAGCGCGAGCGCCCGGGTGACTGTGGTGGCGGCCTGGTTGCCGGTGTTGCCTCCGGTGCCGGTGAGCAGCGGGATGAAGAGGCTGAGCACGACGGCCGCGGCGAGGGTGTCCTCGAAGGTGTCGAGCACCTGGACGGTCAGCAGTGCGGAGACCGCCAGCACCAGCAGCCACACGATCCGCGAGCGCACGATCTTCAGCAGCGGGGTGGACAGGTAGGGCTGCTGCAGGGGCTCATGGGCACCGGAGCGGGCGGTGTCCTCGGAATCAGCCTCCTCGATGATGTCGGCGGCGTCGTCGAAGGTGAGCATGCCGAGCAGGCGGCCGGACTCGTCGACGATCGGCATCGCGAGCATGTCCAGGGGCACGAACCAGCGGGCGGTCTCCTCCGCGTCATCATGGGCGGCGGCGAAGACGGGTTTGTCCATCAGCCCCGACACCTCTGCCGAACCGTCGGCGGTGAACAGGTCGCGCAGGGAGGTCACCCCGACCAGCCGGTGGTCGCGGGCGATGATCGGCAGGGTGTAGATGGTCTCCACGTCATCGGCGACCCGGCGCAGTTCCTGCAGTGTCTCATCGACGGTCAGGTCCTCGTAGATGTGCGGGACCTCCGGCGACATGCGCCGGCCGATGGAGCCTCTGGGGTAGCCCAGGACGACACCGGTGATGTCGCGTTCGGAGTCGTCGAGGTTGCGCAGGAAGCGTTCGGCGATCTCGGCCGGCAGCTCGTCGAGAAGCGAGACCCGGTCGTCGGGGTCGAGTTCGGAGAAGAACTCGTAGACGGCACGGTCACCCAGGGCGTCAATGAGGTCGGCCTGGTGGGCCGCGTCCAGGGTGTCGAAGACCTCGATGGAGCGGCGGCGTGAGAGCAGGCGCAGGACCACGGCGGCGCGTGTCGCGGTGGAGCGTTCGACCAGGCGCACGACGTCCTGGATCGGTGGCTCGTCGAGCATGACGGCCAGTTCAGCCGCGCGTTCCGGGGGGACGTCCTCATCGGAACGCAGGATACGTTCGAGGCGTTCCAGCACGTCGACGTCGCTCATGATGCCACCTCCCGGAGGTCAGGCGCCCGCCGGACAGCAGGCTCATCCGTCGGTCAACGCTAGCCCTTTTCCGGGCGGGCGGCCATTCCCTCAGGGTTGGATGAGATGGAAGGACGCGCCCTGGGGATCGGCGACCCCGGCGACACGTCCGAAGGGGGTGTCGCCGGGGTCGCTGAGAAGCGCGCCACCGAGTTCCCGGAGCTTGTCGACGCCTGCGTCCACATCCACCACCTGCACGTACATCCGCCAATGACTGCGGTTCCCTGCCCGGATCCCGGCGGTCAGGGTCGTGGCATAGCGGACATCGCCGTCCAGGGGCCTGAGCCGCCAGCCGAACACCTTCCCGTAGAAATCCACTGCCGCGTCGAAGTCCGTGCTCACAATCTCGAACCACACCGGGGTGCCCGGCCCGGACTCCCTGGCGAAACCCCCGAAACCGGCGGGTTCCCACAGGCCGAGGGCGGCACCGGTCGAATCCGTGATCATGGCGGTGGTGCCCAGGTCGGAGATCCTCATCGGAGGCATCGTCACGTGTCCACCGGCATCGACGACCTTCGCGGCGATCTCGGTGATGTCGTCGACCTTGAGGAATATCGTCCAACCGGTCTCCTCCGGGGCGGCCGCATCATCCATTCCCATGGCGGAACTCATCGCCCCGCCCACAGGGAGGCCACCCCTCTCCACCATGCGGTATTCCCCCAGTTCCGGGTCGTCGTGGAGAAAATCCCAGCCGAGCAGCTCCCGGTAGAAGACCGCGGCAGCGTCGACGTCGGTGGTGGACAGGTCCATCCAGGCGGGTTCGCCGTGCTTGATTTCGGGCATGTGCTCTCCTCGTTCCCCGGTAGGCGGGTGGCCGTGACTCCGCCCACAATTCTACGCCTGGTGCAGGGGCTCTGGACATACCCTGCACTTTCGAACCCACCGCCCCCGACAACGCGGAAGACCGGCCATCCGTGCAGGATGACCGGTCTTCACATGGTGCGCCCGGAGGGATTCGAACCCCCAACCTTCTGATCCGTAGTCAGATGCTCTATCCGTTGAGCTACGGGCGCGCGGAGACGAGAGGATTCGAACCTCCGGCCCGCCGCAAAGCGGGCAACTCCTTAGCAGGGAGCCCCATTCGGCCACTCTGGCACGTCTCCAGTTCCGTCACGGGATAGTGACGAGACTCCCGGTATCCTACCTGGCCCCGGCCCCCGGATCAAACCACCGGGGTGCCGCTATAGACTCCGGAGTCATGATTCGCCCTGACCTCGCCGATATGCCCGCCTACGTCCCCGGTACCCGTCAGCCGGATGCGCTGAAGCTCTCCTCGAACGAGGTGACCACTCCCCCGCTGCCGGCCGCCGTGGAGGCCATGGCGGAGGCCGCCGCGGAGGCGAACCGTTATCCGGACATGTTCGCCACCGATCTCAAGGAGGCGCTGGCCGAACACCTGGGTCTGCCTGCCGGGCAGGTGACCGTCGGTTGCGGTTCCTCGGCGTTATGCCAGCAGCTGGTGCAGATCACGGCCGCCCCGGGAGATGAGGTCATCTTCCCGTGGCGCAGTTTCGAGGCATACCCGATCTTCGTGCAGATCGTGGGTGCGAAGCCGGTGGCGGTCCCCCTGCTTGCCGACGGCCGCCACGACCTCGACGCCATGGCCGCCGCCATCACCGGGCGTACCCGGCTGATCTTCCTCTGCAGCCCGAACAACCCCTCCGGCACGGTGATCTCCCAGGAGGAGTTCGACAGTTTCATGGCGCGGGTGCCGGAGGATGTGGTCGTGGGCCTGGATGAGGCCTATTTCGAGTTCAACCGCAACGAGGACGCCGTGGTGGGTACCGAGGCCGTCACCCGCTACCCGAATGTGGTGGGGCTGCGGACCTTCTCCAAGGCCTATGGTCTGGCCGGGGTGCGCATCGGTTACGCCTTCGGTGCCCCGGAGCTGATCACCGCCCTGGACAAGATGGCCATCCCCTTCGGTGTGAGTTCGGTGGCGCAGGCCGGCGCGCTGGCTAGCCTTGACGCCGCCGATGAGCTGCTGGAGCGCACCGAGGAAACCGTCGTGCAACGTGACCGTGTCGCCGCGGCCGTCGGTGCGCGCCACAGCGAAGGCAACTTCGTGTGGCTGCCGGGTGTGGACGCGAAGGACATGGCGGACCGTCTGGCGGAGCAGGGCGTGCTCACCCGGGCCTTCCCGGAGGGACTGCGGATCTCCGTGACCACCGAGGATGAGGCGGATCAGTTCCTGGCGGCCTGGCGGTCCGCCGGTCTCTGAGCCGCCGTGTCACCATGGAGGCATGACCGGTATTCTCCGTTTCCTCCTTAACATCATCGTCACGGCCATCGCCCTGTATGTGGTTGCGCGTTTCGTCCCGGGCGTGAGCATCTCCCCGCCGGATGACCCGTGGGCGTTCATCTGGGTGGCGCTGGTGTTCATCGTGGTCAACGCCGTGGTGGGTCCAGTCCTGCGGCTGCTGGGCCTGCCGATCACGGTGCTGACCCTGGGACTGTTCGCGCTGGTCATCAACGCAGTGCTCTTCCTGCTCACGGGCTGGGTCTCGGAGCAGCTGGGGCTCGGCCTGCGGGTCGAGGACTTCGTGGCGGCGCTGATCGGCGCAGTGGTCATGGGCATCACCACGTGGGTGCTGAGCCTGGTGCTCGGCACAGTGGGCCTGCGCACGAAGTCCTGAGGACCTGCTCAGCCGCCGGCGAAGGGCGGCAGCACGTCGACCCTCGTCGCTCCCGCCAGGGGGGCGTCACGGTCACTGTTGCGGCCGTCGACGAGGAAGGTGCAGCGTTCGAAGATCTCCCCCAGGGTCATGCCGGCGTCGGTGGTTCCCTGGTGGTGGGTCGCGCGGTCGTCGAGAAGCTCTCCGAGCGTGGCGGCGTGGACGCTCTCCCTCTCGACGCCCGCGGCCGCACGGGCAGCCGCGAAATAATGAATCTCCACGCCTCCCAGCATGCCATCACCAGGGATAACATGTAAGCCATGCGTTCCCCCGAAGAGCACCTGGCTGCCGTCCGCGAGCTCGTACCGGCCCGCGGGGTGGTCACTGTCCCGCTTATCGACACCCCCGGGCGCACCCTCGCCCGCGAGCTCACCGCCGCGCACCCCTCCCCACGCTTCGACAACTCCCAGATGGACGGTTTCGCTCTCTCGGCGGTCCACCTCGCGCAGGCCCCGGGGGAGTTCACCGTCGGCGAGACGCTCGCGGCCGGCACCGACCCGGACGCGCTCTACCCGGCCGGCATCAGTGCGGCGATCGTGCCGATCATGACCGGTGCGAAAGTTCCACAGGGGACCGCGGCGGTCGTGCCCGTCGAGGCCTGCGATCCGCCCACCTTCCCCGCCGCGGGTGCCCGGATCCGGGTGACCGTCTCACCCACCCCGGGCCAGTTCATCCGCCCGGCCGGTTCCGACATCACCGCCGGGCAGGCCCTCCTGCCCGCCGGCACGACACTCGGCCCCGTCGCCGTCGGGGTCCTGGCCGGCCAGAACCTCCCGACGGTTGAGGTCCTCGAACAGGCCCGCGTGCTCATCTGCACGGGGGGCGCGGAGATCGGCGGCACCGGGGCCGCCGACATCCCCGACGCCAACGGGCCGATGCTCCACGCCCTGTGCCAACGCGCCGGCATTCAGGTTGCTGCCCGGCTGCACACCGATGACGACCCGGCGCGCCTGCGTGCCGATCTCGCGGCGGCCGTGGCGGAGCACCGGCCGACGGCGATCATCACCTCTGGCGGGATCTCGGCGGGGAAATTCGAGGTGGTCCGCCGGGTGCTGGAGGCTGAAGGCTGGTTCGGACATGTCGACCAGCAACCGGGCGGCCCGCAGGGGCTGGCGCGTTTCGATGGGGTACCCGTGATCTGCCTGCCGGGCAATCCCGTCTCCACGCTGGTCAGCTTCCGGCTCTTCGTCGCCCCCGTGCTGGGCACCGCCCCGGCGCCACTGACGCTGCCGCTGGCCCGGGATGCAGCGGGGCTGCCCGACCGCGACCAGTTCCTCCGCGGGCGGATCACCACCCTGGGAGCCGAGCCTGTCGGCGGTGCCGGCTCGCATCTGCTGGTCCAGGCGCTGGCGGCGGACTGCCTCATCCGCATCCCCGCCCCGGGCGGGTTGCTCGCGGGCGAACACGTTGAGGTCCACCCGCTCTAAGGTGGTGTCCATGACCCGAACCGGCCTCGTCCTCGTCGCCTCCACCCGGGCCGCCCGCGGGGAATACACCGACCGCTCCGGCCCGGTGCTGGTTGATTTCCTGCGCTCCCACGGTCTGGACACCCCGGATGCCCGGATCGTCGCCGACGCCGACATCGCCGCAGCCGTCGCGCAGGCCCTGGCAGAACGGCCCGCGGTGCTGTTGACCTCCGGCGGGACGGGCGTGAGCCCGGATGACCGCACTGTGGAGGCGCTCAGCCAGCTGCTGGAGCGCCAGTTGCCCGGCATCGTCCACGCTTTCTACGACCGAGGCCTGGAGTCCGTGCCCACTGCGGTGTTATCCCGCACGGTCGCCGGGGTGGCGGGCTCCACCTTCGCCATGGCGCTGCCCGGTTCGACGGGGGCGGCGAAGGACGCGGCAGCGGTGCTGGCTCCACTCCTCAATCATCTTCTCGCTCAGCTGGAGGGACACCGTGACCACTGACCCCGCCTACGTCGCCGAACAGACCGGCGTCGTCATCGCCGCGACCATGACGCAGGACCCCCTCGAACCCCTGCTTATCGACGCCCGCGCCGCCACCACCACCGAGGCCATGGGCGCGGTGGTCACCTTCGAGGGGGTGGTCCGCGACCACGATGGTGGCCGGGAGGTGGCCAACCTCAGCTACACCGCCCACCCCAGCGCGGGTGAGGTGATCGCCGCTGTCGCGAAGTCCGTGAGCACCCAGCATCCCGAGACCCGCCTGTGGACGGCCCACCGCACGGGTGAGCTGGCCATCGGTGAGCTGGCCTTCGTGGTCATCGCGGCGGCCGCCCACCGGAAGGCGGCCTTCGACGCCGCCGCCGAGCTGGCGGACCGGGTCAAGGCCGAGGTGCCCATCTGGAAGGAACAGGAACTTCTGGAAGGAGGTGTCCAGTGGGTGGGTCTGGAATAGCCTCGGTAGCACGTTACCGCCGTCAGATCTCACTGCCGGATTTCGGCACGGCCGGGCAGGAGAAGCTGGCGCAGGCACATGTCGCCGTGCTCGGCGCCGGCGGGTTGGGCTCCCCCGCGCTGCTCTACCTGGCCGGCGCCGGGGTCGGCCGCATCACCGTCATCGATGATGACGTGGTGGACCTGTCCAACCTCCACCGGCAGGTCATCCACCGCGATGCCGGGGTGGGCCGGTCGAAGGCGGAGTCCGCGGCTGAGGCGATGCGGGAACTCAACCCGGAGATCACCGTCACTGTGGCCGCGGAGCGGCTCACCCCCGGCAACGCCCTGGACATCATCGGTGACGCGCAGGTGCTTCTCGACGGCGCCGACAACTTCGACACCCGCCACCTCGCGTCCTGGGCCTGCGCCCGCCTGGGGATCCCACACGTGTGGGCCTCGATCCTCGGCCACGACGCGCAGCTCTCCGTCTTCCACGCCGGCCACGGCCCCATCTACGAGGACATCTACCGCGAACCCCCCGCCCCGGGGGTGGTGCCCAACTGCGCCCAGGCCGGGGTCCTCGGCCCGCTGGTCGGTGTCGTCGGTTCTGCCATGGCGCTGGAGGCCATCAAGCTGCTCACCGGGCTGGGCCGCCCCCTCATCGGACGTCTCGGAGTCTTCTCCGGTCTGGACGGCACGTGGGAGTACGTGCCGGTCGTCGGTACGCAGGCGACGCTGGAGGCGGTGCTGGCCGACGGGCCGGTCCTCTCCCCCGCCCTGCCCCCGGTACCGGAGATCACGGAGCTTCCCGACGCCGCCCTGCTCATCGACGTGCGCGAACCACACGAATTCGCCGGCTCACGCATCCCCGGCGCGCTCAACGTGCCATTGACGGAGGTCCTCGACGGCGACTGGGTTCCCCCCAGGCCAGAACCCGGGCAGGAAGTGGTCATCTACTGTGCCGGCGGCATCCGCTCAGCCCGTGCAGTGCGTGCCCTGGCGGAACGCGGGGTGACGGGGCCGGTGAGCCTGGCCGGTGGTATCGACGCCTGGCTCGACCGATAGGTCCCGACAGGTAGGTCCATTGCGTTAGGTCCCGACAGGTATCTCCCAGGTGGTCCGGCACCTCAGGCAGTGCGCCACCCGCGAGATACGTGTCGGGACCTAACGGACCAGACCTACACCAACGGGGGCTCCTTCCCCGGGATGGCCACCATCGACAAAACCCCCGGTCAACAACGACCAGGGGTTTCACCGGTAGCGGAGACGAGGGGATTTGAACCCCTGGAGGTGTGACCCTCGCTGGTTTTCAAGACCAGTGCATTCGGCCGCTCTGCCACGTCTCCTTCGTCGGCGGGGCGGAAAGCGCCGTCGACAAGCAGACACATTACCTGAAGCCCGGATTTTCCCTACCCTGGGAGGGCATGAAGGCGATTCAACTGACTGATCCTAAAGATCCCCGCTCCCTCGCACTCGTCGAGACCGACCTCCCCCAGCTCAAGGAGGGGGAGGTGCTGGTCAGGGTGCATGCCGCCGGCGTCAACCGCGGCGACCTCCTCCAGGCCCGCGGCCACTACCCGCCCCCGCCCGGGGCCTCGGACATCATCGGCCTGGAGTGCGCCGGTGTCATCGAGGATCCCGGCGCCACCGGCCGCACCCGCGGCGAGGAGGTCGCCTGTCTGCTCGCGGGCGGCGGCTACGGCGAGTACGTCGCCGTACCGGAGGGCCAGCTCCTGCCCGTCCCGGAGGGTTACTCCCTGACTGAGGCTGCCAGCGTCGTTGAGGCGGCCTGCACCGTGTGGTCCAACCTGGGGATGCTCGCGGGTCTGCGCGCGGGGCAGACGGTGCTCATCCACGGCGGGGCGGGTGGCATCGGTACCTTCGCCATCCAGCTGTGCAAGCAGCTGGGTGCGACCGTCGCGGTGACCGCTGGTTCCGCGGAGAAGCTGGAGACGTGCCGTGAGCTGGGCGCGGACATCCTCATCAACTACAACGAGCAGGATTTCTCTGAGGAGCTCAAGGGCCGCTGTGACGTCATCCTCGACATCATCGGGGCGAAGTACCTGCGTCAGAACCTGCGCGCCCTCAATGAGGACGGGCAACTGATCATCATCGGTCTGCAGGGCGGGGTGAAGGCGGAGATCAACCTCGGTACGCTGCTGCCGCGCCGACTCTCGGTGCGCGGCACGACGCTGCGCGCCCGCTCCGAGGTGGGCAAGGCGGAGGTTGTCTCCTCCACCATCGAGAATGTGTGGCCCATGCTCGCCGACGCCCGCATCACCCACCGCATCCACGCCACCCTCCCCCTTGCCGACGCCGCAGCGGCCCATGAGCTGCTGGACTCCGGCGAGGTCACCGGCAAGATCGTGCTGGAGGTCTAGTTCAGGCCAGGGAGGCCACGACGCGGGTGAGGTGCTCCAGGTCGTAGCGGGCGGTGAACGGGCTCAGGGAGATCGTCACCGCACCGCCGACCTCATCGATGCCCATGTCGGTGTACAGCTGCGCCGACGGCAGGATCGTGGTGACCAGGCCGTTGTCCAGCAGCCGCTGGTGCACCGTCTCCGCGGGCACGCCGCGCACCGCAAACGACAGACGTGGCACCCGGTCGGATTCCCCACCATCGCCGGCCTCCCCGGTCACGCCGAGGATGTGCACGGTCGGCAGGGCCCCGAGGAACAATCGTAGTTCGTCGGAGAGTTCCTGCAGGTAGCCGGACATCTCCCGCATCGCCCGCTGCAGGCGGGTGCGTCGGGTGCCACCCGGTTCCGCCTGGTCGGCGATGAGGTCGACGAGGGTGGGCACGCCGCCGGCGAGGGCCGGGGCCACGGGGGTCTCCAGGACGGGGTCCATGCGGCGGAACATGGCCGTGTCCCGGAAGACCAGTGCCGCGACCTGCGGGCCCCCCAGGGCGGAGACGTCCACCGCGACGATGTCGGCGTCCCACTCGTCGACGTCGAGGAGGCGGTAGGGGGCGTAGGCGGAGGCGTCGACAAGCACCCAGGCACGGGAGCGTGCGCGGGTGTGCTCCACGATCTCCGCGACGGGGGCGACGGTGCCCAGGTGGTACTGCGCGGCTGAGAGGGCGACGAGGCGGGTGGAGCCGTCGACAAGCCCGGTGTACTGCGATGCGGGCAGCGTACCCGTGCCCAGATCCGGCTGCGCCCGCCGCACCCGTGCCCCCACCTCCGCGAAGGGTGCCGTCAGCGCCGGCTGATCCAGGTCCGAGAGCACCACCGAGGACGTGTTGCGCAGCAGCGGACGCATCGCCCGCGCCAACGAGATGTACAGGGCGTGCAGGCTCGGCCCCAGGACCACGCGGTCCGGGGTCGCGCCGCAGAGATCGGCGACGGCGGTGCGGGCGGCGTCGAGAAGCGAATCCCCCTCGAGCCGGCCCGGCTCATGCGGACGCGAATGGGAACCGGAGGACTTCTCCACCTCAGCGACGCTGGTGGCCAGACGGAAGGAACGGGACACCGCCGCAGACACCCGCTCCGGGATCTGTGCGCACTGGTGGGCGTTCAGATAGGTCCACCCGTCACCGAGGGACACGTACTGCCCCCGCACCCGGGCGACGTCATAGGCCATCAACGACACTCCTTCCGACACGTCAGTCCAGTATGCCCCCTCCGGCAGCCGGATACAGCATCAACCCCACCATCAGCGATGCAGCGGGAAACCCCAGGTAGGAGTATGCACCAGGCAGGACGATCTTAACCGGGTTCCCATGAAACTCACAGGGTCCGGGTGTGAGGGACCCACCCGTGCCGGATGTCCCCGAACCGCCCCCGCGGGGTTAGTGTTGTCGGTGTGCAGGAACAATCCCCCCTTCGAGACCAACGAGCCGAACAGCAGTTGCGTGACGACGTCGCCCGGATGACGTCGAGCATCGCCACCGATCCCCCGGCCTCACAGTCCAAGACCTTCCGCGCCGCCTGGAACGACCTCGTCCGCGGATTCCAGCAGCACGAGCTGTGGCTGCAGCTCGGCTGGCAGGACATCAAACAGCGCTACCGTCGCTCCACCCTCGGACCGCTGTGGATCACCATCGCCACCGGCGTCATGGCCCTGGCCCTGGGACTGCTGTACTCCATGCTCTTCCAGATCCCCCTCGCCGAATTCCTCCCCCACGTCACCGTGGGCCTGATCATGTGGGGTTTCATCTCCGGCTGCATCAAGGACGGCGCCGACATCTTCATCGACAACGAGGGACTGATCAAACAGCTCCCCTCCGCCCTGTCGGTACACGTCTACCGGCTGGTGTGGCGACAGGCGCTCTTCCTCGGCCACAACCTGGTCATCTGGGTCCTCCTCATGCTCATCTTCCCCCGACCACTGGGCTGGGAGGTGCTCATGGCGATCCCCGCCATGGCGATCCTGATCCTCAACGGCGTGTGGGTGACCATGTTCTTCGGTATTGTCGCAACGCGCTACCGCGACGTCGCCCCGCTTCTCGAGGCCATGGTACAGCTGCTCTTCTACGTCACCCCCATCGTCTGGACCACCCAGACCCTGAAAGAACAGGGCGGCGACATCGCCCAGCGTGCCCTGCTCGCGGAGATCAACCCCCTCTTCCACTACATGGAGATCATCCGCGCTCCCCTCATCGGCCAACCCCTGGCCGCCTACCACTGGTGGATCGTCCTGGCCTGCACCGCAGTCGGCCTCATCCTGGCGCTGCTGGCCATGAAGCAGTGGCGATTCCGCGTCAGCTACTGGGTCTAGGAGGATCCCTTGGTTTCCATCGACACCTACAACGCCTGCGTCGACTTCCCCATCTTCGACGCCAAATCACGTTCCATGAAAAAAGCCTTCCTGTCCACCGCAGGCGGCGCCATCGGCCGCAACAAGGACAACACTGTCGTCGTCGAGGCGCTCAAGGACATCAACCTCCACCTGCGCGAAGGTGACCGCGTCGGCCTCGTCGGCCACAACGGCGCCGGCAAATCCACCCTGCTGCGCCTGCTGTCCGGCATCTACGAACCCACCCGCGGCTCCGCCGACATCCGCGGCCGCGTCGCCCCCGTCTTCGACCTCGGCGTCGGCATGGACCCGGAGATCTCCGGCTACGAGAACATCATCATCCGCGGCCTCTTCCTCGGGCAGACCCGCAAACAGATGCGGGCGAAGATCGACGAGATCGCCGAATTCTCCGAGCTCGGCGAATACCTCAACATGCCGCTGCGCACCTACTCCACCGGCATGCGCGTGCGCCTGGCCCTGGGTGTGGTCACCTCCATCGAGCCCGAGATCCTGCTTCTCGACGAAGGCATCGGTGCCGTCGACGCCGCGTTCATGGCCAAGGCCCGCGTCCGTCTCCAGGAGCTGGTCAAACGCTCCGGCATCCTCGTCTTCGCCTCCCACTCCAACGACTTCCTCGCCCAGCTGTGCAACACCGCCCTGTGGATCGACCACGGCGAGGTGCGCAAGGCCGGGCTTGTCGACGAGGTCGTCGAGGCCTACGAAGGCAAGGGCGCCGGCGACTACGTCCGCTCGCTGCTGCGGCGTTTCGACGAGGATCAGGCCTGATTCAGCGGCTCCTCGGATTTATCTGGTCAACTCCGGGCCGGAAATCACGTTTCCGGCCCGGAGTTGACCAGATAAATCCTCCACCGGGATGCACCGCCGTCTCCACTCCCTTATGGTCACCGTTCAGGGGGATGAATGAAATTCGAGGAGAATTGTGTCGTCGATACGGCGGAGCTGAGCGCCCGGGGGCTGGCCCAGAAAGAGATCAGTGCGCTGGTCGAGCAGGGAAAGCTGCACCGGGTGGAGAAAGGGGTGTTCACCACCTCGCCGCCCGAGGGGAAGCTGCTGTTGCAGGCCCTGAGCCATCGGCGACCCTACCTGGTGTTCACGGGCCGGACAGCGCTGCAGCTGTACTGCGGGACGCAGGTCACCACCCCGCTGTTCGGTCTGGTCCGTCCGCCTCGGTCAGTACACGGTTCAGCACTGCTCACACTGCGCCGGCGGCGACGGGTCTTCTACCGGGAGCACGAGGGAGTACTCGTGTCGCCCCCGGTTATCACGGTTGCGGACTGTCTCGGGGAGGTCGATGAGCAGGTGCTCCTGGCGTTCCTGGAGCAGCAGTACTCCGGTCACGAGGGTCGTGAGCTGCTCGAGCGGGAACTGACAGCTGTGCCCCAGCTTCCCCGGCAGCTGCGCGAGCTGATCAACCGCGCGGCCATCGGTGCCGACAGCGAGGTGGAGCGCAAGGTCTTCCGCGCCCTGCGCGCCCGGGGGCTGAGGGTGGTCCAGAACCACGGGATCGGCGGTTACTCCTTCGACGGGGTGCTCCCGGACGCCAGGTTGATCGTGGAGATCGACGGTTTCCGCTACCACGCCGGGGAGGTCCGGGAGACCTTCGTCATCGACCGGTGGAAGGCGAATTACGCCGTCCGCAACGGCTACCGGGTGCTGCGTTATTCGGGCAGTTGCGTGAAACATCACCTGGATCTGGTGGTGGAGCAGATCGTCGCGGCCGCCCACGACCTTGAGGAACCGTTGTTCTCTGAGGAGCATCAGGTATGGGACTGGCACGAAACACTGAACCGGGACGGCCCGTGGATCCGCGAGGTGGCACAATGACCACCATGTCCGGTACCGAACTTCCCCCTCTCTCCCGCTCCGACCGTGTCGCGGCGGTGATCGTCACCCATAGGCGCGTGGAGCTGCTGCGGGCCTCCCTGGAGCAGGTGGTCAACCAGACGCACCCGGTGGACTGGGTGGTTGTGGTGGATAACGGGTGTGAGGAGAGCGTCGAGAAGCTCGTGAAGGAACTGGCGGGCGAGCGGGCGGTGTACCTGTCCAGCCGCACGAACCTGGGTGGGGCGGGTGGTTTCGCCTACGGTTTTCTCACGGCGCTGGCGCTGGGGGCGGACGCCATCTGGTGTGCGGATGATGACGGCCGACCGGCGGACGGTCATGTCCTGGAGACGCTCATCGACGTCGCCGTCACCCACCGTCTCCACGAGGTCTCCCCCGTCGTGTGCAACATCAACGACCCCGGCCAGCTGGCTTTCCCGCTGCGGCAGGGCCTGGTGTGGCGCCGGCGTCTGGATGAGCTGGAGGGGGATTTCATCCCCGGCATCGCGAGCCTGTTCAACGGCGCACTGATCTCCGCCCGCGCCATGGAGATCATCGGTGTTCCCGACTACCGCCTGTTCATCCGCGGCGACGAGGTCGAGTACCACCGCCGTCTGGTGCGATCGGGACTGAATTTCGGTACGGCGCTGACCACGGCGTACCTCCACCCGGACGGCTCCGACGAGTTCAAGCCGATCCTGGGTGGGCGGATGCACACGCAGTACCCGGACAACGATTCCAAGCGTTTCTTCACGTACCGCAACCGCGGCTACATCATGAGCCAGCCGGGCATGCGGAAGCTGCTGCCCCAGGAGTACGCCCGCTTCGGCTGGTTCTTCCTGGTGCAGCAGCGCGACCCGAAGGGGTTCGTGGAGTGGCTGCGCCTGCACCGCCAGGGCCGACGGGAGCGTTTCACCCGCCCCTAACGGAAGATGAACGCCCGCTGGACGATGAAGTTGATCACCGTCGCGGTGCCCTGGGCGATGAGGAAGGCAATGATGACCGCCACGGAACTGGCCCAGTCCCAGTCGGTGAACAACCGGTAGAACACGGCATGCAGGCCGACGTTGACGAAGTAGGTGATGGTGTACAGCCCCGCCACCTGCAGGAACCGTCGCAGGGAGGGTTCGGCCTGGAAGGTCCAGCGCCGGTTGATCAGGTAGGCGGTGGTGGTGCCGAAGATGAAGCCCACAGACCGTGCGGGGACGGGACCTGTGCCCAGGAGCACCTGGAGGATGAAGGTCAGACCGAGGTCGACGACCGCCGACACGCCGCCAGAGATGATGAATCGGATGGCCTGGATGCGCAGGCCCTTTTCCTTGGGTTGTACCTCAATTGCCACGAGGCACTACCCTACCCCGCCTGTCCGCCTACGCCCGAAGGAGTTCGCGGTAGATGTCGAGCCGGTCGACGGGTGAGAGCGCGTCCGCGCCGTAGGCACCGAGGTCGCTGAGCCGGTCCAGGGAGCGCGCGCACAGCTGACGGATGCGTCCGCCGCTCAGGGGGGTGCCGTCGTCATCCTCCCAGCCGAGGGCGGACATGGTGGTCTCCAGGACGTGATCACTGAGGAGTTCATCGCCCATGCAGGCGAGGGCGAGGACAACGGTCCAGAAGGCATCGCGGGCGGGCGGGGCTGTTTCGAGGGGTATTTCGGCGAGGACGTCGGCGACGTCCCGGGGCAGGTCGACCTCCCGGGTGAGGTCGAGGGCCTGGAGGAGGGGGACAAAGTCGAAGATGCCGGAGCGGTCGATGAGGCGGCGGACGGCGGGGGCGGTGGCGGCGAGGACGTCGCGGATGGTGGCGGTACCGGTCAGTTCGGCGTTGATGGCGGCGAGGTCAAATTCCGTGTCACCGAAGGCACCGGAGCCACCGACGCAGAGGGCACGCGGGGTGCCGTCATCACGCAGGTAGGACTCGACGGCGGTGATGATGATGTCCCACAAGCCGAAGTGGTAGACGATCGAGTCGCCTTCCTCGGCGAGGTGATGGTGGAGTTCGTCGGCGGCGTCGAGACGCTCGTTGCGGTCCTCGTGGGTGGAGAAGTGCCAGGGGGCGGAACCGCGGTGTTCCTCAAGGCCGAAGGCGATGACGAGGACATCGTGGAGGTCGGCGAGGTGGAGGCCGTCGTTGACACCGATATGGCGGTGGACCTCGGCGTCGGCACGCAGGTTGGCGGCACGGAGGATGACGGTCCTGGGCTGCCGTTGTCTGCGGGCGCGGACGGCCGTCAGGTCGACGACCTGTCCTGTGCTGTTCCCGCTCTCTGACGACATGACACCCAGGGTAGCGATTTTTTTCAGTCCAGCGGCAGAGGCAAGGTCTCCGCCCCGTACCGTTCCTGCAGATACTTGCGCGAGCGACGCTGGCTCTCGATGGTGTGCCAGGCCTCCACCAGCTCTGTCAGAGCGGTGGCATAGGACCATGCCCTCTGAGCTGCAGGTTCGCCGTGGTAGGCGGTGGCGATCTGCTCGAGATCGACGGTCTCGGGGGCGTCGAAACGCGGGAGAGTGAGCTGGGGATTCGCCTCCTTCGCGGCCTTCGCCGCGGCCTTGTACTCGGCGAGGCGCTTCTCAACGCCCGCCCGGATCGCCCGCAGCGCCTCCCCGTCCCCGTCAACGTCGAGGACATGTGCGCCGGCGGTGAGGTCCACCATGCGCGCCGGATCCACCTCACCGGGGCCGAGCAGCCACGCGCCGGACATGATGCCGGAGGGCGAGTCCGGGGAGGTCTGCACCTGCCACACGACAGTCGTCTCCCCCTGCCTGTCAACGACCGCGATCACCGAATGCCCGCTCATGCCCGCTGCCCCCTGCGCTGGTGGGCGATCTCGGCGATGGCGAAGACCACGGCTGCTGCCACGCCGCCGAGCCAGGTGTTGGGCCGGGAGAGCCCGCAGCGTCGCAGCCAGGCGACGAGGCGGCGCTGGAGGGCGGCATCGAGCCTCAGCAGTGCGGTCAGCACCGCCAGTGCCCCGATGATGACGGTCCACGTCTGCACTGGTGAGTCCGTGGAAAAATCCCCCGCCGGGGTGTCCGAACCCGGGCCCGGCACCGAACCGATCTCGCCGATGGAGCGGCGCAGCTGATCGAACATCACCGTCGGATCATTATCCGGGTCCTCATCGAAGGAGTTGAGCACGGCCACCAGCGCCGCCCCGCCGGCCCCGACCCCCGCCGTGGCCAGGGCCCGCAGGGGGCGGGAGGAGATGTAGTCGGGCAAGGCGACGGTGGCCCCCACCATGCCCGCCTGCGCGATTCTGCCCGCCAGGGTGTCATCGAGACTGTAGTAGTCGGTCATGCCCTAACCCTATCCCCTCACCCCCACCGGATCAGGGCTGTCTACGCTGGTGGCATGTTCGGAAAGAAGAAGAGCCGTGACGGTTACGACGAGGAGAAGGATCTGCGCGAGGGACGTTTCGTTGCTGCCGAGCAGACCAACCTGCCCCTCAATGACTTCATGACCCGTCTGCTGGCACAGGAACTGCCCATCCTCGACAGCCACGACCGCACCGAGGTCTACCGCCTGCTGCGCGAGTATGCGGCCTCCGGCCGGCCCGTGATCACTTCACAGGAGGAGCTGCCAGCGGATATACGCGGGATCCTCGATCTCTGAACCCACCGGAGAAGCAAAGATCCGGTCCCCTCACCGAGGGCAACCGGATCATGAAAGCGGACTTCTGTTGGGCGACTGCCTAGAAGAGCCAGCCCAGGCCGATGGAGTTGACGAAGAAGTGGAAGAGACCCTGGGCGGAACCGAATGCGGCATGGGCACCGGCCACGGTGCTTCCGAGCAATGCAGTGATAGTGGACATAAGCGTGATTTTCCTTTCCTTAGGGCCATGTTTCCCGCCATTCGGCGGTGACCCACCTTCAACTATGGCAATCCCCGCTGCAGCCTGCAACTGCCCGAAGGTAATCAGGAAAATAAAACTGTCCGGGTAACACCCGAAAAGGCTGCACCCGGACAGTAGAAATGAAGAAGACCCCGGGAAAATCCCGAGGTCTTCCAGATATCCCTAAGGGATTATCTTCATCTGACTTAGACGCCCCAGAAGACGCCAGCGGACAGGTTGAAGATGGAGTCGGTGACGCCACCGATGACGGAGTAGAGGACGTGAGCGGCGTGGAAAACGATCCAATCCAGCATGTTGATTCCTTTCGAAGGGAGTTAAGAACAAACCGTGCGGCCTGCCCTATGGCTATACTATGGCAAATCCGCATCCATCCGGCAAGCCATGTAAGCCACACCACTCCCCGGAAAGATGCACCAAAAAGCCGCACAAGGAGCGTTTATGCAGCACAGGCGATATTTCCCCTCCAAGAGGGAAGTGCTCCTGCCCGCATAAATTCCCCCCATATAAGGGTGGGGGAGCCGTGCCAGTCACCCAATGCCGAGGGCGGAAATCATGCCGAAACCCACCCGCCATCAATCAGCGAGTGATCAAAGCCACATCAGGCGCGAAAAGTTTCTTTATCGCCTGTCAAGATGATAAGGCATGATGAATCGAAAAACAACTATTGAATGTTACATTGCCCAAATTTTTGGTGAATTTTCGCTCAATCTCACCCCATCCTGTTAACAAACGGGTACATGAGAGCGATGATAGATTTTTCCGGTTGCAGCTGCGGCAGAGAAACTCGGTGCCCGCCCGGCTGCGGATACCAGTCGTCCGCTTCCCGACGGTAGGCTTCTCCGTGATTCAGATATGCGCCTCAGCGCGTATACCTCCGTCCAGTCAGAGAATCGGAAGATGGAACTTCAGACCACCACCAAGTCCCTCACGGGGTGGGGCCGCACCGCCCCGTCCACGGCGCACGTCCTGGCCACGCCGGATGTCGAGAAGATCATCGCGGCCGTGGCGCAAGTCGCCGACGCCAACGCGGATAAACCCTCCCACCTGCGCCGTGGAGTCATCGCGCGCGGTATGGGACGTTCCTACGGCGATCCGGCGCAGAACGCCGGCGGCCTGGTCGTGGACATGCAGCCCCTGAACAGGATCCACTCGATTGACCCGGATTCCGCCATTGTCGACGTCGACGGTGGCGTGACCCTCGACCAGCTGATGAAGGCCGCCCTCCCCTACGGGCTGTGGATTCCGGTGCTGCCGGGTACACGCCAGGTGACCATCGGCGGTGCGATCGGGCCGGACATCCACGGCAAGAACCACCATTCCGCAGGCTCTTTCGGCGACCACGTCGTCTCCATGGAGCTGCTGGTCGCCGACGGCCGCGTGCTCCACCTCGAGCCGGAGGGCACTACGGATGACCCGGACGGCACGCTCTTCTGGGCGACGGTCGGCGGCATGGGGCTGACCGGCATCATCCTGCAGGCTCGGATCCGGATGACCAAGACGGAGACCGCCTACTTCATCGCGGACACCGACCGGACGGAGAACCTCGAGGAGACCGTCGCCTTCCACTCGGACGGCTCGGAGCACAACTACACCTACTCCTCCGCCTGGTTCGACGCGATCAGCCCGGAGCCGAAGCTGGGCCGTGCCACCATCTCGCGTGGTTCGCTGGCAACCCTGGACCAGCTGCAGGAGCTCGCCCCGAAGCTCGCGAAGGATCCGCTGAAGTTCAACGCCCCGCAGCTGATGACGGTGCCGGACATCTTCCCGTCCTTCACCATGAACAAGCTGACGATGAGCGCGATCGGCCAGGCCTACTTCATGATGGGCGCCCCGGCGCGGAACCAGATCAAGAATCTGACGCAGTTCTACCAGCCTCTCGACCTGGTCGGTGAGTGGAACCGCGGCTACGGCCCGGCCGGTTTCCTGCAGTACCAGTTCGTGGTGCCGATGGATGCGGTGGAGCCGTTCAAGGAGATCATCCGCGATATCCAGCGCTCCGGGCATTACTCCGCGCTCAATGTGTTCAAGCTCTTCGGGCCGGGCAACCGGGCCCCGTTGTCCTACCCGATGCCGGGCTGGAACGTCTGCGTGGACTTCCCCATCCGTCCGGGCCTCAACGAGTTTCTCGACGACCTGGATCGCCGGGTCATGGAGTTCGGCGGCCGACTGTACCTGGCCAAGGAATCCCGCACCTCCGCGGAGAACTTCCACCAGATGTATCCGGGCCTGGAGGGTTGGCTGAAGACCCGCAACGGAATCGACCCGACGGGTGTCTTCGCCTCCGACATGTCCCGCCGTCTCGAACTGAACTGACACAGGAGTAATACAGAACCATGCTCAACGCAGTGGGCCAGGCCCAGAACATTCTGCTGCTCGGCGGCACCTCCGAGATCGGCCTCGGCATAGTCGCCGAGTTCCTCAGCCGTGGACCCGCCCGGGTGACGCTGGCGGCGCGCAAGGACTCGCCGCGCATCAGCACGGCGGTGGACCAGATCAAGGCCGCCGGCGCCTCCGAGGTGGAGGTCGTGGATTTCGACGCCACCGACTTCGACTCCCATCCGGCGACCATCGAAGCCGCCTTCGCACACGGTGACGTGGATGTCGCGATCGTGGCCTTCGGCACCCTGGGGGACCAGGAGGCGCTGTGGCAGGATCAGGCCGCGGCCGTGGCCTCCGCCCAGACCAACTACACCGGCCCCGTGTCCGTCGGTGTGCTCCTGGGGCAGCGTTTCAGGGAGCAGGGCCACGGCACCATCGTCGCCCTGTCCTCCGTCGCAGGTGTGCGGGTGCGCCGCTCCAACTTCGTCTACGGCGCATCCAAGGCCGGCCTCGACGGTTTCTACACTCAGCTGGGTGAGGCCCTGCGGGACTCGGGCGCGAAGGTGCTCGTTGTCCGTCCGGGTCAGGTGCGCACGAAGATGTCGGCGGGCACGAAGGAGGCACCGCTGACCGTGGACATCGACGACGTGGCGAAGGCCACCGTCGAGGGTGTCCTCAAGGGCCGGGACATCATCTTCGTCCACCCGGCCTTCGAGGCCGTGGCGGCGGTGTTCAACATGATCCCGCGCCAGATCTTCCGCAGGCTACCCTTCTAGGCATGTCGACGCGCACCGAGGACTACACCACTGACCTGCTGAGCCGGCGCCGGACCCTGGCGGGCATCGTCGTCGCCGGCATCGCCGGCGGGGTGGTGACGTTGGCCGCGTGGCTGCTGCTCCGGTTGACCAGCTGGCCGGCCTTCAACACGTCGAACATGACGTACGCGTTGTCGACGGTCGCGACCGTCGTCACGCTCCTGGTCCTCGGGGCGCTGACCATCGCCTGGCTGTTTGATGAGCAGAAGGCGAGGGGACGTCGCGAAGCAGGTGAGGATGAGGCCATCCGGCGGCCACGCTGGCGGGTGGTCCTCACCTACCTCGTCTCCTACCTCTCGCCGGCGGCGCTGGTGCTTTCCACGACCGCGATACCGTTGTCCGCCACGCGTCTGTACCTCGACGGTGTGCAGGTCGACCAGCGTTTCCGCACCCAGTTCCTCACGCGGATGGCCACGACGTGGGGCAACCAGGACATGAACTACATCGACCTGCCCACCTACTACCCGCTGGGCTGGTTCTGGGGCGGCGGCCGGCTGGCCAACCTGCTGGGTATGCCGGGCTGGGAGGTGTATCAGCCGTGGGCGCTGATCTCCTTCGCCGTGGTCGGCTGCATGCTGGTGCCGGTGTGGCAGCGCCTGAGCGGTTCGCTGCCGGTGGCGGTGGCTATCACGCTGGTCACACTGTGTGTTGCGCTGGTGATGAGCCCGGAGGAGCCCTACGGCGCGGTTGTCGCCATGGGTGCCCCGGCGGCCACCGTGCTGGTGGGCCGGGCGCTGCTGGGTTCCTGGTTCGCCACGGTGGGCATGGCCCTCTACCTCGGTGTCTCGGCGAGCTTCTACACCCTGTACACCGGTGCGGTGGCGCTGTCGGTGGTGGCCATCGGCACGCTCTTCGCCGCGATCTTCTTCCGCACCTGGCGTCCGCTGCTCCACCTGCTGGTCATGGGTGTCGGTTCCATCCTCATCGCCCTGGTGACGTGGGGGCCGTATCTGTGGCTCACCGTCACCGGGCACCCCTCGGACGGTTCCGCCGCCCCGAACTATCTGCCGTTGGAGGGCGCGCAGGTCCCGGTGCCCTTCCTCTCAACCTCGGTGCTCGGCCTGCTGTGCCTCTTCGGCCTGATCTGGCTGGTCATCCGGGCCACGGACCTGGACGCCCGCAGCATGGGCATCGCCCTGGTCGGCTTCTACCTGTGGTCCATCGGCTCGATGGTATTCACCCTGGCCGGCACCACGCTGCTGGGTTTCCGCGTGGACATCCTCATCGTCTCGCAGCTGGCCACCGCCGGTGTTCTGGCGCTGGCCCAGCTGCGGCTCATCGGGGTGGAGGCGCTCTACCCGGACCGGCTGGGCGCACGCGCCCGCCGCTACATCACGGTGCTCATGGTGGTTATCCTCGCCGGCGGTGGCCTGCACTACGCGCAGCAGATACCGGTGGTCAACCAGCGCGCCATCGACCAGGCCTACGCCGACACCGACGGCTACGGTGAACGCGCCGACCGTTTCGCCGCAGACGCCGGCCGCTATTATCCGGCGATCGACGAGGAGATCCGTTCCCACGGCCACGACCCGCTGGACACGGTGGTGCTCACCGACGAAATCAACTTCATGTCCTTCCACCCCTACTTCGGTTTCCAGGCCTTCACCAGCCACTACGCCAACCCGCTGGGTGAGTTCACCGCCCGCAACGAGACGATCGACGACTGGGCCACCGGTTCCTGGGAGGAGTTGTCCGACCCCGCGGCCTTCGATGAGGCACTCACCGGCACCCCGTGGCGGGGCCCGGACGTGTTCATCCTCCGCGGCACGCTGGACCAGCCCGTCGGGGACGCCCCGGATGCGGGGTGGAAGACCCATCTGTCGGAGGACATCTTCCCCAACAACCCGAACACCCGTTACCACGGTATCTTCTTCAATCCGGAGGTCTTCCGCGCGGATCTGTGGCATACCTCCCAGATCGGCCCCTTCGTTGTGGCGACGCGTATAAAGGACGCGGGCTGACGTAGACTCCACTTCTGTGTCTGCAACTGCCGTGTCTAACCGTGAGACGTCCCCCGCCCCGCATGCGGGCAGGGACACCGCCCCGGAATGGCTGAAGAACGTCGCGATCATCTCCGGCCTGCTGGGGTTCCTGCTGTTTCTGGCGACCCCGTTTCTGCCGGTCAACCAGACCCAGGCGTCCTTCTCCTGGCCGCAGGGTGACAGTCTCAACTCTGTCAACGCACCGCTGGTCTCCTATGCGCCGGAACGCATCGACATCACTGTGCCCGTCGCGGAGGCCATCGACGGTCTCCGGGAGGATCAGACCCTCCTGCTGTCGACGCTGCCGGCCGATTCGACCGACGCGACCTCCCGTGGCCTGTTCGTCCGCTCCTGGGAGGGCGGGGTCGACGTGGTCATCCGGGACCAGGTGCCCTTCGAGCTGAGTGCGGAGGAGGTCTCCGAGCTTCCCGACGACGCCGTGCTCACCATCTCCTCGACGGAGGAGGAGACCGTTGTGTCGGTCCCGGGGGTCCGGGACTCCGACGGCGATGAGCTCGAGGGCATCATCGATGAGGAGGATGTCCGACCACAGGTCACGGGCATCTACACCGAGATCGAGGACACCGCCGGCAGCCATGACGCGCTGGTCGACGCCGGTCTCACCGCCGACGTCGAGATCAACTCGCGTTTCACCTCCGCCCCCTCCGCGCTGAAATACATCGCCATGTTCGGCGGTCTGATCTGCGTCCTCGTCGCTCTGTGGGCGCTGCACCGGATGGACCGCCTGGACGGGCGGAGCACGCGACGCTTCCTGTCCCAGGGCTGGTGGCGTCCCCGCCCGCTGGACGGTGTGGTGGGTTTCGTCCTCGTCTACTGGCACATCTTCGGTGCCAACACCTCCGACGACGGCTTCATCTTCAGCATGGCCCGGGTCTCCGAGAACGCCGGCTACATCGCGAACTACTACCGCTGGTTCGGTGTACCGGAGTCCCCCTTCGGTTCCCCGTTCTACGACCTGCTGGCCCTGTTCACCCAGGTGTCCACCGCCTCCGTGTGGATGCGGGTGCCGGCGCTGCTGTCCGGTCTCGTCATCTGGTTCGTGCTCTCCCGCGAGATCATCCCCCGTCTGGGCGCGCGCATCGACGGCCGCCGGGTCGCCCACTGGACCGCCGCGATGGTCTTCCTCGCCTTCTGGCTGCCCTACAACAACGGCACCCGCCCCGAGCCGATCATCGCCATGGGTGCGATCCTGACGTGGGCCTCCTTCGAGCGTTCCATCGCAACCTCCCGGCTGCTGCCGGCGGCCATCGGTGTCATCCTCGCGACGCTCTCCCTCAGCGCCGGGCCCACCGGCCTCATGGCCGTGGCTGCCCTGCTCGCCTCCCTGTCGAGCATCATCCGCATCATCAACCGCCGTCTGCCCCTGGTGGGTGCGGGTGAGGGAGCCTCGCGGGGCAGCATCCTCAAGGCTGTCGCCGCGATGGCCGCGCCCTTCCTCGCTGCGGGTACCGCCATCCTCATCGCTGTCTTCGGCGACCAGACCCTGGCCTCGGTGCTCGAGTCCATCCGCGTCCGCTCCGCGAAGGGTCCGGCCCTGAGCTGGTACGACGAATGGGTCCGCTATCAGACCCTCATGGAGCAGACCGTCGACGGTTCGCTGACCCGCCGCTTCGCGGTGATCATGCTCTTCCTCTGCCTGGCCATCGTCATCGCCGCGATCCTGCGCAACGGCCGGGTCCCGGGTGCCGCGAAGGATCCTTCGCTGCGCCTGGTACTCATCATCTTCGGCACCATGTTCTTCATGATGTTCACGCCGACCAAGTGGACCCACCACTTCGGCGTCTACGCCGGCATCGCCGGTGCCCTGGCTGCGCTGGCCGCCGTGGCCCTGAGCGCGATGGCGCTGCGTTCCAGCCGGGCCCGCACCCTCATGATCGGTGCCGTGGTCTTCCTCATGGCGATCTCCCTGGCCGGCATCAACGGCTGGTGGTACGTCTCCAGTTTCGGTGTCCCGTGGTTCGACAAGACGGTCCAGCTCAAGGGCTTCGAGGCCTCCACCCTGGTGCTGTTCATCGCCCTGGTCATCCTGGTCATCGGCGTGGTCCAGTCCTTCGTCGGCGATGTCCGCACCGCACGTGCCGAACAACAGGGCACACTGAAACAGCTCGAGGCCGAGCAGGCCGATAAACGCTCCCGCTGGACGGGTGTCGCCGCGGCCCCCATCGCGGTCGCCAGCGCTCTGGTCGTGTTGTTCTCCATGGCCTCCTTCGCGAAGGGATTCATCTCCCAGACGCCGGCCTACTCCGTCGGCATGGGCAACCTGCGTTCCCTGACGGGTGACACCTGCAGCCTGGCCAACGACGCCCTCGTGGAGACCAACTCGAACGATTCCTTCCTCACCCCGGCCGGCGGGGTGGCGCTGGGCGAATCACTCGAATCCGAGGACAACCGCGGCTTCGAGGCCAACAACGTTCCGCCGTCCATCGGCCAGGACACCGTGTACACCTCCTCCGTCGGCGCCATCGCCGACACCGAGAACACCGGCGGCTCCGATGAGGCCACCGGCCAGGAGACCGGCAACACCGGTGGCGTGCGTGCCGAGGTCGGTGTCAACGGCTCCCGTGCCCGCCTGCCCTTCAACCTCGACTACACGACGGTGCCGGTCGTCGGTTCCTGGACCTCCGGCCAGCAGTACCCGGCCGACATCACCACCTCCTGGTACGAGCTGCCGGAGCACACCGACGAGGCCCCGCTCATCGTCGTCTCCGCCGCCGGCCGCATCGAGCACTCCGATATCAACGGCGTGCGCCACAACGGTCAGGAACTCCTCCTCGAGTACGGCACCCGTGAGGCGGACGGCCGCGTGCGCGACATCGACGAGACCGAGCTCCTCGACATCGGCCCGCTGCCCTCCTGGCGTAACCTGCGCCTGCCGATCGAGGCCCTGCCCGAGGAGGCCAACGTCATCCGTATCACCGCGACCGACCACAGCCTCGACCCCGAGCAGTGGCTGGCCTTCACCCCGCCGCGTGTACCCACCCTGGACACGCTGAACAACGTCGTCGGTTCCGAGGACCCGGGTCTGCTCGACTGGTCCGTCGGCCTGCAGTTCCCCTGCCAGCGCACCTTCGACCACTTCGCCGGTGTCGCGGAGATCCCCCAGTTCCGCATCTCTCCGGACCACCCGGGCAAGGCGACGCTGACGCCGTTCCAGGACTACGAGGGCGGTGGTGTCATGGGCACCGCCGAGGCCGTCAACTCCTCCTATGAGCTGCCGAGCTACACCAGGCAGGACTGGCACCGCGACTGGGGTTCCATCGAGATCTACGAACTGCGGACCAACTCCGCCGACGTCACCCCGGCTGATGCCGAGATCGACTACGAGCTCATCCAGCGGCCGGGCTGGTGGAAACCCTCCAACATGAACATCACCACCAGCAACTGACCCGGGGGGCCGGCCTCAGACCCCCAGCGGCCGGTCCGTGGGCGCGACCACGGACGGCAGCGTGGTGGTGCCCATGAGGTCGGCGTCCACCGCCGCGGCGGCGGCCCTGCCCTCCGCGATGGCCCAGACGATGAGTGACTGGCCGCGGCCGTTGTCGCCGGCGACGTAGACGCCCGGCACGGTGGAGCGGTAGGAGCTGTCGCGGACGATGCGCCCACGCTCATTGATCTCCACGCCGAGTTCGGCGTGCAGCCCGCCGGGCTCCGAGCCGGTGAAACCCAGCGCGATGAGGACCAGGTCGGCCTCGACCTCGAAGTCGGTGCCGGCCACGGGCACGCGCCGGCCGGCGATGACCTCGACCTCGTCACCGCGGATCCGACTCACGTGGCCGTCCACCCCGGTGAAGGCGACGGTGTTCACGGAGAAGATGCGCCCGGCCAGCGGTGCCCCCACCTCGCGGTGAGCCAGGCCGAGGGCGACGATCTCGTCGGCGGATTCGTCGCCGGTGATGACGTACTCGCCCTCCTCATGCGCGGTGGCCTGCCGCCAGATCAGCGGCTGCATGGGCCAGGGAGTGCTCACGGCCCGCTCGTGGGGAGCCTTCGGCCGGATGTCGAACTGGGTGACGCTCGCCGCCCCCTGCCGCAGGGCGCTGCCGAAACAGTCGGTGCCGGTGTCGCCGCCGCCGATGATCACCACGCGTCGGCCGCGGGCGTTGATCGTCGGAGCCGAAGCCGAGGCGTGCGCCAGGAAGTCCATGGCGTGATGGATGCCGGTCAGCTCGCGGCCGGGGACGTCGAGCTCACGGGGGACGGGGGTGCCGGTGGCGAGGACGGTGGCGTCGAAAAGCGAGAGATCCGCGACGCCGGGGGAAAAGCCGGTGCGGAAGATGGTGCCTTCGGCACGCATCTGCTCGAGGCGGCGGTCGAGGAAGCGGGACTCGAGTTTGTACTCGGGCACGCCGTAGCGCATGAGGCCACCGGGCGCGGCGTCGCGTTCGAAGACGGTGACGTCGTGGCCGGCGCGGGTGAGCTGCTGTGCGGCGGCCAGGCCTGCGGGTCCACTGCCGACGACCGCGACGGTTTTCCCCGTGCGGGTGGCGGGTCGGACGGGGACGGCCCAGCCCTCGCGGAAGCCGTGTTCGGCGATGGCGAGTTCGATCTCGCGGATGGTCACGGCGTCGTCGTTGATGCCGAGCACGCACGCCCCCTCGCAGGGGGCGGGGCAGACACGGCCGGTGAACTCGGGGAAGTTGTTGGTGGCGTGGAGCCGGTCCCAGGCCTCCCGCCAGCGGTCGCGGCGCACGAGGTCGTTCCATTCGGGGATGATGTTGCCGAGCGGACAGCCGGCGTGGCAGAAGGGCACGCCGCAGTCCATGCAGCGGGCGGACTGTTCGCTGTGGTGGGCGGCGGGACCGTGGTCGTGGACCTCGCGCCAGTCGAGCAGGCGCAGCGGGACCGGGCGGTGGGCTGCTTCGCTGCGGGCGTGGTTGATGAAGCCGTGTGGATCAGCCATGGTGGACAGCCTCCCGGGTTGGGATGAGTATGCGTGGGTAGTCGCGCGGGATGATCTTGAGCAGGTCGCGGGCCTGCCAGGGGGTGGTGGAGCCGGTGAGCCGCCGGTGGCGGTCGATGAGGCGGTCGAGGAAGTCGAGGTCGTGTTCCGAGAGCTTCTCGACGTCCACGAGCCCCGGGTTGATCTTGCCCCTCAGGTCGCCGACGGGGGCGAGGTAGGCGATGCCACCGGACATGCCGGCGCCGAAGTTGTCGCCGACCTCGCCGAGGACGATCACGCGGCCGCCGGTCATGTATTCGCAGCCGTGGTTGCCGATGCCCTCGACGACCGCGGTGGCGCCGGAGTTGCGCACGCAGAAGCGTTCGCCGACCCCGCCGCGGATGAGGATCTCCCCGCTGGTGGCACCGAAACCGATGACGTTCCCGCCGATGATGTCGGGGTCCGCGCCCGCCAGCTGGGGTGGGGCCTGCGGATGCGGGCGGAGGATGACCCGGCCGCCGGACAGCCCCTTGGCCAGGAAGTCGTTGGCGTCGCCGACCAGGTCGAGGGTGAGTCCGGCGGGTAGGAAGGCACCGGCGGAGTTGCCGGCGGAGCCGGTGAGCCGGACGCGGACGGTGTCCTCCGGCAGGCCCGCTCCCCCGGTCAGGCGGGTGATGCGGGAGCCGGTCAGCGTGCCCACGGTCCGGTCGGTGTTGCGGACCGGGTAGGCCAGCTCGATGCGGGCACCACCGTCGAGGGCGGCGGAACGGATGGTGGGGGTGGCATCGGCGAGCAGGCGCTCATCGAGGACCCCGTCGAGCCCGGTCTCCTGCCGGGTGGTGCAACGCGGTTCCTGGCCCGGGAAGAAGGGGGAGGCGGCGGCGTGCAGGAGGGGTGTGAGGTCGAGCCGGGCGGCCCGCGGGTGGGCGGTGGTGAAGGCCGCGTCGGTGCGCTGGCGCAGGACCTGGGACTGGCCGACGGCCTCGTCGATGCTGCGGAAGCCCAGCGCTGCCAGGTGTTCGCGGACCTCCTCCGCGAGGAAGGTGAAGAAGTTGACCACATGCTCGGCACGGCCGCTGAATTTCGCCCGCAGGTCCGGATTCTGGGTGGCGATGCCCACCGGGCAGGTGTCGAGGTGGCAGACGCGCATCATGATGCAGCCCTCCACGACGAGCGGGGCGGTGGCGAAACCGAATTCCTCCGCGCCGAGCAGGGCGGCGACGACGACGTCGCGGCCGGTCTTGAGCTGGCCGTCGCACTGCACCCGGACGCGGTCGCGCAGCCCGCCCCGCAGGAGGGTCTGCTGGGTTTCGGCCAGACCGAGTTCCCAGGGACCACCGGCGTGCTTGAGGCTGGTCAGCGGAGAGGCACCGGTGCCGCCGTCGTGGCCGGAGATGAGGACGACGTCGGCGTGTGCCTTGGCCACCCCGGCAGCGACGGTGCCCACCCCCTGTTCGGCGACGAGTTTCACGTGGACCCGTGCCTGCGGGTTGGCGTTGCGCAGGTCGAAGATGAGCTGGGCAAGGTCCTCGATGGAGTAGATGTCGTGGTGCGGCGGCGGGGAGATCAGCCCGACCCCGGGCGTGGTGATGCGCACCTTCGCGATCCACGGGTAGACCTTCTCCGGCGGGAGCTGGCCACCCTCACCGGGCTTGGCGCCCTGGGCCATCTTGATCTGGATGTCGGTGCAGTTGTTCAGGTAGTGACTGGTCACACCGAAGCGTCCCGAGGCGACCTGCTTGATGGCGGAGCGCCGCCAGCTGCCGTCCGCATCGGGGTGGAAACGGTCGGGATCCTCGCCGCCCTCGCCGGAATTGGACATCCCGCCGAGCCGGTTCATGGCGATGGCCAGCGTCTCGTGCGCCTCGGCGGAGATGGAGCCGTAGGACATCGCGCCCGTCGAGAAGCGCTTCACGATCTCGCTGACCGGTTCGACCTCATCCAGCGGCACCGGCGGGCGGTCGGAGTGGAACTCGAGCATGCCGCGCAGGGTGGCCAGGCGGGTGGACTGCTCGTCGACGGCACGGGTGTAGTCGCGGAAGATCGAGTACTGGCCGGTGCGGGTGGCGTGCTGCAGCTTGAAGATGGTCTCCGGATTGAACAGGTGGTACTCCCCCTCCCGACGCCACCGGTACTCCCCGCCGGGGTCGCGCTCGGGACGGGTGGCCCCGGCCGGGTGGGGGTGGAAGGCGAAGCGGTGGCGGGCGGCGACGTCCGCGGCCAGTTCGTCCAGGCCCACGCCGGAGATGGGTGAGGGCAGGTGGCCGAAGAAGGCGTCGAGAAGTTCCTGGGACAGGCCGGTGACATCCGCCAGCTGCGCGCCGCGGTAGGAGGCGACGGTGGAGATACCCATCTTGGACATCACCTTGAGCACCCCGGTGGTGGCGGCGGTGACGTAGTTGGTGCAGGCGGCATCGAGGTCGAGTTCGCCCAGGCGCCCGGCCAGCCGCAGCTCATCGATGGTCTCGAAGGCCAGGTAGGGGTTGATGGCGTCGGCACCGAAGGCCAGCAGCATGGCCAGGTGGTGGACCTCGCGGGCGTCACCCGATTCCACGATGAGGGAGGCACGCAGGCGGGTGCGCTCGGTGACCAGGTGCTGGTGCACCGTGGAGGTGAGCAGCAGGGCGGGAATCGGGGCGAGCTCCTCGTCGGATTCGCGGTCGGAGAGCACGATGAGACCGGCGCCTTCGAGGATGGCAGCATCGACCTCGGCGAGAATGCGCTCGAGCGCCCGGCGCATCCCCTCCCCGCCCTGGGCCACGGGATAGAGCCCGGAGATGACCGCCGCGCGGAAGGAGGACCATTCCCCCTGGTCATCGGCGTGGACGAGGGTGGCGAAGTGATGGTTGTCCAGGACCGGGGTCTCCAGCCGGATGCGGCGGGCGGCCTCGGCGGAGGGATTGAGCACATCGGACTGCGCGCCCAGCAGCGTGATCATGGAGGTGACGGACTTCTCCCGGATGGCGTCCAACGGGGGGTTGGTCACCTGGGCGAAACGCTGGGCGAAGAAGTCGTAGAGCATCCGCGGGCGGGCCGAGAGCGCCGCGATGGGGGTGTCCGAACCCATGGAACCGATGGCCTCAGCAGCGTTGTGCGCCATCGGCTCGATGATGAGGTCGACGTCCTCCTCAGTGACACCGAAGACGCGCTGACGCAGCACCACCCGCTCATGCGGCATGTAGCGGTAGCGGGTCTGCGGCAGACCGGCCAGCGGGACGAAGTTCTCCGTGATCCACTTCCCGTAGGGGGCGGACGCTGCGAGTCCGGCCTTGATCTCGGCGTCCCCGACGATGCGGCCGGCGGCGGTGTCGACGAGGAACATCTTCCCCGGCTGCACCCGCGTGCGCTTGGCCACCCGCTCCGGTGCGATGTCCACGACACCGGCCTCGGAGGCCATGATGACGGTGTCATCCGTGGTGATCCACACGCGCCCGGGGCGCAGGCCGTTGCGGTCGAGGACGGCACCGATGAGGCGGCCGTCGGTGAAGGCGATGGCGGCCGGGCCGTCCCACGGCTCCATGAGGCAGGAGTGGTACTCGTAGAATTTGCGCAGCTCAGGATCGAGGGTGGGGTTGTGTTCCCAGGCCTGCGGCACCATCATCGCCACGGCGTGCGGCAGCGGGTAGCCGCCGAGGTGGAGCAGCTCCAGGGCCTCGTCGAAACGCGCGGTGTCCGAGCCCGAGGGCGTGCACACGGGCAGGATGCGTTCCAGGCTGCCGAGCTCCGGGGAGGTGATCAGCGCCTCGCGGGCCCGCATCCAGTTCTCGTTGCCGGTGACGGTGTTGATCTCCCCGTTGTGGGCGACCAGCCGGTAGGGGTGCGCCAGCGGCCAGGAGGGGAAGGTGTTGGTGGAGAAGCGCGAGTGCACCATGGCCAGCGCGGACTCCAGGCGCGGGTCGCGCAGGTCGGCGTAGAAGGCGGCCAGCTGCGGGGTGGTGAGCATGCCCTTGTAGATGATCGTGCGCGCGCTCAGGGAGGGGAAGTACACCCCGGGTAGTTCCCGCTCACAGCGCTTGCGGATGAAGAACATCACCCGGTCGAGTTCAATACCCGTCCGCTCCCCCGCGGCGAGGAAGATCTGGTGGAAGGAGGGCATCGCGGCCAGGGCCATCGAACCCAGGCCTGTCGGCTCGACCGGCACCTCGCGCCACCCGAGGACCTGCGCCCCCTCCTCCCGGGCGATGGCCCCGATGGCGTGCCGGGCGGCAGGGACGGCGGCGGCGTCGGCAGGCAGGAAGGCGATGCCGGTGGCGTAGGCCCCCGGCGCGGGCAGCTCGAAATCGACGACCGCGCGATAGAGGCCGTCGGGGATCTGCAGGAGGATGCCGGTGCCGTCCCCGGTGTTCTTCTCCGCGCCGGCGGCTCCGCGGTGGTCGATGTTGGCCAGGATCTGCAGGCCGTGGTCCACGATGCTTCTCGACGCCCGCCCGTGCAGGTCAGCGACAAATCCGACGCCGCAGGCGTCGTGTTCGTGGGCCGGGTTGTAGAGTCCCTGTCTGTGCATTTCTGCCTCCTCACGAGTTATCTGTCTGTCGATCTACAGAAAACTACATGTGAGCCTGTCGCGCAATAGTTAATGGAGCGGAAGTGGAAAATTTCACTGCACAGGATCCCGTGACCTGCGCCACATATTCGGCCATACTGGAGGGAAACGCGCAGCGCCAGGAGAGGAATACCGATGTCCTTCCGGGAAGCAATGGAGATCACCGGCCAACTTGTCGATGTCGCCGGCGTCGCCGCGATGGTGATCGGCATCGTCGTGGCGACACTGCTGGCCGGCGGAGCCCTGCTCCGCCGGCGCCGAGGCGAGGACGTCTACCACCGCTACCGGCAGCAGCTGGGCCGCTCCATCCTCCTCGGACTGGAGCTGCTCGTCGCCGCCGACATCATCCGCACCGTCGCGATCACCCCCACCTTCCAGTCGGTCGGCGTCCTGGGACTGATCGTGATCATCCGGACCTTCCTCAGCTTCTCCCTGGAGCTGGAGGTCACCGGCCGTTGGCCGTGGCAGAAGGAGGAAAAACCCGCCACCGCCTGAGGTGGGCGCACATTCAGTCCGGCAGGTTCGGCTGGAATTCCAGCCCCTCCGCCGCCGCGATCCGGACCGGAGTATCGGCGGTTTCCGTGTGGACCACCCCCTCGTCGCGCAGCTGCGCAACCACCTCATCCACCGCGCCCAGGTGTTCGCGCCAGCCTTCCCCACCGACCACCCGGGCGACATCATCCGTTACGAAAGCACCCTCCCCCCGGGCACGGGCGAGCGTCCTCACGGTCGCCGCGATACGCTGCCGCCGCCCCTCCGCGGTGGGCTCCCACCAGGGGTCACCACGCTCCCCGAGCGACACCTTCGCGTCATGGACCATCACCCGGGCGGCGTCCCCGTGGGTGCGGACCATCCGCCGTCCCGTCATGAGCGCGGCGACGAGTTCAGCGCGCAGCGGCTCCGGGATCGACGGGTCCGCGGCCCGCCACCGCCGCCCCTTGACCACAATGTAGCGGCCGTCCGGGGTGTGTTCCACATTCCCACTGCTCATGCCTGCTCCAGCTGCCCCACCGAGGTGATCGGCACCGGGGTGTACCCGTAGGAGTTGTCGTCCCTGGCTTCCCTGTTGGCGGTGATCCACACCCAGACGAACAGCGGGTACACCACCAGGGCGACGGCGATGTAGTTGACCACCCTCATCCAGTACTCGGCGGGCAGCAGGTTCCAGGCGAAGTGCAGGCCGAAGGCCACCAGCAGCCAGACTCCGGCGGTGCACAGGCGCCAGGCGCGGGACCGGTCGGCGGTGAACAGGGCCAGGCCGAGACCCCAGCCGGCCAGGGCGGAGAAGATGATGTGCAGACCGGGGCCGAGGAAGATACGCGCGGCCCAGACCGCCAGGGCGCCGGCCAGATCCGTGTTGGGGTCCAGCAGCGAGCCGAAAGCCCCGTACATGGCGTTCTCGGTGACCTCGAAACCCAGGCCGACCACCGCCCCCGTCATCAGACCGTGCCAGGGCCGGTTGAGGGCCCGGAAACTGAAGAGGATGACGCCGATGCCGAGGACCTTGGCTATCTCCTCCGGATAGGCCCCGCCGAGGGAGGCGACGATCAGCTGCAGACCGAGCCGGTCGGCGATCTCCAGGATGGGCAGACCGCCGAGTGTGACCAGCAGGAAACTCACCCCGCCGCCCCACAGCAGGCTGGCGGCCACCCACAGCCAGCCCGCCCCGGCGCGGTCCGGCCACATCGGGGAGCGGCTGAGCAGCCACAGCACGAGGGTCACGTAGAGCACCGAGAACAGCGTGCTCAGGGTGGCGCCGACCGGGGAGACGAGGAAGTTCACGCCGGAGAAGTAGAGGAAGACGGGGGTGCCCAGGATGCTCAGGAGGAGCAGGGAGATACGGAATCTGCGGCTCATGAGGCGCTCACCTGCACCAGCTCGCGGGGGAGGATCAGTTCCCGGTGGTCCTGGAGGAGGGGCGTGGCGATGGCCTCCTTGACTATCTCGGGCAGGCCCTGCCCCGTGAAACCCTCCCACACCATGTCGGCGATGGGGACGATCTGGTCGCCGGGGCCGGTGAGCACGGCCACCATGGCCAGGCCCTCATTCTCCCCGCTGCCTTCCAGGGACATGCCGACGGTGTTGGCGCGCTCGTCGATAAGCATGCGGGCCTGCCCCTCCCGGAGGATCTCCGCGCCTTCCGGCGGGGGGACGATGAGGGCGCGCATCATGCGCCGCAGGGTGCGATCGGGTTCAGTTCCCCCCTCCGCAATCATCGTCTGCACGGAGACGGACCCGCAGGTCCAGCCACCCGCCATGGCACCGGCGTCGGGCCGGCACGTCAGATCCAGCGGGATCGACCAGCTGTAGCCGACCATTCCGAGGCGGACATCCGAGACGACGGACCGCGTCGGCGTGACCGGAAGCAGCACGGTGGGCAGCAGCAGTATGACGGTGGTGATCCCGAACAGCGACCACCACCACCTGTGGTCCGCGGCCGGCTGGAGACGATAGGAACTCATGACTCACAGACTAACGGGGTCCGGCTCACCTAGAGTTGACGGTATGAATGACCTCTACGCCTATGTCAACGGCCCCTGGCTCGCCACCCACGTGATTCCGGACGACCGCGGCGTCGACGGCACCTTCCACAAGCTCCGCGATCAGGCCGAGATCGACGTCCGCGAGATCGTCGAGACCGACACCGGCCGCGCCGGCACCCTCTTCAACTCCTTCATGGACGTCGAGGGCGTCAACGCCGCCGGCATGCGTCCCCTCGACGCGGACCTGGACCTGCTCAGCGTCGCCGATGCGAAGGAATTCGCCGGTCGCCTCGGTGAACTCGAGCGTATCGGTGTCGCTTCCCCGCTCACTTTCTGGGTGGAGAAGGACTCCAACTCGGAGGACGCGCTGGCCTACCTGATCCAGTCCGGCCTCGGCCTCCCCGACGAGGCCTATTACCGCGAACCGCAGCACGCCGAGACGCTCGCCGCTTACCGGCGGCACGTCACCGAGATGCTGCAGTTCCTCGACCCCGCCCGCCTCTTCGGGCTGACCCCGGAGATCGCGACCGAGCGGATCGTGGCCCTGGAGACGGAGATCGCCGCCGGCCACTGGGATGTGGTGGCCACCCGCGACGCTGTGAAGACCTACAACCCGACCGAGTTCCAGGCACTGCCCCGGGCCATCCGGACCCTGCTCATCGGCACCGGCCTGCCCGAGCAGCGCCTCGTGTCGATGATGCCCTCCTACGTCGACCACCTCGCCGGACTGCTCACCGACGACCGGCTGGCCGACTGGCAGCTCTGGGCCACCTGGCACATCCTGCGCTCCCGCGCCAGGGTGCTGCCCGAGGAGGTCGGGGCGAAGAACTTCGAGTTCTACGGCACACGGCTGTCCGGTGCGACGCAGCAGCGCGACCGCTGGAAGCGTGGCGTCGGCATCGTCGAATCCCTGGTGGGCCAGGAGATCGGCAAGGTCTTCGTTGACCAGCACTTCCCACCGAGCTCCAAGGAGGAGATGCTCGAGCTCGTCGACTACCTCGTGGAGGCCTACCGGGAGCGCATCAACCAGCTGCCGTGGATGACCGGGGAGACCCAGGGACGTGCCCTGGAGAAGCTGGACCAGTTCAAGGCGAAGATCGGCTACCCCGATGTGTGGCGCTCCTACGAGGGCCTGTCCTTCGGGTCGGACGGCGGCTCCCTGCTGGAGAATATGCGCGCCGCCTCCTCCTTCCTGCAGGACTACGAGCTGAACAAGATCGGCAAACCGGCGGACCGGGAGGAGTGGTTCACCACCCCGCAGACCGTCAACGCCTTCTACAACCCGGTGGTCAACGACATCACCTTCCCCGCCGCCATCCTGCGCCGGCCCTTCTACTCCCCCGACATGGACGCCGCGGAGAATTTCGGCGCCATCGGCGCGGTCATCGGCCACGAGATCGGCCACGGCTTCGACGACCAGGGCTCGCAGTATGACGGCCACGGCAACCTGCGTTCCTGGTGGACCGAGGCGGACCGGGCGGCCTTCACCAAGCTGACCGATAAACTCGTCGCCCAGTTCAACGGCCTGGTCCCCACCGTGCTGCGCGAGGCGGGCATTGAGTCCGAGGGCGTCAACGGTGAGTTCACCCTCGGCGAGAACATCGGTGACCTCGGCGGACTGGGTATCGCCGTGGTGGCCTACCGCCGTTACCTCGAGGAACGTGGACTGACCTACGAGACCTCCCCGGTCCTGCCCTTCGAGGTCGAGGACGCTGATCCGGGTCTCGCCGGCCGCGAGTTCAACGGCCTGCAGCGGCTGTTCCTGTCCTGGGCGCGGGTCTGGCGCACCGCCATCCGCCCGCAGCAGTCGCAGCAGTACCTGGCGATTGACCCCCACTCCCCCGCCGAGTTCCGCTGCAACGTCATCGCCGCGAACATCGACGAGTTCTATGAGGCCTTCCCGGAGATCACCGCGGACTCCCCCATGTGGATCGCCCCGGAAGAGCGCGTCACCATCTGGTAGGTTTCTGGCCCTGAAAACACGGAGGGCACCGGGTCTCTACCCGGTGCCCTCAGCGTTCACTCAAGGTTCACTGCTTGGCGATGCCGTAGGAATCGCGCAGCGTGACGGTACGCTCACCGCCGTTGTGCAGATCGCCCTCCACGACGTAGAACTCGATCTTGAAGGTGTCCTCGTCGAAGGTGTAGATGGCGAAGGTCTGGGTCTCCGACTGGCGGTAGTTGTCGTGCCTGTGCTCGAACTTCGGGGAGTCCTCCGGCTGCTCCGCGATGTCGAAGAGGCCGTTCCAGAGCTCGGTGTCCTCCTCGGTCATCCAGTCCAGACGGGGGCGGACCTTGGCGACGTGCTCGGCACCCTTCTGGTAGATCGCGTCGTAGGTCTTGGTCCCGGAGGTGTTCGGGATGACGTAGGTGACGCCCTCCGGGTTGACGTGGTACTCGACGCCGTCGATCTCGGTCTTCCGGGTCTCCTCGACCTCGCCGTAGGCGAAGTTGTCGGGGGTGTAGAGCAGGGACTTGGTACGGGTCAGGTTGTGGTCGTGGCCCTGCAGGACGAGGTCTACGCCGAGTTCGTCCGCGATCTGGACGAACTCCTCGCGGGTGACCTGGACGTCGGTGTCCTGGAGTGCGTGGTAGGAGGCGGAGTAGACCGGCTTGTGGTACATCAGCACGATCCAGTTGGCGCCGTTATCGCGCGCCTGCTGGATGTCGGCCCTCGCCCACTCCATCTGCTCGGCGCCGATGGCACCCTGCTCCGGGTTGTCCGCGGATTCCTTGTTGTCGTTGGTGTTGAGGACGACGAAATGGGCACCGGAGTGGTCGAAGGAGTAGTAGGAACCACCGTTGACGGCACCGTTGGTCACGGGCACGTTGGTGTGCTCGTTGAATGCGCTCTCATCCACGGCATCGGACTCACGGATGTAGTTCAGGTTGTACTCGTCGTGGTTGCCGGGGGTGTAGGCGTGGGGCAGGTTCATCTTCGACTCACGCGACATATCGAGGTTGTCCACCCACTCGTCCTCGACCTGGGCGATCTCCACGAAGTCACCGGTGTGGACGGCGAATTCCGCATCCGGTGCGGTCTCCCTGGCCAGTTCCAGGGTGTTGGCGCCGTAGGCCGCCTCATTGTTGACGTTGGCGTTCCAGTAGGCGTTCTGGGTGTCGGTGTAGTGGATGAACTGGGTCGGCGACACGCCCTCGGTGGCGGTCCGGAAGGAACCGGTCTCGGAGAAACCCTCCGATTCGGATCCCAGCTGGAAGTAGTACTGCGTGTCCGGCTCCAGGCCGCTGGCGGTGGCCTTGTGGGAGTGCTCGGCGACCTCCTGCAGCGCCAGGTAGCCGAGACCGTCGCCGTCCGCGGTCCACTCGGTGTTCTCCCGGGTGATCTGCTCATCGGTGAAATAGCCGAGGACCTCCTCCGGTGCACCGTTCTCATCGACGAGGAAGTCGCCCTCATCATCGGTGGTGACCGATGCGTAGATGTAGTAGCCCTCGGCGTCGCGTTCGGCGTACTCGGAGACGACCTCCGACACGTCGGCAGGGAACTCCACGGCGTCCGCCATGTCCTCGCTGGTGGAGACGCGGACAACGGAGTCGGTGAGGTTGTCGGTGGTGTACCAGTTGAAGGACATCGCGGTGGCGGGGTCCTCCGGCAGGTTCATCGCGATGCGGTTGGGCTCGTTGCTGGCCGGGACGGGAGCCACATCCGGCTTGGCATCCTGCAGCTCGATCAGGTCGAGGCCGTTTGTCTCGCCGTACACCGGATCGACATCTGCGGTGGCCGTCTGGGCGGCAGGCGAGGTCTCCTGTCCCCCGTCAGTTCCTGTGCAGCCGACCAGGACGAGCGCGGAGACCGACACCGCCGTGAATTTTTTGAGTGTGTTGGACCAGTGTGCCACGAGAGTTTTCCTTTTCCCTCAGTTTCTACAGACCCATAGAATCTACGATTATGAAGTGACCAAATAGTTAGATCAACCTATAAACGAGATGAACTCTGGGTGAGCAGGCGGTTTCCGGAAAAGAAAACAGCGGATCCCCTCAGGGGACGGACGTGGGCTCGGTTCAGTCGCGGATGCTGAGTTCGGCAACCACGACGCGTTTCTCCGGCAGGGCCGGCAGCCAGCCGATCAGGTGCAGGCGCGCGGTGTCGGCGCTGGTACCGCCGGTGTTCATGCGGCGCAGCAGGTGCGGCATGCGCAGCTGGAAGGAACGCACCCGGCCGTCGAGGTTGACGGTGCCCACGGCACGCTGGCGGGTGACCTCATAGAACTCCACGTCGCCGACGTCGACCTTGCCTTCCTCGCCGGAACCCCGCAGATCCAGCACGGCGGGCACCCCGTCGGAACGGGTCGCCCCGTCATCGCCCTCGAGGATGGTGCGGATGAACTGGGCCACGGCCACCGGATCCCCCAGTGCGTTGGATACCCAGCGGTGGCCGAGGACGCTGTGGTCCATCTCGGTGAGGGTGTGCTCCGGGTTGATCTCGGAGGGACGATAGGTCACGGGGAGCTGCACAGTGCGGCCGTCGATGTCCGCACCGACGAGGACCTCGATCCCGACGACGTCATCGGGGTCGACCAGACGGCAGGAACCGAGGAGGGTGACAATACCTGCGTGACGGGCTGCGATATCTTCCTTGGAAGGGCTGAGTTCTGCGTCATAAATGTGTGCTACACCGCTCATGGTCATGCTCCTGCCTGGATGTCTTCTGTCGTGATTCCCAGCGTAGCCGCATTGAACCGTGAACGTGGGCCGTCCGCGGCAACTAGGCTGGTCGCCATGACTGACACCCCCGCACACAATGCCAGAACTCCCGAGGAGCTGCAGGAGGAGCAGTTCCGTGCAGAGTTCCAGGTAGGCGGCGTCGACAGGCAGCTCTCCGCGGAGGAGCAGCTCGCCCAGCTGGCCTCCTACATCGACGTCCACTACGAGCTGCCCGACTTCACCCCGCCGTGGAAGGGCGGGGTGGGGGATCCGGACCCGGCGGACAACTACATCGCGCGTCTGCCGGACCGGATCACCCACACGGCGATGCTCATGCTCGGTTCGGGTCTCGACCACTCCATGCCGGGTGTGGTGTGGGCCGAGGGCGTCGAGGTGGAGGAGGTCCCGGAGGTCGGCGGCCGCCTGTTCACCCCGAGCCAGCCCACCGGCGCGTGGGCCCTCAGTCTCCACTCGGGTGGTTGGTGGCGGGGTTCGGGCAACGCCCTGGAGATCGCGTGGCGTCCCGAGGTGGCCGCAGCCGCGCAGCGCTCCGGCACGATCATCCTGGACCTGGATTATCCGTTGGCCCCGCAGAGCACGGTCGCGGAGATGAACGCCATGGTGCGCACGGCCGCGGGTGTCGCGCAGCACCACAACGCGACCTCGCTGACGGGTTGGGGCTATTCCTCCGGGGCGGCGCTGGCCGCCATGAACGCCCCGCTTTTCGACGCCCTCGTGCTCACCTTCCCCGACCTCGGCAGCGTCGCAGGTCTGCCCGCGGAGGTCCTGGCGGAGCAGGCGGTGCCCGAGCCCGCCACCTGGCCGCGCACGCTGCTGCAGGTGGCGCTGCAGGACGAGATCGCGCAGCGCCCCACCGGCCTGGAGCAGGTCGCCGACCTCACTGTCCGGGAGTACGTCTCCCGCCACCGCATCTCCACACCGGAGGTGGCCCGCCAACGGGTCGCAGACGTCGCGGACTTCCTGCGCGCTCAGTCCTCGAGGTAGTCCAGGCGCAGGTCTCGACCGCGTTCGGCCATCTTCTCCCGCGCGGCCTCCCGCTGGCGGGTACGGCGGATGGAACGCGGCGGCAGCTGGAGCTGCCGTTCCGCCCGCACCCCGGCCTTCAGCTGGTGGACGCGTTCGATCTCCGCATCGATCTTCACACCGAGGATGAGGAAGATATTCGCACCCCACAGCGCGAACATGAGGGCCAGCACACTACCGATCGCCCCGTAGGAGCCCAGGGCGGGGAAATAATTCAGGTAGATCCAGAAGCCCACGCTGACCAGCGCAATCCCGATGAGTGCGCTGCAGGCTCCGATGCTGAGCCACCGGAAGCGGGCCTGCCGGACGTTGGGGGTGACGTAGTACAGCACGGCCAGCAGCAGGGCGGACAGGGCGAAGATGATCGGCCACTTCAGCCACCGCCACACCGGCAGGAACACCCCCAGCAGGTAGTCGAGGACCCGGGACAGGCCCAGGGGTTCGGCGATGAGCCCCAGGGTGGCGTTGACCACCGTCTCGTTGAGCATCACTGAGGCGAGGATGAGCACCATGCCGACCACCATGAACAGGGTGGTGCCCAGCATCGTCGCCAGCTTGGCGATCATCGGCCGTCCCTCCGTCTGCTCGTAGACGGTGTTGGCGCAGCGGGAGAAGGCGCGCACATAGGCCGAGGCCGACCACAGGGCCACGACCGTGCCCACGATGAGGCCGACGATGCCGCCGGTGGAGGAACCGATGACCGTATTGACCAGATCCGTGACCGCCGCCCGGTACTCCTCCGGGATGTAGGTGGTGATGAAGTCTGCGGTCAGCTCGGAAACCAGCGCCGCGTTATTCGCCAGGACGATGGTGGCGATGGAGTAGATGGCCAGGATCGTCGGCGCCACCGCGAGCAGAGTGAAGAAGGTGAGCTTGGCGGCCATGTCGATGACACCCAGGAGGAAGAATTCCCGGACCACACGTCTGAGTACGTAGCGGGCTCCACGGGCATCCAGACGCAGCAACCTCGGCTCCTCCACTGCGTCCCTAGAAGGTGGCCGCGTCGATGACGAAGCGGTAGCGGACGTCCGAGGCGACCGTGCGGTCATAGGCCTGGTTGATCTGCTCCGCGTCGATGAGCTCGATCTCGGCGGTCACACCATGTTCCGCGCAGAAGTCGAGCATCTCCTGGGTTTCGCGGATCCCGCCAACCAGCGAACCAGACAGCGAACGGCGCCGCGTCGTGAGCATACGGGTCGGGGTCTGCAGCGGCAGGCCGGGCAGGCCGAGCTGGACCAGCGCACCGTCGAAACGCAGCAGGCCCAGGTAGGCCGAGGTGTCCAGATCGACGGAGACGGTGTTGAGGATCAGGTCGAAGTAGTTGTGCAGGTCCTCCGGCAGACCAACCGCGGTGGAGACGTGGCGGGCGGCACCGAAACGCAGGGCATCGTCACGCTTGGCGGTGGAATGGGAGAGGACGGTGACCTCCGCGCCCATGGCCGCGGCGATCTTCACACCGACGTGCCCGAGACCACCCATGCCGATGATCGCGACACGCTTACCCGGGCCCGCGCCCCAGTGCCGCAGCGGCGAGTAGGTGGTGATGCCCGCGCACAGCAGCGGGGCAGCCGCCGCCGGATCCAGGCCCGGCGGGACCGCCACGACGAAGGACTCACGCACCACGATGGCCTGCGAATACCCGCCCTGGGTCAACTCGCCACCATCGTAGGCGCCGTAGGTGAGCACCGGGCCCTGCTCACAGTAGGAGACCTCCCCCAGCTCACACGGGTGGCACTGCCCGCAGGAGTTGACGAAACAGCCCACCCCGACCCGGTCACCTGGACGGTAATTGAGCACCTTGTCGCCGACCTGCTCGACGATGCCGACGATCTCATGGCCGGGCACCAGCGGGTACTCGCGTTCGCCCCAGTCACCCCGCATCGTGTGGATGTCGGAATGGCAGATGCCGGCGAACTCGATTCGGATGAGGACGTCATCCTCCCGCAGGGGACGGCGCGTGATGGTCACCGGCTCCAGCGGCTGCGAAAAACCCGGGGTGCCCCAGGCGCGGACGGTCAGATCAGTCATGCAGCCAGGGTAAGTGTTCAGGCGCGGTCCCGCACGATCTTCTGCGGCCAGGCCGGACCCGGGCCTGTTCCCTCCCGGATCGGCCGGTGCACTGCGAGGGTGAAGTCCGGATGCCGTCCCTCCGCCCGGCCGGTGACCGCCAGATCGCGGGCCAGCTCGCCGATCACGGGGGCGAGCTTGAAGCCGTGGCCCGACAGTCCGGAGACCACCACGACGTTGCCCACCCTGTCGATGATCGGGTCGCGGCTGGCGGTGAAGGTGTCGAAGTGGACGGAGAAGCGGTTCGGCTCCGGCTGCACGCCGGGGAAGAGCCTGGACACCTGCGAACCGAAGTCGGAGACCTCGTCAGGATCGAGGTGGAGGTCGGCCTGTTCCACCCTCTCGGTATCGGGGGTCCCCCACCGGTCCATGGCCGCGATCTTGACGCTGTAACCGTCCACGCAGGGGGCCCCGAAAATGTGGAAGCCGTCGCGATCGCGGATGAAGCAGGGCAGGTGGGCCGGTTCGAAGTCCGAGGAGATCCGGGGCAGAAACCAGGTGAGCACCATCTTCCGCACCTCAACCAGGTCGGCGATCTGCGGGAACAGTCCCGTCACCCAGCTGCCGGCGGTGACGATCACCCGGTCGACGGTGATCTCCCGTCTGGCGGTGGTCACGATCACCCCCTCCCCCGTATCGGAGATATCCAGGACGGGTTCGTGGTCGTGGACCGCCGCGCCGTTCTTCTGAGCCTGTTCAACGGCGCTGAGCACCGCCAGCTCCGGGCGCAGCGCGCCACCGAGTTCGTCGAAGACCCCGGCCTCATCCTCCCGGAAATCCAGACCCGGGTAACGGTGGCGGAGCTGCTCGACATCCAGCCGTTGATGGGGAAGATCGTGCGTGGTCACCGATGCCAACAGCCGCTGGAAGGGGGCCGAATCCTCACGGCCGACGGTGAGCACCCCATAAGGGTGGAACAGTTCACGGCCCACGGCCTGACCGAGCTGACGCCACAGCTCCCGGGCGCGTTGGAGAAGGGGGACGTACTTCGCACCCTCGTGATAGGCGGTGCGGAACAACCTGGTCTCACCGGTGAATGCCCCGTAGCCGTGGCCGAGTCCGAACTGCTCCAGACCGATGACCTCGACGCCCGGGGACCGGCTGAGCTGCCACAGGGCCATGGACCCGGTGGTTCCCAGACCAATGACTGCTACGCGAAGTGGGGGCATGAGATTACCTCGATTCCACCGCGAGCGTAGCAGCGCTGCCCGGAGTCATCCAGGGTTCAGGAGAACTCCCAGCGACAGGCCCCCAGGACCACCCGGCCGTCGCGGTGCGGGATGCCCTCCGCATCCCAGAACCGGGACGCCTGCGCGGCAACGGCGGAGGTGCCGTCGGCGCGGACCACCCGCCACCAGCAGGTCAGGTGACCGACGCGGGCCAGGATCCGGCCCACCTGCCGGGGACCGGTGCCAGCCCGGGCGGCGACGTCACCGTAGCTGACCACCCTGCCGGCGGGCACCCGGTCAACCAGATCGAGGATGCGTGAGCTCAGTTCGTCGAGCTCCATGACCCCGCTCAGAGCTCAAGGCCCCCCAGCAGATCCGTCTCGTGGAGCTCCTCCTCGACCGGTTCATCGACCTCACAGAGCACGACCACCGCACCGGTGGAATCCGCGATCCGGCACAGGCGGCCGAACTCCGAGTCCCAGGGCCGGGTGATGATCTCGCCGCCGAGGTCCGGGATGCGGGCCACGGCGGCGTCGATATCCGCCACCCCCAGGTAGGACTGCCAGAAGCTGGGGACCTGCGGCGGGAAGACACCTTCTGCCTTCCAGATACCCGCGAAGGGGGCACCCTCCGCCACGGCGGTGGTGTAGGTGAAGTCCTCACCGGCCTCCATCGCGATCAGCTCCCAGTCGAGCAGACCATGGTAGAAATCCACCGCCTCCCTGAAACCGGCCGTGGCGGTCAGCTCATGCCACACCGGGGTGCCCGGCTCGCCGGCGGCGACGAAGGCATCCTCCCCGGCGGGCTCGATGAGTCCGAACATGGCGCCGGCGGCGTCGACAAGCACGGCCATCCGGCCCAGGCTGACCTCCGTCGGCTCACTGAGCACCCGGCCACCCAGACGCTTGACCTGCGCGACCTGGCCATCAATGTCATCAGCGAGGAAATAGGTCACCCATGTGTCCGGGAACGCACCCCCACCCTCCGGCTGCGGAATGAAACCCGCGACGGGCAGACCCTGGACGCGCGCCAGGCGGTAGCCGTCACCCTCGATCTCCCAGCCGAGGAGCTCAGAATAAAAATGCGCGGACTTCCGCACGTCAGAGGTGGTCAGGTCGATCCAGTACGGCATGCCGCCGACGGCCTCGAAAGCTGGCATCTAGAGGTTTCTCCACTTCTCAGGATCAAAATCATCATCGGCGGTGGCCTCGTCGAAGTAATCGTCCTCGTCCTCGGCCGCCGACGTCACACGGGCACACGCCTCCCCGATGCACACGAGATCCCCGTGGTGCAGCGTCCGCCCCCGGCGGGTATCCACCTCACCGTTGACGGTCACCTCGCCTTCGGCGATGAGCTCCTTGGCCTCACCACCGGTGGCCACCAGGCCGGCAAGCTTGATGAACTGGCCGAGCTTGATCGACTCATCACGGATCGCAACATCATGGGCGTGCATGGTCGCCCAGTCTAGCCCGCAGCCGGCCCCAGCCGGACGGCGGTACCGGTCGCCGAGACCATCATCATGCCGTTGTCGCTGCCCAGGGACTCGTAGTCGATGTCCACGCCGACAATCGCGTCGGCCCCCATCGCCTGCGCGCGGGCGACCAGCTCCGCGATCGCGGACTCACGGGCCTGGAAAGTCTCGCGCTCATAGGAGGACGAACGCCCACCGACGATGTTGCGGATGCCGGCCGCGAAATCCTTGATGACGTTGATGCCGACAATGGTCTCCCCCGCGACGATGCCGAGGTAACCCGTGATGCGGTGCCCCTCGACGGTGGGGGTCGTGGTGATGATCATGCCTGGTCCCGCGGCATGATGTTGAGGGTGTCGATGTTCACGTGCGCCGGCAGGGACGCCACCCACCGGACTGCCTCCGCCACATCCGCTGCCGTGAGATTGAGCTTGTCGGCGTAGACCTTGCCGGCCTCATCCGCGTCACCCTTGAAACGCACCAGGGAGAACTCGGTCTCTGCCCGGCCCGGATCGATCTGGGTGATGCGTATCGGGTTGCCGACCTCCTCCAGACGGAAGGCACGGGTCAGAGCACGCAGGCCGAATTTGGCGGCGTTGTAGCCGGCGCCCTTCGGGTAGGCCGTGAAGGAGGCCATGGAACCGATGTTGATGATCAGGCCCTCGGCAACGTCGATGAGCGGGAGCAGCGCGCGGGTCACCCGCACCACGCCGAGGACGTTGACGTCGTACATCGTCTGCCAGTCCTCCAGATCGGCCTCCCGCAGCGTGTCCAGGCCGTGGGCACCGCCGGCGTTGTTGACCAGCACGTCCACCCGGCCCAGCTTGGCCACCTCCTCCGCGAAGGCCGCCACCGATTCATCATCGGTCACATCCAGCTGGACGGCCGTGCCGTTGTTCCGCCGGGCCACCTCCTCCACCCGGTCGAGTCGGCGCGCGGCAACGACGACGTGGAAACCATCCCCGGCCAGGGCATCAGCAGCGGCGGCGCCGATACCGGAGGAGGCACCGGTGATGACGGCGATCTTCTTGTTGTTCATGGTGGTGTCAGTCATGGCGTCCAGTGTGGCACGGTGTGGCGCGCTGCACCGGGGAAACTATCTCAGGCGGAACGGGACTGGGGAAAAACAAGGGAACTGATGAAAAAGTTCAACTGACGAACATCCCGGAGCATGCCGGCCGTGACCCTTAAGCTCCGCCACCCCCAGGCCGCCAGCTGCGCGGTGATCAGGGAATCCTGGTCCCGCTGCCCACGCTCCAGATGATGTTCCCCGTCGTAGTAGAGGGCCAGTCGACGGGAGGGGGCGGCGAGATCAATCACCGTGAACAGGGTCTGTCCCGGATCGCGGCTCCCGGGAGCACCGACCCTCCCGTTCCGGTACACCGGTACCTGGGCCTGCCAGTCGATACCGAGGTCCTTCGTGGCCCGGTCCGCGGCCAGACGCAGGATGGTCTCCGGCGGAGAATCCGCACCGGGGTCGCTGAGTTGGAGCAGGTTCTCCAGTCGGCGCTGATTGACCAGACCGTGCAGGGCCTCTAAGACTTGTTCCTCATCCAGGCCGAATTCTCTCCGGTAGCGGTCGATGAGCTGCACAGCCCGGACGGTGTGCGGCGGATGTCCCAGGTCGGCGGGGGTTTCCCAAGCGTGCTCCCCGTCGAGGACCGCGCGCAGACAGTGCGCCAACGTGAGCATCGGCGGGGTGACCTTCAGTTCCTGCTCCCCCAGGCGGAGAGTCCACGGGGTCCACCGACCCCGGTACTGGCGTTGGGTGGGCTGCCGGACACCCCGGGAAATCCGCAGTCTGTTGTTGTTCAGCACCGCGGAATCGGCACCGTCGGCGAAATCGGTGATCCCCAGCAGCGCCGCCGCACTGAACTGTGCCGCAATCCAGGAGGGGTACTCCGTCAGGTGCGCCACAATCCGGGTCCCTGCGTTGACCTGGTGGTGGTGTCCACGTGGGTGGTGCGCGGCATCCCGGGCGACCAGTCCCGCGGAGCGGGCTGCCTGACGGGGCACTCCGTGGCTCATCGAGACCGGCAGATAGCGCTGGCCCACCTGGCGGGTGACCTCAGGGTCTCCGTGCGGGAGCCCCAACTCCCCCGCCAGCTGCCGCATCAGCTCCTCCGTGGCGATGGGCACAGTGAAGCGGTCCGGTGACAGCCCCATCCCGTCCGCGGCCACCAGACGCCCGTTTCCCTCCGCAATGAGCCCGTCGATCCTGGTTCCCCTGTAACTCATCTCCGCATCCCTCCATGTCTCATCATTCTTGGACTCTGTGGACAATCGAATGGTTCCCGAGGTTGCGGAGCTGGAAATAGGTGCCTGAATATCTGGCCTGAATATCTCACCGGCGCCTGAATATCCCTGCTCACCATTGGTGTGACGTGAGGTTTTCAGGGCCCTGAATAACTCACCTGAAAACCTCACACCCCTCCCCGGCACAATGGGGCCATGAGTTTTGATCTGAGGCGCATCGGCCAGGGCCTGCCGGTGGCCGCCACCATCGGCCAGCTTCCCACCCTGCTCAGCAACAACCGGACCCTGGTGGTGCAGGCCCCTCCGGGCACCGGCAAGACGACGCTGGTGCCGCCGGCCCTGGCCAACCACGTGCAGGGGAAGGTGCTGGTCACCGCGCCCCGTCGCGTCGCGGTGCGCGCGGCGGCCCGTCGGCTGGCCTATCTGGATGGTTCCCGCATCGGCGAGCGCATCGGTTTCACCGTCCGCGGGGAACACCATCCGGGCAGCCTCGTGGAGTTCATGACGCCGGGTGTGCTGCTGCGCCGGTTGATGTCCGATCCGGAACTCACCGGTGTCAGCGCTGTGGCGGTCGATGAGGTGCATGAGCGGCAGCTGGACACGGATCTGGTGCTGGGCATGCTGCTGGAACTGGTGCAGCTGCGTGATGATCTGACGGTGGCGGCGATGTCGGCGACGCTGGATGTGGAGAAATTCGCCGCGCTCATGGAGGCACCGGTGCTGGACACCCCGGCAGTGACCTATCCGTTGAGCTTCGAGTACGTCCCGCACCCCGGCCGGGCGGGCAACACGCGCGAATTCCTCGATCATCTGGCGCAGCTGGCCACCGGGCACACCGACGCGGTGCTGGTCTTCGTCCCCGGGGTCCGGGAGGTGGAGTACGTCGTCAACCGGGTCCCCGGGGCGGTGCCGCTGCACGGTTCGCTGGATGCCCGGGAGCAGGATGCGGCGTTGTCGGGTGGGGCGCGGGTGATTGTGGCGACGTCGATAGCCGAGTCCTCGCTGACTGTGCCGGGGGTGCGGGTGGTGGTGGATTCGGGGCTCTCGCGGGTGCCGCGCCGGGATGCGACGCGGGACATGACGGGTCTGGTGACGGTGTCGGCGGCGCAGTCGACGGTGGATCAGCGGGCGGGTCGTGCCGGGCGTGAGGGGCCGGGCACGGTCATCCGTGCTTATTCACAGGCCGACTACCAGCAGTTCCGTGCACACATCACCCCGGAGATCGCGACGAGTGACCTGACGCAGGCGGCGCTGACTCTGGCGGTGTGGGGCACCCCGCGCGGCGCAGGGCTCCCGCTTGCCGACACCCCTCCCACCCCCGCCCTCGACTCCGCTGAGACGGTGCTGCATGGCATCGGCGCCGTCGACGGGGAGGGGCAGGCCACCGCGCTGGGTCGCCAGTTGGCGGGGATGCCGGTGGACCCGCGGCTGGGGCGCGCCCTGGTGGAGTGTGGTCCGGCGGCGGCCGGGGTGGTGGCGGTGCTGGCGGATTCGCCACGCGGCGACATTGCGCGAGCCCGCGCCCAGGCCCGGGAGGTGGCGCGCCTGCGGAAGCTGGTGCGCGGCGGCACCGGGGAGACTGATCCCGGGGTGGTCACGGCACTGGCTTTCCCGGGCAGGGTGGCCCGCCGGGTGGGTGAGGAATACCTGCTGGCCAGCGGCACCCGGGCGGTTCTGCCGGGGGATCTGGGCCTGACGGGTGCGCAATGGCTGGCGGTGGCGGAGGTGACCCGCAGTGGTGGCACCTCACGCGAGGGGCGGGCCGGGGCCACCATCCGGGCGGCGGCCCGTCTGGATGAGACGCAGGCACGCCGGGCCGTGGGTGTGACGGAGGAGATCGTGGCCTCGGTGGTGGACGGGAGGGTCCGGGGGCGGAAGGTGGTGCGCCTGGGTGCCATCGAGCTGAGTTCGACGCCGGTGCAGGTGCCGGTGGCAGAAGCTGCGGCAGCGCTGGCCGCCACGGTGGCCCGGGAGGGTCCGGGGATGTTCCGTTTCTCGGAGGCCGCGCAGAACCTGCGGGAACGGCTGGCCTACCTGCATCAGCAGCTCGGCGAGCCGTGGCCGGATATCGACGCCGTCGATCCCATGTCCTGGCTGGGGCCGGAATTGGACGGGCTGGCGCGGGGAACGCAGATAAGCAGGGTGGACATGTACCCGGCCCTGCAGCGCCTGCTGCCCTGGCCGGAGGCCGCGCGGCTGGACGAGCTCGCGCCGGAACGCCTGCGGGTGCCCAGCGGCCACCGCCACCGCCTCGACTACTCCGAGGGGCGGCCGGTGGTGCGCGTGAAGCTGCAGGAGTGCTTCGGGCTGGCTGAATCGCCACAGCTGGCGGGGATGCCGGTGCTCTTCCACCTGCTCTCCCCGGCGGGACGACCGCTGGCGGTCACCGATGACCTGGCCAGCTTCTGGTCCGGCCCCTACACCCAGGTGCGCGCGGAGATGCGGGGACGCTACCCCAGGCACCCGTGGCCGGAGGACCCGTGGACAGCACCGGCGACGGCGCGGACCAAGAAGAGGTCCTAAACCTCCACCAGCTCCACCAGACGGAAGTTGGCGGGCATGTCCGCCGCGTCGAAGGCACCGGCGGCCAGCGCCAGGGTCGGCAGGGCCTCGGTGCTGGCGGTGACCTCGAGATCATCGTTGCCGTAGACCTTCGCCAGGAAGAACTCCCCGGCGAGGAAGTCGAGCGCGGCGTCATTGTCACCGGCGACCTCCTCCGGGGCGGTGATGCGCAGGGGTTCGATTGTCATTGTCGTGCTCATGACTTCGACGATAGGGACGTCAACTGGAAAATTGCTGCCAGGCGAGATAAGAACTCATGACAATCACCACCACCAGCAACGCGGTCCGCACCAGCTTCACCCCACCACCCAGCACGGTCCGGGCCCCCAGTTGCGCGCCGACGATGTTGGCCACCGCCAGGACCACACCCAGCTGCCACCACACGTGCCCACCGACGGCGAAGACGAGGAGCGCACCCAGGTTGGTGGAGGTGTTGACCACCTTCGCCATCGCCGCCGAACGCAGGAAATCCTGGGAGAGCACCGCGGTGAAGGCCATGATGAGGAACATCCCGGTACCGGGTCCGAAGATGCCGTCGTAGAAGGCGATGACGCCGACGAGCAGCAGCACCAGCAGCCGCCGCCACCGGCCCGGCTCAGCCGTCCCACCCCGGACCTGCGTGCCGAAGCCGGGGCGCAGGGCCACGAAGGCGCCGACCGCCAGCAGCAGGACGATGATGAGGGGGCGCAGGAGGGTGGCGTCGATGAGCGAGGCGGACAACGCACCCGCACCAGAGCACCCCAGGCCGAGCACGACGTACCACGGGGAGAACCGCGGCCGGACCCGCCGCATCATCGTCCACGCCGCGGACGCCGTCCCGGTGACCGCCGTGAGTTTGTTGGTCCCCAGCGCCGTCGCGGGCGCCAGACCCGGGACCACGGCCATGAGCAGCGGGATGAGCACCAGCCCACCACCACCGATGACGGCATCGATCCACCCGGCGACGGCCGCCCCGACGATGAGCACTGCCCACAGTTCCGGCCCCACGGCCACCTCCTCACACTGACGGTTCCTCTCAGCATGCCACGCCTGGTCACCCGACATCCGGCGTATGGTGCTCTCATGGGTTCAGGCAAAGTCAGCATGCGGTGGCTCATCGTCGTCCCCGCCTCCGTGCTCCTCGGCCTGCTCTTCGCCTGGTGGAACGTACCCGCCGGCTGGATCCTCGCCGGCATCCTCGCCGCCGGCGCCACAGCACTCCTCGGCCGCGCGGAACTTCCTCTGAACACCTACGTCAACCGGGTCGGCCGCGGCACGATCGGCATGCTTGCCGGCATCCCCCTGGCCGGGGTGCCGCTGGCGGAACTTGCGGGCTACCTCGCGCCGGGACTGGTGGTGGCGTTGGTCATCGTCGTCGCGGGCATCGCCGGCGGACTGCTGCTGGCGCGCATGGAACCGGAGCTCAGCCGGGAGACCGGTGTGCTGTCGATGCTGGCCGGCGGCTCCTCGGTGATGCCGGTGATGGCCCGGGAGCTGGGGGCGGATTTCCGTTATGTCGCACTCTCCCAGTATCTGCGCCTGCTCATCGTGTCGATGACACTGCCGCTGGTCACCGCTTTCTTCGCCACACCCGGGGCGGCAGGCGGGGTGACCCCGCCGGTGGTGAACTACTGGATGTTCCCCGTGGTGCTGCTCATCGCCTTCTTCGGCGCGGATCTGGGCAGGTTGCTGCGCCTGCCCTCCCCCGGAGTCTTCGGCCCGCTGCTGATCACCGTCGTCCTCGGACTGCTGCTGCCAGCGGAGTGGTCGCTGCAGCCCCCGGAGTTCTTCCGCGTCTTCGCCTTCCTGGTGGTCGGCTGGATGTGTGGTGGGGCGCTCTCGCTGCCGGCGCTGAAACTCTTCGCCCGTCAGCTGCCGGCCACGCTCATCTTCATTGTCGGTCTGTCGGGGGTGTGCGCCCTGCTGGCCATCCCACTGGTGCCCTGGGTGGGCATCACCTACTTCGAGGCTTATCTGGCCACCAGCCCCGGTGCCATCGAAACAGCGCTGGCGCTGTCCTCGGAGGGCGGGGCCGGACCGTCAGTCGTGGCGATCCAGCTCATCCGCCTGCTGGGGGTGCTGCTCATCGCGGGTTATCTGCCGCAGATCCTGCGGCTGTTCCACAGGGATCCGGACTCAGGAGGAGAGAAATGAACTGGCGTTGGGCCGTGGTGATCCCCGCCTCCATCGGGCTCGGCTGGTTGTTCACGTGGTGGCAGGTACCGGCCGCCTGGATCCTGGCGGCCATCATCGCCTCAGGGACGACGGCGCTGGCCACCTCCGCGGAACTGCCCATCAACGACCACGTCTACCGCTTCGGCCGTGGTGTCATCGGCATCCTGGCGGGCCTGCCGCTGGCGGCGGTCCCCCTGGCCACGCTGGGTGGGCTGCTCATCCCCGGCCTGCTGGTCTCCTTCGTCACTTTGGGCATCGGCGTGGCCGGTGGTCTGCTGCTGGCGAAACGGGAGCCCTCCGTCATACCGGAGACCGGGATCCTGTCCATGCTCGCCGGCGGGGCCTCGCTCCTGCCGGTGCTGGCGAAGGAACTCGGTGCCGACTACCGCTTCGTGGCGCTCGGCCAGTACCTGCGGCTGCTCATCGTGTCGATGAGTCTGCCGCTGATCACCGCCTTCTTCGAGGCCCCGGGTGGAACCGCAGCCGGGGGGCAGGCAGCCGGCCCGTGGTACATGTTCCTCGCGGTGCTGTTCATCGCCCTGTTCAGCGAGAGACTGGGCAGGCTCATCCGCCTGCCGGCCCCGGCGATCCTCAGCCCCATGCTGTTCACTGTCCTGATCAGTCTCGCCCTGCCGGAGGGATGGAGCCTGCAGCCGCCGGAGGCTTTCCGCATCGCGGCCTTCCTGGTCATCGGCTGGATGTGCGGTGGCGCGCTGTCCCTGCCGGCCCTGAGGGCCTTCGCCCGCCAGCTGCCGGCGACGCTGAGTTTCATCGTCGTGGTCATCCTGGCGTGCGCAGCCACCGCCTATCCCCTGCACCTGTGGCTGGACATCACCTATTTCGAGGCTTACCTGGCCACCAGCCCCGGTGCGCTGGAGACCGTCCTGGCGCTGTCCTCGGAGGGCGGGGCCGGACCGGTGGTGGTGACCCTGCAGCTGCTGCGGATGCTCACCCTGCTGGCGGTGGCCGGTTATCTGCCGCAGATCATCCGCCTGCTCACGCGGAAACGTTGATCCCGCTCCCCGACCGCGACTAGCCTGATTGACATGTCAACTATCTATGTAGTCCGGTCCGGGGAACGCGACATCTGGCGCGATCCCGCGCTTATCTCCCGGCAGTCCTTCCCCGCCACCGGGAACTTCGACCTGGCGGCCAACGCCTTCGGCCTGCTCATGGTGCATAACGACGACGTCGTCGCACCCGGTGAGGGCTTCGACATGCACCAGCACGACAACGTCGAGATCCTCACGTGGGTCGTCGAGGGGCGCCTGCGCCACCGCGACAGCGGCGTGGCGGGCGCTACCGAGCTGGGGGCCGGTTCCGCCCAGCACATCAGCGCGGGTTCCGGGGTGCGGCATTCGGAGGTCAACGCCGCGGGCTACACCAGCCGTGAGCGCGTGCGGGTGGTGCAGTCCTGGCTGCCGGCCGATGTCCGCGACACCGTCCCCCGCCACGCCTCCCGGGACTTCAACGCGGAGCTGGCCGGCGGGGGCCTGGTGCAGATCGCCGGGCCAGGTTCTCCCCTGCCGCTGGGCACCACCGGGGCGGCGCTCTACGCGGCCCGTTCCACCGGAAAGGTGACGGTGCCCGCCGGAGCCTTCGTGCACCTCTACGTCATCGACGGGCAGGTGGGGGCGGCAGGTCACCACCTCGGGGAGGGTGATGTCCTGCGCGCCACCGGTATCGAATCGTTCACCGTGAATGGCGAGGCCGAGATCCTCGTGTGGGTGATGGACCGGGGAATCTAGGACTCGAACTCGCGGACCTCGATCGGCTGACGGCAGGCCGCGGAGGCCTGCTCAGCCAGCTTCCTGGCGCCAGCACGGCCATCGACCTCGACCACCCAGAAACCGCCGAGCTGCGCGCCCTCCCGGACGGGTGGTTCGTCGACACCCTTCGCGGTGACGATGTCGGCCTCCGAATGGAGCGCACCGACGAAGACGAGCCGGCCGTCATCAGCGAGCTGCTGGTTGAAGGCCGCGACGGCCGCGAAAGCCGCCTGCATCTCCTCCTCCGAGGCATAGGGTTCGGATCCCGGTGTGTGATGGACGGAGAGCATGAACTGTGTCATGCGTCTCAGATTAATCCAGAACCTGCTCCCGCAGAAGGGACATCGGGATGGAACCCAGGGAGAGGGCCTCGCGGTGGAAATCCGCCACGGCCATGCCCTGGGCGACGGCGTCGTCCCGCGTCTGCTCCCACAGGCGCTGCCCCAGCGCGTAGGACGGGGCCTGGCCCGGCCAACCGAGGTAGCGGTTGAGCTCGAAACGCAGGTTGGCCTCGTCCATGGCGGTGTTCTCCCGCAGGAAGGCCTTGGCGTAGGTGGCATCCCACACCATGGTGCCCTCGGGGACCTTCTTGCCCAGGTGGACGCCGATGTCGAGGACGACGCGGGCGGCGCGGAGCCGCTGGGCGTCGAGAAGCCCCATCCGGGTGCCGGGATCCTCGTGGTAGCCGAGCTCCTCCATGAGCTGCTCGGCATAGAGGGCCCAGCCCTCGCCATGTCCGGAGTTCCAGCACGCGACGCGGCGCCACAGGTTGAGGTTCTCACGCTCAACCAGGGTCTGGCCGATCTGCAGGTGGTGACCCGGCACAGCCTCGTGGAAGACGGTGGTCAGCTCCTGCCAGGTATGGAACTTCTCCTGGCCGGCCGGGACGGACCACCACATGCGGCCCGGGCGGGAGAAGTCGTCGCTCGGCGGGGTGTAGAAGATGCCGCCGGTGCCGGCGGGGTCGATCTTCGCCTCGATGGTGCGGACCTGCTCGGGGATGTCGAAGGCATTGCCGTGCAACCCCTTGATCGCGTCGTCGGCGGTCTCCTGCATCCAGGTCAGGAGCGCGTCCTTGCCGTGAAGGGTGTAGCGCTCCTCCTCGTTGAGCTTCCGGTAGGCCAGGCGCACATCAGAGGTGCCGTAGAGGGAGCGGGCGATGGCCTGCTGCTCCGCATCGATCTCGCGGAGGCGCTCCAGACCCCAGAGGTAGGCCTCGTCCAGGTCGACGGTGTCACCGACGAACAGATGGGAGAAACGCTGGTAGCGCTCCCGGCCCACGGCATCCTCGCGCGGGGCGTGGGTGGCCAGCTGCTCGGAAAGCCAGTCGGCCATCTCGGCGAAGGCCTCCTTCGCTGCGTCCACCTCCGGGGTGTCCTTATCGACACCGAGGTCCTCCAGCAGCGAGGGCGACTCCACCAGGTCCTGGCATTGGGAGTAGACCTCGTCGACCTGACGGATCGGGGCGACATGGCCGTGAGAGGCGGCCTCCGCAAGCGACTCGCGGTAACCGGCCAGGGCGGCGGGCACCTTGGACAGGCGGGAGCGGATCGCGTCGATCTGCTCCGGGGTGTCCGTCGGCATGATCAGGAGGGTGTCGCGGATCGTCTGCACGGGTGAGGCGATGTTGTTGAGCAGGGCCAGGTCCTCACCGTGATGGTGCAGATCCAGGTCCAGGCAGAGGCGGTCGCGCAGGACCGCGGCGGTGACGTGGTCGACCTCGTCGAAGTCATCCTCGTCGTCGGAATCATCGGTGCCGTCGTCGAAGGCGTCGACGTCCGCGATCATCTCACGGGTGCGGTCGGCGAGGGCAGCCCAGTAGGCGGGGGAGAAATCCTGCAGCTCGCCCTCGAAGCCCGGGATCCCCCAGGCAGTGGCGTCAGTCGGGGACAGGGCCGCCAGGTCATGGACGAATCCCTCACAGGACGCGTCGAGCAGCGACGGCGAGCGCCCGGCGGTGTCAGAGTTGTGGGGAGTCGAATTCACGGCGGTATCGGAACTCATGGCACGTCAGTGTAGCGGGGGCGACGCCACTAATCCCATTTTCCGCCCGTCCCGAGCAGGTAGCGTGTAATCCTTAACGGTTCCCTCACAGCTGAAACCGGGGGATTTCCAGCTCAGACTGCACGCACAACCTCCCCGGAAGGAGGTTGCAGATGTCTGATGTCCTCAACACTGGTGTGACCCCGTTCTGCCACAGCCAGAATCACCCTGGCAGCGTTGCGGTCCCTGCCTGCGGTGTGCCCGCAGTTCTGGCACCGGAAGGTTCGTTCATCGAGTCAGGGTGCTTGCTTGGCTCTCGCGAAACACCCCGAACACGTCATTGCCGTGTAGGCGGGCTGAACCAGCACCACCTTCCGGCCAGCCCGCGCGGCACTGGTGATCAGCTCCCGCTTCGCCGCACCGATGGCAGCGTCCGCGGCCTTCCTCGCCATCGTGGACCTGGCGAGAAACATCGGCTTGAAGTCTTCCACCGCGATCAGGTCGTGGTTGTCGGTGACCCTTTTGGCCCACACCCGGGAGTCGTGTTCGGTCTGTCGGGCGGCTTTCTTGTGCAGCCTCGCGGCCTGGCGGCGGGCACGCTGATATCCCTTCGACTGTTTGCGTCCCTTGCGGTGGCGACGCGCCATTGTGCGCTGTGCCGTGGCCAGTTCTGCGGCACAGCGCCTGCGATGCCCGAGGTCGGGAAGATCATAGTGTTCGTCGGTGGTCGTGGCGGTGGTGGACACGCCCCAGCCGATACCGATATGTCCCTCAACCTCGGGTGCTGGCTCTACTTCGCGGCGGACCACGAACGAGGCGTACCAGTGACCGAGACTGTCCTGGTAGACCCGCACACTGGTCGGCTCGGAGGGCAGTTCCCGCGACCACACCACCGGAATCGACACACCCTTGGGCAGTCGCAGTCGACCGTCCTGCAGGGAGAACCCCCGGTGTTGTACTCCAGGGACGCCGACGTGCGCTTCCTCGTCTTGTACGTGGGCCGGCCTCTGCCTTTGACGGTGTACGAGTGCTGGAGTGCCTGCGCATAAGAGCGGAGCATGGCTTGTTGGGCGACCTGGGAGCCCTCCCGCATCCACGTGTTGTTCTTCCGCAGCTCAGTGAGCAGCTTCCCCAGCTTCGCCAGAGTCGGCTTATTGCCGGCCTTCTGCTGGTGGACTGCCTCATTCCACAGGAACCTACCCCGACCCCATTCCTGGGAAAGCGATCGCTGCGCCTGGGCTCCGGGGCGCAGGCGGTAGGTGTACCGCACGATCTCGTCCACACCGCCAGCTATACCCCACCACGTGATGCTTCGTCTAGAGGGCTGCCATCAGCTCAAACAATGCCATCGCCACTCGCCGGTGTGCACATCATGCGGAGTAACCCCATCTACCCCAGCCCAGTTATCACAGACAATGCGGGAGAAAGGCTCACACAGATCACCCGGGAGGTTGCCACCGGACGGGAGTGCATCATTGATGCTAACCATTCCCGACCACGTGCACCTCCTGGTGGAATACGATCAGTACTACGCGATCCACTGTTTTACCGAGCAGATTCAAGGGATGGTCATCGTGTGTTCTTCGTCAAGAGTTCCCGTACCTCACATCCAGGCTGCCCGCGCTCTGGACCAACTCGTATGTCGTCGCCACAGCCGGCGGCTCACCCCTGGGAAGTTATTAGGCAGTATGTCGACATTCAACGCAACGTATCAAATGCCCCTTTCCTCCTCATGCCTCAAGGCGGGGGTTTCCAGGGGTGATCTCCGATGAGGACCGAACAATACGCCGATGCCCTCAACCTCGTCCGCGACGCCGGCCGGGTGGAGGTATTCACCGGGGCCGGAATGTCCGCCGAATCCGGGCTCGACACCTTCCGTGACGCGCAGACCGGCCTGTGGACGAAAGTGGATCCCGCGGCCTTCGCCTCCATCGACTCCTGGGCCCGCGATCCCGAACCCATGTGGGCCTGGTACCTGTGGCGCGCCAGCGTATGCCGCAACGCCGCACCCAACGCGGGGCACCGGGCCATCGCCGACTGGGCCAGCCTGCCGGGCGCCTCCGTGGGCGTGACCACCCAGAACATCGACGACCTCCATGAACGCGCCGGCACCGACGATGTCGTCCACCTCCACGGCTCCCTCTTCGACTACCGCTGCACCATCTGCTCGCGTCCCTGGCGCGGGGAGATCGACTACCCCACCGAACCGGTCGCCCGCCAGACCCCGCCCACCTGCCCGCAGTGCGAGAACCTCATCCGCCCCGGCGTCGTCTGGTTCGGCGAGAATCTCCCCCAGGATGAATGGGAACGGGCCGAGGAACGGATGCGTCAGACGGACCTCGTGGTCATCATCGGCACCTCCGGCGTGGTGCAGCCAGCAGCTGGCCTGCCCCTGGTAGCCAAGCAGGCCGGGGCGAAGATCCTCGAGATCTCCCCGGAGGAGACCGAACTGAGCAGCATGGCGGACGTCTCCTGGCGCAATACCGCCGCCCGTGGCCTCCCCGAGCTGGTCCTTGAGCTCACGCTCTAGGATCTGAGGGCATGAGAATCCGTCTGTTCACGGCCGCACTGCTCGGCACCGCCCTCACCCTGACCGCCTGCGCCTCAGACTCCGGGACCGACACCGGCACTGGGGCGGACGGCGAGGCCACCGCCTGTGGGGATGTCACCGTCGAGGACACCGCCTTCGCCCCCTACCTCGACCTCGCCACCATCCCCACCGACGTGGACCTCGACATGCAGGAGGTTCAGATCCGCGAGGACCACTTCGATGCCTGCCAGCTGTTGAGCTGGCTGATCGTCGACGGCACGCTGGGTGCGGATCCGGCCTTCGGCGTGGTCTTCTTCCACGAGGGTGAACTCGTGCGTGACACCTCCGTGCTGGCGGGGGACATCGCGGCGTCGACACGCGTGTCGGAGACCGCCGTCAGCGTCGACTACCCCTCCGGGGACGACACCTGGACAGTCGAGCATGCCTGGGAGAACGGCCGGATGATGCTCAGTGCGGGCGATGTCCCGGAGTTCACCACCGATGTCCTCCGCGGCGCCCACCTGGACCTGCTGAGAGCCCCCGGACAGTAATTCCTGCTCAGGGGCTAGCATTCCACATCGTGAGCATCCGTGACTTCTTCGCCGACACCCGTCCCCTCCAGGTACCCGCCTACCGGCGGTTGTGGACCGCGAACATCGCCACCACCATCGGTGCCCAGCTCACGGTGGTGGCCGTGCCAGCGCAGATCTACTCCATCACCGGCTCCTCGGCCTATGTCGGCCTGACGGGTCTGTTCGGCCTGGTGCCGCTGGTGGTATTCGGGCTCTACGGCGGATCGATCGCGGACAGCTTCGACAAGCGGAAGGTGCTCACGGCCTCCACGTTCGGCATGATCCTCACCGCCCTGGCCTTCTGGGGCCTGACGGCCGCCGGAAACACCAACGTCTGGTGGCTGCTGCTGACCTTCTCGCTGCAGCAGGCCTTCTTCGCGGTGAACCAGCCGACACGCACGGCTGTGTTCCGGTCGATCCTGCCGCTCGAGCAGTTGCCCGCCGGCGCCAGCCTCAACATGATGCTCATGCAGTTCGGCGCCATCGTCGGCCCCCTCATCGCCGGCGCGCTCATCCCCTTCATCGGCTTCTCCTGGCTCTACGCGCTGGATGCCGCGCTGCTGATCCCGACGCTGGGAGCGGTGTTCGCCCTGCCGGCCCTGCCACCGAAGAAGGAGGCCATCCGCGCCGGCATCCGTTCGGTTCTCGACGGCCTGAGCTATCTGCGGGGGCAGCCGATCCTCATGGTGGCGATGCTGCTGGACCTGATCGCCATGACCTTCGGCATGCCGCGCGCCCTCTATCCCGAGATCGCCGCCGTGAGCTTCGGTGAGGCGGACGAGGGCGGCATCATGCTCGCCCTCCTCTATTCCTCCATGGCTGTCGGCGCGGTGCTCGGCGGGCTGATCTCGGGCTGGATCTCGCGGGTGGTGCGCCAGGGACTGTCTGTGATCGTGTGCATCATGGTCTGGGGTGTGGCCGTGATCGTGGCGGGCGCGGCCGTGATGGCCAGCCCCGGCGCGGTGACGGTGTGGGCGTGGCTGGTCATCCTCATGCTGGTCCTGGGTGGGGCGGCGGACATGTTCTCCGCCAGCCTGCGCACCGCGATCCTCCAGCAGGCGGCCGCCGAGCACGTGCAGGGTCGCATCCAGGGGGTGTACATCGTCGTGGTGGTGGGCGGCCCCCGGTTGGCGGATGTCCTGCACGGCTGGGCCGCGGCGCCCTTCGGCGTGGGTCTGGCGACGCTGCTGGGTGGCGTGCTGGTGGTCGTCGGCACGCTCGCGTGTGCCGTGTTCGTGCCCAGTTTCACGCGCTACCTGAAGCCGGCACCGCGGCATATCGACGACCAGGACCCGACGAACTGAGCTGTCTATTTAGATTCCCAATAATTAGACAGCGTTGTCTGAATAGTTGTACTATTCCGGCATGGCCACCGTCTTCTCCCGTCCCCGCACTCCGGCGGCGAAGTGTCTCCACCTGGTCCGGGTGAACCAGATCGTCACCCGCAGTGAGCTCGTCGAGGCGACCGGCCTGTCCCAGCCCACCATCACACGCGCCATCACCGCGCTCATCGGCGCTGGCCTGGTGCATGAACGCACGGACCTCACCCGCTCCCAGGGCCGCGGCCGGCCCACGGTCCCGCTCGAGCTGACCAACCACCCGGCCCTGCACGCCGGCATCGCCGTGGGCACGTCCACGACCTACATCGGGCTCTTTGACACGCGCGGCCGGACCATCCGCGACGCAGAGGTACCCACCCCCGTCGCGGAGCTGACCGAATCCGATTTCATCGAACACGTCATGGCCGGCCTCAACCGGCTGACCGCCGGACTGGAACGCCCGCTGGCCTCCGTCGGGGTGACCACCTCCGGGCGGGTCACCGACGACGGCATCGTCGATGCCCCCAACCTCGGCTGGCACGGCGTCGACTTCGCCGGCCGCCTGCGCTACCAGTTCTCCGTGCCGGTGGTCGTCTCCGCGGCGGTGCCCGCCATCCTGGGTTCGGAGATCCAGTCCGCCGGCCTGCTCACCGGCACCATGGCCCTGTTCGCCGACGATTCGATCGGTGCCGCCGTCGCCGACGACGAAGGTGTCGCCCAGATCGACCTGCCGCTGCACGCCCGCGAGCTGACCACCGCCGGTGTCCTGGGCGACCGCTGGTCCTCCATCAGCTCCGCGGTCGAGGACGCCGACGCCCGCCCGCTTCTCGACGCCCGCGCCTGCCGCCTCGCCCAACTGACCACCGAAGTCGCCCGGGGACACGACCCCGCCACCATCGTCGTGGCAGGTTCCGCCTTCATTGATGACCCCGCCGCACCGAAGCTCTTCGCCTCAGAGGTCCGCTCCCGGCTGCCGGACGTCCAGCTACGGCTGATCCCCACCCACCGGGAGGTCGTGCGCGCCATCGCCCGCGCCGTGGCGCTCGACCAGACGCTGCGTGAACCCCTGGCGCTGTACGCCTGAACGAAAATGCCTGTCCGGGACCCTCCGGGGCATATACTCATGACCCATGGTTTCCCGGATGCGTACCCGCCATTTCGCCCAGGCCAAGGCCGAGGGCCGGAAGATCTCCTGCCTGACCGCCTATGACGCCCCCACGGCCGCGATCTTCGACGAGGCAGGCATCGACCTGCTGCTCGTCGGTGATTCCGCCGCGAACGTCATCCTCGGTCAGGACTCGACCCTGTCGATCACCGTCGAGGAGATGATGACCATGGCCACCGCGGTGGCACGTGCCACCGCGCGTGCCTTCGTCGTCTCCGACCTGCCCTTCGGCTCCTACGAGACCTCCCCGGCCCAGGCGCTGGAGACCGCCGTGCGCTTCATGAAGCAGACCGGCATCGCGGGTGTGAAGATCGAGGGCGGCGTGGAGATCGCCCCGACGATCCGCACACTCGTCGACGCCGGCATCCCCGTCATGGGCCACATCGGCTACACCCCGCAGTCGGAGCACACCCTCGGCGGTTACGTCGTCCAGGGCCGTGGCGACGCCGCCGCGAAGCTGCGTGCCGATGCCCTCGCCGTGCAGGAGGCCGGTGCCTTCTCCGTGGTCCTGGAGATGGTGCCCGCCGCCATCGCCGGCGAGATCAGCCGCGAACTGGCCATCCCGACGATCGGTATCGGCGCCGGCAACGGCACCGACGGCCAGGTGCTGGTGTGGACCGACGCCTTCGGCCTCACCCGCGGCCGCACCCCGCGTTTCGCGCGCAGGTACGCCGACGTGGGCAACGTGCTTCTCGACGCCGCCCGCGCCTACCTCGCCGACGTCGAGTCCGGGGACTTCCCCAACGAGGCCGAGTCCTTCGAGGACGGGAAGTGACCGTCCTCGCGCGCTCGGTCGCGCAGCTGCGTTCCGCCATCGCCGACCTGCCGGGTTCCGTCGGTCTCGTGCCCACCATGGGCGCGCTCCACGAGGGCCACGCCCGTCTGGTCTCCCTCGCCGCGCAGGAGAACACCTCCGTCGTGGTGAGCGTCTTCGTCAACCCCCTGCAGTTCACCGACCTCGGCGACTGCGACGACTTCCGCAACTACCCGCGCGACCTGGATGCAGATTTCGCGCTCCTGGAGAACCTGGGTGTCGACGTCGTCTTCGCCCCCACCACGGATGAGATGTACCCCGGCGGACTGCCGCAGGTGTGGGTCCGCTCCGGCGAGATGGGCGAACGGCTCGAGGGTGCCTCCCGGCCGGGGCATTTCGACGGCGTGACCACCGTCGTGGCCAAACTCTTCCAGCTCACCCAGCCTGACCGCGCCTATTTCGGGGAGAAGGACGCCCAGCAGCTGGCCATCATCCAGCGCATGGTCGCCGACCTCAACTTCCCCGTGGCCGTCCGCCCGGTGCCGATCATCCGCGGTGAGGACGGCCTGGCCGAGTCCTCCCGCAATCAGCACCTGAGCGCTGAGGCACGGGAGCAGGCACTGGTCCTGCCCCATGTGCTCGCTGAGCTGCAGGAACGCGCCGCAGCCGGCGTGCCGCTCGACATCAAGGGGGCCCGCCGTATGCTCCGCACTGCCGAAGGCGTGGAACTCGACCACCTCGAGGTCATCGACCCCGCCACCCTGCTCCCGGTCGAGGAGGTCGGCGAGGGCGCGCTGGCCGTGGCCGCGATCCATGTCGGCGGTACGCGGCTCATCGACAACGTGCGGCTGGTGCCGGGGGCCTGAGTGACAGCCTCGGAAAATGTCACCTGATACGTATGCACGTATTTCTATAGGCGCAGGTGGGGCGTGGCCAAGAAAAATACGGGTGATCGCATTTCCCCGCGCCCGTATTATCCGGCATGACATGACACCTGATTCTCAGTTCAACGCAGCATTGTGCCGCTTCGCCAGGTCGACGTAGCGGCCGGCGTGCGGGATGAAACCGGCTGACTGCTCCTCAGAGAGCTCCCGGCGGATCTTGGCGGGCACCCCGGCGGCCAGGACGCGGTCGGGGATCTCCATGCCTTCCAGCACAACCGCGCCGGCGGCGATGAGCGCCCCGGAACCGATGACGGAACGCGAGAGCAGAGAGGACTTCATCCCGACGAGGGTGCCGTCGCCCACCGTCGTGCCGTGGACGAGCGCCATGTGGCCGACGGTGACGTCGTCGCCGAGAATGCAGGGCGCGTCCCCGTCCACGTGGAGCACCGAGTTGTCCTGGATGTTGGTGCGGGCGCCGATGCGGATGGCGTTGACGTCACCACGCAGCACACTGCCGTAGAAGACGGAGGAATCCGGGCCGATCTCCACGTCCCCGATGATCACCGCCGTCGGGGCGATCCAGGCGCTCGGGTGGATCTTCGGGGTCTTCCCCTCGAACTCGATGATCACTGCAGAATCTCCTTCACGGAATCAGGACCGGTGAACAACACCGACCGTAGTCCGAATTCCTCGGCGGCCTTCACGTTGCGGATATCAGCATCAAAGAAGACCGTCTCCTTCGCGCTGACGCCCATCGCGTCCAGCGCCACCGCAAAGGCGCGGGGATCAGGTTTGACCAGGCCGATGTCGCAGGACATCGTCACCGCCTCGAACCTGTCGAACCACCCGTGCTCGGCGCGGGCACGTTTCGCCAGACCCGCGGGGACGTTGGAGAGGATGCCGCAGCAGTAGCGGGCGTCGATAAGCGAGAGGACGTAGGCGACCATCCCCGTGTCCTCCGCCATCAAGGTCTCCCAGTCGGCTTCCACCGCCTCCACGATGTCGAAAGGCACCAGACCTGCACGGACCTGCAGCTGACGCCAGAAACGCTCATCCCCGACGTCGCCGGAATCATAGGCGGGCCGCAGATCGTCGTAGACGGGCCAGATACGCGCGTCCCCACCGACGGCAAGTTCCACCTGCCGGCGGCCGGCATCGGTCCGCTCCTTCAGCAACACCCCGTAGAGATCGAACAACAGAGCACTCATATGCCTACCCTACGCAAATAGAGTGGGGAGTCATGATCGATTTCACCGCACCAGCAGATCACGTCGCACCCCAACTCCTCGGTTGCGTGGTGACGATGAACGGTGTCTCCCTGCGCCTGACCGAGGTCGAGGCCTACCTCGGGGCCGAGGACGAGGCCGCCCACACCTACCGGGGACCCACCCCACGCAACGCCGCCATGTTCGGCCCGCCCGGGCGGCTCTACGTCTACATCTCCTACGGAATCCACATGGCCGGAAACATCGTCTGCGCACCTGAGGGCGTCGGCCAGGGGTGTCTCATGCGCGCCGGTGAAGTCATCGACGGGCTGGAGACCGCCCGCCACCGCCGTGGCGACGTACCTTTCGAGCGGCTGGCCTCCGGGCCCGGCAACCTGGGCAAGGCACTCGGCCTGTCACTGCAGGATAACGGTACGCCGGTCTCTCTGGAGCGGCCCGCGGAGGCGCCGGAGTGGGTGGCGGGCCCACGGGTGGGGATCTCCAAGAACATCGATGCCCCGCTGCGTTTCTGGATCCCCGGTGACCGCACCGTCTCCGCGCGGCGGGGACGGCCGCGGTAGTCGAAGCAGTCAGGGCGGCGCTAATTTGTCATTCAGGCCGTTTATGGTCAGTTAAGAAGGGCGTGGGCTGCCCCCATCCGGCCCACCCATCGTCGGCGTAGAATACGGCCCATGGATACCTTCACCATTCGCCGGGAGGCGGAAGCTGATATTCCCGCGATCAGGGGGCTCACCTCGCGCGCGTTCGTGGACAAGCCCTATTCGCGGCAGCGGGAGGCCGAGATCGTCGAGAAGCTGCGCGACACCGACGCCCTCACGCTCTCCTTCATGGCGGTCAAGGGACCGGCGGTGGTGGGGCACATTGCGGTGTCTCCGGTGGGGATCAGCGACGGGACGGCGAACTGGTATGCCGTGGGCCCGATCAGTGTGGCCCCGGAGCGTCAGGGGGAGGGTATCGGCTCACTGATCCTGGAGCGTGCCCTGACGGAGCTGCGCGGGATGGGCGCGGGCGGCGTGGTCGCCGTGGGCGACGCGACCTTCCTCGAGCGTTTCGGTTTCGAGGACGTGCCGGGGCTGGTGTGGCCGGGCATGGACCCGCAGTTCGTCCGCGCGCTGGCGCTTGCCGACGCCGCCGTTCCCGCCGGCACCATTCTCTATCACGAGGCTTTCAGCCGGTGACCGCTCGGAGGCGCACCAACTTCTCATTTTAGTGGACTTCCTCCGCCCTTGCAGAACATGGGATTCTGGCCACCAGTTAAGCCTATCCTTGGTTGTTTGCGCAGCTCAGGGCACTTATACTCAAGATCATCAGATACGCGGAGACTCTCGAAACACAACCACAACGCAAGGAGACTCGCACCATGTCCACTGTCGCCAAGATCGCTTCCTGCACCGCCACCGCCTGTGCCTTCAACAACGACGGCTGCACCGCCTTCGCCATCACCGTCGGTGGCGCCGACCAGCCGGCCTGCGGCACCATCAACACCATCGACCTGCGCGCCGGAATGCAGTCCCCCGACGCCCACGTCGGTGCCTGTCAGCGCCTGGACTGCAAGCACAACGCAGACCTCATGTGTACCGCTGGAGGAGTAGACATCAGCGGCGACATGGCCCTCTGCACCACCTACGCGCCGCGTTAGACAGAACCGCACGCGACAGACAAGAACGCGCGGAACCCCCCGAGGGGGATTCCGCGCGTTCCTCGGTTACCGGCTGTCAGATACGCGGAGACGCGTGCCGGACCGAGGTGTGGACGGCAAGGGCGTCCACGGCCCCGGCCAGGTCTGCGATGGTCATGACCGGTTCCGGGAAGGTCACCAGGACGGTGGTCATGCGGCCGTCAATCATCTTCAGCAGGGCGACACCGGAATGGTCGACATCGACCACCCACAGGTTGTCGCCCGCGGGGGCGGAGCAGCCGCCCAGCTCCGACTCGGAGAGCAGGAAGCCCGGGGCCATGCCCACCAGTGCCCCGGAGAGCAGGGTTGACAGCTGCACATCGGAGAGGCGGGCGATCTCATCACGGGCGTCGATCTCCCGGGAGTTCAGCTCACTGGCCTCAGCGGTGGCCAACAGCTCGCCGGCATCGCACTTGGTCACACCGTGCGGGCCGTGGAGCAGCACCGTCTCCATCTCGATGACGCCGACGCGCAGGTGGGGGCCGGGCTCGAAACCGAGGGTCGTCGGGGTTGCCGCGCTGTCCTGCCACTCGACACGCGCCAGGGCGTGGAGGCTGGCGACGGTGATGTCGACGGTGAACTCGAGTGCCTTCTTCACGCCGTCGAGACGGATCTCGGCGTCGCCCATGAACTCGGCATCCTCAGCAGAGCAGATCACGACGAAACGTCCGTTGTCATCGAGTCCGTGCACCAGGGCGGAGACCGCCATGGTGGGGTCGAGACGGTACGGTACCAGAGTCAGTGCTCCGGCGCCGGTGATGATGCGGCGGGCGAGGTTCTCGCCGTACGTGGTCTTGCTGATCATGCTCACTCCTTGATTGAGGTACGCCTAACTTAGCCTAGGCTTAGTGGTCGGTCAAGAAGTGTCAACGTATATTTTCCCGGGACTGTCCCTGGCCTTTACCCAGGGCAGGGGCATGAATAAGTGACCTGCACCATAAAAATGCATGACCGGACATGTTCCCACAGTCACTTCCGGCGGGACCACGAGACCTCCGCCACACGGCCCGAATGCGCGGTTTCCCAGCCGCATCCCACCATCCGGCATCCCTCCGTGGCCCCGAACCCACCAGCGCTGAAACGGTATTTTCGGCCGGATTCCGGACATCGGTTTCCGCCCCTGCCCGATCGTCCGGAAACCTGCTCCCTGGATCAGAGCACCGCGACCTCCCGGTTCGCGTACTCATAACGACGCCTCTCCCCCTCCTGGTAGACACGCCCCGGCTGGCCCGGCTGCAGGGTGCCGGCAGGGCCCTCCTGCATCCGCACCTCGACGACCACCGGTGAGGCGCAGTGGAGGAGCAGTTCCTGTCCCGAATCCAGCACGATGCGCACGCCGGAATCACGCCACCACTCCCAGTCCACGGTGCCCTCGAGCTTGTTGATCTGCGCGACACGGTCCTGGATACGCACGACCGCGGCGATGGTCCCCGTCAGCGGATAGGGGTCCCCGCCCGGGTCGAGGCCAGTGAGCGGATGAACGGTGAGCACGGATTCGACGCGCTCGCCGTCGGGGAAATCGATGACCTGCTCCACGAACTCAATCCCGACCCACCCCTGCCCGAACTGCAGCCAGGCACCGAAGGCGCCGACGCGGTCATCGAGTTCGAGGTCGCTGCCGTAGGCCAGGAGTTGCTGCCCGGTGAGTTCGCTCAGCCGGGCCAGGCTCTCGGGGCTCAGGAAAGTTTCGGTGGTCATCTCTGTTCCTCTGCAGGTCGGGGCGCGTTCTGTCTCCAGCCTAACCGGGGTCCAGCACTACCCTGTCCCCGCGGTCCAGGCCGCCCGGACCATCTCCTCGAGCACCGCCAGGTCGATGTCCTCCGGTTTGTTCACGTAGATGCAGGAGCTGCCGGTCGTGTGCTTCCCCAGCCGACTGAGGAAGCCCTCCGCCTGCGGGAGTCCGTAAAGGGTGAGTTTCGCCTTGCGCGGGCTGAAGCCCACGCGGAAGGTGTCCCCCTCACGCCCGGTGACGTAGCGGTAGTGCATCTGGCCGTAGCCGATCATGCACGGTCCCCACATGACGGGCTCCTCACCGGTGGCGCGGCGGAAGATCTCCAGCAGCAGTCGGCCGTGCTCCACGCGCCGCGGGGTGTCGAGTTCCTCGACATACTGTGCCGGGGACTGGTCGGTGGCATGTGTTCTGATGTCCGCGGCGTTCGCGCCCGTGTGCCCCAGCGTGAAACCCGTCTCCCGGGCCTCCGATTCGGGGACGCCCGGGAGGGACTCGTAGGAGGTGCCCATGAGTGAGATCCTACGCCCGCACCGGCGTGAGCCGGGCCCCTGAAAAACCGCCCTGTGATTGACCCCACGGATCATGTCAGAGAAACTGCGGGGACAAGGGCCAATCTCCATGCAGTTCACAGTAAATTCATCCACAATTACCTTTCGTTACCCCCGGTCTCGTATTTCTGTGCAACCCTGTTCGGGTTGGGTATTCTTTGTCTCCGGAAAGGAAGAGAAGTCTCTATGGGCAGAACGGTTTCCCACTTCCTCGGGGCAGCACTGCTGGGGGCAGTGGTGGTACTCAGTGGCTGCAGTTCCGACGCGGAATCAGCCGACCCTACGACCACGCCCCTCACCTTCGCCCTACCCCCGAGCACCGACGACCCCAGCCTCGCTGAACGGTCGGCGGTCGTCGCGGAACTGGTCGCGGCGGCCACGGGCCGGGAGGTGGAGATCCAGGAACCGGCCGACTACATGGCGGTCGTGGAATCGGTGCGCTCCGGTTTCACGGACGTGGCCATGACCAGCCAGTTTGCCACGGCGTTGGCCTATGAGAACGGTTCCGTCACCCCCATCATCGTCTGGAATCAGGAGGAAGGTCCGGCCTCCCTGTGTTTCGTCCGGGCAGACAGTGACATCCACGATCTCGACGATTTCGCGGGCGGCCAGATCACCTTCGTCGACCCCGCCTCCACCAGCGGACACTTCCTACCGAAATCCCTGCTCGTCAGGCACGGCTACACCGAGGGCCGGGACTACACCGCCACCTTTGCCGGCAGCCACGAGGCCGCGGTCCTGGCGATGCTCAACGGCACCGTCGACATGGCATGCACCGCCCGTCAGCTGGTCCCGACCTACATCGAGGAGGGCCTGCTGACTGAGGGCAGTTACCGGCAGGTGGCAGAGACCGCGCCTTTTCCGCTGGGGATATCCGTGGTCGTCTCCGCGGAAGTCGATGAGAACACCCGCCGCCAGCTCACCGGGCACCTGCCTGAAGCCCTGATGGCGGACGAGGACCTGGCCTCCCTCTACGGTGGGGCGGAGTCCTACCAGATCAACCCGGACAAATCGGTCTATGCACCGGTCCTGCAGATCGCGCGCGAGGCTGGCGTGGAACTGGCGGACATCCGGTGACCGCGGTGGTCCGTGCCCGCAGGCTCACTGTGCGTTTCGGCGGCAACACCGCCCTCGAGGCCGTGGATCTGGACGTCCACGCCGGGGAGGTGGTGGCCCTGCTGGGCCCCTCCGGCTCGGGGAAATCCACCCTGCTGCGTGCCCTGACCCGGATGGTGCCGACCGTCGCGGATGAGCTGGCGGTGGCGGGACGGGACGTCAATAAGCTGCGCGGCGGGCAGCTGCGGGCGCTGCGCTCGGACGTCGGGTACGTCTTCCAGCATTTCCACCTCGTCCCGACTCTCTCCTGCCTGACCAACGTGCTCACGGGCGGTCTCCACGAGGCCGGAACGGTCAACCTGTTGGGGATGTTCTCCACGGCGCAGCGCGCGAAGGCGCTCGCCCTGCTGGAACGCGTCGGGCTGGAGCAGCGGGCACGCGAGCGCTGCCGGGTGCTCTCAGGCGGCCAGCAGCAGCGGGTGGCCATCGCCCGGGCGCTCATGCAGGATCCGCAGCTGCTGCTCGCCGATGAACCGGTCTCCTCGCTTGATCCGCAGCTGGCGGACTCGGTTCTCGCCCTGCTGCGGGAGGTCGCCGCCGAGCGCGGCATCCCGGTGCTCATGAGTCTGCATGCCGTCGACCTGGCCCGCACGCACGCGGACCGGATCATCGGACTGCGGCACGGCCGCGTCATCATCGACAGCCGGGCCCACCAGCTTGATGACGCCGCCCTCACCCGCCTCTACCAGCCCGCTCCGGAGGTGCATGATGCTCAGTGAACAGGAGCGGATCCGCCTTGCCCGCCCCCTGCAGGCCCCGGGACCAGCCGGTCTCCTGATGGTCATCCTCGGACTGGCGGCGATCGGCTGGAGCTGGCGGGGGTCCGGATTCAGCATCAGCGAGCTCATCAACGGGCTACCGCGCATCGGGGACTTCCTCGCCCGGTTGTGGCCGCCGGACTTCGACCGCCTGCCCCTCATTCTCGGGCTGCTGCGGGAGACCCTGCAGATGGCGGTGCTGGGCACCTTCCTGGGTGCGGGCCTCTCCCTGATCCTCGCCTTCGGCGCCACCTCCACCATCGCCCCACGGTGGTTGTACGCGCTGACCCGCCTCCTGCTCAACACCCTGCGCTCAGTGCCGGACCTGATCTACGCCCTGGTCTTCGTCTCCGCCGTGGGACTGGGACCTTTCGCCGGGATCCTCGCCCTGACGCTCGGTTCGGTCGGCTCCATCGGCAAGGTCTTTGCGGAGGCGATGGAGGCAGTGGACGAAGGCCCGGTCGAGGCAGTGACCTCCACCGGGGCGTCGCGACGCCAGGTCATCACCTGGGCCGTCCTACCCCAGGCCGCACCAATGCTCATCAGCTACACACTGCTGCTTTTCGAGGGCAACGTCCGCGGCGCCACCATCCTCGGACTCGTGGGTGCAGGCGGCATCGGCATGGAACTGACCACCGCCATGCGCCTCTATGACTACGGCCACCTGTTCGCCATCATCATCAGCATCATCGTGCTGGTGACCGTCATCGACCGCATCAGCGCGGTCATCCGTCACAAAGTGAGATAAATGTTCAGAACAACACGACCCCCACTGCGGCTGCGCCCCCTGGCCAACTTCCGCGACCTGGGCGGCATCCCCGTCAGCGACGGCCTGGTCACCCCCGGCCTCCTCGGCCGCGGCGACGACCTCTCCTTCATCGATGAAAACGGCGCCCGCGCCCTGTCCGAGGCCGGCACGAGCCTGATCGTTGACCTGCGTTCCCTGCCCGAGACCGCCTACACCGGCCGCGGTCCGCTCGGCGACATGGACATCACCTACCTGCACCAGCCCCTCACCGATGACACCTCCATGCCCGGCGCGACGGCCCTGGCTGAGATCGCCCACCAGCTTCCCGGGGATCCCAGGGCCGCAGAACTCATGGGCCACTGGTATGTCTCCCTCGTCGAGGGCTACGGGGCCGGTATCCGCGGCGGCCTGGAGTCCATCGCCGACGCCCCCGGGCCGGCTGTCTTCCACTGCGTGGCCGGCAAGGACCGCACCGGCGTCTTCGCCGCCTGCCTGCTCTCCCTGCTGGGTGCCGACGATGAGGCCATCATCGCCGACTACGTCCGCACCAATGCGGCGATGCCGCAGGTGCTCGACCGGATCAGTCAGCTCGCCGAGATCGCCGTGGGCGGGCACGCCGCCGCCCTACCCCTGGACTCCGTCCTCCTGTCCGCCCCGGAGACAGCGATGCGCACCATGCTGCAGGTCCTCCACGAACGCTACGGCGGACTCAACAGCCAGCTGCGGGAGGCCGGGGTCGACGGAGAACTCGTCTCCGCTCTGCGGGAAAGGCTGATCACGCGTTGACCGGAGTATCGGAAACCCCCCTCCGCCGTTCCCCCGGACGCCCCCGCGACCCCGAGAAACGTGAGCAGGTCCTCAAGGCGGCGACTGAACTGCTCAACGAGGACACCTGGCCCATCACCGTCCGGCACCTCGTGGAACGCAGCGGCGTGGCCCGGGCCGCGATCTACCGGCGTTGGCCCTCCCTCGACGCCGTGCTCGCCGACGCCCTCGACCACGGCCGCCACCCCATCCGGGTGCGCAGGGACCTGGACCTCTACGACGCCCTGGTGGAAACCTACGTCGGCACCGGCAACCACGCCTCCGACACCGAACGGATGATCCGGCGGCGCATCCACCTCAACATCCTGGATCCCGAACTGCAGCAGCAGTACTGGCGCTCCCACGTCCGGCGCCGCCGCACCCCGGTCGCCGAGCTACTGTGCCAGGGCATCAAGGACGGGATCCTGCGCGAGGACCTCGACATTGAGGCCACCCTCGACCTGCTCTCCGGGGTGGCCTACTACCAGTTCGTCGCCCGCGGGATGGCCCTGGAGGGGGCGGAGGTGACCGCGCGGCTCCGGGCTGCGGTGGACATCGTGTGGCAGGGGATGGTGCGCCGGCCCGGTCCCGGGGAATGACGATGCGGCGGTGCGGTGGCGCGGTGGCGCGCAACATCCCACCTTGACGCGTCAAAACCAGGGCTGCGAACAGGGACAATGCGCACCGGCCACTGGGGGCGGGAGGTTTTCAGATCAGATTTTCATGCGCGCAGCGACTCCAGCGCCTTCGCCCATGCCGTGACCTGCTCGAACACGTCCTGCAGGGCACCGGTCGAACCGTCGGTGGGGGTGAAGGTGGTCATGTCGGCGAAATCGGTGCTGAAGGACAGGAAGACCTGGGCACGGACATCGGCCATCTGCAGTTCCGCGGCGATCAGGCGCCAGGCCTCGACCGCGCGGGTGCCGCCGGCCGAACCGTAACTGACGAAGCCGATGGCCTTGTTGTTCCACTCGGCATAGAGGTAATCCACCGCGTTCTTCAGGGCGGCGGGCACGGAGTGGTTGTACTCGGGGGTGACGAAGATGTAGCCGTCGAAGGAGGCGACCTTCTCGGCCCAGACCTTCGTGTGCTCGTTGTTGTACTGGCCCATGGCCGGCGGCATGGGCTCATCGAGAAGCGGCAGGTCGAAATCGGCGATGTCGACGAGCTCGTATTCGGCGTCGCCGCCCTGGGGCGCGTGCTGGTGTACCCACTCGGCGACGTCGCGCGCGTTGCGGTTGGGCCGGGTGCTGCCGACGACAATGGCGATACGGGTCATGGTTGTCACTCCTGGAGATCGTATGGGTGTAACGGTTCCCCCGGGCGCGGGCCCATGAAGAACCGTCCTTGTGACCCACGCTACGTTTTTTCCCGGGGTCGTGCGGGCTCGGAGCTGCGCGGAACGACAGCAGAAACATCGCTCTTACGGGAGAGTGGAGGGGAACCCGAGTCTCAAGGAGTGGATCCCACGTGCACACCCACGACAACCGCCGCGAGGAACTGCAGGTTGCGGTGGACACCGGTGGCACCTTCACCGACATCGGTGTCCGCCGGGCGGACGGCAGCCTGAGCGTCTGGAAGGTGCCCTCGACACCCGCCGCGCCTGACGACGCCGTGATCACCGGCATCACCGGAGCCCTGGAACAGCAGGGCGGCGCGGCATCCGACATCACCCGCCTCGTGCACGGCACGACCGTGGCCACCAACACCGTGCTCACCCGCGACGGCGCACGCATCGGCCTGCTGACCACGCGCGGTTTCCGCGATGTGCTGGCCATCGGTCACCAGGCCCGTCCCGCGCTCTACGACAACCGGGTGCACCGTGTGCCGCCGTTGATCCCGGAGGAACGCATCGTCGAGGTCGATGAGCGGATGAGTGCCTCCGGCGAGGTACTCATGCCGCTGCAGCCCGGGGACCTGGACGCGCTGGCACCGCAGCTGCGGGAGCTGGAGCTCGACACCCTCGTCGTCTCCTTCCTCAACGCCTACCGCAATGATGCCCACGAACAGCTCGCCGTGGCGCGGCTGCGCGAACTCGGCGCCGCACCACTGATCACCGCCGCGACGGACATCACCTCGGAGATGCGCGAATACGACCGCACCTCCACCGCCGCGGTCAACGCCTACGTCCAGCCGAAGATGGCCGGCTACATGGGCCGCCTCGTCGAGAGCGTCACCGAGATCGGCGTGCCTTCCCGACTGTGGGTCATGCAGTCCAGCGGCGGGCTACTCAACCCCGCGATCGCCAGCACCCACAGCGCCCGCACGGTGCTCTCCGGGCTGGCCGGCGGGGTGGTCGGTGCCGCGAACTGGGCCCGCCACCTGGGCCTGGACAAGGTGGTCAGCTTCGACATCGGCGGCACCAGCACCGACATCGCGCTGATCCGCGCCGGGGAGCCGGATGAGACCACCGCCGGGGAGATCGACTCGATGCCGCTGCGCCTGCCGAGCGTCGACGTCCACACCATCGGCGCCGGCGGCGGCTCCATCGCCTGGCGTGATTCCGGTGGTGGACTGCGCGTCGGCCCGCACAGCGCGGGCGCGGAACCCGGCCCCATCGCCTACGGTCGGGGTGGGGTGGACCTGACCGTCACCGACGCCCACCTCGTGCTCGGCCGCCTGGGTACCGACCTGCTCGGTGGGCGTTTCACCCTGGACCGGGAAGCTGCTTATTCCCGCATGACGGAATTTGGTGCTGAGCTGGGCCTGGGTCCGGAAGAATGCGCCGAGGGTATCCTCCGCGTCATCGCCGCGACCATGGCGCGTGGCATCCGCCGGGTGAGCGTGGAACGCGGCATCGACGTCCGCTCCTGCCACCTCATGGCATTCGGCGGCGCGGGTCCCCTCCACGGAGCGGATCTGGTCCATGAGCTGGGCATGGAATCCGCCGTGATCCCACCGTTGCCGGGCATCGCCTCGGCCGTGGGCATGCTCGACGCCCCGGTCCGCCACGATTTCGCCGCGCCCGTCCAGGCGGACGCAGCCACCGGCTTCGCCGGTTTCGAGGAGGCCTTCCAGGATCTGCGGGAGCGCGCCATCGAGGAGATGGGCACGTTCGATTTCGGGGCGGCCCTGCTTGTCGACGCCCGCTACACCGGACAGAGCTACGAGCTCACCGTCCCCTGGGCCGCCGACTGGGCGGCCCAGCGCGAGGCCTTCGACCTCGCCCACGAGGAACGCTACGGTTTCCGCGACCCGGACGCGGAGATGGAGATCATCGTCGTGCGCCTGGTCGCTACCATCGGCCAGCCGGTGGTACCCCAGGAACAGCTCGGCGCAGCCGGCACTGGAGCGGTGCCGAAGCACCGGCGTCCCGTCTTCATCCAGGGCACCTGGGTGGACACACCCGTCTACGCCCGGGCTGATCTTCCCGCCGGGGAAGTACTCACCGGACCGGCGATCCTCGACCAGTTCGACACCACCACCTACATCCGCCCCGACCAGCAGTGCCGCTGCGACGAGTACGGATTCCTGCACCTGACCCGGAAGGGAGAGTCCTGACATGCGTACTGACTTCAATGCCGTGGAGATCGAGATCGCGCGCAACCGCCTGGCGTCGATAGCCGAGGAGGTCGGCATGGCGCTGATCCGCACCTCCTACTCCCCCAACATCAAGGACCGCCGCGACTGCTCCGCCGGCATCTACGGCCCCGACGGGGAACTGATCTCCCAGGCCGAGCACATCCCGCTGCACCTGGGGCTGATGCCCACCCTCATCGCCAACGTCATCACCGAATACGGCGCGGAGAACCTCCGGCCGGGCGATGTTCTGATGACCAACAACCCCTACCTCGGCGGCTCGCACCTGCCCGACATGTGCGTGATCACCCCGATCTTCGTCGACGGTGTGATCATCGCGCTGGTGGCGACCATGGCCCACCACGTCGACGTCGGCGGCATCACCCCTGGCTCCATGGCGACGCATGCCACGGAGATCTACCAGGAGGGCGTCCGCGTCCCCCCGGTCCGGCTCTTCGCGGCAGGCGAGCTGCAGCGCGAACTCCTCTCGCTGCTGTTGATGAACATCCGCACCGCCGACAAGACCCGCGGTGACCTCATGACCCAGGTCGCCGCCAACCGCCTGGGTGAACGCCGCATCCTGGAACTGGTCGAGGAATGGGGTGTGGCCGGCTTCGCCCGTTCCGCCCGCGCCCTGATCACCTACGCCGAGCGCCGCACCCGTGCGGCCATCAGCGAGCTTCCCGACGGCACCGGCTCCTTCACCGACCACCTCGAACACAACGGCGTCGACGAGGAGCAGATCCCCATCACCGCCACGGTCACCGTCACCGGCGGGGAGATCACCATCGACCTCAGCGCCAGCTCCGGCCAGGTCCGCGGCGCGGTGAACTGCTCCTATGCGGTTACCCGGGCATGCGCCGCCTACGTGGTGAAGATGCTCGCCGACCCGACCCTGCCCTCCAACGCAGGACTCATGGCACCCATCAGCGTGGTGACCAGGCCAGGCAGCCTCGTCCACGCGGAATTCCCCGCGCCGGTGGCCCACGGCAACATCCAGACCGCCCAACGCATCGTCGACGCCATCCTCGGTGCCTTCGAGGCCTTCACCGAGGGCCTGGTCCCGGCGGCCTCCAGCGGCAGCATGAGCATGGTCACCGTGGGCGGCATCGACCCGCGGACGGGGCGCTACTACTCCTATGTGGAGACCTACGGCGGCGGGCAGGGCGCCTACCCCGACGCCGACGGCGCCTCCGCGGTGCACACCCACATGACCAACACGCGCAACACCCCGTGCGAGGTCATCGAGCGCGAGTATCCGCTGCGGGTGGAGGCCTACGAGATCGCCCGCGGTACCGGAGGTGCGGGTAGATCCCGCGGCGGCGACGGTCTCTACCGACGCCTGCGGCTCACTCATGGCGAGGCGATCGTCGTCCCCGGCACGTCGCGCGTGACCACCTTCCCCTGGGGACTCGACGGCGGCGCGGACGGCACCCCGGCGCTGGTGGAGGTACACCGGACAGCAGGATCCGAGCAGCTGCCCTCTCTGAGCCGCGTGGACCTCGAGGCAGGTGAAGGCATCTCGATCCGGACCGCGGGGGGAGGTGGCTACGGGAAGGCAGAGTAATTGTGGAGTTGTTTGAAACAACTCTCAAACAACTATTTGCGGGAAAGGGCGCAAAACCGCTGAAAGGCCAGCTCAGGATAGTTGTTCAGAGTTGTTTCGAGTTGTTTCAAGTGATCGGTCAGCGCCCCGCCACCCACCGGGTGGAAGGGCCACGCTGCGGCCCTTCCGGGTCAATCATCGCTCGTCCGAGCGTGCGGAGATGCCGGAGGATTCCGGTGATCTCCTCCCGGTCAACGCCGAGCTCCTCCGCCGCTTCCCTCGCGAGAACACCCGCGCCTGAGTTCAGCTTCGCCTCCAACCATTCCTGGATACTCACAGCGGCGACCGTGCGCTCCTTCTCCTGCGCCAGGAGACGCCGCGAATGGTCAGTGAGAACCCATTCCTGCACAGAATCACTCACCGGCTGCACCAGACCGATGTCCCCCAACCAGTCCATGCCCTCACGAACAGAAAGTTCACTCTGCTGAGTCTGGGATGCCACTTCCCTCAACGTGATGAGGGGATGATCAAAGAGGTGCCGGAGCACGATCAGGGTGAAAACCGAATGAATGACTTCCCGCCCGTGTACATCTGTCAGCCGATGTACGCCGACCACAAAGTCCCTGTCCGGCCGTCCCGCAGAAATGGTCACCTGGACCGACGACTGCGTGGTCTCCACCTCTGGAGCCCGTCGACCAGTCGCCAGCATCGACACCCACATCCGGTCAAAACCCCGGGAGGACTCCTCCGCCAGGCCCATCATCCGCATCGCCGCCATGAGTTTGTGATTCCGGGGATGCGAGACCGTGGTCAGAAGATTTTCCTCCGTCACCCCATAAGGCAGAGGGCCCGGGGACCACACCAGAAGAATCCGGGGAGACTGATCGACCACCACGGGAGCTGTCATGTTCCAGTCACGGTGGATGAGAGCATTTGCCACCACTTCGTCAACAGCCCGGGCAGGAAAAGCAGGCAACGGCACCTCCTGCCCTCCTCCCAGATCCACACGATCGATTTCCTGGGGTGCGCTCTCCGAAATCCGGTCAAGGATCTCGCGGAAGGCAAGCACCAGAGGAGAAGAGATCTCCCGGACACGGGGTTCTCCGCCGGGCACAGTGCGTAATAGATGCCGAACACTCAAACGTCCTCGCCGCATCGGCATCAACAGGATCTCTGCTGCTACCGTCAGCTCTTTCTTTTGCGTGAGCAGCCCCAGCTCCTCCAATAGACCATTCATGGTCTGCGGAACCGGATCCGTCTGACCGGCCGCGGATCGACGCGCTGCCAGTCGAGAGCGGGCTTCGGCAACCGCAAGAGGATCAAGATCCTCGATTTTCGCCTCTGCGACTGCGGCGGTGAAATCAGGATTCGCCCGAGCTGCGATCAACGCCTGGCGTTCTGCATTGGTGAGTGGCACGCAGGAAGTACCCATCCGACGGGTCGCCTGCCCCTTGGTCCGTTCATAGACAGTGAGGGCGGCGGGAATTCTGATCCACACCAGTCTCGCTCCCTCGTACCGGATGATTTCCGCCTCCACCCTGAGGTTCGGCTTCGTTCCATTAAAGATCTTCTCCACCAACCAGGCCGGCTCCCGGTCGGTACCGGTGAATGCTGCTGGACCAGGAATTCTATCCGCGACACCGAGAAGGATATGCGCGTCACCTCCCTCCCCGTTGGCCAGGCAGACACACTCATCGAGAAGAAAATCCACCAGCTTGGCGTCCTGATTCCGCCCAGCCGCTTTAGCCGAACGCGCAGGATCTTCCTTGAAGTCCAGAATTTCTGACTCCTGGGCATCCGCGGTGGAGCCGTCCCGGATATGGGTGAGGGCAGAAATTATCTCGTCGGGAAGAACATGACCGCTGGAGCATACGGGGGTGGGCATGTTCTTTACTCTACCCGGTAGTAATTGCAGAGTTGTTTGAAACAACTCTCAAACAACTATTTCCGAAAAAGACCTCTAAAATGGATAAAAAACCAGCTCAGGATAGTTGTTTAGAGTTGTTTCGAGTTGTTTCATTATGGACCCGGCAGTAATTACCCCACCAGGTTGAGGCCGGTGACCGGGAAACCGAGATCCACCACAAGCTGCTTGCCCTGTTTCGAGTGAGCGGGGTCCGGGACCGCCCAGATCTTGCCGGAGAGATCCGCGACGTAGGCCACGCGCGCTGGCTTATCCACACTCAGCCCGATGGCCTCCTCGAAACCGTCCGCCAGGATCTCCGGGGCCACACCCTTCTCCCCCACCGGCGGGACCACCGCCCGGTTGAGGGAGTTGCCGCCGGGATGCGAACCGGAGCCGCGGTCGGTCCAGAGCAGACGACCGCCGATAAGCTCCAGGTCAATGGGGGCGGGCAGGTTGTCCCAGAGCAGCTCGATGTCACTGCGGTTCTCCGCGGTCTCGCCGGCGGGGATCTCCAGGCCAGCGCGGAAGATCTTCCCGTCCCCACCGGCGAAGGAGCCTTTCTGACTCCAGTACATATGGCCGTTGGCCTCGTCGAGAGCCAGACCGACGATCCAGTCACGCTCCGCCCCGGAACCGTCGCGGCGGACCAGATCCCGCAGTCCAGTACCGTCCTTCCGGGCGGTGGCCAGCGAGAAGCCCTCGCGGTTTCCCCAGTACAGGTTGCCCGCACTGTCCAGGGCCAGCTGCTTTCCGGTGGTCGTCCCGCCGGGGGCGACGATGTCACGCCGGTTGAGGCCGTTGATGTCGATGGCGTGGACCCCGCCGTCCACATTCGCGTACACCGCTTCTCCGCTCGGGCTCAGCGAGGTCCGCTCCCCCATGGTGGTCCAGAAGATGGTGCGGCCGTCGCAGACCACTCCGTCCGGGTGGCGGCCCGTCTCAGTGATGATGACCTGACGGTTCCCCGTGGGGACATCAATCAACTCGATGCGGTCCAGGTCCCGGGCGAGCGCGAGAAGATAGGTCATGTCGGGGCTCCCTGTTCGGCGGTGCGGTTGCCCCGAGGGTACCGGCGGGGGTGGGGTTGGGGTCAGGGATTGACCACCACCAGCCGCGACACCGCGCCTTCCTTCAATCTGCGGTAGCCGTCATTGATGTCTTCCAGCGCGATGGTCTCCGAGATGAGTTCATCCAGACGCAACAGGCCGCGCGCCTCCAGGCCCGCGAAGAAGGGGATGTCCACCTGGAGGTTTGCGCTGCCCATGTAGACGCTCTCTAGCCGGTTGCGGTTGCGCATGAATTTCATGGCGTTGACGGTGACGGTCACGTCAGCCCCGCCGATACCCACCAGGTACAGGGCACCGCCATAAGAGAGCATGTCCAGCCCCTGCTGGGCCACGCGTTCAGAGCCGACGAAATCAAAGACATGGTCGATCCCCTCGGGGATGATCTCGTGGATCGCCTGCACCGGGTCCGTGGCCAGCGAGTTGATCGTGTCGGTGGCGCCGAAGCCGCTGGCCTTGGCCAGTTTCTCATCGGAGATGTCGAGGGCCACGATCCGGGAGGCCCCGGCGAGGACCGCCGCGCTGATCGCGTTGAGGCCCACCCCGCCGGCGCCGATGACGGCGACGGTCTCGCCGCGTCCCACCTTCGCCGTGTTCAGGACAGCACCCGCACCGGTGATCACTCCACACCCCAGCAAGGCAGCATTCTCGAAGGGAATGCCTGCCGGGATCTTTGCCAGCTGATTCTCGTGGACCAGCGCCTGCTCCGCGAAGCCGCCGAGGCCGAAAGCCTGGGTGAGTCCCTGCCCGTCCACCGAGAGTCGCGGTGACTGCCCCTTCTCACGCAGGGTGAAGTCAACGTTGCGGCAGTAGTAGGACTGCCCCGACAGACAACGTTCGCACTCACCGCAGTAGCGCACCAGGGCAGCCACGACAGGGTCGCCTACCCGGAGAGCGGTCACGTTCTCTCCGACTTCCCGCACGACACCGGAGATCTCGTGGCCGAACACCGCGGGGAAGGGAAATCCCAGGTCGGCGCTGGCCAGCGTGTAATCCGAGTGGCACAGTCCCACGGCCTTGACATCGATGAGCACCTCCTTGGCCTCAGGCGCGGCGATCTGGACATCCACGATCTCGAAGCCGGCTCCGGCGGAGGGGACAACAGCTGCTTTCATCAACTTCTGCTTTCTGGTTGGTTCTTCAGTCGTCACGCGTTGGGCTGGAGGAGGTACACGGACTTGAGCACCTGGTAGTGCGACAGGCCTTCCGGCCCCAGTTCACGCCCGAGGCCGCTCGCCTTCACCCCGCCGAACGGCGCGGACGGGTCCGTGGCGTAACCGTTGATCCCGATGGTTCCGGTCTCCACCTGCTTTGCGACGCCCACCGCACGGTCAAAGTCCGCACTCCACACGCTGCCGGCAAGACCGAAGTCGGAGTCGTTGGCGATGTCGATGGCGTCCTGCTCGTCGGTGTATTTGATGATGGAGAGGACCGGGCCGAAGAACTCCTTCTGCGCGGCAGTTCCCTTGCGGTCGACGTCCGCGAACACCGTCGGCTCAAGGAACCAACCCTTATCCTGGTCCGCGGGACGGCCACCACCAGTGGTGATGCGTGCACCCTCCTCGGCTGACTGTCTGATCAGGGATTCCACGCGATCCCGGTGACGTTCGCTGACCAGGGGACCGATCTCGGTGGCGGGGTCGAAGGGGTCGCCGACCTCGAGGTTGCTGACCTTATCGGTGATCAGCTCGACCATCTCGTCGTAGCGTGATTCCGGGACCAGGATCCGGGTGGACAGCCAGCACACCTGCCCGTTGTTGGTCATCGACGCGTGGTAGAGCTGATCGATGTTCCCGGCCAGATCAAAGTCATCGAGCAGGATGGCCGCAGACTTGCCGCCCAACTCCAGAGTGACGGGGCGGAGTAGGCGGCCACAGGTCTCGCCGATGAGCCGGCCGACCTCCGGGGAGCCGGTGAAGGAGATCTTGTCCACGCCGGGGTGGCTGACCAGATGGGAACTGACGGACCCACCGGCGGGCACGATGTTCAGGACGCCGGCGGGCAGTCCCGCCGCCATGGCAGCCTCGGCGACGGTGAAGGCATCAAGGACCGTCTCCGGGGAGGGTTTCAATACGACAGTGCAGCCGGCGGCCAGGGCGGGTGCCAGCTTGAGGAAGGTGATGCTCTGGGGAACATTCCACGGGAGGATGGCACCCACCACCCCGATCGGCGAGCGTGTGACCAGCACCTGCTTCCCCTTCACACCGGGACGGACCTCATCCTCCTGCGCACAGACCATGTCGGCGTAGAACCGCAGCAGCTGCGCCGGGTTGGTGGTCTCCCACTTCTGGGAGAGGGAGACGGGCATGCCGTTCTGCGCCGTGACCCGATTCGCGATCTCCTCGCCACGGGTCTCGAGTTCCCCGGCGAAACGCCGCAGTGTCTCAGCCCGCCTCTCGGCCGGCCAGGTGGGCCAACCTTCTGGGTCGTCGAACGCTACTCGAGCAGCCGTAACAGCGCTGTCAATATCCTCATTCTTCCCCTCCGGGACGCTTCCTATGTATTCCTCCGTGGCCGTCGAATGAACCCGGATGCGGTCCTCCGATGACGGTGTCTGCCATTTACCCCCGATAAAGAGGCTGTCGTATTCGATGGTCATCGTCGTGGTTCTCCTTCAGGAAATCTCATTATTGTCGAACTGTTCAACATTTATTTTGAAGCCTAAGAAATGGGGCCGGCGAGGCCGACCCCACCCGGACCCCTGGCTGCAGGGGCACGTCAGCAAGCTGTTTAAGGAGCGGTGAACCAGATGCTGACAGGGTCCATCGCATCACCCGCGAAATAGTTGCCCATGAACAGGTACTGGCCTTCCTCGGCAAGCTGCGCCCGGAACGTCAGGTTCGGCAGCTGGAGGGCGGGGGAGTTCTCCCGCATGAGGTTGGCTATGGCCATCCGCACCGGCTTCCCGTCCTCCTCATCAACCTCTGCCGAGAGAACCCCCTCACCGTCTGCAGTGAAGCTCACATGCGGGTTGGCGATCCTCACTGACAGAGCCCCATGGTGGCCGGTGAGATGCACCGCCCCCTTGAATGCCAGGGTGTTGACGTCGGCATCCGCAGTCGGGTCTGTCTGGAACTCGATCTGGCCGTCGCTGCACCTGCGTGCTTCTCCGGCGAAACCGTAGCTGTGATCCGGCAGACGCTCGAAGTAGTTACGGAAGGACTCCTTGATCCCCCACTCCAGGGAGGCGTGAGCCAGGCTGGTGCCATGGGCTTCCATGAGTGAATTCATTATGGCGCTCCTCTTAATTGGTCACCGACAGCTGCTGCGGCAGCCATGTGACCAGGTCGGGGAAGAAGATGATCAGGACGGTGACCACGAGCGCAACACCGACGAACGGCATCACACCGATGAACGTGGTGGTCAGCGAAATCGGTTTACCTCGGTTGACCTCCGGATCCTGCGCGATCCTGTGGATGACGAAGCTCAGGACACCGAGAGGTGGGGTCACCATCCCGATCTCCACCATGATCACCAGGAAGACACCGAACCAGATCATGTCGATACCCAGGGCCGTGACCGGCGCCGCGAGGATCGGGACGGTGAGAAGGATGATGGCCATGGTGTCCATGAACATGCCCAGGATCAGATACAGGATGACCAGGATCAACAGGAAGGAGACGGCATTCAGGCCGATGTCCAGGATCATGTCCGTCAGGCTGTTGGCCAGGCGACTCAACGTGACCACACGGGTCAGGACATGCACGCCGATGAGAAGCAGGAAGATGCCGGCCGACGCCACGGTGGCCACCACCAGCACACTCTTGATGTAGCCGAAGAAGTCCTTCAGGCCATTGGAGCCATCTGTTCGGGTGAACCAACCGAGAAGCAGGGCGACGATGGAGCCGACGGCCGCAGACTCCGTTGGAGTGAACAGGCCGGACGCGATGCCACCGATGACCACGAGGGCCACAACCGCCAGCGGGATGACCTTGATCAGGCCCTTCATCTTCTCTGCGAGAGTGAAGTTCTGTCGGGCACGCGGTGCGACATCCGGCTTGATGATTCCGACAGCCAGGATGTAGAGGCAGAACGCGATGGCCAGGATGATTCCCGGAATGATGCCCGCCATGAGCTGACTGCCCACGGAAGTCTGGGCAGCGCCGGCGTAGACGACCAGCAGAACGCTCGGCGGGATCAGCTGCCCGAGCGTACCCGCCATCGCAGTGGAGCCGATGGCGAATCCCGGCTTATAACCTGCCCGGATCATCTCCGGGATGGCCACGCGGCCGAGCGCGTGGGTGAGTGCGATGGTGGAGCCGGACGATGCCGCCAGGCCCGCACCGGAGATGGTGGTGGTCAGTGCCAACCCCCCGGGCACGTTGCCCAGCCACATTTTCGCGGCATCGAAGGCACGGTTGGTCAGGCCCGACTTCCACAGAGCGGTGCCCATGAGGATGAAGGTCGGGATGACAGAGAGCTGCCACGTCGCGGTGGGATCGAAAGTCCCCTGTTCAAGTGTCGTCTGCAGTGCGGGGCCCCCGCCCAGCGAATAGAGCCCCAGGCTTCCTGCCCCCACCATGGACAGGCCGATGTGGATTCCTGCGAGCATGAGTATCAGCATGAGCACGACGGTGAGGATGCCGATGACAACCCGGTCCGGACCGCCGAACATCAGGTACGCGGCGATGAGTAGGCCGCCCCCGAACAGTGCGATCACCCAGGCCCAGGACTTCGCGTGTGAGACGTTGTCGGGAGAATCGCCGACGGCCGGAAGGTTCGTTGCGACGTCGTTCTTCACAGCAGTACTAAGCACGGGGACCACCTTCATTTCCAGGTTGGGGCAGGTTGTCTTCATCGGCGGGCTGGTGCAGGTCTGCCTCCGAGGCCGGGACAGTGACGTGATCGGGAATGACGATCGCGACAAGGTTGGCGATGGTCTGGCCACTCAGCCAGAGCCAGCCCGCGAAAACCGCCACCTTGACGGGCCAGACGGCCAGGAGTTCGGTGCCCATGGGGACGGTCTCACGGATGCCGAAGGAGTCGAGCGCCAGTTGGTAGGAGCTCCACGTGAGAACCAGCGCCACGGCCACGGAAGTCAGCTGCCCCAGGACACGGAGGGTCTTCTGGGGACCACCCTTGATGGAGTCCTCGATGATGGTGACCCGGATGTGTTCGTTCTTGCGCTCGGTGTAGGCCAGTGCGAAAAGAATGGTGGCGGGCATGAGCCACTCAGAGACGTACTCGGCTACGCCGGTCATGGCGGAGCCGAGGAGGTTGCGCATGAGCACGTCATAGGAGACAAGCAGCACCATGATCGACAGCGCGACCCCGGAGACAACAAGCAGTGCCGAGCTTCCACCGTGGACGATTTTTAGGAGACCGCTCAGTGGTGAGCGACTCTGCGGACGGACTTGCAGCATGGAGGTATCCTTCCCACTTGGGAAAATGAGGGTTGTTGGCCCTTAGCCTTCGGTGCGGCCTGCGAAGACATCGGACAGGCGGTCCTGCCAGGCGGGGAAGTCGTCGATGGATTCGGAGGCCACTTCCCCGGATTCCGCCACAGCAACGTCTTCGGTGACGGTTTCGGCCCAGGAGTCGATGGCGGTGGTGAGGGTCTCACCGGTGGCCGCAGCGTCAGAGACCCCGGCGGGGGCCCGGTCCAGCCAGCCGTCACGCTGGGACTCCTGGAACTCCGCGAGCGCGGCGTTCATCTCGGTGACGTCGTGGGTGGTGATGCCGAGCTCCTCGCGGCGGTCAAAGAAGGCCATCTGGGACTCGATGTCCGCCTGGGTGCGCCCGGCTGCGTAATCCTTCATGCTCTCCTGGAGGAGGGCCTGGGTCTCCGGGGAGAGGCTCTCCCACTTGTCCAGGTTCATCAACAGGACGAGACCCATGTTGGCGGAGAAACCCGCCGGATAGTAGTGCTTGGCCACCTCATTGAGTCCGTAGTCCTCGTACATGAAGGGTGCACCGATCTGGCAGTCGATGAGGCCACGCTGGAGCGCCTCGTAGGTCTCACCCTGCGCGACGTTGACCACGGTCATGCCGAGAGCCTCAGCTTCGGCCGCCCACACGGGCCCAGGGGCACGGACGCGCAGGCCGTTGAGGTCGGTCTGATCGGTGACTTCTTTACTGCACAGCAGGTCATACTTGCCGGCCACGCTGGTGGAGGCCAGGAACTTCACGCCCTGGGAATCGAATTCAGCGGCCATGTCCTCAGTGTTGAACAGCTCATTCATCACACCCACGGTCTGCAGCTGGTTGTGGGGGTAGGAATCCATGGGCAGCGAGCCCTGTTCATTGATCCAGTTGGCCACGGGCAGTGCCTGTGGCTGATAAGTCACCACGGTGTAAGTGATGTCGGAGATGCCGGAGCCGGTTCCGGAGAGCGCATCATTGCTGGTGAGCAGGGAGCTCGACCAGTAGGGCTCGACGACGACATTGCCGCCCGAGTCTGTCTCCAGAGAGTCGATCCACTCCTGCACGGACTCACCCGCACTTGAAGTCGCAGAGGTGAGGTCACTGTAGGAAAGGGTCACTTCATCGATCCCGGCTGCCCCGCCGGTGGCCGAGGTGGAGCTGCTGGAGTCCCCGCAGGCGGCGACAGCGAAAGTACCCGCGACAGCGAGGGTGGCGATCACGTAGCGGGCGGACCTGAGGGCAGGTCGGCGAATTTCTTTCACGCTCAAGGGATTCCTCATTTCGTTCTGGTGGACAGAAATTGTTCCTGGAGATGGTTCCAAATTCTGACGAACTGTGCCACAGTGTAACTGTGCATGTAAGATGTGACACTACACACACGCCCACGGCTGTTCAATAGGAATCCGAAAGTTTTCTGGCGGGCTGGCTCCATCCGCACAGCCCCCAACGTCCCCGACCAACAAAGCCCCGAATCTGAAGGAGGAGTTGTGACCGCAACTCAGACCCGCGTCCCCCAGGAAATTGCCGAGCAGATCGTTCTGCCCACAGGTCACCTCGATGAGGAAGCCCTGTTCAAGGCCTACGAATGGTTGCGTGCCAACGCACCACTGGCCAAGGTCGAGGTCGACGGTTACGACCCACTGTGGCTGGTGACCAAGCACGCCGACATCCTTGAGATCGAGCGCCAGCCAGAAATCTTCCCCAATGGTGGCGGCCCGGACAATCCCGGAACCCACAATCCGATCCTCAACACCAGGGCCGGCGACGACTACACACTCAGAACCCACGGCACCCTCCGACCCCTGGAGTCCCTGCAGATGATGGACCCGCCGGAGCACACCATGGTCCGCGACATTGCGCAGGGCTGGTTCCGCCCGGTTGAGCTGAAGAAGTGGAACGACCGTATCCGCGAGCTGGCCGACAAGGTGATTGACCGCCACCTCCAGACCGGCGTGAACGAGATTGACTTCTCCAAGGATTTCGCCTGGTTCTACCCCCTGCACGTCGTTATGACGCTCTTCGGCGTGCCCGAGGAGGATGAGCCGCAGATCATGAAGCTCGCACATGAGCGCTTCGGCGTCAACGATCCCGAGTCCCGTCGCGCAGGAATCGCAACGGACTCCCCCACGGCCGCCGCGGAGCAGAACCTGGCCAACATCAAGGACTTCTTCGCGTACTACACGAAGCTGGTGGAGAAACTCCGCAAAGAGCCCGAGGACAACCTGGCCAGCCTGATCGCCAATGCACGCATGAGCAACGGCGAGTTTTACCCGCTCAAGATGTGCATCGGCTACTACATCGCGATCTCCGGTGCGGGTCATGACACCACCTCCACCACCACCGCGGTGATTTTCGAGCAGCTGGCAAAGAACCCCGAACAGCTCAGGGCCGTCCAGGAGGACCTCTCCCTGATCCCGAACCTGATCAACGAGGGTCTGCGCTGGGCCTCGCCGGTCAAACACTTCGTGCATCAGGCCGCCGTCGACTACGAACTGCGCGGCCAGAAGATCGAGGCCGGCGACCGACTCATGCTGCTCTTCCAGTCCGCCAACCGCGACGAGGACATCTTCCCCGACCCCAAGAATTTCCGGCACGACCGCAAGCCGAATCCGCACATCGCGTTCGGCTCAGGCCCGCACTCCTGCCTCGGCCAGCCCCTGGCCCGTCTCGAGCTGCGGATCCTGCTGGAGCAGCTCCTCCCTCGCGTCCGCAACATCGAGCTGCTGGACGGACGCAAGGTCCTGCAGACCAACTTCGTGGGTGGGGTGAAGTCCCTGCCGGTTCGTTTCGACCTGGTTGACTGAACTTATCGACGTCGCGCCCGCCATCAGCTAAGCCCACGCCTCGGCGTGGGCTTAGCTGCGCGCTGCCGTCGGAATGAACAGGCACAGCACGGTGGCCACGAAGGCCGCTGCGCTACACAGCACGATGGCCAGCTCGACGCCGAAGACAGTGGGCACCACGACGCCGTGATGGCCGATTGACCAGTGAGCCAGGACCGCCGCCAGGATCGCCGACGCTGCTGCGGTGCCGAAGAACCTCAGCTGAGCGTTCAATCCGTTTGCCGCGGCGGTGTCCCGTCGATCCACTGATTCCATGATGATCTGGGGCATGGCGGCGAAGGACATTCCGAATCCGAATCCCAGGCCGATGTTGATGCCGAGGAACAGCCCCGCGCTCCAGGGAGCCACCAGCCCGAGCCCCAGGCAGACGCCGACCACGAAGGTGCCGGCCACCATGAGTCGCTTCGGGCCGAAGCGTGCATTCAGCGAAGTGATCAACGGCGTGGCCAGGGCGGTGGTGACGCCGGAAGTCATCATGATCAGACCCGCGAGCACCCGATCGATCCCCAGACCGGCGGGAGCATCAGCGGGTAGGGCCATGAGCTGCGGGAAAACAATGATGGCGCCCATCATCGAGAAGTTCATGAGCAGAGCGCTGATATTGGTCAGCAGGACCCGTGGCGCAAGGGAGGACCGGACATCGATGATGGGATGGCTACGCCGCCACAGGTGGGCGATGGTCGCCGCCATCGACACCGCACCGACTCCGAAAGTGGCCAGCGTCGCCACCGAATCCCAGCCCCAGGGCAGGGACTGCGCCAACCCGATGAGCAGCACGGTCACGCTGAGCCCCAGGCCGAGCGCCCCCAGGGCATCGAAGTCTCCGTGCGAGCGGACCTGGTGGGCGGGAACCGCCCACTGAACCCATCCTGTGCTCAATACCGCGAGGAAGAAACAGACCCAGAAGATTCCCCGCCAGCTGGCGTATTCGTTGACCAGCGCGCCCAGCGGAAGCCCCACTGCGCTACCGATGCCCAGAGTGCCGGAGGTCAACGCAATCGCACCACCCAGGCGGGCCGGGGGCACGATGTCCTTGAGAATGGACATGGCCAGGGGAATGACACCGATGGCCAGACCCTGGAGAGCACGCCCCAGGATCACGATCCACACATTGGGTGCCAGTGCAGCAACAGCAGACCCCAAGGCCAGAATCATCAATAGGGAGACAGTGACCCGCTTGCGGCCGAGCATGTCCCCCAGCCGGGAGGAGACCGGGGAGAACGCACAGGCGGCAAGAATCGTGGCGGTGACAATCCATCCTGTCACCTCCCGGGTGCTGCCCAGCAGGGCAGGGAGTTCGTCCTGAATCTGCAGGACGATGGATTGCAGCAACCCCGCCACGAGGCTGGCGAAGACCAGCGCACCCACCGCAAGCCGGCCGCCACCCCGCCCCGGAATTGTCTCTGCCGGCACAGCCACTCCTCCACTCGTAGTCCCCATAACCACCACGGCCTCTCCCCGCCTTCGAAGGCGGGGAGAGGCGGGCGTCGATAAGCGGTGGTTCTAGCGTCCGGACGCCCAACCGATGGATTTGGTCTGCAGGTACTCCTCGATGCCCCACTCGCCGTACTCCCGGCCGATGCCCGAGGCCTTGTAGCCACCGAAGGGCATGGAGATGTCCGGGAAGGCGCCGCCGCCCCCGTTGATGACCACGGCGCCGGTGCGTAGACGGCGGGCGATGTTATAAGCGCGGATGGTGTCGGGGGTGTTCACGGCGCCGGAGAGACCGTAGATGGAATCGTTGGCGAGCTCGACGGCCTCATCATCCGTGTCAAAGGGGATGATCACGTTGACGGGGCCGAAGAACTCCTCCTGGGCGATACGGGAGGAGTTGTCCACATTCGCGAACAGGGTGGGCTCAATGTAGTAGCCCTTGCCCAGACCCTCCGGGCGTCGGCCGCCGGTGACCAGAGTCGCGCCGGCCTCCACACCGGAGGCAATGAGTTCCTCCACCTTCTGGCGCTGTGCCTCAGAGATCAGTGGGCCCATCTGAGTGTCCGCCGCGGTCGGGTCGCCGACCTTGATGGCCGCCAGGCCTGCCGCGACCTTCTCCACGAGCTCGTCATGACGCGAGCGGTGCACCAGGGTGCGCATGAGCAGTGAACAGCCCTGGCCCGCCTGGATGATGGTGTGGGTGACCACCTGGGTGGCGACGGCGTCGAGGTCGGCATCCTCGAACACAATGTTGGGACTCTTACCGCCGAGCTCGAGGACAACTTTCTTGATGGAGGCTGCGGCCTGCTGGTAGATCTGCGCCCCCACGGCATCAGAACCGGTGAAGCTGACCAGGTCGACGCCGGGATGAGTGGTCAAGGCCTGGGTGGGGATCCGCCCGCCCGTGATCACGTTGATCACGCCCTGCGGGATTCCTGCCTGCTCACCGATCTCTGCCAGGATGAGCCCCTCGAGCGGAGTGGTCGAGGCCGGCTTGAGCACCACGGAGCAGCCGGCGGCCAGGGCCGGGGCAAGCTTGGTCATGTTCAGCCACAACGGGAAATTATAGGCACTGACCAGGGCCGCAACACCATAACTCTCCCGGACAACCTGCCCCTGCCCGATTCCGTTGCCGAAGTGGATGGGCGATGACTTCTCCCACTCGAAACGGTCCATGGCCTCGATCGTGGAACGAAGGTGGGCGATGGCACCGCCGACCTGACCGACATCCGCAAACCAGCCCACTGAACCACATTCGGCGATGTCGATTTCGACGAGCTCAGCCTTGCGCTCATCCATGATCTCGGCGAAACGGATCAGGACCTTCTGACGCTCCTTCGGCGAGAGCGCTGACCAGCGCCCATCGTCATGGGAGGCGCGGGCGGCACTGACCGCAGCATCCACATCTGATTCCGTTGCCTCCACCACGCGGGCGATGATCTCCTCAGTGGCTGGGTTGTCCACCTCAATCAGCTCCCGGCCCGTGGGCGAGATCCACTCGCCGTTGATGTAGAGGCCGTAGTCCTTGATGTATGCGGGGTCGAAAAAGGGGGCCATGATCGGGCCTTTCATGTCTGGAGACGCTGGAGAAAAGGAAGGGTGGAACTGTGCCACACTTACTTATCGACAAGTGTCTACTAAATATGCGCGCCCCGCAAGTGGTCCAGCTCACTTCTGTCATATTTTCGCAACTGCCGTCACTCCCCGCCCGCCTCCCCGTCGGCCGTTGGACGCAGTCGGTACAACCATTCCGGGACCAGCATGACCATGTGCCGGGTCACATCCCCTTCCGTGGCCTCAAGATCGCCCAGTACCCAGTCCGTTATCACGGTCGTCCACCCGCCAGCGATGAACAGCGCCGCCAGCCGGATATTCACCCCCGCGGGCACCACCGCATCGACGGACATGTGCTCGTACAGTTCCGCAGCCAATGCCTCAACGCGCAGCCTGGCATTCGCCTGCGAGACCGGCATCGAGAACACCGCCGCATAGAAGGACCGGTACCTGGAATAGTGCTCCACCACCCCGCCCAGAGCCTCAGCGATACTGTCCCGGCGCGAACGCACCAGCTCCTCGGGGTCAAGGTGGGCACGGGTGCGCTCCAGTCCGGCGAGGAGGTGCACAATCTCGGCCTGGAGCTCCACGGCGAGCTCCTCGAGGCCGGAGTAGTGCGTGTAGAAGGTACCCCGACTGATGCCGGCTTCCCGGACGATCGAGCTGACGGTGATTTCCACCCCCCGCCCCGTGAGCCTCTCCAGGGCTTCCGCAATCTGCCCCCTCGTGCGGACGGCCCGCACATCAGATGACCCCCGGAGGGTTTCGCGACGCCCCACAAGTCCGGCATTGGCAGGCTGTTTTTCCATGAGAACAGCTTAACTGTGGCGAGGTTATTGACAGGTGTTCATTAATGGGGAAAAATGTGACACAACACAACAGTTGACGTTTAATGAAAGGCAGATCACGTGACACATCTCCCCCGCCAGTTCGACTACATCGTCGTCGGCGCAGGTTCAGCAGGCGCGATCGTCGCTTCCAGGCTCTCCGAGAACCCCCGCAACCAGGTACTCCTCATCGAGGCCGGCCCCGAGGACAAGAGCCTCTGGTCCCGCATCCCATTGGGCTTCGCCAAGATCATCTTCAACAAGAAGTACACCTCCTGGGATAATCAGACCGAGCCCGAGGAGGCCATCAACGGCCGCCAGTACGCCCTCCCCTACGGCCGACTCGTCGGAGGATCCAGTGCCATCAACGGCCTGGTCCATGTCCGCGGAATCAAGAGCGACTACGACGCGTGGGTGGAGGCCGGTGCGGAGGGCTGGAGCTGGGAAGAGAACCTTCCCTTCCATCGCAAATACGAATCCGACCACCGCGGCAACACAGCCCTGCACGGGGCGGACGGGCCGATCGGTATTGAGCGTGCCCGCTGGAAGAACCCGCTGGCCGATGCCTACATCGACACCGCCGCAAAGTTCCTGGGGACCAGCAAGAATGTCGACTTCAACTCAGGCAATCCCGCGGGCTCCGGCTACTGGGACCTGGCCACCCACCGGGGAGTACGGTCCTCAACCTCACGGACCTTCCTCAAGGAGGCCCGCAAACGTTCCAACCTGACCGTCCTGGCTGAATCCACGGTGGTGAAAATCAACTTCGAGGGCAAGCGCGCCACCGGTGTCACCTACCGACACGGCACCGAAGAGCTGAGTGTCACCGCCGCCAGGGAGGTCGTCCTGAGTTCAGGCGCCCTGCTGACCCCGAAGCTGCTCCAGCTTTCCGGGGTAGGCCCGGCCGCCCTGCTCAAGGAACACGGCATCGAGGTAATCCACGATCTCCCCGGAGTCGGCGAGAACCTCATGGACCATTTCCAGGTGGGACGCAAATACACCACCAACTCCCGGTACACCTTCAACAAGGTGATGCGCACCCCAATCCAGCAGGCACTCAACGGCCTCCGCTACTTCGCAGGCGACCGTAACGGCCCGCTCACCATCGGCGCATCCCTGGCCGGCTCCTACCTGCAGGCCAGCGAGCTTTCCGACGACGTGGACCTCCAGCTCCACTTCCTCCCCTTCATGCCCGGTGACCAGGGCTGGGACCTGGCGAACTTCTCCGGATTCCGCCTGGGCATGTACCAGGGACGGCCGAAGAGCCGCGGCCATGCCCGCATCACCTCCGCCGACCCCCTGGCCAGCGCAAGCTACACCTTCAACCACCTCTCCGAGGAGGAGGATCGACAGGTTCTGCTCGCCGGCATGCGGATCGCAGAAAAGATCGCCGCCGCCATGCCAGCAGAATATGAAGTCAAGGAAATCGCCCCCGGCCCGGAGGTCGATGCCTCCGATGAGGCGCTCCTGGACTACATCAAGGAAACGGGCGACACGGCCTTCCATTATGCCGGCACCGCCCGCATGGGAACCGACCCTCTGTCCGTGGTCGATCCGCAGCTGCGTGTCCACGGCATCACCGGCCTACGTGTGGTTGATGCCTCCGTCATGCCCGGCGAACTGACCGCCAATATCCATGCCGGTGTGCTCATGATCGCTGAGCGTGGTGCGGACTTCATCCTGCGGTCCGAGTAGGTGGACAAAAAATGCTCCTCCCAGTGGAGGAGCATTTTTGTTTTTCTAGACCAGCTTCACAGGATCGAGCGGTTCACCCGCCTGGTAAACCCCGTTGAAGGTTTCAAGGGCAGATTCCGCCAACCTCAGCGGAAACTCCGTGCCGTGGGTGGTGTCCGAGATACCCAGAACTTCCCGCCTGGAGGTGTCCGGCCAGTGCATCAGGTCCACGACACTGAGCTCCACCCGACCATCCAGGAAGGTCAGCCAGGGATGCATGAAGATAACCAGCAGCATCCCGCCGTGCGCCTTGATACGTACATCGCCCTTGAACTCAAGGCGATACCCATTGCCGTCGAGCTCAATTCTGCGGGCAGAGGGGAAGACGAAGGCCCCGGTGGCCTCGTCCCGGGACGCGCCGTCCTCCGTGGTGATCATGCAATCGGGCAGACTCTCCAGGTAACCGAGAAAGCTGTGCTTGATCCCCCAGGCAAGATCGGCGGTCACTGCGAAACCACCTCCCTTCCCCGATCATGCGAAACATTCGCCCGCGGGGCGTTCCAGGGATCCGCGACAAAGTGATTACCGGCGATGGACTCAACGTCAGGATCATCAGAGCTCAACCCCTCGATGAGTTCCACATGGAACTGGATCCAGCGATCAACCGGGAGCTGCTCCAGCCAGGCCAGAGACTGCATGCGACAGAGCCGGAACTCGTCCATCATGTCGGAGAACGCACGGCTGAGACGAGGGCTGCCGGCCAGGTCCACCAGCGCCTGGTGGAGCGCAGCGTCTGCATCAATGCGCTCTGACCAGGGAGTTTCCTGGGTCATACCCCTGATCCGCGCCAGTGCATCATGCACTCGCGCATCCGGCTTCACGCCCTTTTCCACCGCCACCCTGTAGGCGGTTTTCTCAAGCGACTCGCGAAGCAGAAGGATATCTGCGTACTCCTCCTGGCCAAACTGCGGCACTGACCAGCCGTGATTCTCCCGGTATTCGAGCAGACCGACATTCTCCAGACGCGAGAGAGCCGCGCGCAGGGTATGCCGGGAGACCTCCAGTTCCCTGGCCATGGGGGATTCCTTGATCCTCTCCCCCGCCGCAATTCGTCCACTGAAAATGTAGTTGCGGAGATGCTCTTGCAGAGCATCCACTACTGAAACCGTTTGCAGTTTACCGGCGATCATATCTGTCCCGCTCTCTCTAGTCAGGTGGTACTCGATTCGGGAACAGGACCCCTTATCGAAGGAAAGGCTGATACCACGAGAAATGTGTTCTACAGATCAACAATACTCCGTGTAAGGGTAAGTCATAAGCTGGAAGCGGTCCTGACCACAATCAATTCATTGCTGTAATTGCCCCAGGCGGTCCTCAAGGCCCTGCAGAAACAGGCGACGATCGCTGATCGTGTTGAACACCTGCGCGCCGAGATCCCGCCACCGCTGGAACTCCGCGGCCACTTCTTCATCGGTGCGGCCCCGGTAGAGAGTGGCGAAGAGCGGGACACCGGCTTTCCTGGTGGCGGCGATGATCCGGTCGATCTGCTCCACTACCTCAGCCGCACTGTTGTCACCGTAGAAACCCATCTCATGCGCCAGGTCGAAGGTGCCCAAGAAGATGGCGTCGATGCCAGGAACCTCCAGGATCTCATCCAGCGCCGCCACGCCCTCAGGGCTCTCAATGGCCAGGGCCACGAAAATATTCTCATTGGACCGGTGAACGAATTCCCGCCAGTTCGCGGCCATGTGGCTGGCGGCACGCACACTCGGACAGGCACCACGGGCACCATGCGTACCGTCCGTACGATAGCGGGCAGCATTGACGGCGGTCTCCGCCTGCTCCCTGGTGGAGATATGCGGGACCACCACCCCCAGCGCCCCCGCATCCAGGACCCGTTTGATCCACACAGGGTCATCAGAGGGAATACGGATGATCGGGGTAACCTCGGTCAGCTGCGCCGCCCGGATCATGGCGACGACGGCGTCGGTGCCGAAGGAACCGTGTTCCCAGTCGATCATGACATGATCGAAACCGGCGTACCCGACCATCTCAACGATCTCCGGACTGTTGGTCTGGACGTTGACACCCGTCGATGTGGTGCCCGCGCGGAGATGCGCAAGAATGCGGTTATCCATTGACGGCCCCCACATAGCTGCTGGCCAGGGTGTCTGCCACCACACATCCGAATACTGACCCCTTACCCAGGGAGCTGCCGGTCATGTAGGCCGCCCCATGAAAGCCTCCGGTCACTTCCCCTACGGCATAGAGGCCGTCGATGACCTCACCGTCGACGTCCGTGACCTTGCCCTGCGGCGTGAAGGTGAGACCGCCGTAAGTGGTGGTCATCAGGGTCTTCGCCGGATAGGCGTAGAATGGCCCGACCTCGATCGGCTGGAGCTCGCCCACCCCGTTGCACAGATGGGTGCGGCCCACCTCGTCGGCTTCCCCGCCACGGATGGCGGCATTGTACTTATCGACGGTGCCCACCAGCTGGTCAGCGGGGATCCCGACAAGGCCGGCAAGTTCTTCAAGCGTGTCCGCGCTCGGCAGATGACCGAGATCCTCCAGGGTGTCCATGTCCTTCAGGGCAATGCCGCGGTGCGACTTCGCCCGGACCGGAGCATCGAAGATCTGGAACGCCAGCGCTTGGGGCTGGGTGAGGACTGCGGAACCCAGGGTCTTGTAGTCCACGGATTCATCGACGAAGCGCCTGGCGTCCGTATTCACGATGATGCCGCCCATGTAATAAGAGGTGAGTAGTTCCTGCTGTTCATCGGTAGTTTCCGGATGCGAACCGTAGGTCCCCGAGATCGAGGACATGTCGGCCATGCCCGCACCCAGCTTCCATCCCATGCGCAGTCCGTCGCCGGTGTTACCGGGACCGCCGTAGGGAATCGCGGACAACTGTTCCGGGGCGAAGACAGACAGCAACTCCCTGGACCGGGAGAATCCCCCCGAGGCTATGACCACGCCGAGAACTGCGTTGAGCTGCGTGTCATCGTTGATGATGACCCCGGTGACACGACCGTCGGCGTTACGGTCCAGGGCGGTGACGCGGGCGTCGAAAAGCGTCTCTCCGCCGTTGGCGGTGAAATCCTCATGGAGGAGCTGCAGCACCTCACGGATACGCGTGCTGTGACCGCGGGGGGCTGATTGGCCGGAGCTGATCTCGACCTCCCCGAAGCTGACCCCTTTAGCGCGAAGCCACTCGTAGGTCTGGAGCTGATTGTCCATGTAGGCCTCAACGAGTGCGGGGTTGTTGCGGTACCCTCCGACCTTTCGCAGGTCCGAACGGAACAGCTCGATGCTGTCCTCGATCCCCGCGTCCTGCTGCTCCTGCGTACCGGTGAACGCGAACCATCCGCCGCTCATCGCGGAAGAACCGCCGATAGCGGACATCTTCTCCACGAGCACCACCCCCAGGCCCTGCTCCGCCGCGCGGGCGGCGGTGGACAGGCCGGCGATTCCTGCGCCGATGACGATGACATCGGCCTCCTGGTTATCCATGGTCAGTTCCTTCCTGATCAGTTCGTGGCTGGTGGTGAGTGGTTATCCGAACACTCCGCCGTTGACGTCAATGACGGCACCGGTGATGAAGCTTGAGTCCTCAGATGCGAGGAAGGAGATGGCGGCGGCGAGTTCATCGGAGGTTCCCACGCGACGTAGTGGAACGGTCCTGGCGAACTCCTCATGCAGGTTCTGGCTGGAGCCCAGCCCGCTGACATCAGACAACGGAGTCTTGATCCGGCCCGGGGCGACCGTGTTGGCGGTCACGCCGTGGGGACCGCAGTCGCCTGCCAGGGTGCGGGTGAAACCGATGACCGCGGCCTTGCTGGCCGCATAGTGGGCGCCGCTGATCGGCATGTACATGCGGCCGGCCCGGGAAGCGACGTTGACGATCCGCCCCCAGCCCTTCTCGGTCATGCCTTTCATCGCCCACTGCGAGAGCAAAAACGTGGCGGTCATGTTCACGTTCATCACCAGATTCCACTGGTCGAGCGTGATCTCTTCAATCGGGAAATGGCTGCTGTCGGGGCGTTTCGGATGGATGCCGGCGTTGTTGACCAGAATGTCCACACCGCCGAAATCCCGGTCGATCTCGCCGGTGACCCGGTTGATTTCCTCTGCGCTGCTCAGGTCCGCGACCTTTGCGTGGACCGGAAGCTCCTCAGTAGAGAGCTTCTCCGCCAACTCAAGCGACTGCTCGGAGCGGTCGATGATCAGCACCTGGTGTCCGTCTTCGCGGAGCCTGTTCACGGTCGACAGGCCGATTCCGCTGGCGCCGCCTGTCACTGCGGCGAGGCGGCCGGTGGGGATGATGGTTGTTGTCATGGTTTAGTCCTGGAGCACAATCGCCTTGGCGGGGCAGGCGTGGACCGCTCGGCGGACATTCGCATGCTGGTCCTCCGACGGCGACTCCTGCAGCAGGATGACCACACCGTCCTCATCTCGCTGATCGAAAACTTCCATTGCCTCCATGACGCAGGCGCCGGCGGCAATGCACTTGTCGGTGTCAACAATGACCTTCATGGTGTTGCTCCTTGCTGTAGTGGTGGTGTTCATGACGATGGTCCTTCCTGGTGATCTAGTTGGCGTTGGCGAGTTGTTCGGCCGCGGCCTGTTTCAGTTCTCGGCGGTAGGGCATGAGTTGTTTGACAGCGTTCTTCCCGATCACCGCCTCGAGACGACCGTCCCGGCGAAGCACCGCGACGAGTTTGTTACTCTCGGGCTCGTCCAGGACGATCTCGATGTCGGCCTCCCAATCGACATAGCCGTAGGCCTGCCATTTCTCCTTGTACTGGTCGGTCCAGAAGAAGGGCAGATCCAGGTGGCCGGATTCGGTGCCGGTGAGTTCGGCGGCGACTATCTGCGCCTGCTCACCGGCGCTGAGGCGGTGTTCGATACGCCGGCTCTCTCCGACAAGTGGGTGGAACCAGTTCGACACATCACCGATGGCGTAGATGTCGGGTGCGGCCAGCCCGTGGGCGTCGCAGATGATGCCGTTACCGATCTCCAGGCCGGTATCGTCCAACCAGCCGGTGGCGGGAACGGTGCCGATGCCGATGAGCGCCGCGTCCGCCCGGAGCTCGGTGCCGTCGGAGAGCACCACGGACCCGAGCCTGCCGTCCTGCGCGTTCCAGGTGTCGACGACCTTGCCGAAGTGGAAGGTCACGCCCTGTTCGACGTGTGATGTCTCGATGCGCTCAGCCAGCACCTGCGGGAATTTTCCGTAGAGGACCCCGGGTGAGGGTTCCACCACATCCACGGTGCAGCCCTTGAGGACGGCGGTGGCCGCGACCTCGAGGCCGATGAAACCGGCCCCGACGACGAGGATGCGGCGTCCTTCCACCATCTCTGCGCGGAACTTCATGGCGTCGTCGAAGGTGCGGAGGGTGACTGCGGCGTCTATCTCCGCGGTGGCCGGCAGCTGACGGGCGTCGACGCCGGTGGCGATGATGAGCTTGTCGTAGTTCAGGGTCTCGCCCGTGGACAACTCCACGGTGTGGGCGGAGGAGTCCAGTCGGGTGGCGGTCGCGCCGAGAAGCAGGTTGATGTTGTTCCTGGTGATGTCCTCATCCGTGCACAGACGGACGAAATCGAACTCCTCGGTGCCGGCGAGCAGCGCCTTCGACAGTGGTGGGCGGTCGTAGGGCAGGTGGTTCTCCGAACCGACCAGGACGATCTCGCCTTCCCAACCTCGTTCCGTCAGGGCCTCTGCGGCCGCCAGGCCAGCGGCACCGGCCCCGATGATCACGGCCTTCATGACTTGTCCTCCTCCAGGGTCCAGGTGACCGGCAGCTGCTTAGGGCCACGCATGAGCATGTCGCCGCGCCAGTTCTCGGACGGTGTCGCGGCTTCGATGGTGGCGAAGCGGTCCAGCACCGCGTCGAGGACCTCGCGGATCTCCATGCGTGCCAGCTGGTTGCCGGGGCAGGCGTGGGAGCCGAAACCGAAGCGCAGATGGGTCTCGCCCTCGCGCGCGAAGTTGAGCTCGTCGGGGTTCTCGAAGATCGTCTCGTCGAAGTTGGCGGGGTGCACCACCGGGTGGATGCCCTCGTCCTTCTTCACCAGAACACCCCCGATCTCGACATCCTCGGTGGCGATGCGCACGCGGGTACCGGTGCCGGCGGGCACCACGCGGAGGAACTCCTCGATGGCTCGCGGCAGGATATCGCGGTTGTCCTTCAGGTACTGGAAACGCTCGGGGTCGTGGGCGAGCCAGAACAAGATGCCGCCGATGATCGATGCGGTGGAGTCATGACCTGCGGTGAGCAGGACGAATCCCACACCGCCCAGTTCCTCGTCATCCCAGAGACCGCCGACGTCGTTGAGCAGCGCGCTGATCAGGTCGTCGCCCGGCTCTTTACGTCGTCGCGCGACCAGATGATCGAAGTATGCATTCACCTTGGTGATGTGGGCGTTCGCCTGTTCCTCGGTGGTGATACGGCCGTTCATGTGGTCGAGAGCGGCCTCCAGGAAGATGTCCGTCTCCTCAGCGGGAACGCCAAGCAGATCAGAAATGACGGCGAGGGGAACATGCTCCACGAAATTGCTCATCAGATCGCTGCCCTGACCCTGAGCGATGAAGCGGTCGAGGAAGTTCTCGACCTTGTTGCGGGTTTCCTCGCGCATCCCCATGACCCGGCGAGCGGAGAGGTGCTTGGCCAGTACACGGCGGCGGGCGATCTGCTCGGGGCCGTCCATCTTGTCGAAGGCCATCCGGAACGGCGGGCGGTTGCCCTCATTGAAACGAAGTCGCGGGTAGTTGTTGCCCCGGTGCTTCCAGACGACGAAGCGCTCATCGCTCATCACCTGACGGACTTCGTTGTAACCGATCGCTATCCAGGCGTTTCCTTCACCGAAGGGCATGAGGGCGGGAACCACCGGACCGTACTCCTGACGCAGGGTACCGAGGTCATGCTCCAGCTCCGCGGCCACGATCAGGTCCTGACGGGACTGCATCGGGTAGGGCACTTCAACGGCCGCAACCGCTGATTTTTCCTGAACACTCATGTGATTCCTTTCGTCGAATGTGTACACTGTGCAACAGTTCACCATATGAACGACGGTGGCGCAACCCCTTCCGACAAAACTTTCTGACCGGCTGGAGAAAACAATGAACTCTCTTCGAACCCAACTGGCCTCTGGCGGGGTCATCGCCCCCGGCGCCCATGACGCCCTGACTGCGGTCCTCGCGCGGCGCGCCGGCTTCTCGACGATCTACGCTTCCGGTTTCGCTTTCGAAGCCACCCAACTTGGTGCTCCCGACATGGGTATCGCCACCATGCGTGAGCTGGCGGATCACACGGCACGTCTGACGGCGGCCACCCCTGGCCTCAACGTCATCGTCGATGTCGACACCGGCTTCGGCGGTCCGAACAGCGTCCACCGGACAGTCCGTGAATTCGTGCGGGCTGGCGCGGCAGCCATCCAGATCGAGGACCAGGCCGACCCGAAACGCTGCCCCTTCCTCGGCGGGCGAAGCGTGGTTGACCAGGATGCTGCCGTTGCACGGGTGAAGCTCGCCGTTGAAGCGCGCGGCTCCGACGATCTGCTGATCATCGCCAGGTCAGACGCGGATGAGCTGGGATTCGATGAGGTGGTCACACGTTGTCGTCGTTTCGCGGAGGAAGGTGCCGACCTCGTGCTGCCGATGGTCAGCAATCTGGACGGGATCGCCTTCGCCGACCGCTCGCCGGAAGAACGGATGGATGTCTACCGCTCACTGATCGAAGCAATCGGACACCCCCTGGTCACACTCGATCCCCCGCCCGGCTTCACCGCCCAAGACCTTCTCAATCTCGGGGCGTCGGTTGTCGTGCTGCCCCTGATCTCCCTGCAGGCCGCCGCGAACGCCACCATCTCCTATTTTGATTCCCTCCGGGAGACTGGATCCTCAGATGCCTACAAGGCTGCCAACCCCCCGGTGCTGGCAGCCAATCTGGACATGATGGAAGTCCTCGGACTGGCAGATTATGAGGACCGGCTCCAGGCCCTGCCCTCTGCCTGAGATCGGGCTTCACTCTCCAAACGCCCCATAGCCCCACACCGCATCGGGTGTAGGGCTGAGGCCAGAGAGATCAGCTCAACTCACGTGGTTCCTGTCAGTGGGCCTCCTCCAGGGACTGCTTGTAACGCTCGGGCAGGGACAGGACCGCCAGGAAGGAGATGATCACCAGTCCGAGGGCGATGGCGGTCAGTGCCAGGGTGCCGTTGGAGGTGTTCTGGAAGATCCAGGCGGCGACGAACGGGATCGGGGCGCCGAAGAGCAGGCCGGCCATGGTCATACCGAGGGCGGAACCGGTGTAGCGCATGGCGGTGGGCAGCGCCTCCGAGAAGAAGGCTGCCTGGACACCGGCGGTGATCTGGATACCGCAGAGGGCGACGGTGATGATCGCGACGCTGGCCGGGTAGTTCATGGTGTTCATGATGGGGAACATCGAGGCGGCGGCGATGCCCTGGAGCGTCAGGCCGATGAGGAAGACGTTCTTGCGTCCGAGGCGGTCGCTGAGTCGTCCACCGATGATGGCGGCCGGGATGGAGATCAGGTTGGCGATGAGGAGCAGGCCGAAGGTGATGTCGTTCTCGTAACCGAGGACGCTGGTGAGGTAGTTGACAGCGTAGGTGACACAGATCCAGAAGAGGCCGGCGGAGGCTGCCCAGGACAGCACGAGTTTGATCACGGTGCCGGGCTTCTTCATGATCACCATGAGGGCCCGTTCCTGCTGCACGGTTTCACCCTTGGCGGCGGCCTCGGCGGCCTGCTTCTGGCTCTCCCGGAAGGCGGGGGTCTCCTCAAGCTTGGTCCGGATGATCACTCCGACCACCAGCAGGAGCACGCCCATGATGAAGGGGATGCGCCAGCCCCAGGAGGCGAAGGCGTCCTCGCTGAGGAACATTGCGAGACCGGTCAGGGTGAGGGAGGCGAAGGTCTGCGCCAGCGGGGAACCGGTGGCCAGGATGCCACCGTAGAGACCGCGGTGGTCCCTGGGAGCGTGTTCGACGACGAGGACCTGCACGCCGGTGGCCTCCCCGCCGAGCGCGAAGCCCTGCAGGAAACGCAGGATAACCAGCAGGGTGGGGGCGACGACACCGATCATGGCGTAGGTGGGCAGCAGGCCGATCGCCACGGAGGCCAGGCCCATGAGGACCAGGGTGAACATCAGGACGTTGCGACGCCCGATCCTGTCACCCAGCGCACCGAAGACGACGCCGCCGAGGGGACGGGCGACCATGCCGGCGCCGAAGGTGGCGAAGGAGGCCAGTACCGCAGTGTTGGTGTCGTAGGCCGGGAAGAACAACGTGGGGAAGAGCGTGGCCGACAGCGTGCCGTAGACCGCGAAGTCGAACCATTCGAGGGCGGTGCCGAAGGTGCCGCCGGCGACGGCCCGGCGGGAGTGCTTCTTGTCGAAGCCGGGGGCTTCCTCGGTGAATACCGGGGTGGGCGGGACGTTGGGGGTCTCGGACTCAGTTGTTACGGACATGGGGGCCTCGTTCCTTGTGTCGAGGAGAACTTCAGAAAATGTTGTGTAGCTTTCTGGGCGCGGGGCCCGTCACTGGCGGGATGGGTGGAACCGGGGCCCTACTAGGTGGCTGCTGCGGCGGTTTCGCGCTGCGGCTCGTCGACGGCGCCGGGGCGGCGCTTCATCAGGGCGGTGCGGCGGACCACGCAGACGAGTTCGTCATTCTGGTTGTAACCGCGGTGCTCGATGCCCACGATGCCGGTCTCGGGGCGGGACTTGGAGACCCGCTTGTCCAGGGCTTCGGTCTCCACGCGGAGGGTGTCACCGAAGAAGACCGGCTTGGGGAACTCGATCTCCCGGAAACCGAGATTGCCCAGCGTGGTGCCCAGGGTGGTCTCCTGGACCGGGATGCCGGTGACCACGCCGAGGGTGAAGATGCTGTTGACGATCTGGCGGCCGTACATGCTCTCGGCGGCGAACTCGGCGTCGAGATGCAGGGGCTGGACGTTCATGGTCAGGGTGGTGATCAGCAGGTTGTCGGTCTCGGTCACGGTGCGGGTGACCTCATGGCGCAGGACCTCGCCGACGGTGAAATCCTCGTAGAACATTCCGGACATGTCAGGCTCCTTCAGTGATGAGTTCGGTGGAGATGCCGGCGACGGCGAGTGCCTCGCGGGCGTGGTTGGCGTGCGCCAGGTCGATGTGGTCGCCCTCGTAGGAGACGGCGCCGTGCCCTTCCGCGGTGGCCTTCTCGAAGGCGGCGATCAGGCCGCGGTAGTAGGCGATCTGTCGTTCCGACAGGCCGTACTCCTCGTTGGCCACGGGGGCGTGGGAGGGGTGGATGAGCACCTGCCCGGTGTAGCCGAGCCGGTTGTTGTCCTGGGCGAAGGTGCGCAGACCGTCGAGGTTGCGGACTTCCTGCCACAGGCCCAGGACGATGCAGCGGATACCGGCGGAGCGCGCGGCGAGGACCACCTTGCTGCGCAGGTGGAGCGTTTCCAGACCCTCGGGGGTCCACGTGAAACCGACCTCGCGGGAGACATCGGCGTCCTTGGCTGCGGCGGCCATCACGCCGCCGACGCGGGGTCCGGCGAGGATCTCGTCGACCTTGTTGATTGAGGCGGCCGTCTCCAGTGAGGGCATGAGTTCGACCTGTCCGCGCGGGAGACCGTTGGCGATCTCGGCGGCGGTGACGAGGGCGTCGAAACGCACCACGTCATCGCGGCTGAAGAGTTTGGGCAGCAGCAGGGCGGTCAACCCCTCCCGGACCACCGCGGCGACATCCGCGCCGAAGTGCTCGGTGTCGAGTGCGTTGGGCCGGATGAGGACGGTGGCTCCGGTACCGGCGACCTCCGCGAGGATTTCGCGGGCGTTACTGCGGGCGAGGGCCTTGTCCTCCTGGGGGACGGCGTCCTCCAGGTCGATGATGATGGCGTCGGCCTCGGAGGCCAGGGCCTTGTGGATCCAGTCCTTCTTGTGTCCGGGGACGAACAGCAGGGATCTCACGGGTTTCATGCGTTCACCTTCTCGAGTTCCAGGGTGGTCAGGGCGGCACCGGCGGCCAGGGATTCACCGAGGCCGACGAGGATCTCGCCGACCGTTCCGTCGGCGGGGGCGGTGATGGGGTTCTCCATCTTCATGGCCTCCTGGACGAAGAGGAGGTCCCCGGCGCTGACCTGCTGGCCTGCGCTGACCTTGATCTGCACGATCGTGCCCTGCATGGGGGCCTTGACGGTGCCGTCGAAGGCCTTCTTCGCTTTTCGACGCCCGCCGCCCGTGCGCGGTCGGCCCGCGCCACCATTGGTCGGCGCCTCCGCGGGTGCCGCTCCCGCTGCCACGGGGGCACCGGGCACGGCTTCAGTGAAGTAGGGGATGGCGTAGAAACGGCCGCCGACCTCGACCTCGTTGCGGGCGAGCAGCTCATCCCCTTCGTCGTCCTCGTCCTCATCCTCGACGGTGACGTCGGGGAATTCAACGGTGGATTCCAGCCACAGGGTGTTGAAGCGGGTGGCGCGGAAGTCCTCGTGCTCGAGGACGAGCTTGGCGGCCGGGGCGGTGGTCTTCACACCCTGGATGTCCAGTTCATCAAGGGCCCGACTCAGGCGGTTGATGGCCGACTCGCGGTCCGGACCCCAGGCGATGAGCTTGCCGATGAGGCTGTCGTAGTAGGGCAGCACCTCGTCGCCGGCCTCGAAGCCGGTGTCGAAGCGCAGGCCCGGCTGGCTGGGCACCTTGAGGGCGGTGATCTTCCCCGGGGTGGGGACGAAGCGACCGCCGTTGATGTCCTCGGCGTTGATGCGGGCCTCGATGGCGGCACCGCGCGGGGGCAGACCGGATTCGGTGACCGAGAGCGGCTGGCCGGCGGCCACGCGGATCTGCTCGGCGATCAGGTCGAGGCCCTGCACCAGCTCGGTGACGGGGTGCTCGACCTGGATGCGGGTGTTCATCTCCAGGAAGTAGAACTTCTCACCTTCCACGAGGAACTCCACGGTGCCGGCGCCCACGTAGCCGACCCGGCGGGCCAGCCGGACGGCGGCCTCACCCATGCCCTTACGCATCTTCTCGCTCAGGCCGGGGGCGGGAGCCTCCTCGATGAGCTTCTGGTGGCGGCGCTGGACAGAGCAGTCGCGGTCACCGAAGTAGACGGCGTTGCCGTGGGTGTCGGCGAAGACCTGGACCTCCACGTGGCGGGCGTTGGTGAGGTAGCGCTCCAGGTAGATCTCACTGTTGCCGAAGGCTGCTGCCGCCTCGCGCTCGGCCGCTGCCACGGCCTCAGCGGCTTCGTCGGCGGAGTTGATACGGCGCATCCCGCGACCGCCACCGCCGTGGGAGGCCTTCACCAGCACGGGGTAACCGTGCTCCTCACCGAAGGCCAGGACCTGCTCGGCACCTTCGATGGCACCGTTGGAACCGGGCGCCAGCGGCACCTCGGCGGCGACGGCCAGCTCACGGGCGGTGACCTTCTCACCCATGGCGGAGATGGCGTCACCGGAGGGACCGATGAACACCAGACCGGCAGCGGCCACGGCGCGGGCGAACTCAGCGTTCTCCGCCAGGAAGCCGTAGCCGGGGTGGATGGCCTCGGCACCGGTCTTAAGGGCGGCGTCGATGATGGCGGGGATGTTGAGGTAGTTCTCACTCGAGGGGCCGTCGCCGAGGTTGACTGCCTCGTCGGCGCGGCGGACGTGCAGGGACTCGCTGTCGGCCGCCGAGTACACGGCCACGGTCTTGATGCCGAGGTCGGCGCAGGTCGCCATGATCCGCACCGCGATCTCGCCGCGGTTGGCGATCAGGATCTTGTTGAACATCTGTCATGTCTCCTTATGGGGAAAAGGTGGGGATCAGAAGGTCTCTGATTTGGTGGTCCGGGCCGCCGGGTCGGGGCTGGTCCAGCCGAGGTTCTGCTTGAGGGTGGCCTTGCGCAGCTTGCCGGCGGCGGAGCGGGGCAGTTCCTCCGGTTGGAGGAAGACCATCTGTTTGGGGATCTTGTAGCCGGCCAGCTGGGTGCGCAGGAAGGTGGAGAGCTCCTCCTGGGTGGCGGCCACCTCGCTGCGCAGGACGATGGCCGCGCGGACCTCCTCATCCCATTTGAGGTCCGGCACCCCGACCACCGCGGCCTCCAGGACGGCCGGGTGCATGTGGAGGGCCTGCTCGACCTCAGCGGCGTAGACGTTCTCGCCGCCGGTCTTGATCATCTCCTTGAGCCGGTCGCGGAAGAAGTAGTAGCCACGGTCGTTCTGCGTGGCCACATCCCCGGTACGCAGCCAGCCGTCCTGCAGTGCCTCGGCGGTCTGTTCGGGGCGGCCGTAGTAGCCGGTCATCAGCGACGGGCCGCGGACGCAGATCTCACCGAGGTCACCGACCGGGGTGGGGCGGCCGTCCGGGTCCTGCAGCTGCACTTCGGCCATGAAGTACTCCTGGCCGATGGAGCCGTCGACCTCGGGGTCGAACATGTCCTCGGGGCGCAGGCGGGTAACCATGGGGCCGGCCTCGGTGAGTCCGTAGCGGTAGTAGAGGTCGGTGCCCGGCAGCATCTCCGCGAAGAGTTCTTTGTCGGGCATGCGCAGCAGGCCGGCTCCGGTGTGCAGGGCCCGCAGGTTCTGGCGGAAGACCGGATCGGCCAGCACACCGTTGTCCATCATCTTGCGCATCATGTTCGGGATCATGAAGGTGTTGGTGATCTTCTCCCGGCCCACCCAGTCGACCAGTGACTCGGCGTCGAATTTCGGGGCCAGGACGCTGGTGGCCCCGCCGACGAAGTGGGCGACGAGCCAGCACAGCAGGCCGGCGGAGTGGAACAGCGGGGTGACGATCAACCCGCGCTCATGCGGGCGGGATCCGAGCTGGCAGTCCACCAGCTCATTGAAGGCGTTGGCCACGGCGGCGCGGTGGGAGAGGACGACGCCCTTGGACTTTCCGGTGCTGCCACCGGTGTAGATGATGCACAGAGGGGAGTCGAGGGTGGTGGGGTCCAGCAGGGGACCGCTCCCCTGCCGCAGGTTGTCGGTCTGGGCGCCCTGGACGATGACGGTGGGCAGCTGGTCGTGGGTGCGACCGTAGATCTCCAGGGCACCTTCCAGGAGGGGGAGGAACTGCTCCTCCACCAGGATGATCCCGGCCCCGGTCTCCTCGATGCCCTCAGCCAGCTCCAGTTCGGTCCAGCGCCAGTTGTAGGCGACATAGACGCCGCCGCTGGCGGCGATGGAGAAGAACATCTCGGCGTTGTAGACGGTGTTGGCGGCCAGGACGCCGATGTGGCTGCCGGGCTGCGCGCCCAGACTCCGGAGTCCGCGTCCGAGGGCCCAGGATCGTTCCGCCAATTCCCCGTAGGTGCGCCGCCCGTCAACACCCACGAGGGCCTCCTTCGCCGGCCGTTGGCGCTGATGGAGGTGCAACCAGTCTCCGATGGTTCGCATCGCTGCCCCTTTTCTGCTGTGTTCCCGGCGGTGTGGACCGCGGGAGAATGAGGATCACTTTCTAAAACTAACGATCGTTCGTAAGCGAGTCTAGGCTGTGGCCCGCGTCTCACGCAAGAGGGGCAGTGAAACTGGTCATGAAAAAAGGCGAGGTGACCTGGTCACCCCGCCCGCGGCAGTACTATTGAACGCCGTTCAAATTATCGGCTATGATGCGACTTTTCCGGACCGCGCCGCCGCATCCACCCGCTCGTCGGCGTCCGCGACCTTCATTTCCCGGAGGACGAACTTGGTGTAAGTTTCCACGATCTCGTCCAGGCTCAGGCGCCCCCCGGGCCGGTACCAGCCCGCCAGATGCGTGCCCAGGGCGACGATGCTGTACGTGTGCAGACGGGGGTCCAGCACGGAGGCGAGGCCGGATCTGCCGGCCTCCACGACGGCGGCCTCGATGACGTTGGAGTAGTCGGCGCGCTTGGCCACGATCGCCCGGCGCGCCTCCTCCGAGAGTGCCCGGAGGTTGGTGTTGCCGATGTAGACCTCCTTGGCCCGGCCCGCATGGAATCGGATATGGCATTCCACCACCGAACGCAGCCGCTCCACGGCATCACCCTCCACCTGCAGGGAGGCCTGCTGCTCGGCGACCAGATCATCGATGGCCCCGCCCATCACCTGGAGCAGGAGGTCCTCTTTGCTCTCGATGTGGTTGTAGAGGCTGCCGATCTTCAGCCCTGAGGCGGCTGCAACCTCCCGGAGATTGGTGGCGTCGTAGCCCTTCTCGAAGAAGAATTCTGCGGCCTTCTCCCGGACCACTTCCTTGGTGTTTCTCCCCGTGCGCGCCATACATCCCTCACTTGATCGTCCGGTCAGCTTCCCCCGTTCCGGGGAAACGTGGATTCTTTCTTCTCACGCTATTGACAATAGCGCACCGGTCGGTGACGCTAAGACTTACTAACAATCGTACGTTAGGAGAGCAGATGTCAGACTTCTCCCTGTTCAGCACCTTCCATCTGGGCCCCCTTGAGCTGCGCAATCGCACCGTCATGGCGCCCCTGACCCGCAGTCGGGCCACTCCGGAGGGGATCCCCACGGCGCTGATGGAGGCCTACTACGCCCAACGGGCCGGCGCCGGCCTCATCGTCTCCGAGGGGGTGGTCGTCTCCCCCCAGGGTGTGGCCTACCCCCGGGTGCCGGGCCTCTACAACGACGAGCAGGTCGAGGCCTGGCGCCGGGTGACCCGCGCGGTCCATGAGCAGGGCGGGGTGATCTTCGCCCAGCTCTGGCACGTGGGCAGACAGTCGCACTCCTCTGTCCAGCCCGACGGCCTGCCGCCTTTCGCCCCCTCCCCCGTGCGCATCGAGAATTACCGGTACTACCGCAAACCGGACCGCCTCCCCTACGAGACCCCGCGCCAGCTCTCCCGCGAGGGCATCCGGAAGGTCATCGACCAGTATGCCCAGGCCGCGGCACGGGCCATGGCGGCGGGCTTCGACGGCGTGGAGATCCACGCCGCCAACGGCTACCTCATCGACCAGTTCCTCAACTCCGGCTCCAACCAGCGCACGGACGAGTACGGCGGTTCCCCGGCCAACCGGGCGCGTTTCCTGCACCAGCTTCTCGACGCCGTCGCCACCCACGTCCCACCCTCCCGCGTGGGTGTGCGCCTGTCCCCCTCCTCCACTTGGATGGACGCCCTCGACGAGGACAAGACGGCGCTGCACAGCCACGTCGTGGCAGCGCTGAACCGCCACGGCCTGGCCTATCTGCACCTGGTGGAACCGGAGATCGCCGGCAGCACCACGGCGGAGATCGCCGAGGACGCGGTACCCACCGAAAAGCTCGCCGCCCTCTTCCGCGGCCCGGTGATCGTCACCGGTGAGCACGATCTCGCCTCCGCCGAACAGCGTCTGGCGGACGGTGTGGCGGACCTGGTCGGCTTCGGCCGCACCTTCATCGCCAACCCGGACCTCCCGGAACGCCTGCGCACGGGCAGTCCGCTCAACCCACCGGAGAAACGGACCTTCTACGCCGGTGGTGCGGAAGGTTACATCACCTACCCCTCCCTCGCGGAGGAGGACCGGTGGGCACAGCTGCGGGCGGCCATCGAGGAGGGCACCATATCCGCGGCGGCCCACCTCGAGCAGCTGTCGTCCCGGACCCCGCTGGACCTGGTCCGTTCCGGCGAGCTGCACTCCCTCCACCAGCTCCGCGAGCTGGTGGCCACCTATTCAACCGTCTCCTGAGCGAAGGAACCCACCCATGACCCCCACCTCCCTCAACGTCCTGGTCACCGGCGCCGCCGGCGGCATGTGCCGGGGCATCAACGCCCGTCTCGCCGAGGCCGGCCACACCGTGCTCTGCGCCGACCTGAACCTGGAGGCGGCCCAGGCCGCAGCCGACCAGATCACCGCGGCCGACGGTTCCGCCCACCCCTTTGAACTCGACGTCACCAGCGATGACTCGGTCGAGCGGCTGCTCGCCGAGGTCCAGGAGTCCGTCGGTGACATCCAGGCACTGGTCAATGCCGCCGGCATCCTGGACCGCAAGTACCTCGCCGACCACGAGGGAGGCTCCTTCGAGCGGGCCATCGACATCAACCTCAACGGCCCCTTCCGGATGATCCGGGCGTTTGCCCCGCAGCTGGTGGAACAGGGCTGGGGGCGGATCATCAACATCTCCTCCATCGCCGGCACCACCGGCTACCACTACCCCAGCTACGCGGCCTCCAAGGCGGGCCTGTCGAACCTGACCCGCTCCCTGCTGGTCGATTTCTGGGGCACCGGCGTGACCGTCAACTCCGTCTGCCCGGGTGTGGTGGACACGAGCATGGTGATCCAGGAGGTCCGAGACCAGGTCAAGCGCAAGGTCCCCACCGAGCAGATCGTCCAGCCGGAGGAGATCGGTGCGATGATCACCTTCCTGCTCTCTGAGGACGCGAAGAACATCAACGGCGCGGACCTGGTGATCGACGGCGGGGCGACCCAGGTCTTCTCGCTCTTCGACCGCTGACCTGATTCCCGACGACAGGGGCGGCACCCGGTGTCCGGGTGCCGCCCCTGCCTGTCTGCGCCCGCAGCAACAAGAGCCCTCCCCGCACCGGAGACCCGGCGCGGGGAGGGCTCTTGATGGGCACGGGGGCGTCGTCAAGCCCTCGCTTCCACGGCGAGATCGATCTCGACCTCATCCGCGATGAACCACTCCATGCTGCCCAGGAAGAGCCGTTCGTGCTCAAACAATGCCTCCGCCTCCGGGCCGGCGTAGGCCACGGCGACGTCCTTCACGGAATCGAACCACAGTTCCGCCATCCCGTCATAGGGCCATTCCTTGCGGTGGGCGATGGCCGGGTTCTGGCGGTACCGCCGGATGCCGGGCAGCTCACGCACGTAGGCGGGGTGCTCGACGTTCCAGTGGTGGAGGAACTCCTCCCGGGTGTGCCCGGGCTTCTTCTTCACGATCGCGACGATCTTGACCATGAGCTTCCCCCCTAGACCGGGGTGACTGCCTGGCGGCGCTCGACCGGCACGGCCTTACGCCTGGAGTACAGCCCCAGGCGGCGGGTCAGGTCGTCGCGCAGCTCATTGGCCGGGACGACCGCCTCGACGGCGTTGGCGTTGGCAATCTTGAACACGTCGATGCCCTCGGCGTATTCGGCCTGCTTCTCGGCGATGAAGGCCTTGCGCTCCTCCGGATCCTCGATCTCGTGGATCTGGTTGTAGTAGATGCCGTTGACGGCGGCATCCGGACCCATCAACGCCGGGCGGGCCGTCGGCAGGGCGATGACAGCGTCCGGGTTCATCGGGGCACCGGACATCGCCAGGTAACCACCGCCGTAGGCCTTGCGGACGAGCACCGTGATGCGCGGGACACGGCACTCGGAGACCGCGAAGATCATCTTCGCGCCGTGGCGGATGATGCCCTGGCGTTCCACCTCGGAGCCGATCATGTAGCCGGCGATATCCACCAGGAACAGGATCGGGATGTTGTAGGCGTTGCAGATCCAGATGAACCGGGCCGCCTTGTCGGAGGAGTCCGGGAAGATGGACCCGCCCATGTGCATCGGCTGGTTGCCCACCAGGCCGACGGGGCGGCCGTTGATGCGGGCGAAGCCGGTGAGCATCTCCGGGGCGAAGAGTTCCTTATAGGGGAACCAGCTGCCCTCGTCGACGAGGGATTCGACGAACTCCTCCATGTCGAAGACCTCGGCCTCGCGCAGCGGGACGATCTCCTCCAGGGTGCGGCCCTCGCGCGGCTCGGTGGCCGGGGCGATGGGTGCCGGGGTCTCCCAGTCGGAGGGCAGGTAGGACAGCCAGACGCGGATCGCGGCGATGGCCTCGGCGTCATCCTCGACGAGCACATCGCCCAGCCCGGAGACGGTGCAATGCATCTCGGCACCACCCATCTCCTCGAGGGTGACCTTCTCGCCGGTGACCATCTCGGCCAGGCGCGGGGAACCCAGGTAGGCGGTGGCGTGCCCGCGGACCATGATGGTCAGGTCACACAGGGCCGGCACGTAGGCCGAGCCCGCCGGGGAGGGGCCGAAGAGGGCGCAGACCTGCGGGACGCGCCCGGAGATCTGGACCTGGTTGTAGAAGATGTTGCCCCAGGCGTGGCGGCCGGCGAAGGACTCGAACTGCTCGTTGATGCGGGCACCGGCGGAGTCGAAGAGGTAGACGATGGGGATGCCGGCCTCATTGGCCTTCTCCTGCGCCTGGATGATCTTCTCGAAGGTGCGGTTACCCCAGGTGCCGGCCTTGACGCTGAAGTCGTTGGCGATGACGCAGACCTCCCGGCCGTCGACCTTGCCGAAGGCGGTGACCACGGCATCGCCCGGCAGCCCCTCCTCGAAGCGGGCCAGCAGGCCGTCCTCGATGTAGTGCTGGTCGTCGAAAAGCAGGTCCAGGCGCTGGCGGACCAGCAGCTTGCCCGAGTCGATGATCTTCTTGCGGTTCTTCTCCGGCCCACCCAGGCGGGCCTCCCCGAGGCTGCGGGCCAGCCTCTCATGGACAGTCTCGTTCATCTGGTCCTCCGTGTTCATGGTGGTCTGCTCGGTGGTCTGCTGTGCGGGGATGGTCTGGGTCATGGGGTCCTCCGGTCGGGTCGGTCAGACAGTCAATGTTTCTTTCTCTATTGGTACACGAACGAACATACGTTAGTCTAGTGTATGTTGAGAGACAGGCCACAGTTCCACCGAAATGACACAGTCGACACAACCTGTGATGCTCGACTGGGACCACCTCAGGAAGGAATGACCACCATGACCAACGCCACCCCCCTCGCCCCCGCCATCAAAGGGGCACCCGACCACTACTGGGACGCCCTCGAAACCGGCGACAAGCTGCGCAGCCCCGGACTCACCATCACCGAGGCCCACCTGGTCAACTGGGCCGGCCTGACCGGTGACTGGGTTTCCCTGCACCTGGACGCCCAGTACGCCGAGCAGACCGCCTTCGGCCAGCGCATCTGCCACGGCCCGCTGACACTCTCGGCGGCCCTGGGTCTGATGACCCAGACCGGTTACTTCACCCACGTGGTCGCCTGGCTGGGACTGGACGCGGTACGCGCCACGAAGCCGGTCCTCATCGGCGACACCATCCGCGTCGAGGCCGAGGTGACACTGGCCCGCGAAACGAAGAAGCCGGAACACGGCGTCTGGTCGCTCGGCTACACGGTGTTCAACCAGCATGACGAGGTCGTCATGAACTTCACCAGCAGTTTCCTCATCGAGCGTCGCTGAACCCGGGCCCCGGAACACCGAAAGGAACATCATGACCGCTCCCCCGACCACCACCCCGGCCCTGGCACCCTTCGCCACACTGGCCGACACCCCCGACGTCGCCGAGGTCCGCGCCCGGGTGCGCCGGGTGCTCGCCGAACACGTGACCCCGGAACGTCTCGCCGAACACGACGAGAACGAAACCTACGACCTGGAGCTCTACAACGAGCTCGCGGCCGCCGGCCTCATCCGCCTGGAAACCGAAATCGACGGCCGCAAGGCCGCCCACCAGAGCCAGGTGACGGTGCTCGAGGAACTCGGCGCTGGCGCCACCTCGGTGGGCGTGAGCATCGTCGTCCAGTACATGGGCGTCGAACTGCTCCACTCCTTCGGCAATTCCGCCCAGCGCCAGGAATTCCTGGCGCCGTTGCTGGCCGGCGACGCCCGCATGTCCTTCGCCCTGAGCGAGCCGGACGGTGGCACCGACGTCGCCCGCGCCATGAAGACCCGGGCCACCCGGCGCGCGGACGGCTCCTACGTCCTCAACGGCCGGAAGAAGTGGATCGGTGGTGCGTCCACCGCGAATTTCCTGCTCGTGCTGGCACGCACCACGGAGATCGAACGCTCTTCCATCGACGGCATCACCATGTTCATCCTGCCGCGCTCCACCCCGGGTATCACCACCACCCCCATCGACACGATGGGTATCCGGGCCCTGGAGCAGGCCGACATCGTCTTCGAGGACGTGGTCATCCCGGCCGAGTTCGTCCTCGGCGAGGTCGACCGCGGTTTCCGGCAGGTGCTGGCCACCCTCAACGGTGAGCGCCTCAACGGTGCCGCCGTGGCCCTGGGCATCGGACGCGGTGCGCTGGAGCACGCCGTGGCCTACGCCAAGGACCGCGAGGCCTTCGGCCGTCCGGTGGGCGCCTTCCAGGCGCTGCAGCACGAGCTTGTCGACGCCGCCGTCAAGATCGAATCAGCCCGCCTCCTGCTCCACAACGCGGCGCGCACCTCGGACGAGGCCGAGGGTGGGGCCAACGAGACTCTCTCGGCCATGGCCAAGCTGGCTGCCTCGGAGGCCGGCACGACCGCCTCGGATATCGGCATGCGCGTCATGGGCGGCTGGGGTTTCCTGCGCCAGCTGCCCATGCAGCGCTACTTCCGCGATGCCCGGCTCTACACCTTCGCCCCGCTCACCGACGAGATGATCCGCAACTACATCGGCGAGAAGCACCTGGGCCTGCCCCGCTCCTACTGATCCACCCCCATCACTTTCTGAAAGGAACCATCCCCATGTCCCAGAACATCCCCGGCCCCGACTTCGACATCAACAAGAACGTCGACATCTTCACCGTCAACCGCGCCGACGATCTCGCCGCCGCCCCCGGCCAGACCCACAATGCCCGCCGCATCTCCGGCGTGTCCAAAGAGAACTCGGCGGCCTCGAAGATCTGGTTCGGCAAGGTCTACACCGGACCCGGCGAGGTCTCCGGCGCCCACCACCACGGCGAGGCCCAGACCGGCGGCTATGTGTTCAAGGGCCGCGGTTACATCCGCTACGGTGAGCGTTACGAGAACATCGCCTACATGGAGGAGGGCGATTTCGTCTTCGTCCCGCCGTTCATGCCGCACATCGAGGGCAACGCGAGCAAGACCGAGGAGCTGATCTGGATGACCACCCGCACCCCGGACAACATCGTGGTCAACCTCGAGGACCAGGACGTCGCCGACATCGAGATCGACTACCGGTCCTGACCCCCTCACCCCAGCTAAGGAGCCCCTCATGCAGAAGACCGCCACCACCCGCCCGGTCCCCTATTTCCGTGGTCCCGGCGAGGTGGCCTTCGGCATCCAGCCGGTGCTGACCGAAGGCCACACCGCTGAAGGAGCCATGCGCCTGGGTGAGTGGGCACTCTACGGGGACGGCTCCGGCGTGCACCAGGGCGCCACCGGAGTGCTTATCGACGACACCACCGCCTACGCCGCCCTCACCGCCCGCAGTGCCGACCAGTGGGGTGTCAGCACGGAGATCAGCGTGGATTTCCATGCCCCCATTCCGGTGGACGCGGGCCGGTTGATCTGCACCGCCACCGCCGACCACAGCTCCGCCGGTTGGGGACACAGCACCGGCGAGGTGCGCGCTGACACCGGTGAGCTGATCGCCACCGTCGGCCAGCGGATGCGATTCTTCCCCGGCGATGACTCCCCGCACCGGCAGGACCCGCAGCCGGCGGACGCACCCTCCTGGCTGACCTCTCTCGATTCCCATCTGGAGCTGGCCGAGCAGTCGGGCACCCGGAGCGAGTTCCTCCTCCGGGTCGATCCGGGCATGCGCAACCCGATGGGGATGCTGCACGGCGGCATCAGCCTGGGGTTCTCGGAGCTCGCCGCCCGGAAGGCGTGGGAACAGTCCGAGAACTTCCCCGGGGAGCCCTTCCGGACCGCCTCCCTGCGAATGTCCTACCTGCGCCCGGGTGTCCTCGACGGTGACCTCCGGATCGTCGTGGACATCATCCACTCCTCCCGCTCCGTGGTGCTGGCTGAGGTGTGCATCCGTAATGCTGACGGCTCAGCAGCGACCTTCGGGCTGGCGACCCTGCACCGGGTGGCGACGATGTAAACGGTACGGCCAAGCCCGGAAGACGCCGGACGACCTTGCGGTTGTCCGGCGTCCTCGCGCTCTCCACGGCAAGGCTCGTCACCGCCGCCGCGCGACTCTACGATGGGACTCCCCGAAACATTCACGGACCGTTATGCACGCGACGAGAGGATCTCACGTGGCACCCTAGGAACACATCGACGAAACACTGGATGCTGTCGACGCCCTGCTCCTGACAGTGAGAAGAAGCCCGACGCCCCAACCAAGCTCACCGGGTCCAACTGGGAGTACGCCCTGAAACGGTCGGTGCGGGAGTTCATCTCCGACGGTGGCACGGATCTGGCGACCATGCTCCCCTACTTCACGGTCCTGTCCCTGGCACCGTCCATGCTGGCGGTGTTCTCCACCATCACCCTGGTGCTGGCCACCAACGCCGAGTCCATGACAACCCTGGTGGAGGATTTCGCCGAGACCTATGTGCCCGTCGACGACCAGGAGCTGGTCACCGACCTGATCGACACCGGCACCGGTTCAGCGACCGGTGGCGCGTTCGCCCTGATCATCGGTGTGACCACCGCCCTGTGGTCCTCCTCGGCGTACGTGAAGGCCTTCTCCCGCAGCACCAACACCATCTACGAACGCACTGAGGGACGTGGGCTGATCAAGCTGACCGGTACCATGCTGGCGACCACCCTGGGTCTGCTGCTGGGTATCGTGCGCACCCTCATCTACCTGGTTCTCAACGAGACGGTGGTCTCCGGGATGCTCGGCCTGTCCGGGGCCCTCGACTTCCTCATGGGTACCTTCCTGCCGGTGTGGGCCTGGGTGAAGTGGCCGGTGATCCTCGCGCTGCTCATCGGCCTCATCGCAGTGCTCTACTACTTCACCCCGAACGTCCGGCAGCCGAAGTTCCGGTGGATCAGCCTGGGTTCGATCGTCGCCATCATCGGTATCGCACTGGCCACGGGAGCGCTGTACCTGTACTTCTCCTTTCTCGGCGGCTACAGCGTCTACGGAGCCGTCGGCGGTGTCATGGCCCTGCTGTTCACCCTGTGGGTGTTCAACATTGTCCTGCTGCTGGGCGTCGAGATCGACGCCGAGGTCGAGCGCGCCCGCGAACTGCAGGCCGACATCGCAGCTGAAGAGAACATCCAGCTGCCCCCACGCGATACCGCCAAGGTGGAAAAGCAACAGGAGGTGCCTGAGAAACTCGAGGCTGACGGCCGGAAGCTGCGCGCCGCACACAATGGGACGATGTCCTGAGGATGCGGAAGATGTTGATGGTGAGGACGGTGAGGATACGAAGCGCTCCGGCAGCACTGCCCACCGGGAGGGGTTGAGGAGAAACGCTAGTGCCCTGAGTCTTTAATTCGTTTCAAGTATCGGGCGATAGAGGCAAGGATCTCCTCTGCGGTTTTCGTCCAGATGAACGGCCGGGGATCCTCATTCCAGGCCGTCACACAGTTACGTAAAACCTTCTCCAGGGCCTGCACGCTCCGATGATCCGAGCGCTGAAGAAGCTTCCGGGTCACCTCAGCAAAGAGTCGCTCGACCTGGTTAATCCAGGAGGAGTACGTCGAGGTGAAATGCATGTGGAACCGGGGATGCTTGGCCAGCCGGGTGTTGATGGTGGGATGTTTGTGGGTGGCGTAGTTGTCACAGATGACATGGACATCCAGGTGTTCCGGGACCGTATTGTCGATCTTGGTCAGAAACTTCTTGAACTCCACAGCCTGGCGCCGCCGATGGATCGAGGAGATCACCGTTCCATCAGAGACATTGAGCGCCGCGAACAAGCTCGTGGTGCCATGCCGGACATAGTCGTGACTGCGCCGCTCGGGCGTGCCCGGCATCATCGGCAGCGCCGGCTGGGACCTTTGCAGTGCCTTTACCTAGGATTTCTCATCCACCGACTCCGGCGGATTCAAATAGAGTCCGACGATGTCGTAGACCTTCTCGGTAAACAAGGGATCGGTGGAGAGCTTGAATCCCTCCTCCAGGTGGGACTTGAGGCCGAAGGCCTTCCAGATCCGGCCGACCGTGGACTTCGACAGCCCGGATTTCTCGGCCATACTCGCCCGTGACCAGTGGGTGGCATTCGGTGGTGTGGATTCCTTAGGTGTCGATGATGACCTGCTCGACCTGGTCGAGGCTGATTGTGGCTGGCCTGCCGGGTCGGGGTTCGTCGACCAGTCCGTCTAGGCGTTGGGCGATGAAGCGCGAGCGCCCCTCTCCCATCAACAAGAGGATCCCCAACGCTAAGGGCTTCCAGGGAAGCCTCTCATCTCAGTGAATAATGGGCTGGCTCCACTACCGTGCCGTAAAATTAGAAGAAATCACCGGGGTTCGCAGTCAGATTTCACGTGAGACCTATCCAAAATCACCCCGCGGAGCCGCCCCCGCCCAGATATCAAGCAGTCATCCCCGCTGGACATAACTACAAAGTCCGGATCCTGCTTTCGTAACCTCACCAACCCCTTGATTAGATACGATACGAGCCGTATGATGTGATCTGCATCGCTTCTATTCTTTCCGAGGGAGTCCCCCATGTCTGTCCAATTTCGCTCCGCAGCCGAAGTATTGTCCAGTTCCTGGAGAATCGGCGACGTGGAGATCAAGAACCGCTACGTCGTTGGCCCCATGGCTGTCCTTCAACCCACCGTGGATGGGCACCCCAGTGAGCAGACGATTGCGTTCCTCACCAGGCGCGCCCGAGGCGGAGCTGGCCTCATCATTGTGGGTGGAACCGTGGCCACCGAGGGCGGGTATATGGAGGCTCCATTCCAGCCAATTCTGCGTTTTGACCATGATAAGTTCATCCCAGGTCTGACCCGACTGGTTGATGCCGTGCACGCAGAAGGCATCCCGGTCTTCGCCCAGATCTTCCCCAGCTTTGGGGCGATGGGCGTACCCGGTGATGACAGACCCACCAAGGCGGCAAGCCCCAAGCCGGTGCGCATGGCTGCCCCTCGCCTGCCTGAAGGACTCTATATTCCCGGTGGTCGAACCAACCCGACCCCGATGGAGATCACTAAGGAAGAGATCCTGGAGATCCAGCGCCAGACAGTTGCCGCTGTACTCCGGGCGAAAAAGGCAGGCTTCGACGGCGTGGAACTCGGCGCACATATGCGTTACCTCTACGCCTCGTTCCTCACCCCCCGTACCAACTGGCGCAAAGACGAGTACGGAGGAAGCGCGGAGAACCGTGCCCGGATCCTCGCTGACGCTGTGCACGCAATCCGAGTTGAGGTGGGGCCAGATTATCCAGTGGGCGTGAGAATGAGTGCGAACGACCATCTGGAGGATGGCCAGGGCCCAGAGGGATTCGCCGAAGTTGCTGCTGTCATTGCCCGGGAAGGACTGGGGTATATCGCACTGACTGACGGCAACTACGAGTCCATGAACTATAATGTCACCTCGGAATCAGGTGTCATGATCAAACATGGCGAACCGCAGGCGTTCCGCGATGCAATCCCTGATGTCCCCCTCCTACTCAGCAGCACCTACAAGCCTCAGCAGGGTGCCCAGGCGATTGCGGCGGGTTATGGAGACGGAATCATGCTGGCCCGCCAGATGCTTGCGGACCCTGATTTCCCCACGAAGGTCCTGGAAGGCCGTGATGACGAGATCATCTGGTGCGACCATGCCAACTCCTGCCTGCGGCGACTCATCCTCAACGTCCCTGTGCGTTGCCATAAGAATCCCGAAACTGGTCGGGAAGCAGTGCAGACGGGTGTGCGTGAACCCCTCTCCGTCAAGCTCAAGCGGCCGGTTCAAGATCTTCTGATCACTGCCGCGGGGTCGCCGACCCTGATGGGAGTCGCCGATAAGCTGGCATCCGCACGACAGAATTCCAAGATTCCCCAGTGAGCTACGGCTCTTCAGTCACGGTCTGCATACTATTAATCAGCACTGCTGACCATTGAAGAGGACGGGCCTCACGCCCTGACGGTGCCTAATTCACCGCAGTCATGCGCTTCACAGGAAAAATCATGGTGAGACGATGAGTAGCGTCTTAGATACCCGTTCCGTTCCCCCGCACGATCGCCAGAACTACTGGTCCTGTGGGATAGCCGAACACTTCTTCCCCATACATATAGAAGCAGAGGGGGTAGCTCCACTTGATCTTCGCCTGGCCAGCGGCCAGATCGGGCCGGTAGGAATTCGGTTCATCCAGGGCCTCCCCCACCGGGTAACGCGTACTCCCGGCATGATCACCGCAGCTGACCCCCAGTGCATCCTTCTTTACCTGCTCATAAGGGGCGTGGTTCATCTCGAGCAGGACGATCGGAGTTGTGTTCTCCAACCAGGAGACCTGGCCTGTCAGGACACGTCTTCGCCCTCGGTGTTCGAGAGCCGGGAGAACTTTGAGGTCCTGGTTTTCAGTGTGCCCAAGTGGTTCATCGGAGGGCATGCAAACAAGATCACTCAGCATACGGCAACCCGGGTAGGTAGAGACGAGGGTCGACTTTCTCTGCTTGCCGCTCCATTTCTCATCAACCTGGCCCGGACAGTGTCCAGCAGCAGTCGCCTTCCGCTACGTGACGGAAACAGCGCCGCAGAAATGCTCTTGTCGATGCTCAACTGTCTCTTCGACGAGGAGGAGATCGTTTCCGGACACTCTCATCCGGAAGATCTTTTCACACGCATGCAGCTGTACGCGATGGAGCACCTGGATGACCCCCATCTTGGTCCGGAGAAGATCGCGCAGGCCCATTTCGTGTCCACCCGCTACGTCCATAAGCTCTTCGCTTCCTCCGGGTCCGGTGTATCGGCCTGGATCCGCCAACGACGTCTGGAAGGCGCGTCTGAAGAGTTGCGGTGCTCACCGGCCACTCCAGTTTCCACAATCGCCGTGAAATGGGGATACCGCAACCCAGGGAGCTTCAGCAGGGCCTTCCGTGAGAGGTTCGGTTATGCCCCACGAGAGGCCCGCCAGATCTCGGAAATCACAGGAGATTCTTACCAGTGATGGGCGATAATTACCGGCCTGGAGCAGGCATTCAGTCCGTGGAAGTGGTTGTGACTCATTAGGAGAAACATCCTGGGCATGTTGGCCCCCACCGCGCCACCAGAATCGCCAGGGTTTGCACCCCTCCTGCGTGCAGACCCTGGCTTCTTTCGTGATCCAACAAACTGCCGACATGGACGATGTCGATCTCCAGCCTCTTTACCACGATGGAAGAGGGTATTTGCCCGCTGGAGTGAGGAAACTATCAACGCAACGGATGCGAACGGACTCAAAACAGAGATGTGCCTGCGGCATGCTCTTCACCTGGACAACTACGGGAATACCATCAAGAACCTCCTCCCCTTCCCTTCTGCACCGGAGGGGTGACGCCACCAGGCTCAGATTGACGCGCGCGGGTAATTGGTACTGATGTTCTGGGGATCGGGTACCTCTGTTCTGCTCATCGGGTACCGGGGGTAATGAGCTGCGATCCTGTGACCGACGGCTTGCGCACAGTGGACGCGCAAGCCGTATGGTCAACAAAGGAGACCCGCAGATGACCGACTACCGGTCAATTTTGCTGTGGTTGCACGACGGCAGGTCCTACACCCAGATCGCCTCATACCTGGGATGCTCCCGCCGCACCATCAGTCACGCCCGAACCGTCCTGGATGCCCAGGGCTTCTCAGCCGCAGACATCACAGCCCTGAGCACCACCGACCTGGAGATCTTGTTCCCCGATCACCGACGACGCGACCCTGGTAGGTTCGTCCAACCGGATTTCGAGGCCATCGCCCACCGCCGGAAAACCCGCACCCGCATCACCCGCAAAGTCGAGTGGGAACGCTACCGGAAACTTCCCGCCGCACCCGGTCTGGAGTTCTACTCCTACCCGCAGTTTTGCTCCCTGTTCGACGACTACGTCCACGAACACGAACTGACCACCCAACTCGACCACCTTCCGGGGGAGAACATGCAGGTCGACTGGGCCGGCGAGACGATGACGGTGGTTGATCCGTTGTCGTCGCAGCGCTACCGGGTCTACCTGTTTGTCGCGAGCCTGCCGCACTCCGGGATGATCTACGCCTGCGGATGTCTGGATATGCGGATGCGTAACTGGTTGGCCTCCCACCAGCAGGCCTTCCGCTATTTCGGTGGCGTCCCCAGGGTGGTCATCCCTGATAATGCCGCGACCGCGACGTCCCAGGTGGCCCAGGGCACCCGGGTGAGGGATCTGACTGATGAATACTTCAAGTTCAGCACCCACTTCGGCTTCGGTGCCGTCGCCGCGCGTTCCTAGACCCCCAAAGACAAAGCTCATGTGGAAAAGAGCGTGGACATCGCTGAGCGCTGGATCATCGAGTACCTGGCCGACCGGAGTTTCTTCAGCCTGGAGGAATGCAACGAGGCAATCGCTGAGCAGGTGGAGTGGATCAACCACCGGGATCAGTTCCGCGGCCGGTCCCAATCGCGGTGGCAGCTGTTTGAGCAGTATGAACGTGATCAGTTGCTGCCGCTACCCGATCGTCCCTGGTCCTGGGCCGTGTGGCGTAAGTCCAAGGTGGGGATGAACTACCACATCAGGGTCGACAACCACTTCTACTCCGTGCCGTGGCAGTTGGCGGGGAAAACCGTCGAGACCTGCATCCTGGACGACGCCATCGACATCATCCACGACACCGAGATCGTCGCCCGGCACCGGAAAGGCCCCCGCAATTTCCAGTACTCCACCCTCGATGAACACGTGCCACCCTCGCATCAGGATCTGCGTACTCGGTGGGACAGGCAACGCATCGAGCAGTGGGCGGGAAGTATAGGAGCTTCTACCTTCGCGGTCATCGAGCAGATGTTTAACGCCAGGAAAGTCGAAGCTCAGGCCTATAATAGCTGCCTTGCGGTGCTGGCACTGTCGAAGGATTTCTCCCGCAGTGAACTCGAGCAGGCCTGCGACGTCATCATCCGCACCCGCCAGGTGCCGTCGGTACGCAGGATCAAAGAGCAGCTGACCGATCATCGCAAACATCCCCCAGTCACGGTAGAACCCACCGACCCCGCAGCGTCGACGACCCCGGGTGCGTCCACCCCGGCCACCACCCCTGCCCGGGTGGTGGCCCGTCCGGGGGACAACCCGAATGTCCGTGGCGCCGGTGCCTTCACCTTCAAGGAGGTGAACTAACCGATGACACTGACCCAGGAAGACATGGAACTGTTCAAGGAACTACGGATGACTGAATTCGGACGCGTAATCCAGGAGATCATCGACGACCCGGCCCGTGACCACGACAGTTTCGAAGGCAAGATCAAACAGGCCCTGTATGCCCAACGTGATGCCCGGGACAGTCGGCGGATCGAGAAACTCATGAAAGAAGCCGGCCTCAACACCACGGCTGCGGCCCTGGAGCGTTTTGACACCACCACCGACCGTGGGATCACCGCAGACCGGATCAATCGTCTGGCCTCGTGTGACTGGATCGTCCACGGTCAGGATCTGCTGCTCATCGGGGCGACCGGCACCGGGAAAAGCTACCTCGCCCAGGCACTCGGGGTTCATGCCTGCCGGTCGCAGTTTCCCACCCGCTATTACCGGCTGGCGGATCTGGCTGATGACTTCGACGCGTTGGCAGTCAACCCCGCCGCGCGTAAAGAGTTCCTGGCGTCGCTGGTCAAGCCGGCGTTGCTGGTACTAGATGATTTTCTGGCAACGACGGTGTCTGACCATGCGTTGTTCCAGGTCTTCAATCTCCTGGTCGCCCGGGAGAATTCCTCGACGGTGCTGGCCAGCCAGCACCAACCAGAGTACTGGTACTCGGTGTTCACGGATTCTGCTGTGGCGGATGCGGTGTTGAGCAGGCTGTCGAATAATGGTCTGCTGCTACGGCTGCGGGGAGAGGATATGCGCACACGTACGGACCTGAACGTGGATCATCCTTATCGCAATACCACGATTCCGAGGCATCTGCGACGCGCAGAACGATAGGAGGGGGTGAAAACAGCGGTACCGGAGGTTCAGACCTGCGGTACCGCTTCACCATATCCCCGGTCCCCGAAACAAGCGCAGGTCACTCAGATTTCCTGCCGTCTCAGGACCGTGTAACCAAGTATGGAAGGTGGCCCAGAGGATACTGTTCACCAGAAGAACCCCGTGGACCAGTTCATTCACATCAGGTTCACGGGGTTCTTCTTTCCGGCACAGTGTCTTTACGGACGGCAGCTCACAATCAGGAGGATGCCGGATATGGTCACCGAAAGAAGGCTTCGGGGAGCCCTGTTAGCTCTGGGGAAAGCCTGCCTCACGCATGCGGGTGCCCCAGATACCGGATTTACCAGGAGCAATGATCCCATTCGGATCGAGCGTGTCCTTGATGGACTCATTGAAGCGTCGCTGAGCATGATCATTGAAACCGAACTGATCGGCAGCGAGGTCCATGAACGACAGATGGGCGCGGTACTCTCCATAACCGAGTTCGCCGGCCTTTGCCACCATCCGCTTCGCTGCCGTGTAGGCCTTCTCCACCTGCTCCGGGTCCTTGGTGTCGAACGGGATTACATTGATGAAGGTGGTCGAGCGACCGTTGATCGGCAGCATGCCGCCCAGATAATCGAGCCCGGCTTCCGCACACATCTCCATCATCAGTTTCTGAGCGGCTTCTGCATGCTGCGTTGTGAGGGGGATGACCGGGGAGAAGTCGACGTGTCCGCCCTCTTCACCTCCCGCCCAGCTGGCCATGCGGTACAGGTCGTTGTTGGGCACACCGATCATCACCTGCTCGTGGGGGTTGGGCAGCGTCTCCCATTCGTCCGCACCATATTTCTCACCCCAGATCTCAACCCCCGGGATCTGCAGGAAACGTGCCTTGATCTTGGCGAAATTGTGGTCAACCACTGTTTCATCACCGTACAACGCAAAACGCATCATCCACCGGCCCAGACCCAGTTCATTCGCTATCTTGTCGATGACATCCTCGGGCACGGGCCCGGGGCCGTCGTACCACTGAGCACGGTCAGTAAGCATCGAGGCCATGATGAGAGTATTAGACAGCTGCGGACGCATGTTGATTGTTCCGGCGAGCATCAGTTCCCGCAAGGCATCAACCAGTGCCGGCATCTGAGCATCATCCCAGGAGCGCAGCCACAGCGGCATGTACACCTCGGGCTTGGGCATCAGCCAGTAACCCATTTTCGTGACGATGCCGTAGTTGGACTGCATGAACATCTCGGTGGAGGTCGGTCCGAGACCACGCTTGTACAGTGGCCAGGTGGGGTTGTTGTCCATCGCTCCCGACCCAGTCCGCATGAGGTCGCCGTTGGGGAGAACAACCTCGAATCCACAGTGGGATGCCTGATCGATCGAGTACGGCATGTAGGTCAGACCATGGTCAAGGGTGTTAGAGACAACTCCTCCCCAGCCGACGTCAACGATGGAGGCGACGAGATCATGACCTCCCTCCTTGATGGCGTCGTGCAGGTCGTACCAGCTCACGCCCGGTTCAAGGAGCGCGTAACCGAGCTCCTCATTGATTTCGAGCACACGGTTCATCTCCTTGAAAGAAACCATCACGGAACCTCGTACCTGGGGCGCAGCACCCCCGTACCCGTTGTTCTTTCCCCTGCCGATGGGCCACAGCGGAATGCGATGCTCGTTGGCGATTCGAACAATTGCCTGGACGTCCTCGGTGGAGGCGGGACTAACGACTGCGGACGGGACATTCATGGCGGCACCCGGAACCTGGTACGGGTCCTGGAAGTCCTGCAGAGCCTTGGGATCGTCGGTGACCTTCTCCTGACCGATGGCGGTTGCGAACGCAGTCAGTGCGCGCTCCAGCTCGGCCTCAGTGACTCCGGGTGGCACGGGACGGGCTGAAGTTACAGGGACGGTAGTCATTACTCATCATCTCCTTCGAAGTTCAGTGACTGGCGTCACGACTTCCTTTTATCGTGCCGTGCACCATAGGGGGATAGGAGGCCTCGCCCTGGTTGGTGCAGCCAGCGCATAGAAGTGTGCGCGGACTGCACCATCCTTCCGGAGCCCAGGGGATTGGGGTGCCACCGTGGTTGCATGAAATCACCGGCACAATCGAATGAAATGGAGAAACACCATGAGCGTTGGTCGTTTGGAAGGAAAAGTAGTGCTGCTGACGGGGATCGGCGGTGGAATGGGCCGCGTGACCGCGCAGCTGTTCGCCCAGGAAGGGGCCACGGTGGTGGGATGTGATCTCAACCCCGACAGTGCCGCGGAGACGGTTCGGCTTGTGGAGTCTGAGGGGGGTTTGATCGAATCCAGTGCTCCTGTGGATCTGAGCCGACAAGAAGATATTGAGAAGTGGGTAGCCGAGGCCGCTGAACGCCATGGGCGGATCGATGTACTCTACAACAATGCCAGCCTTCCCCGGTTCGCCCCGTTTGCCCAGACCAGTGAAGAAGATTATCTGTTCACCATCCAGAATGAGCTGCACCTGGTCTGGCACGCCTGCCAGACTGCGTGGCCACATCTGGCTGCAGTGGGAGGCACCATCGTCAACATCGGTTCCGGAGCCGGCATCCAGGGTGTCCGCTCCCTGCCTCAGGCCGCGCATGCCGCAGCGAAAGGTGCAGTGATCGGTCTTACCCGACAGCTGGCGGCGGAAGGAATGGCCGAGGGTATCCGGGTCAACTGCGTGAGCCCCGGTGTCATGGCGACTCCACCCGTCCTGGCCATGTTCGAGCAGTTCGGGGAGCAGGCGCCCGTAGCACCCGTCATCGAGCGCACGATTGACGGAAAGCCCGGCGACCCCCGCGCTGTAGCTTATGCCGGACTCTATCTGGCTTCTGACGAAGCGCAGTGGGTTACCGGAACCAACCTGGTTGTGGACGGAGGCGCCAGCGCGATCATGTAGGCCGACGCCACCCGGGCAAGCAGTTGCGGCCACAACCGATCATGGTTGTGGCCGCAACTCCGTATTCCTGAGTCCGGCAGACTCCTGCCCGGCTTCTTCCAACTCAGACCAGATTGAGCGCCGTACTCCGCTGTTGTGCGATAGATGCGTACTCTTCCAACAGCCCCGGGTCGTCGACTGCCCCCAAATCAGCCACTTCCCCCAGGGAAGCACCCTGGATAAGTCGCTTGACGGGCACTTCCAGTTTCTTACCCGTCCGCGTGTGGGGGATGCCGCGCACAGGGATGATCTCGTCCGGCAGATAGCGGGGTGAGAGTTGGAGGCGGATAGCCGAGATGATCGCGTGGCGGGCATCCTCCTCCTCAATGCCGGGCGCCACCTGAACGAAAAGTGGCATGTAATAACCCTCAGCGCCGATCTCGGCCCCCACGACCATTGCTTCCGTGATTTCCGGGAGAGCCTCAACCACCGTGTAGATATCGGCTGAGCCCAGACGTAGGCCGTTACGGTTCAGAGTCGAATCCGAGCGTCCGTGGATGAGAATGCCCGATGCGCTGAACTCGATAATGTCTCCGTGCCGCCACATTCCGGGAAAGGTTGAAAAATAGCTGTCGTGGTACCTTTCCCCGTTCTCATCTCCCCAGAAATAGAGGGGCATGGAGGGAATGGGATAGGTAACCACGAGTTCTCCCTTGCCCTGGGTGGGGTCCCCGTCCATGTCCCAGGACTCCACGCGGACTCCTAGCGCCGGTGCCTGGATAAAACCAGAGTGGACCGGGAGAGTAGATGAACCGCCCACGAAGATCGAAACGATGTCAGTCCCTCCACTCATCGAGGCGAGCCAGACGTCACCCACATGGGAGTACACCCATCGGAACCCATCCACGGATAGTGGGGAACCTGTGACCTGCAGACACTGTAGTTGCGACAGGTCATGGGTGGTCGCCGGATCCAGTTCCGTCTTGGCGCAGGCGTGGATGAAACCGGCGCTGACGCCCAAAGCTGCAGTGTGGGTGGCCGCTGCCACCTCCCAGACCCGATCCACCGACGGGAAAGTGGGGTTGCCGTCGACCAGGACGGCAGTGGCTCCCACACCGAGGGCACCAACCAGTGCGTTCCAGAGAACCCAGCTGGTGGAAGCCACATTCAGGTAGCGGTCTCCTGGCTGTAATTCAGTATGGAAAGTGAGCATTTTGAGCAGCTCGAGAAGCGCACCCCCGTGGCCGTGCACAATTCCCTTAGGTTTGCCCGTGGTCCCCGAGGAAAAGAGCACCCACAACGGGTGGCTGAAATCCACCTCAGCGTAAATAAGCTCCACGGCGTCGGTTGGTAACTGCTCCCATTTCAGGGAAGAAACAAATGGGTCGGGAACCGGCACGTCCGTATGTTCACTGACCCAGATGACATGCTCAAGATCGGGAAGCCCGGCGAATATCTCGGCAAGCGCCGCCCGGCAGTCCCGGTTCTTGCCGTTGAGGACATAACCCGGAGCAGCAATGATAACTTTCGGCTTGAGCTGGGAGAAGCGGGAGATCACCGCTCCGGGTCCGAACTCCGGGGCACAGATCGACCAGACGGCTCCGATAGAAGAGGTGGCCAGCAGTCCCACCACAGACTCAGTGATATTAGGCAGAACTGCCACCACCCGGTCGCCAGCCTGGACGCCCACCGACCGCAGGTGCTGGGCCAGTGCTGCCACTTCTTGGCGCAGCCCCTCCCAGCTGGTCTCCCTGGTCTGCCCATCTTCCGAAACTGCCACCAGAGCGGTGCCACTCCGCCCGTCCAGAAGGTGTCGGGCGAAGTTGACGGTACGCCCCGGAAACCACCGGGTGTGCGGCATGGACTCGTCAGTGCGGACGGGGCCGGTCGGCCCGCCAAGCCGAACACCGGAGAACTCGGCGAAGAGTTCCCAGAAGCGTTCCGGTGCATCAACTGACCACTGCCACAGGTCGTCGTAGGTCTCGCCGATGGTGATGTCATGGCCCTGCAGATAGGTCACGAACTGCGTCACTGCCGAAGAATCAATCGTGCCCTGATCGGGGGTCCAGATAACCTCACCGAACGCGGCCTCTTTGTCGATGATCATGACACTCCTGTCTTCACCCCGGCAGAACGCCGCAATTCAGCAATCTCCGCTGCTGACTGCGGCGGGGTGCCGATCAGGACGAACAGCACCCGAGCGGTCTTGTCTGTCCGGTTGGACCACGCATGGCTGGTGGCGCGCTGGATTGCCACGTCCCCCGCACGAAGAGTCGCTTCCCCTTCATCCACCAGGAGAGTGATCTCTCCGTCGAGTACCACGGCATAATCCAGAGAATCTGTGCGGTGGAACCAGAAGTGCTTGCCCGCGCTGTGCTGGTTGCCGGCCTCTGCCTCATCATGCCCGTCCAGTTCGTTGAAGATCACTGAATCAGCTTCATCGGGATACACGGAGTCCGGGGGAAAATCGGCGATCCGGAAAATTGTCTCGCCCGGACCAGGGAAGGACGGGATCTCCGTAGCAGCGGTGGCAGGGTCGTTATCCCTCACGTGGTCGATAGGTACGTCCTCTGTCCACCAGGGCACGGTCGCACCGAAACCGGGGATGGAAGGGGATTCAAAACTGTTGGGGGCAGGGCCATCAGAAAGGATGATGGCCTCACCGGAGTCATTGTGCCCGGTCACCACCCGGCGTACAGGTCGTCGAGTCATGGTCAGTTCTCCTCGTCATCAAAGGGGTAGGGGCGCGGGGTTGGCCACCACGGGGGTGTCTCTTTCTGGTTGGCCACCGGATTCCGCAGCGTGCCGACTCCTTCCAGCTCAAGCTCGACTACATCACCCGGCTGCAGGAAGCGGTTGATCTCCACACCGGCACCGAATCCCATCGTTCCGGAGCCGATGAGATCCCCTGGCTGGAGTCCGTCGAAGATGGAGACGTAGGCCACCAACTCGGCGGGGGTGTAGACGAAATTCTCGACCCGGGTGTCGGACCAGACCTCACCGTTGACCCGAACCTGGCCCTTGAGCCCTTCAATAGAGTCAATCTCGTCCATGGTGGTGATCCACGGTCCGATGCCGTAGGCAAAGTCCTTACTGTGCTGGGCCCCCATACCGATGGGGCCCTCGAGTGCCTGGACATCCCGCAGGCTCCAGTCGTTGAAGATGGTGATGCCGAAGATATGGTCCATCGCTTCGTCCGGCGTCAGGTTCCTTCCCGGCTTGCCCACGATGTAGCCGATCTCCAGCTCGTAATCGAGTTTCTCGGAGATGTCGGGGTAGGGAATGGTCTGGTCGGTGCCGTACACCGTTGCCGTCGATCCCTTGAAAAAACCGGGCCGTTCATAGACGGCTCGGACAGGCTTGGAATGCACCACGTTCTTGAAGTAGTTCTCGATGTGGGTACCGAACGTGAGTCCGTCGCGAATCACCGGCGGGTCAACTGCCGCCCGCCACTCGACCTCAGCTAGGGGAAGCGAGGCGTCGTCAGCTGCATCGAGAGCTTCACGGGCCAGTTCGAGGAACGCTTCGCCAGCGGCAATTCCCCGGGACAGACTGCCCGGGAACACGTTCTGCGCGACCTCGCGCGCCCGCTCCGCGGTGGCGCCCCTGCGCTGCAGGGTCAGAGCATAGGCCCGGGCGAGATCAATGACCCTGCCTGCCTCGGGTTCGACCGCCACCACTCTGATCTGTTCACCATCAGGTGTCTGTACTGCAATTCGTCCCAGTTTCATGTACGTACTCCTAGAAAATTGTCTGTTTGATGTTTGCCAATTCATGGCGGGGTGTGATCACACCCCGCCATGCCCAGGAAATCCCTGAGTCTTAAACCGGAGGGGCCACGTAGAGGCCCTTGTCCGGATCATTGAACATCTCCCGCGTAATGAAGTCGTCCATGTCGTTGGCCGTTCCCCACTGGTCGGAGGTCTCGGATTCCTTGACGTTGAAGACGGAGGGGTGCCAGGTGTCCTCCTCCACCGTCTCCAGCTCAGTGGTGTACTCCATCGTGTTTCCGTTGGGGTCGAGGAAATAGGTGAAGGTGTTGTCACCGGCCCGGTGGCGGCCCGGACCCCACAGCTTCTGCCAACCGGACCGCATCATGCGGCCACTGCCGCGCATGTACTCATCCAGTCCACGCAGCTCAAAGGATGCGTGCTGCAGCGATGCGTGGGGGCCACGGGCAATGGCCATGCTGTGGTGCTGCGCGTTGCAGCGCATAAAGTAGAAGAGATCACCGGTCCGGGGATGGTTCAGCGTGTCAGACAGTCGGAATCCGAGGTGCTTCTCGTACCAGGCCCGCATCTTCTCGGGCTCAGGCGAGTTGAGGACCACGTGAGACAGGCGGACCGGGATATCCTCCCGTTCCTCGATCTTGCGGTGCTGCCGTACCTCGACATCCGAGGAGACCTCGATGGTGCGTCCCTCCAGATCGAAGAAGCGGAAGCCGTATCCGCCACCGGCAGTCTGGACGTCGGTGGGCTCGTTGATCAGATGGACACCCGAGGCCGCAAGATCCTGGGCGAGCTTCTCGACGGACTGCCGGTCGGCAGCACCGAAAGAAACCAAGTCGAGACGCTTGTCATCTGCCCTGCGCACGCGCACCACGTACTGCTCGGGGGAACCTTCAGCGGCGAAATAGGTGAGATCGGAGCCGTCGGTGGTGGCCGTCAGACCCCAGTGCTTACCGTAGAACTCCACCTGCTTGTGATAGTCCGGAACCGCGAGATCGAAGTGGCGTAGATGAGTGATCGGACTGAAGGACATGATGTTCTCCTTGAATATGAAGTGAGTGGGTCATGCATTCTGGACGGTTTCGACCGCCAGGCCGGGGAGATGGCGGATCAACCGGTCGAATTCAGCAGGCGAATCCGCGACGCCGAGGACATGACGGTCGGGTCGAATGAGGACGGCCCGGGTATCAAGATCCTCCAGCAGGGAAGCGACCTCTGCCGTTTGCCGGATCACGGTGACCTCTTCACCGGACTCGAGCTGCTGGCGCAGATCCACATCAGCCCCGCTGTACAGTTCGGGGTCAACCACGAGGGCGAAACGAAGCCCGACGAGTTCATCGAGGCGTACGCCATCGGCCAGGATCGGCTGGGGGCTTAGCTGTCCGGCCCAGGGATTGGCTTCACCGTCGTGCAGGCCGGGTCCCAGCGGAGGAGAAACCGGGGCGGCTTCCGCAGGGTTGGCCCGAATGAAGGCGTCCCGCCGGCGGGCCGCCTCCGGATCTAGGGTCTGGAGGAAATCTGCTGCTTTGACCGCCTGCTCAACCCAGAACCTGGCGTGCGGTTTGCGTTCCGTTTCGTAGGTGTCCAGTAGAGCGACGTCCTCCACCCCGCGTTTAACCAGGTCAAGTTTCCAGACCAGGTTGGCGATATCCCGGATTCCGGCGCAGAGCCCCTGGCCGAAGCACGGCGGAGCCTGATGCGCAGCATCGCCGGCGAGGAAGATGTTGCCTTCTCTCCATCGCTGGGCGATACGTCCCCGAAACGTGTAGATGGCCTGTCGCTCAGCAGTGAAGTTTGCGGCTGGCAGGACTCCGCGACTGATGCGCTCGATGGCTTCCGGGGTGACTATCTCATCGCGGTCGTCACCGTCCAGGAGCATGAACTCCATGCGCACCCGGGTGCCGGGAAGACGGACCCACATGGCAGGCCGGGTGTGGTGGCAGATGAAGACCATGTCGTCCTCGTAACCGGGACTGTCCTTCAGGTGACCATCCACCACCACCCAGTCTGCGTCGTCACCGAACTTGTCACCCTCAATACCCAGGGACCTCCGGACTGACGAACGAGCACCGTCAGACGCGATGACCCACCGTGACCGGAGGATCCGTTCTGCTCCGTCCCGATCAATTGTGGTCACCTCCACACCACCCGGTATGTTCCTGACTCCCTCGGCCGTGACACCACAGCGCAGTTCAATCCCGGTCAGTTCAGCGATGGCCTCCCGCAGTACACGCTCAAGATCCGGCTGGTGGAAAGTGAGGTCATCGGGCCACGCCTGGGTCCCGAAGCGCCCGGTCGGGACGGAGACGAGGATCTCCTGCGCCTCATTCTGGATGTGCATGGAGTTCATCGGGCGGGTGGTATCGGCCAGTTTCTCGGTGATGCCGAGCGACTGCAACATCCGGAAAGCTTCCCCGTCGAAATGCACGGCGCGAGCGGTGGGCCAGACGTCGGAACTCTTCTCCACACCGATGGCGGTCAGCCCCCGCTGGCCGAGCATGGCCAGGGCTGTCACCCCGACGGGTCCACCGCCAATCACTATTACGTCTGCATCGAAAGTGCCTGTCATGGCTACCCCTTCAGATTCGGTTCGGTTCGTTTCGTATCGATTGTAGGGCGGGTCACACCCAAGCACAAGGGGTGAGGTGAATCTCGCCAAAAATGGCTGTACCGTCAGGCCTTCCACACGGTCTTCAGGTTGCAGAACTCCCGGATACCGTCAGCAGCCAGCTCCCGACCGTAACCCGAGCGCTTGATACCCCCGAAGGGCAGTTCCTGGTAGGAGACGGTCATGCCGTTAATGAACACGGCCCCCGCATCAAGATTCCGCAGGAACCACGACTGCTCCTCCGGCTCAGTTGACCAGACCGAGCTGGACAGACCGAAAGAGGTCTGATTGGCAATGCGTAGCGCATCCTCAGCGCTCTCAGCGCGATACAGGGAAGCGACAGGACCGAAGGTCTCCTCCTGCACCACCCGCATGCTGCCATCGAGTCCGGCGAGAATGGTGGGCGCATAGAAGAATCCGTCCCCTTCGGGCACATATCCTCCCACCAGGACCTCTGCACCCTTAGCCACCGCGTCATCCACCAGTTCCATCAGATCGTCACGTCCACCCCGGGTCGCCAGGGGGCCGACATCCACGGAAGGATCAAGCGGGTCACCGACCACCAGGGCCGACATATGCGCGACGAATGCCTCGGCAAATTCCTCGTAGACGTCCGTATGGACAATAAAACGCTTGCCCGCAATACAGGACTGCCCATTGTTACTGATACGCGCCCGCACCGCAGTGACGGCAGCTGACGCAATATCTGCTGAGGGCATCACGATGAAGGGGTCGGAACCACCGAGCTCCAGGACGGATTTCTTAATATTGTCACCAGCGATCGAGGCAACCGAGCGACCGGCAGCCTCGGATCCGGTGAGAGTGACCGCCTTGACCCGGGGATCGGACAGCACGTCAGCCACCTCCGAGCCACCGATCAGCAGGGTCCGGAAAGAACCGCCGGGGAAACCCGCCCGCTCGAAGAGGGTGTCGAAAAAGAGCGCAGCCTGCGGCACATTCGAGGCATGCTTGAGCAGCCCCGCATTGCCCGCCATCAGGGCAGGAGCAGCAAACCGGACCACCTGCCAGATCGGATAGTTCCAGGGCATGACGGCGAGCACCACACCCAGCGACTCATAGCAGGTCCAGGCCCGGGAGGCGCCGACCACTGCCGGATCCTCCAGGGGGACCTCAGCGAGAAATTCCTCGGCATGGTCCGCATAGAAACGCATGGCCTTGGCCGACTTATGCACCTCAGCTACGGACTGCTGGATGGGCTTGCCCATCTCCACAGTGATCAGCTCTCCCAGACCTTCAGCCTGGTCGGTGAGGATGTCGGCCGCAGCGTGCATCCACCGGGCCCGCTGCTCGAAGGTCGTCGAGCGCAGCTTCCGCGCCGCGACATCAGCTTCGTCGATCCGCTCGAGCGTCTCGACGCGATCATGCCTTTTCACCAGCACCTCGGTGGCTCCGGTGGTGGGGTTAATTGTTGCGAGGGTCATATCTGCCTTCCTGCTTGAGATGAGGGTCACGTTCAGTATAATGGAAACGGTGCGTTTCGAACAGCATTTAATGATCTACTTTTCCAGCCATCCAGATACCGGTCCCTTCACACCTGAGGAGTGGCATGACCGAGCAAGTTCTCTCCCCTAGACCCCCACTGTTCCTCAGCGATACCGACATCGCTGAACTGTCCGATGTCCGCGCCGCCATGGAGGCGGTCCGGGACGCCTACTGCATACTCGAGGAGGAGGGTCGCACCCCCGGACGCATCTTCGCCCAGTCTGAGCAGGAGTGGATGCGCATCATGCCGTCCGTTCCGTCTTCAGGTCGACTCTTTGGTGCCAAATCCATCGTCGGCAGCTTCGCCTCCGGTCTCTCGGTGAGCTACCTGATCACCCTCTTCGACAAGGAGACCGCCGAGCTGGTGGCACTGTTGGACGGCAACCGGGTGACCGGGTTGCGGACAGCAGCCACCACGGCCGTCGGGACGTCAACAATCGTCCCGGACAGATCCCTGACCGTGGGAGTCATCGGCTCCGGATTCGAGGCCCGATCCCACCTGCAGGCGCTGTCACACATCGCCCGATTCTCCTCCATCCGGGTGTTTAGCCCGACCGAGGCCAACCGGGAGGCTTTCGCCCGGGATTTCAACGGTCTCGACGGAGCATCGGCCACAGCCGTCTCCTCGGCGGCGGCTGCCTCTGAAGGTGCTGACCTGATCCTCTGTGCAGCCCGTTCCCGGGACGAGATACCCATCATCGAGTCCCGCCATGTCGGGGATGACGCGACCGTCATCTCCATCGGCTCTACCACCGCAGGTCAGCGCGAGCTTCCCGTCGACCTGATCGAACGGGCCACCACCATTGTCGTGGACACCTACGACGAAGTGGTCCACGACAGTGGCGACATGATCGCGGCCCAGACAGAGGGCGTGGACCTGACATCGAAGGTTATCACCCTGAACGATGCCCTGCGGGGCAAGGCACCGATCGACACCCAGCGCGGCATCCGTATCTACAAGTCAACGGGTTCCGGCCTCCAGGACATCGTCGTCGCGGAGATGCTCGTAAACCGGGCACGCACACAGGGCCGGGGCGTCCCCCTGGCTACCACCATTGTCACCACCCGCAAATAATTGAAGGAGAAAACCATGGATTACACCAAGACTGAAGCACGGGCCTGGGCCCGGGAGAACTTCAAGGGCACCGTGGCCGTGACCCACCCCTCGTACACCCCTGATTTCTCAGCTATCAATGAGAACGCGATCCGCCATGACATTCTGCGCCTGAAGGAACTCGGTTACACGGGCTCCCTCCTGGTCGCCGAGGTGAATGTCACCCCGGAGGAGAACGCGCGCATCACTGAGATCGCACGTGAGGCCGCCGGCCCTGATTTCGGCCTGTTCTTCCACGCCATCTTCGGCACCCTTGAGGAGAACATCCACGCCGCCAACCTCGCCGCCAAGGCCGGAGCCGACCGCGCCCTGCTTGCCTACCCCGCCTCCTTCTGGCCGACCTCCTACGACGAGGTCTTTGACTACACCAAGAAATTCACTGACAGCACTGACCTCGCCACCATGCTCTTCCCTTTGCCCGCCTGGGGCTTCGAGCGCATCCACCCGGCAGGCATGAGCGTCGATTTCGTCCATCGAGTGCTTGACGCCATGCCAAGCATCGTGGCCATCAAGGCGGAACAGGGTTACCCCGGCATCCCGGGCCTGATGGAGATGTATCACCACTTCCGGGAGGAGGTCATCATCTCCTGTCCCATCGAGGCCGACACAATCCCGCTCATGTCCCAGCTGGACCTGCAGTTCTCGGGCACCGCAAACACCCACTGGATGGGCGATTACTATCCACGCGCCTTCGAACTGGCCCGGACCGGTCAGTGGGAGAAGGCCATGGAGTTGTATTGGAAGGTCCAGCCTGCCCGCGCGGCCAACACGTCCGTCTCCTCCACCTCCACCCCGGGTACCAACACCATCAACCGCACCCAGTGGAAGTACCAGGAATGGCTGGCCGGCTTCAACGGTGGTGCCCTGCGCCCGCCGTCATCCAAGCTGCCTGACCGCTTCATGAAGCAGCTGCGTGCGGGTCTGATCGCCTCAGGCCTGCCTGTCACGGATCTGCCGGATGAGGAATTCGTGAAGGGTCGTGTCTCACCCTAAACGTTCCTCTCACGGCTCCGGGGCCACCAGGTTTCCTGGTGGCCCCGGAGCCGCTTCCCTTCTTCTCAGACCTGTCCAGTGTCAGCGGCCCGCACCAGGCGGGCCCATCTAGGTGGAGGGCTCCCCCGTGGTCCTGCCCGTACCGCGGAACAGAGCGATGGTGCGTTCCCCACTGCGTACCGTGACGTCCACGATGATTCGGCGCCCACCGCTGAAAGAGACGACGGCCTCCGCCACGAGAATCTCCCCTGCCCTGGCAGGGGAGAGAAAGGAAATCTGCGCATCCACCGTGGCCACCCGTGACAGGACAGAATTGGCGGCGCAGGCGAAGGCATAGTCGGCCAGGGAGAACACGAAGCCGCCGTGGATCACCTCGATGCCGTTGATCATGTCGGACTCCACCGTCAGGTGGGCCGTGGCCTGACCCTGACCCACCTCCGTACCCCAGATGCCCAGGCGTTCACGGCTCTGGTCCGCCTCAAGCATCTCCGTCACGAAACTATCGTTGACCTGGTCGGAGTCCCTCTCAGCCATTCCACTCATGCCAGCCTCTCAATCACCATGGCCATGCCCTGGCCGCCACCTACGCACAGAGTAGCGAGGCCAAGGGATCCGTCCGTGGAGCGCAGTCCATTCATCAAGGTGCCCACCAGACGGACGCCGGTAGCCCCGAAAGGATGACCGATGGCGATGGCACCGCCATGGACATTGACCTTCTCCGGATCCGCTGACAGGCCACGCACAACCGGCACCACCTGTGCTGCGAAAGCCTCATTGAGTTCGATGAGGTCGATGTCGTTGATTGTCATTCCCAGCCGCTTCAGCACCTTCTCGGAGGCACCGATCGGCCCAAGGCCCATGATCTCCGGCGACAGTCCTGTCGCGGCGGTCCCCAACACACGTGCCAACGGAGTGATGTCCAGCTCCTCGGCGCGCCGCGCGCTCATGAGCACTGCGGCAGAGGCTCCGTCATTGAGCGGGCTGGCGTTACCGGCGGTTACCGTCCCGCCCTCCAGGAAGGCAGGGCGCAGGGCCGCCAGGCCCTCCATCGTGGTGCTGGGCCGAGGGCCGTCATCAGTCTGGACCACTGTGCCGTCAGCACGCTCATAGGGCAGGATCTCCTGGGTGAAGAATCCCTGCTCGATGGCCCGGGTGGTCCGCTGCTGCGACAGCAGGGCCCATTCATCCTGCTCCTTCCTGGTGGTACCCGTGGTCCGGGCCACGAACTCAGCAGTGGCCCCCATGGGGATGTAGAGGTCGGGCAGCTCACCGGTTTCCCGGGGATCACACCATCTCTCACCGGACTCGAGAATGCGCCGGGTGCGGGAGGCCTCCGCTTCCATTCCCGGGTAAGGACTGGTGGTGACGGGAGGGGTCGTCGAGGTGGATTCCACGCCTCCCACCAGGTAGATGTCTCCGTCCCCGGCTTTGATTGCCCTGGCTCCGGCGGATACAGCTTCAAGAGAGGATGCGCAGAAGCGGTTGATGGTCACGCCGGCGAGTTGGTCCCTGTCGGACAGAACGGCCACCCGTCGGGCGATGTTGTCACCCTGGGCGCCTTCCGGCACTGCGGTGCCGAGATAGAAATCATCCACGCTCGCCCTGCCCAGGGCAGGAATTGAGAGCATCACAGCAGACACCGCAGCTCGGGCCAGATCCTCCGGTCGCTCTCCGGCGAGCGTTCCCTTCCGGGCCTTGCCGAAGGGTGTGCGTTGATATGCCACGATGACGGCGTCGTGGGGCGCAAGAGTGGTAACCATATTCTTCGTGTTCCTTCCAGGGCAGGCAACCGCCCTTTCAATTCGATACGTTTCGAACTGTTAGCTTACTCCTAACCATCACCCCGTTCCAGGGCTACGTTCGTTTCATACGGATCAGCAGGAAGGATAAGGTCAGAACATGGCACTCAGAAGCGAAGAAAGTCATCAGGCGATCCTCAACGCCACCATGGCCCTCGTGAATCCCGAGGATGGGGAGGGATTTTCCCTGCAGAAGCTCTCCATTGAGCGGATCGCCCGGGAAGCCGGTGTCAGCAAGACGACCATCTACCGCTGGTGGCCCAGCAAAGTGGCCGTGGTGATCGACAGCTTTCTCGAGCACCATGTGGCCCGCACACCCTTCAATGAGGAACTGCCCGCTGTCGATTCACTACGGGACCATCTCGGGTCAGTCGCGGAAGTCTATGGGACCGGTGAGGGGCGCCTGGTCGCGCAGCTGATTGCCGAATGCCAGCATGACCCGGAGGCGATGAAGGAGTTCAAGGACCGGTTCTGGCTCAACCGTCTGGAAACCGCCACCTCACTCATTCATCGCGCCCAGTCAGAAGGTGTGATCCGGAACGACATCTCCTCCCGCGAGATAGCAGACATCCTCTACGCACCGATCTATTTCCGCCTTCTCCTGCAGTCCGGCCCCCTTGACCGGGACTGGGCCCATAGCCACTTCGACATCGCCATGGAAGGGGTCCGCAGCCGGAATTGAGCGGACCACCGGGAGCGCCACTAAGGTCGTGGACCCTGCCACCATGATGGCGGCAGGGTCCACGGACTTTCATAACAGAGCAGGTCACGGCCGGCCAGTACGGACTCGGCCGTCGGGAAGCAGACCCCTACGAGGTGAAGAGTACACTCTCCTGATCCCGCGCAGGAGCCTGCTCCACGGGGGCGACCTTGGGGGGCCGAGCCAGCATCTTGAGACCGGCGAGCGCCAGCCCGAGGATCCCAAACGGAACGAGCAACGCCAGGAAGAAGCCGCTCAGTCCCAGACCCGCACCGATGATGACTCCACCGAGCGCACCCTGACCGGCAGAGCCCAGGCGGGCGCTAAATTCGGTCGTGCCCACACCCGTCGCCCGCATGTCCGTGGGATAGGAGTCAACCGCCAGGATATTGCGGGTCGGGCCCAACGCGGCGGGGAGGAAGAAACCAGCCGCGGTCAAAGCGACCGCCAGGGGGATGAAACCGGCGTCATTGACGAAGCTGACGATCACCGCCACGAGCGCAGAGCAGGCCAGACACAGGGCGATGACCCCGAAGTGGTGCCACTTGGCCAGAACCGCGCCCAGCAACAGAAGGCTCAGGACGCTCGCGAATCCGTAGAGAGCGACGATGGTGCTGCTCTGGACGGTGGTGAGGCCGGGCACGGGAAGCTGGAGCAGGGTCGGGAGGTACTGGATAACGAGCAACTGGGTTCCCAGGGACACGAAGCCGAAGGCCCAGAGCAGCAGAGTGGTCAGCGTGAAGGGCCGGGTCAGCAGACGCCGCAGGGTTCCCCTGCTGAGCTCCTCTACATCCGGTACGAAGAACTCGACCGAACTGACATCGAGCCGCGGCAGCAGGCGACTGAGGGAGCGGCGTGCCTTCGCCATCTCACCCCGGGCAGCCAGGAACCCGGGCGATTCGGGCATGCCGATCCAGATCAGGAGCGTGAGCACGAGGGGGACCACTCCCCCGATGATCAGGAGCGTCCGCCAGCCCTGCGTGGGCAGGATAAAACCAGCCAGAGTGGCACCGACGGTGGTGCCCAACCCGAGCCCGGCGTAGGCGGCGGCAATCATCGCGCCGCGACGCCGCTCCGGCACCAGGTCAGCGAGAAGCGTGACCGCAGTCGGCAGCACCGCACCGATGCCCACACAGGCGATGAAACGCCACAGGGTGAACGCGTTCAGGTTGTTGGCGGTCCCCCCGAAAATTGTTCCGAAAGAGAGCAGCAGACCGGCGACCACCAGAATGCTCTTGCGCCCCCACCGGTCCGCCAACCGGCCGGCCAGGAAAGAACCCAGCCCCATGGCCAGGAAGCCCCCAGACACGATCAAGGCGATGCCCCCACCGATGGACACCCCCCACTCCTTGATCAGCGAGGGGAAGATGTGGCTGACGATGGTCGAATCCATGCCGTCTGCCATGAGCAGGAAGAAAATGAGGATGAAATAGAGCCAGTGGCGTCTGGTGAGGCCAGCAGATTCGATGACTTCGGCGATGTTACGCCGTTCTACTGGAGCAGCAGTCATGGCGGGACCTTTCCCTTTCGATTCCGGTCGTCATGACCTGCGTCACAACGTAATGCAATACTATACGTTTCGAATCGAATTGGAAGAGGCAATTTTCCAAAATTCAGAAAATATCTAGGGCCTGCGATCAGGTCGACCTACCCGCAGCCCCGCACGACCTCCGCCACCGACGCCACGGCGACGTCGAAACGGATCCGCTCCTGCTCAATCCGCAGGTGGCCGGCCTCGATGAGGGCCTCCAGGCTGGCCAGCTCCGCGGCGCTCAGCCGCTCATAGACCCGCGGCTGGAAATCGCGGTCGGGCACTCCCATGTGTTGCCACCGCTGCACCGTCGCGCGGTCCATGAGCACCGATCTCGTCTCAGGAACTGCCCCGCGGACGCCGTCGAGGATCCCGTAGCCGTCGGTGTCCAGGTCACCCCAGTAGATCAGGGGCGCGGCGTGGAAGAAGGGCTCGCGCACAATGTCGGTGGCCCGGTAACCGGCGCCCCAGGCCAACACCACCCGGTCCGGGACAGGCAGGGCCAGGAAGGACTCCAGGTTCTCCACCATGACCACCGCCCGCGGGACCGGAATCCCAGGCAGTTCAGAGAAGACCACCTCGACGTCGCTGAGCCCGCCCGGCCCCTGCCCTGCGGGGAAACGCAGACGTACCCGCCCCTCCGGCTCGGCAAGGCCCAGCTCCGCGCGGCCGACCTCGCCGCGGCGGGCAGCCAGCAGTGTCTCCACCAGCGTGCGGTGCTGCTCCAGCCACTTGGTGTGCACCCCTTCCACGACCACCGCCCGGGGCAGCACACCGGAGGCTGGGTGCGCCTCGAACCAGGCCAGCACCTCCACCGCCAGGTGCAGATCCACCACCGCCACCCCGCGCCACAGCGGCAGGGCAGCCAGCACCGCGGGCAGCGAACCGGTCACCGACACCAGCAGATCCCGGCGCTGCACCAGCCCGTCCCATTCCTCCCGGCAGCCGACGAAATCAACCAGCCGCTCCACCGTGTCCAGCTGCAGGCGCACCGGCACCTCCTGACGGCCCAGGCCCACCGTCGACCAGTTGCGCACCGCGGTCTCCACACCGGCCACGCCCTGCCACTGGCGGATGAACTCCTGCGTGGCCGACACATCCGCCGCGGCCTGCGCGGCAGTCGGCGGGCGCAGCGGAAAACCGTAACCCTCGAAGTCCCCGGCGAGCAGCTCGCGCTCGCGGGAGCGGAGGTGGCGGAGGGCGCGGGAGCGGGCGTCGATAAGCGGGAGCATCTCAGACCGCGTCGATGCGGGAGTACCGGGAGGTACCGCGGATCTCCCCGCGCTCGTCGGGGGCCTCCCGGTAGTCGACCACGATCGTCGCCCCGACATAGCGGCCGAGGGTCTGGATGAGCTTGAGCGGGGTGGCCAGCACCATGTGGAAACCGAAGCTGGCGAAGACATCCATGGTCTGCCGGGTGAAGGCGGGGTCGGCGCGGTCGAAGGCCTCGTCGAGGATCACCGTGGCATAGGTCGGGTACTGGGCGCCGGGTTCGGCCAGCTGGTAACGCAGCGCGGCGGCCAGGCAGAAGAAGACCAGCTTCTGGGCCTGCCCACCTGACAGCGAGGAGGAGTCGACATAGGTGTTGATCGTGGTGCCCTCACGGTCGCGTTCGATGCCGATGAAGCTGACGTGGCGGCGGGTGTCCAGCACCAGCTTCCGCCAACGGACATCCGCGGAATCCTGCGAGCCCAGGCGCCGGATGAGCGCGGCGATGACCTGGTAGCGGGCGAAGGCCTGCTTCTCATCGTCCGTGCCCAGGCCACCACTGACGGCCTCGTCGAGGTCGCGCTGGAAGTCCTGGACCACCTCTCCGCGCCGGTCGCGGACCTGGATGTGCAGGAAACGGTCGGTGTTGAACTCGGAGCGTTCCAGGGAGTGGTTGATCGGGTCGATGCGTTCCTCGATCTCCCGGCGCGCGTTGCGCAGGGCCCGGGCGATCTGGCCGAGGTTGCGGGTGGACATGTCGTTCATCAGGCCGAGGAAGCGGGCGGTGAATTCCGCCAGGCGGTCTCCACGCAGGGCCCCGAGGCGGTTGAGGGCCTCGCCGATGTACTCGGGCTGGGGCAGGATGTCGGCCTGCTCGGCGGGCCATTTCTGCAGGTAGCCGCTCAAGGTGGAGGTGATCTGGGTGTCAGTGCGGCTGAGGGTGGTGTTGAAGGTGTCGATCTCCGCGTCGAGTTCCTCCCGCAGCGCGTTGGTGCGCTCGTCGACGTTGCCGGCGTGGATGCGGCGGGTGGTTTCGGCGAGCCGCTTCTCCACCTCGCGGGCGACTGCCTCCTCGACCTCGGTCGTCGGGATCTTCCGCAGGCGCTCGAGTTCCTGCAGGGCGGAGGCCTGCTGGTTCGCGGCAACGGATTCGTCGCGGTGCGCCTGGTTCCACTGTTCCCGGGCCGCTGCCAGTTCCGTCGTCGCAGCCTCAAGACGTGCGCTGAGTTCCGCGGCCTCCGGGGTGGTCTGCAGCTCCTGCAGGGCCTGGTCCAGGTCCGCCAGGGCCTGCCGCACGGTGGCGGTGTCCACCTGGGCCCAGGAGGTGCGCAGGATCAGCTCCGCGGCGCGCAGTTCCTTATCCAGGACATCGATCCGCGCCTTGGCCTCCTGCTGCCGGTGGACGGCGGACTGCATCTTCCCTGCCGCCTGCCGGACCTGCTGGCGCAGCAGCTCGATCTTCTCGTGGTTGGTGGAGCCGAGGCGGTAGGTGGAGCGGTCGCCCAGGCGGCGCCGGTCGTCCTTCTCCAGGCGCTCGGTGGTATCGCCCGTGCGGCGGGCGTGCCGGCGCAGGCCCCGCAGGGTCACCGCATCATCCTGGGGGCGCAGGTCCGCGAAGTCGGCCGGGCTGTCCACGCAGAGGATGTTGTGGCGTCGGCCGAGTTCCGCCTGCAGCCAGGCCTGGAAGGGTGAGTCGATGACCTCAACCTTCCGGGGCAGGGCGTTGTGCGCCAGCCGTGGGGTGGAGTACTCCTCGGTGGTGTGCACGCCGTTGACCACCAGGCGGGTGCCGAGGTGTTCGGCGTCGATCCAGTCGCGGATGCGCGGGAGGGCCTCGTCCTGGACGAGCAGTGTGGCGGCCAGGCCGCCGAGCAGGCGCTGGACCACCGGTTCCCATTCCGCGTCGACGGGGTCGATGAGTTCCCCGGCGAAGGGCACGTCCCGGGTGTTCAGGCCCAGGTCGTGGCACATGCGCTCGCGGACCTCCAGCAGGCGGGAGTCGATGTTGCTGCTGCCGCGGCTGAGCGCGTTGAGTTCGCGTTCTGCGGCCTCGTGTTCATCGGTGGCGCGGGTGCGGGCGGCGACGGCCTCCTCGCTGACGGTGTCCAGGGCGGTTCGGGCGGCTGCGTGTTCAGCGGTGATCACGCGGGCGTCATTGCCCAGCACCAGGAAATCCTCGGCCACCTCCGGGGGCACACCCCCGATTCCTTCGACAGCGGCCGCGAGTTCCGCGCGGTTCGCCTCGGCGCGGTCCAGGCGCTCGGCCGCGGCATCGAGGCGTGCGCTCAGCTCACCGTGTTTCGCTCCGAGGGTCTGCTCCACCGCGTTGCGGGCGATGCGTTCCATCTCCTCGGCGTGGGTGCGCCGCTGCTCCGCGGACTCCAGCCGGGAGGCCGCCTCATCGTGTTCCACGGTGTAGCGGCGGACCAGCGCCTCCTGCTCGCCGCGTTTGATGCGGTTGCCCACCGCTGGCAGAGCCTGCTTCAGCGTCAGCGCGTGCGCCCTGCTGGTGCGCGCCTCCTCCTTCCTCCGCTGCAACCCCACCAGCGGTTCCAGGGCCGCCACCTGCGCCTTGATGTCTTCAACCTTCTCGTAGGCGCCCTCCAGGTCCCGGAACTGCTCGACCGCGGTATCCGCGAAGCCGAAGGTGGCGGGTTCTTCCAGCATGTAGTCGCGGAAGAGATCGTCCAGGCTCTGCAGGTCCTTGGCGGACTGCGCCCGGTGCAGCAGGTACTGGGCCTCCTCGCTGGCGATGCCCAGGCGCTGCCGGAACTTCCCCGCGAACACGGAGTGGTTCTCGGAGAAGGTGGCCTGCTTGTGGGCCGCCTTGATCCGCCGTTTGTCGATGCCGCTGCCCAGGTGCTCCACCAGGCCGAAGACCGTGTGGTCACCGGGGATGAGCCCGTAGAAACGCGCCACCTCGGCCGGGGAATTGTGCCCGGACTTCAGGTAGAACATCGCCACCAGGGTGTGGGCGGTGCCTTCCCCGTCGTCGTAGGTCAGACCCACCACCGAGTAGGTGGCCTTCGGACGCAGATAGGTCGCCACCACGGTGCCGGAGGCGTGGTCCTCCCGGGAACGCCACGCACCCCGGATGTAGGAGACGAGGTTGCGGCCCTTGCCGCGCGGGGTGTTCGCCTGGGCGGCGGCGTTGAAACGCACCCGGTCACCCGGCAGGAGGACGGCGGTGATCGCGTCGATGAGCGTGGACTTGCCCGAACCGGAACCACCGGTGATGAGGAATCCCTCCCGGGCGACGGGGATGTCCACGCTGCCCTCGAAGGTCCCCCAGTTGATCAGCTGGATCCGGGAGAGCCGGTACTGGCCGGGGTGGACACTCACTGCTGCTCCTCGGTGTCTTGGGCACTGCCGGCGTTCCGGTAGCGTTCGTATTCGGCGCGCACGCCCTCGACGGTGGCGGCGTCGAAGATCTGGCGCAGCGCGGGCGAGACCTCGAAACGCCCCTCGGTCTCCGTGGCGTGGACGAGTGAGTACTCCCCCATGCGGCGGAAGGCCGCGTCGAAACGTTTGCCCAGTTTCGTCTCATCGCGTTCCGTGTCCACCCGGTAGAGCAGCACCTGCTCGCGCAGTTCCCCGCGGTCCACGATCACCCGCTCCCCCGGTGCCGCCAGGGCCAGCTCCTGGCGCAGGTGCAGGATGATCAGGGTGTCGGTGTGGCTGAGCGATTCGGTGCGCAGCACCTTCGGCATCGGTTCGCGTCTTCCGTCGCCGGTGTCCACGTCCTGCCCGCCGGCCGCGGCCCGGGAGAAGGCGATGCCGGCGTCCTCGTCGAGCACCAGCTCCAGGAAGACGTTGTGTAGGCAGGAACGCAGCGCCCCCTCATCACTGACGATGGCCTGCCACACCTGCGGGTGATCCTGGGCCGTGGACATCGGCCCCTTGAGCAGCTGCACCAGGGCGCGGCGGGAATGATACGACAGGGTGCCGGTGTCCTCCGGCCACATCGGGGTGCTCATGGTTCTTCAGTCTCCTCTTCCGTGCCGCGGTGGAACTGCCAGCCGCTGATCCGCGCGCGCCGCTGTTCTCCCGCATCCTCCCACTGCACGGTCTGCGCCTGCCCCGTGGACACGCCGCGGGTCATGGCCAAGTACAGCAGACCGACAACGCTGGCCAGGCCCTGGGTCGCCGGGGTCAGCTCCAGGATCTGCGCGATGGTGGCCGTCGGCTGCTGCGCCAGGGCCGTGGCGACGGCCCCTTCCAGTTCTTCAAAATCAATCTCGCTGGCCCGGATCTGCTCCATGAGGACCCCGGCATCCAGTTCCACCTCTTCGACCTGCACGGGGGTCTCCTCGACGCGTTCCTCCCCGGGGTTGCGCAGGCGCAGTGCCGCCACCGAGCGCAGCTGCATGCCGATGCGCACCAGCGGGGTCTCCATCTGGTTGAGCGCGCTGACCGAACCCTCCTGCGCGGCCTCGGCTGCGACGTGCCGGGTGGCGCGCAACAGCTGCACCATCCGACGGTTCTCCGCGAACTCCTCGGTGGTGACGTAGTGGCGCAGACTCCGGGCCAGGCCGGTCATCTCCTGGCTGACCTCATAGCTGGCCTCCTCCATGTCGCGGAAGAGCCGGTACAGGCCGACGCGGAGATGCTCGGGGACCTCCTCAGCGGCGTCGCGTCCCAGCACCTCGGCGATCCACCGGTCGACGAGGGCGGAGCGTTCCCGGTCGAGCAGCACCTCGAAGAAACTGTTGAAGCTACGGCCGGCATCCGAATCGCCGATCAGGTCCACGCCGCGGAAGATCTCCTCGAGCACGTTCCCGCGGGAATCCTCCGGGTCCAGCAGCTGCCGGCGCAGCTGACGGTTGAGGTCCCCGAGCTCATGGCGCACCCGGGCAAAATCCGCGGGGATGGCGGACGCCAGATCCAGGATGTCGGCCATCCGCTCCGTGATCTGCGTGGTGGACAGCACCTCGAATTCACCGCGGTGGGTGGCCTCGATGAGGTGCGCGATCTCCTCACGCTGACGTTCCAGCTCGCCGAGACGTCGGCCCACATCCGGGTCGGATTCCCGCGCCAGGGTCTGCAACGCCTGGGAGAGCGATTCAATACGGGAAGCGGAGACCGCACGGTGCGGGCTGTCCCAGCGCTGCAGGGCGTCGAGCACCGCCAGCACGTCCTCGCTCGGCTCCAGGGTCTCACCGGTCCGTGAGGTGCCGGGGCGACGCACCAGCCAACCGCTGCGCACCCAGTCACCGACATAGTCCTGCGGTCCCTTCGGCAGACCGAAACCTTCACCGCGCAGCTGACGCAGCCCCTCATCCAGCAGCGTGTAGACCTCGTGCGCCGGGCGTGCCAACGCACCCTGCGGGAAGTACTGCGCGACCACGGCCAGCACCACCGGCAGGTTCTCGCTGCGCAGCAGCGCCATCACCGGCGATTCCCGTCGGAAGCGGGCGAAGCCCAACGCATGGGAGACCAGACTCATGGCACTGACTATTCCAGAAAAGGGCTCTGCTCTCGCAGGCACGGTGCTTATCGACGCCCCTCCCCAACCCCGGCCCGTGAGGAGGTTTCACGTGAAACATGGGATACGTCCACATAGGTCGATGAAATAAACATATCGGTTCAATATGTTTATTTTTTAGGCCGAAATCGACATATGACCTTTCTGGCACTTCCCGATCTGCAACCGTCTCACATCGGGGGCGATCGCCTCGAGGTGCCGGATATGCCCGAAGGCAAACGACCGCAGGAAGGAACCCAGGGTCGACGGGACGTAGACCCGTTGAAGAGTCGGGTCATGCCGTCGTGGCGTGCTGGGCAAGGCGACCCGCACCCAACTGAGCAACGACGGTGAAATCGACTGGATCATCGACCAGGACGCCCTGGGTCTCAGCCGCATCTACGTGCAGGCCAAACGCTACGCACTGACCAGCAGGGTGGGCCGACCGGAGATCCAGGCCTTCGTGGGAGCCCTCCACGGGGTGCAGGCCAACCAAGGTGCCTTCCTCACCACCGCACAGTTCACCACAGGTGCCGAGCAGTACGCGGAGAGCCTCAACGTCCGCGTCGTGCTCATCGACGGCCCCCGGCTGGCCCGCCTGATGATCCGCTACGGCGTCGGCGTACAGGTCCAGCAGGTGGTCAACGTGGTGGAGGTGGATGAGGACTTCTTCGAATAGGCGGAACAGCCAGCAGCTCGCCAGCAGGAAACCGGAGAGGTGGCATGAAGTTTCGAATATCTTCTTCCAACCTTCTCGGAGAATCATTGAATGCGCTACCAAGGCAGATTTTTACCCGTAATGCCCCGAACCCCATAGCCTATAATCGAACATTATGACGGGAACGGCAGTTGAAGAAGATCACCGCAGAACTCTGCATGTGTTCATGGATGAATCAGGGGACCTGCAGTTCGGTCGGAAAGCCTCCCAGCATTTCATCTTGTCCGCCGTGTACACCGACAGTCCCCAGAGCTCAGCAGCTGCAATGCAGGAATTGAAATACTCTCTGCTTGCCTCTGGCAGCACCGATCTGGAATTTCATGCGACTTATAATTCGCGCGGAACCCGAAAACGCGTGATTGATACCATCGTCGATATTGAGACCATCAGGATTCACACCCTGTGGATTGATAAGGCGTTCACGGCACCAGCGCTCCAGAATGAGATCGCCCTGCTCGGGCAATTCGGAAAATCCATGGGCCGGTGGATCAGCTCAACCCACACGTTGGCAGATTATGACCAGGTTGTGCTGATCTTCGATTCGGTACTGACAGGAAAGAAGCAGGACGCCTTCCTCAAACTTCTCAAGCCGGAGCTTGCTACGCTGCCGATCCCGTACCGGGTCCTTTTCCATCCCGTCAAACAAGACCTGAACGGCCAGATCGCAGACTATTTTTCCTGGTCGTGGTTTCGGAACATCGAACACAAAGATCCCCAGTACTGTGAGGCTCTTCAGCGAAACGGCCGGTGGACACAGTTCAACCTCTTCCGAAATGGAAACACCCGATACTGGTCTCGGCCTCTATAAAAGCGACCACCCTGCCTACCGGCGGACCGGAGAGCCCAGGGGCTCTTATCAGCAGGGTGGAACCTTTGTTCCTCGAATTCTAGCTGATAACCACCCCGATTGTCAACACTTTCCGGAATGTTTCCGCAGGTAGATACACATATTTGACGCAGCTAACCGACTTTGAGCCGGGGGGATAATCCACTCAGGCGTCCGACATCCACGCCGCCCACGTCATCGCCGAGACCTGGCGGCACGGAAAAGGAGAACACCCATGAACAGCACCGATGAGACTTTTGAGCCTTTCAATGCCGCGGACTATCTGAATACTGTGGACGATGTCGCCGCTTATCTGGAAGCAATCATCGATGAATACCCCGACGATGCCTCCGCTATCGCACGCGCCCTCGGAACGATCGCACGCTCACGCAACTTCAGCCAGATCGCCCAGGAGGCCGGAATCAGCCGGGAGGGCCTCTATAAGGCGCTGTCTGGCGACGGAAACCCCAGCCTTTCTACCTTCATCAAAGTCTCGCGGGTTCTCGGACTCCGCCTGCGCTTCGAGGCAGCTGCCTGAAGAAACATGAGCCGGAAGGCCTGGCATGGCTGGCAGCCATCAGCATCCTTTCTGCCCATGGCAAGTCTGGCTCCACCACTGCGCTTCAGAGTTACTTGCACAGTCTCCGTCGCAGCAGGGTGAGTCGATAACTACCGCGGTCGCACATCAACCGCTGTCACCGTCGGTACCCGCCGGTCACCGTGCTCGATATCGGAGATCCGCAGGTCGACGTCGAAGATGTCGCCGAGGTTCTCCTCCGTCATGACCTCGTCCACCGGACCGAACCGGGCGCGGTGGTCACGGCCGATGAGGATGATCTTGTCGGCGATGCGGATGGCGTGCGCCGGGTAGTGGGTGTTCATCACGACCACCAGGTTCCGCTCCCGCACGAGGTGCTGCAGGAGGTTGAGCACCACCATCTGGTTGTGGAAGTCCAGGCCGGTCTCGGGCTCGTCGAGAACCATGATCCTCGGTTCCGCGATGAGCGCACGGGCGATGAGGATCATCTGGAACTGTCCGCCGGACATGTTCCCGCAGGGCATGTCCGCCAGGTGTTCCGCGCCTATCGACGCCAGCGTCTCCCACGCCATCGCCTCCTCCTCCGGTCCGGGCTGAGCGAACATGCCCAGGTGCGCGGCACGACCGATGGTCACCATGTCCAGGCCCGACAGGGAGAGGCTCACCGCAGAGCGGGCCTGTGGGACGTAGGCGATGGTCCGCCCGATCTCCCGGGGGCTCATGTCCTTGAGGTTCGCCCCGTCGATCTCGGTGTGGCCGCTACTCCACTGCTGCAGCCCGGTCATGGCGCGCATGAGGGTGGTCTTCCCCGCACCGTTGGGTCCGAGGATGGCCAACAGCTCGCCGGGTTCCACGCGGAAGTTGATGTCCTCGAGGATGGGTTCCCGGCTCAGCGGGTAGCGGAAGGTACCGCCCTTGACCTGAAGAGCCATTACCAGTTGCCTCCGGTCTTGCGCAGCAGCAGGATGAACACCGGGGCACCGATGAGGGCAGTGAGCACGGAGATCGGGATCTCGGAGGCCGTCATGGTGCGTGCCAGGGTGTCGATGAGCAGCATCATGGCCGCCCCCAGCAGCAGGGAGACGGGGATGACCAGCCGGTTGTTGTTGCCCACGAGCATGCGGGCGCAGTGCGGGACGAGCAGGCCGATCCAGCCGACCTGCCCACACATGGACACCACCGAGGCGGTGATGAGCGTGGCACACGCGATGACCAGGGGGCGCAGCACCCGGATGTTGAGCCCTGCCGCGCGGGCCTCATCCTCCGAGAGTGCGAGCACGTTGAGGCGCCAGCGCAGCAGGTAGATGCCGAGGGTGCCCAGCACGATGAGCGGCACCCCCAGCGCGATGGAGCTGAAGGAGACGCCCGCCAGGGAGCCCATGAGCCAGTAGGTGATCTCCGGGAGCTTGGAGGTCGGATCCGCCATGAGCTTGAGCATGGAGATGACCGCGTTGGCGATCGCGGAGACGATGACCCCGGCCAGCACGAGCATGACGATGGAGGTCTTCCCCCGGTGCCGGGCGATGCTGACGGTGACGGCCATGGCCAGCAGGCCGAAGAGCAGGGCCAGTGCCTGCACACCGAGCAGGTTCCAGCTGAAGATGAGGGCGAGGACCGCTCCGACGGAGGTGCCCGCCGAGACACCCAGGGTGTCCGGGGTGGCCAGCGGGTTGGAGAACACCGACTGGAAGGCGGCACCCGCCACGGCCAGTCCGGCGCCGACGAAGATGGCCAGCACCGTCCGGGGGAAGCGGACACCGAAGAGGACGGAGCCCACGCGGTCATCGGTGAATTCCTGACCGCTCAACGAGTCGCCGAGGGCGCGGATGATCTCCGGCAGGCTGATGCTGTAGCGGCCGGCCATGACGGAGATGAGCGCGCAGGTGATGAGCAGCAGCCACAGCACGATGACGAACCAGGCCCGCAGCCTGCCGGAGACGACGAAGGCCTCCGTCCATCCTCGCCCGGCCGCGGTTCGGCGGCGCCCGGTCGCCGCTGAGGCGGCCACGGGAACCTGTTCAGTCGATCGGGTTTCAGCGTAGGTCAGCATCGGGATCAATGATCTGGGCCGCGCGGTCCGCACTGACCTCGTGGCCGTACATCTGCTCGTAGTAGTCCTGCGTCATCTGAACCAGGTCGACGTCCTCGAACTGCTCCGGGTACAGGCGGGAGCCCAGCCAGTTGGCCACGACGGGCGCGTCCGGGTTGGGGGTGAACCAGTTCCACATGCCCAGTTCCGTGGAGTAGACCTCACCGTTCTGGACAGCGCTGAGACCGGAGAGGTCGATACCCTCGATTTCGTTGTTGAGGATCTCGGCGGCGGTCATGGAGCTCTGCCCCTTGCCGGTGACGAAGATGACGTCCGGGTCCCAGGCCAGCAGCTGCTCGGCGTTCACCGGCATCTGGCCCTGCTCGGAATCGGCGGTGGCGTTGATGAAGTTCATGCTCTCGGCCCAGCCGTCCGTGAACCAGCCGTCCTGGCCGCCGGCGACAACGAGCATGCCCTGGTTGGTCTGCATGACCACCAGCGCGGTGCGCTTCTCGTCCTCGGGAACCGCGGCGACGCGTGCCTCGGCGTCGTTAATGAGGTCCTCGCCATAGGCGATCTTGTCGTCCATCTTGCCGGGCTCGCCGTAGACGTCCTCGAGCAGGCGCAGCCACTTCACGTAGGTGTCGGTGGGGGTGCCGAGGGTGTCAAAGCCGACGACGTCCAGGCCGACGGCTTCCATAGCGCTGCGGCTGTCCTGGTTGCGGGCGTTGTTGAAGATCAGGTCCGGGCCGATACCCAGCAGGGTCTCGGCGTTGATGGTGCCCTGCTTGTCAAAGGAGGTGTCCACCTCCAGGGCCTCCGGGGCGATGTCGGCGAGGATGGTCTCGTCCATCATGTTGATCAGCCGCTCCGAGGTGGCGACAACGTTGGGGGCCTCACCGTCGAAGTAGGCGACGTAGGTGGACAGCAGGGGGATCTGCTCGAAGGCCACGGCGTTGATCTCCGCGGGGATGGTGACCTCCGCGCCAGAGTGGTCGGTGACGGTGCGGCTCTGCGCCGACTGGGCGGTCGTCGTGGTGGTCTCGCTGCTGCCGTTGGAGGTGGTGCCGGTGTCCGAGCAGCCTGCCAGAAGCAGTGCGCTGCCCATGGTCAGCGCAGCAATGTGCTTCATCCTGAACTTCATGTCATTTTCCTTGGGTCTGGGGAGGGAGGGTTCTCAGGCCTGCTGCTGGACGCGCTGGCCGTGGTCGTACATGCCGCTGAGGGTGATGTTGCCGACTGCGTCGAAAAGCTGCTCGGGATCCTTGGCGACGAAGCCGGTGAGCACATCAACGCCATGCTCGAAGAGAATCGGGCTCAGCGTGGTGGAGGGGCCGACGAGGACCGTGGTGGCGTTGCGGGAGAGTTCCAGCAGCCGGGGCATCGTCTTGTTCACGAAGGCGGAACCGGAGATGAACACGAAGTCACTGTCCGGGAGCAGGTACTCGGCGGCCGGATCCGGGTAGTCCCCCGGCTTGGTGTTGCGCTCCAGCATGCGTAGTTCCGCGGCCTGCGCGAGCGGTTCCGGGGCGAAGGGGAAATGTCCGATGACGGAGACCTTCTTGCCCGCCACCGCCTCCGAATAAGGGTGGAAGACCTGCTGCCACAGGTTGACGTCGCTGGCCACGAAGCCGTTCTGCTCGGCGGTCTCCGGCTGGGAGTACCAGGCGTTGACAGCGGCCAGGCCGAGCGCGGCCTCCGCGAAATTCCAGCTCTTCACCAGGGCGGCGACCTCACGCAGCGGGGCACCGACGAAGCTGGGCTCCTCATAGAGCGCCGGGCGGGACTGTTCCCCGAAGGTCAGGCCCATTCCCAGGCCATCTTCCGAGGACAGGATCCGGGACCAGCGCAGGCCCACGGAGGCAGCCGCAACCGTCGGTTCTGGTGGGATCCCGTCGATCAGCTCATCATAAATCTTCCAGGGATCTCCCACGCGAACCTCTTCCATCGGCGAATTGAAGGACAGGCCAGCCGCGACTCCGCAGAGTGCCTGCCCCACCAGGACATGGTTGGGTTAGGCAAGGCTGACCTATCTAGATCCTGAAGATATCCCATGGAAAGTTCCGTCACAAGGGTGTAGTGGAGGGGTTACACCCGCTCGCGCGCCGCGGGAGCGCGGGCGTCGATAAGCAGAGGGCTACTCCCCCAACGGCCCGAGCTCCTCGACCAGAACCTCCTGGACCACCTTCATCGCGGAGAGCGCAGCCGGCGCACCGCAGTAACCGGAGGCGTGGATGACGGCCTCGGTGATCTCCTCGCGCGTGAGACCGTTGCGCAGTCCACCGCGCACATGCCCGCGCAGTTCCTCGGTGGCGCGCAGGGCGATGAGCATGCCGATGTTCAGCAGGCTGCGGTCGCGTTTGTCCAGGCCGGGGCGGTTCCACACCGAACCCCACACTGTCTCGGTGAGGTGACACTGCAGGTCCTCCCCATCGGTGCCCGCGTTGCGGGACAGCGCAGCGTCCACGAAATCATCGCCCATCACCTCCCGGCGGATCCGGATACCCTCGTCGAAACGGCCGTCAGCGTGATTCTGCTCAGTCATGGCACTGAAGCTACCGGAAGGGCACCTCGCCCATCGTCCGGCGCAGCTTGCGGGTGCGCAGTCGTTCCGGGTCCTCCGCGAGCGACTCCACGGCACGCACCGCGCACATGACGTGGGCCTGCTTGGAGTTGGAGTAGAAGGCCTGCGCCTGGGCCGGCAGCTTGGGCACGGCGTGCAGCGGCAGGTCAGAGACCGAGAGCAGGCTGCCGTAGGGCACCCGGTAGCGGTAACCGTTAGCGGCCAGGGCGCTGGACTCCATGTCCACGGCCGCGGCAGTCGAGCCCTTGAGCCAGTCCCACAGGTCGCGTGGGGTGTGCCATTCCCAGTTGCGGTCGGCGGTGGACAGGACGGTGCCGGTGCGCATGAGGGAGTTGTCGTCACCGTAGATCTCCTCCACCGCCGCTTCGAGAGCGATCTGTACCTCGGGCACGGCCGGGATGGGGATGCTGCGGGAGATGTGCCGGTCGAGGATGCTGTCCTGGCGCTGGTAGGCGTTGCCCAGGATGAGATCCCCCATGCGCATGCGTCCGTCCATGCCGGCGCAGTGGCCGATCATGATCCACGCCTCCGGGCGCAGGACAGCCAGGCAGTCGGTGATGGTCTTCGCGTTGGAGGGGCCCACCCCGATGTTGATCATGGTGATGCCGTCACCGTCACGGGTGCACAGGTCATAGCGCGGCATCTGGTAGCGGGAACCGAGATCCAGATCCGCGATGGTGATCAGCGAGGCCCGGTCCCGGCTGATCTGCAGCCCGGAGGGCAGCACGAGGTCGGTGTAGCGGGAGCCCTCGGTGGCCAGTTCCGTCAGTCCGAACTTCACGAACTCGGCGGTGTGCATGTCGTAGTTGGTGAACAGGATGAACCGTTGGACGGTCTCCACCTCGATACCGGTGTAGTGCTCGATGCGGGCACACGCGATGTCGAAACGCTGCGGACCGAAGTGGAACAACGGCTTCTCCGGACCGTGGAAGGCCTCCCATTCCCCGTCGACGATCGCATCATGGACGTGGTCGAGCGTCGGGCGCGGGATCTCCGCGGCACTGTCCCCGGCGCGGCGGGCCTCGGTGATGCCCTCGATGCCGCGGATGTACTCCGGCGGGATGCGCTGGTCGGAGGGGCCGATGTAGATGTCACAGGGATAGTTGTGGGTCAGCCGGCTGAGCTGGTCGTGCAGGTAGTCCCGGATGATGTGCGGTTTGGACAGCGTCGCGGAATAGCGGCCGGCCTCGTCGACATAGCCGAAGGGCTCGGAGCGGTCGATGGGCCGCCACTGCTTCACGTCCACGATGAGCTTGGGGTAGACGACGTCGCGATACTCGTCGTAGGTCCCTTCATCCAGGATCGTCCGGGCGAGCGCGGTCGCGTGGTCGTAGAGCTCGACGAGGCCGTCGACGGCCTCGTCCACGTCGAAAACCTGGTACATGACGGCCAGCCTAATGACGAACCCGGACATCTGCCCGGGCCGGAAGACCCGACCGTGGCGAACCGGAGAACACTACACAACAATTCCATACCGAACCCCACACAATATTCCTGTGACCATGTACAATGCCCCGGCCCAGGCCATACCGTTAAAACATGAGAAACCACACGAGATCACATACCGCCCACCCCCTGCTCGCGGCACTCTTCGCCGCATCGTTGGCCCTGTCCGCCTGCACTGACGGCGGCTCCTCCCCTGCCCCCACCGGCAACGGCCCGGAACCGCCGGGCACCACCGCCACCATGACGGCGGCTGCGAACCATCTGGGTTCGCCGGACCTGTCCGAGAAGCGGCAGGACTCCTCCGTGGGTGAGCAGGTGGAGATCACCAATGTGCGCCTCGGCCGTCATGCGACCTTCGATCGCGTGGTCCTGGATCTGCGCGGTGAGGGCATCCCGGGTTGGATAGCCCGGTTCAATACCAACCCGGTCCAGGACGGTTCGGGCTTCCCGGTCGAGTACGAGGGCGAGACCAGCCTGGAACTGGCGGTCACCGGACTGACCATGCCCGGGGAGGACTACCGACCCATCGACACAGTGCCCGGCGCCGGTGGCGTGGTCACCGAAGTCATCCCGGGTGGCTGGTTCGAGGGCATGAGCTATGTGGTCATCGGTCTGCCCGGGGAACGCCCCTACTCGATCCAGCTGCTCGAGAATCCGCCGCGCCTGGTCGTGGACATCCTGCACCAACCCGAAACACCCACCCCGACCAGCACCCCACCGGCCACAAGTCATCTGGGCTCACCGGACCTGTCCGAGAAGCGGCAGGACTCCTCCGTGGGTGCGCAGGTGGACATCACCAATGCGCGCGTCGGCCGTCATGCGGACTTCGACCGCGTGGTCCTGGATCTGCGCGGTGAGGGCACCCCGGGCTGGATCACCCGCTTCAACGCCAACCCGGTCCAGGACGGATCGGGCTTCCCGGTGGAGTACGAGGGTGAGACCAGCCTGGAGCTGGCGGTCACCGGACTGGCCATGCCCGGGGAGGACTACCGGCCCATCGGCACCGTGCCCGGCGCGGGAGGAGTGGTCACAGAGGTCATCCCGGGTGGCTGGTTCGAGGGCATGGGCCATGTCGTCATCGGCCTGACCGGGGAACGCCCCTACTCCGTCCAGCTGCTCGAGAATCCACCGCGTCTGGTCGTGGACATCCTGCACCGGCCCGACGCCCCCACCACCCGGCACCTGGGTAACCCGGACCGCAACGATAAATCCGCGGACTCCGGACCGCCGCACCGCCGGGCGGTCACGGACGTGCGCATCGGCACGCACGAGGGTTTTGACCGGGTGGTCTTCGATACGGTCGGTGAGGGCAGGGTCGGCTGGTACACGTCGTACACCACGGATCCGATCACGCCGGAGTTCGGTGAGCCGGTGGACTTCGAGGGAGCAGTCGCCCTCGACGTCAACCTCACCGGCGTGTATCTCCCCTCGGAGATCGGTGAGGACTACCCGCCGATCGGTACCGTCGCCGGCACCGGCGGCGTCGTCGTGGAGGTCGTGGATTCACTGACCTTCCACCAGCAGAGCCAGTTCATCATCGGCCTGCCGGAGGAGCTGCCCTACTCAGTCCAGATCCTGGAGAATCCGCAGCGGGTGGTCATCGACATCCTCCACGAATAGGCAGGGACTACGAGGAGGTGCCGCGAGCACCGAGGGCGGTGTCGATGCGCAGCAGACCGGAGCCGTCCTCGCCGACCAGCTTCACCTGGTCGATGATCTCGGAGACGGTGTCCTCCTCCTCGATCTGCTCGCTGAGGAACCAGTTGACCAGCGCACGGCTGTCGAGGTCCTTGACCTCGTCAGCAACGCGGGTCAGGTTCCGGATCATCTCCGAGACCTGCTGCTCGTGCTCGAGGGCGTAGTTGAAGGCGTCCAGTGGGGTCTTCACGGCGAGGAAGGGCAGCTCGACGGTGCCCAGCTCAACCTTGCCGCCACGGGCGATGATGTGGTCGGCGATCTTGGACGCGTGCACACGCTCCTCGCTCGCCTGGACGGCCATCCAGGAGCTCATGCCCGGAAAGCTCAGACGGTCGAGGTCGTAGGAGAGCTGGGTGTAGATCAGCGCGGCCTGGTGCTCGGCGGTGACCTGCTTGTTCAGGGCCTCAAAGAGTTCATCGGGAATGTTCATGCCTCCATGCTAGGCGCGGCAGGGGTCTGCCGTCATTAGAGTGGGAACATGGCCACCGACTACCTCGCCGAACTACAGAAGGACATCTCCGAGAAGCTCAACAGACTGCTCCCGACGAGGGAGGCGGACGTCGACAAGCCCCCGCGGCAGGCCACGAAACCCGACCTTCCGCTGACCGCCCGCCTACCCCCGCGCGGCCACATCGAGGACGATTGGCGGGCCCGTCCCACCGCGCAACGCCCCTGGCCGGTGATCCTCATCCACGGCACCGGCGACACCAACGGAATCTGGCAGCAGCTGACCATCGAGCTGCGCGAGGACGGCTGGGCGGTGTTCGCACCCGAATTCGGTCAGCGCTGCACCGACCAGGTCGAGGAATCCGCCGCGCAGGTCGGCGCCTACATCGAGGCCGTCCTCACCGTCACCGGCGCCGAGCGGGTGGTCATCGTCGGCCATTCCCAGGGCGGGGTGCTCGCCCGCTACTGGATGCGGCTTCTCGACGGCGCGGCCAAGGTCCACCACCTCATCAGCCTGGGGGTCCCCCACCACGGGACGACCATGGGCGGGATGCTCTCCTCCGTCACCACCACGAAGACGGGCGAGACGATGATGAACGCCATCGTGCAGTCCTGGTTCGGCCCCTCCGGATTCCAGCTGATCACCGGCCACCCGCTGCTCGAAGAACTCAATGACGGGGGCAGCACCGAACCGGGTGTCGGATACACGAACATCGCCACGAAGAACGACACGATCATCCAGCCCACGGAGACCAGCTTCCTCGTCTCCGAGGACCCGGAGGCCGACATCACCAACATCCTGCTCCAGGACCTCGAACCCAAGGCCCTGGTCCTGCACATGGACATGCCCGGCGATGTGCGGGTCCGTAGCCTGGTGCGGGAGGCGTTGGACGGGCTGGTGGAGCAGGACTGAGGCCCGGGGCCTACAGCGAGAGGGCGTCGAGAAGCGCGTCGAAGGCCGGGGCCACGGGCGTGCGCCACAGGACATCCACCCGGCCGTCCGCCCGCCCCGGGCCACCGTTGATGACCGAGACCTTCTTGCCCTGCCGTTGGGCGTCGAGGATGAAGCGGTACCCGCTCATCACCGCCAGCGAGGAACCGACGACCAGCAGCGATGCAGCCACGTCGAGCAGGTCGCGGGCCTGTTGTTTCCGGTCCGCGGGGACGGGTTCGCCGAAGTACACAACGTCCGGCTTGAGCCGCACCGAACCGCAACGCAGGCAGCCGATCATCCGGAAACGGTCGACGGCCGACTGCGGCAGAGTGACATCACCGTCCGGGTTGACCATCGTGGGATCGAGGACGATGGACTCCAGATAACCGGGGTTGGCGGCCTCAAGACGTTCGCTGAAGAGCCGGCGGTCCTCCCGGTGACCGCAGTCCAGGCACATGACCGTGTCCAGGTCTCCGTGCAGGTGCAGCAGATTCCCGGAGCCGGCCGCGCGGTGCAGGCCATCGACGTTCTGGGTGATCAGGCCCTGCAGGTGCCCGGCGCGCTCCAGCTCGACCAGGGCGTAGTGGGTGCGGTTGGGCGCGGCCACGTCCATCTCCCGCCAGCCGACAAACGAGCGGGCCCAGTAGCGTTGCGACGCCGCCGGGTCATGGCAGAACTCCTGGTACGTCATCGGCCGGTGCCTGCTCAGCGAACCGCGCGGGCCCCGGTAGTCGGGGATGCCGGAGTCCGTGGAAACTCCCGCACCGGTGAGCACGAGGACGGAACCTTGTTCGAGCTGCTCGGCGGTGTGCTCCAGCGCCTCTTCCGGCGGGGTGGGCGTGGCCGTCTCGTCCACCACGCGGGCGATCGAGCGCAGGGCGGCGCGGTGGGAATCGTTGATCGCGGGGTCGGTGAAAGGGCTGCGAAGAAGCGGGCGGTCCACGGACATCAGTTTAATCCCTGAGATATGCGCGGAGATGCACCAGTGGGCAGTGGCCTGCGCCTGAAGAAGGGGGGTGAACTTGAGGCACTCCGCAACGACGGCTGGTCCATCTCCGTCACCGACAGCGTCATGACCGTGACCGCCCCACGCCATGCGGAGTACAGGTATGAGATTCCGGTCATCGTCTCGTACCCCGATGGAACCCACGAAGCCACGGTGGTGGTGATGGATGTTGATTTTCTGGCGGACACCAGCCTCATCCTCCTGAGCGCCCGCGGACTCGGAAAGCTGTCTGCCTAACCGCTTTCCGCCAGGCAGACGTCATCGCAGTTTCCGCTGAGAAATCCCTCCGGAACGCACCTATCCTGGGTGATGCTGGCACCCGACCGGGCGCCCTACGCACATATCTGAAGGAGCATCGCCCATGAAGGCTGTCGTCCACACCGGTTACCACACGTTCCCCTCCCTCAAGGAAGTGGAGAAGCCGACTCCCGGGCCCGGTGAGGTGCTGCTCAAGGTCGCCGGTGCCGGCGCCTGCCACTCAGATGTGGCGATCTTCCATGAGTTCGACGAGGGCCTGAACCCGCAGATGGATCCGGAGTTCATCCTGGGCCATGAGAACTCCGGCTGGATCGAGGAGCTCGGCCCGGGTGTGCAGGGTTTCGAGATCGGCTCCGCCCACCTCGTCTACGGTCCCGTCGGCTGCGGCCACTGCCGCGCCTGCACCCGCGGCCAGGACACCTACTGCGAGAACGCCGCGAAGATGCCCTACGCCGGTATCGGCCTGGGGCGTGATGGCGGCATGGCCGAGTACGTGGTCGTCCCGGCCCGCAACCTCATTCCGCTGGGTGACGCCGATCCGATCAACGCCGCCCCGCTCGCCGACGCCGGCCTGACCCCGTACCACGCCATCAAGCTGGCCCTTCCCAAGCTCAACGGCGGCGGGAAGACTGCCCTGGTCATCGGCCTTGGCGGTCTCGGGTTGGTCGGTGTGCAGATCCTCAAGGCGTTGACCGGCGCCACCATCATCGCCACCGACATGAAGGAGGAGGCGATGGCTGAGGCCGAGAAGCTCGGCGCCGTTACCGTCCCGGGTGGCGAGGGCCAGGTCGAGCGCATCCGCGAGATCACCGGCGGCAAGGGCGTGGACGCCATCTTCGATTTCGTGGGCATCGGTGCCACCGTGTCCACCGCCATGAAGTCCGTGGCGCGTCAGGGCCGGGTGACCATCGTGGGCATCGGCAACCTCTCCCCCTACGAGTGGGCCTTCCTGACCACCCCCTATGAGGCCGAGCTGGTCAACACCTACTGGGGCACCGTCGAGGAGCTCCACGAGGTCGTCGACATGTACAAGGCCGGCCAGATCGTCCCGCAGGTCGCGACCTACTCCCTGGATGAGGCGCTGGAGGCCTACCAGCTGCTCGTCGACGGCAAGATCGCCGGCCGCGCCGTCATCGTGCCGCACCAGTAGAAGCGCGCCCATCGGGTCCCGGAATATCGCCCCCGGAACAGTCCCCTGGAGACGTCTCGGGAAACGACTTCGGGGACGGTTTTCCATCGCCCTCCCCCGCGCCTTCCCGCCTTCACAGACCGGGGAGGCGCGGTTGTTCGTCCTCACCGAGGACCAGGTCGAACGCGTCGGTGACGATGTGCTCCCGCAGATAATCCCTCATGTAGGGAAGCTCGAAATCAACGTAACCGGTCTTGACCGGCCGGATCATTTCGGCGTCCATCAGCCGCCGTCGGTACTGGTTGGCGTACTGCGGACTCACCCTGAGCCGCTCCGCGATGTCAGCGGTCCGGGATGGACCATCGTCCCTGGCCATGGCTGCCAGATACGTCCGGTCCACATCGGAGAGGTCCGCCAGTGCCGGTTCGTGCACGAGCTGGCCGAGCTTGCGTTGTGCCTTCGCGATTCCCCGCTCCGCGGCAGCAAGGTCAATCACGTCGCCCTGCGCGTAGTGGAAGGACCACTGCCCCACCAGCTGGATCATGAAGGGATAGCCGCCACATGCGGCCACCGCCGCAGCAACTGCCTCCGGCTCCCACGAACGTCCGGCATCTTCCACCGGTTTCACCAGGCCGATCGCCACGTCCTCATCCGATACGGCCCCGAGTTCCACCCGGTTCGCCCGGCGGAGGAAGGTGACCGGGTTCTGGGCCTCATTGCTGGCAAGCAGCGGTTTGATCGCCGCAGGAATCCCCGCCATCGCGACCGCAATGTTGGCGTTTTCACGCACCAGATGCTGAATCACGGTGCCGAAATCGATCACCTCATCACTGACTGAATAATGCAGTTCATCGAGGGTGATGAGCAGTCCGACAGGCTCCTGGTGGAAACGTTCATCCAACTGGTGCTGAAGATCGAGAAATTCTGTCAGCACATCACGCAGGGTCGTAGTGGGACGGTGAACTTCCGTGTCCTCCCAGTTCAACGCATAGCCTCCCAGGGTGATCGCGCTGAGCCGCTGCCGGTTCTCGCGGAGGTGACCAACCATGCGTCGATAAGCGGTGTCCCGGATGCGGTTGACGAAACCGGGCGTGGCGGTCTCGCTGATCACCCACCACACCCGTTCCTCCGCGGCATCCTCCAGTGCATTGAGCAGTACCGTCTTGCCGACGCCCCGGGCCCCGGTGACGAGGGTGACCCGTTCATGGAAACCCGGCCCCTCATCGAGCGCCAGAGCGAAATCCTCAATGACGTCAGAGCGGCCCACGAGTACCGGCGGGGTGGCGCCCAGCGTGGCGCGGAACGGATTCCTCCTGCGGTTCATGCCACCGATCCTAACCCGCTGAGGGTTTTATCATTTTATATCTTTTTTATTCTTTTTTAAAACACTCCTGCCTGCACTCCAGGTCCCGGAATATCGTCCCCGGAGTCGCTCCCTGCAGGCGCCGTAGGAGGCGACTCCGGGGACGATTTTCCACCGTTCGGCCCCACCATCCACCACGCATTAATGTATGACATATGAACCAGAAGGAACGTCAGGCCGCCGAGACCCGCCAGCGGTTCGTCGACGCCGCCTTCGAGCTGTTCTCCGGGCAGGGTTACGGGGCGAGCAGCATGAACCAGATCGCCAAGGCCGCCGGCGGCAGCCGGGCGAACCTCTACCTGCACTTCCGCAACAAACCCGACCTGGTGCTGACGAAGATGCGCGCCATCGAGCCGGAGATCATCGGACCCTTCCGCGAGCTTTTCGACGCCGCGCCGCACGACGCAGCGTCCATACGCGTCTGGCTGGAGCGCATGCGCGACCTGTGGCTGGAGATGCGCGTGGAGTTTTCCGCGATGGAACAGGCGATGTCCGAGGACAAGGAGGTCGCCACAGAGTGGCTCGGCATGATCCGACGGATGAGCCAGACCCTGCCCGGCCTGGCGGACAACCGGCAGCACCTGCAGGATTTCATCGCGCTGGTGATGAGCCTGGACCGCAACTACTACTTCCTCTACGTCCGCGGCCTGCGGGACCATGAGGACCTTGTGCTTGCGGCCCTCACCCGCCAGTGGCTGACGCTGTTCACTGATTAACGCGCCAGCGCCAGCTTCGGGCAGCCGCGGGAGGCACGGGAGACGCAGATCATCATGGTCTCGTTGGCCGCCTGCTCGTCCTCGGTGAGGATGGAGTCGCGGTGGTCGGCCGAACCGGAGACGATCGGGGTCTCACAGGTGCCGCAGGTCCCCTCCGAGCAGGAGGAGATCACCGGCAGGCCGGCCCGGTTTGCAGCGTCGAGAATGGTCTCCTCGGCACTGACGGTCAGAGTGACACCGGACTCGGTGAACTCCACCTCGAAAGGCTCATCGTCATAGTCGCGGATGATCTCCTTCGGGGAGAAACGCTCCAGACGCAGGGAGTTCTTCGGCCAGTGGGCGCTGCTGGATTCCACCGCCTGCAGGAGGCCCTCGGGGCCGCAGGTGTAGATGAGGGTGTCGGCGGGGGCGTCGATAAGCAGGCCGGCCAGGTCGATGTGGCCGAATTCGTCCTGCGGGACGATCTGGACCTTGTCGCCGTACTGCGCCAGCTCCTCGAGGAAGGCCATGGAGCCGCGGGTGCGGCCACCGTAGATGAGCTTCCAGGTGCGCCCGGCGCGCTCGGCCTCGCGGACCATCGCCAGGATCGGGGTGATGCCGATGCCGCCGGCGATGAACAGGTACTCCGGGGAGTCCACGAAGCGGAAGTTGTTGCGCGGCCAGGACACGGTGATGGTGTCACCCTGCTTGATCAGGTCGTGCGCCGCAGCGGAACCACCACGGCCGTCGACCTCCCGCAGGATGCCCACGCGGTAGGAATCCGGGTCCCGGTCATCGCCGGCCAGGGAGTACTGGCGGACCAGCTCCCCGCCGTCGGCGGTGGGGATATGCAGGTCGATGTGCGCGCCGGGCTTCCACTTCGGCAGCTCACCGCCGTCCGGGTGGACCAGGGTCAGGGAGATGACGCCCTCGGATTCGACGGTGCGCTGGGCCACGGTGAGGTTGAGGGTGCGCACGACCTGCTGCTTGGAGCGCTCGATGTCGGCCAGGTCCCAGGTCACCCAGAGGGAGCGGCGGGCCGGCAGGAGGGCGAAGCGGACGAAGTCGATGGCCTCCGGATCGTCGACGGTGACAGAGGGCAGGCGCTCGAAGAGCACCTTGAGGCCGGCGGCACCCTGGACACGCGCCAGCGGGTTGCCGAGGCACTTGTGGCGGCCCGTGGAGAAGGAGAGGTGGTCCTCCGGATCAGGGCGGTGGATGTCGAAGGCGAAGGGCTCCTCGACGTGCTCCGGGTCGGTGTTGGTGGAGGCCAGGGCGATCCAGACCATGTCGCCCTTCTTGATCTGTGCGCCGGAGAGCTCGATGTCGATCATGGACATCCGCGAGGCGAAGGTCGAGGAGGGGCGGCGGCGGACGGTCTCCTCGAAGACGCGGGCCCACAGCTCCGGTTCGAGGAGGGCGTCCTCCTTGGCCTCCGGGTTCTCCTGCAGGAAGAGCAGGGCGTTGGCCATGGCCTGGGCGGTGGTGTCGGTGCCGGCGGCGGCGAACTCGGTGAGGTGGATGGCGATCTGGTCCGCACCCAGGATGTACTGACCGTCCTCGTTCTTCTGGGAGGCCATGATGGAGATCAGGTCGCGGGCATCCGACTCGCGGCGGGACTCGATGATCCCGCGCAGGGTGAGGTTGGACTCGGTGTAGCGCTGCCACACGATGGAGCGCATCGGCTCCTCGAAGGGTTCCTGCGCGGAGGCCAGGACTTGGAAGAAGTCGTCGCGCAGCTGCTTGATGAAGTCGGCGTACTCGTAGCCCAGGCCCATGTGCGCCAGCAGCGTCTGGGTGGTCAGCTCCAGGCAGTAGTCCTCGAGCAGGTTGCCCTTGCCGTTGGCCTCGAAGGAGTCGATGATGCGGTGGGCGCGGGCCTCGATCTCCGGCTCGAGGGCGTCCATGTCCTCCTGGAGGAAGCCGAGCTGGGCGACGCCGCGGGCGATGGTGTGGCCCTGCGGGTCGGAGCCAACGAGCACCCGGGAGATCAGGTCCTGGGAGATGATGTGCTGGTACTCCTCCGGGACCTCGATCATGGCGGAGTTCGCGGCGGAGGAGAACTTCTTCCAGTCGCCGAGCACGGTCAGGGCGTCCTCGCGGCGGGTGATGATCCAGGCGTTGAGGTGCGGGTAGAAGAAGGTCGGGGTCTCGTCGCGGACGGAGGCGAAGTGGGCGGCCGGGTCGGCGAAGTAGTCATCGCCCATGGCGTCGAAGCCGTGGTTGAAGGGGCACCGGCCCGCGGGGCCTCCGGGGGTGGCGGCGGCAGCGGCGTTGACGGCCTTGATGGCTGCGGCGGTACCGATCTCGTGCTTGGTGGAGGAGCTCATGTCTCTCACTGCTTTCAGGTCTCAGGGGTTCAGGTCGGTCAGACGGCTGCGGCGACGGCCAGGGTGGAGAGTTTCTGGAAGCGGGCGACGTTGTCGCCCTCGTCCATCACGCCGGAGGACAGGAAGACGAAGGTGAGGTCGCGCTCCGGGTCGACCCAGAACAGGGTGGAGCCCGCGCCGTAGTTGCCGAAGGTGCGCGGGGAGGTGAAGGGGCCGAAGAAGTTGGGGGCGGTGCCGGTGCCCGACAGGGAGAAGCCGAGGCCGAAGTTGCCGGCCGGGGCCTCCCAGCCGCGCATGGCGGCGATGCCGGAGTAGAGATCGTTCGGCATGTCACCGGTCTGCAGGCTGGTGGCTGCGTCGATGACGGCCGGGGCGACGAGGCGGTCGCCGCCCAGCTCACCCTTGCGGCGGAAGAGCTCGGCGAAGCGGAAGATGTCGTCCACGGTGGAGGTGCCACCCACCCAGGGCATCTCGGCGTCCTCGGTGATGTGGTCGTTGAGGCACTCGATGTCCTCCGGGGCCAGCCAGCCGTCCTCGGGCACGTAGACCTTGAGCGGGACCGCGCGGTCGCGGCGGGACTCCGGGAGGCCGAAGGCGGTGTCCTTCATGCCCAGCGGCTCGAAGACCAGCTCGCGGGCCAGGTCGCGGAAGTGCTCGTAACCGTAGGCGCGGCGGACCATCTCACCCATCAGGGCGTGGTTGATGGAGGGGGCGTAGTTGAGGTTGGTGCCCGGCTCATTGACCACGTCCACGGCACCCAGTGCCTCGATGACATCGGCCAGGACGCCGAACTTGTCGGCCGGCAGGCCCGGGTCCGGGGTGGCCGGCATGCCGGAGCGGTGGGTGAGCAGGTGGGCCAGGTTGATCCTGTCCTTGCGCACCGCGCGGAAGCGGTCCCGGCCGAAGAACTCCGGGATGAGGTCGACGACGCGGGTGGACAGCGCCAGCTTCCCCTCGCCCAGGGCCCGGTAGGCCAGGGTGTTGGTGAAGGCCTTGGACATGGACAGGATGCGGTAGACGTCGTCCTGCGCGGTGGGGCGGCCGGTGGCGCGCTCGGCGAAACCGTAGGAACCCTGCAGGGCGATCTCGCCGTGGCGGGCGAGGATGAGGTTGACGCCGTCGTAGGCACCGCGCTCGATGTCGGCGGTGATCTCGTCTTCCAGGCGCTTGAGGGCGGTCGGGTTCATGGACATGCGGGGTTTCTCTTTCCGGGATGTGTGGATAGGAACTGGAGGTCGGGGCCTGGACGATTGATTCCTGGGGGAACGTCGGGTGGCCGACCTCCCGGCATGGCTGCGGGGAAATGTCACACGGGTGGAGGAAGCGAAGATGAGCGACCTGCGGAAAGCGCTCGCCTCCTACTGACCCCGTGTGGCACTTCCCTGCGTCTGATGTACCGCAGGAATCCATCACCTAGGTCAGCAGCGCGCCACCGGAGGGTGAGAAGATCTGGCCGGTGTAGTGGGCGCCGGCGTCGGAGGAGAGGAAGACCAGGGTCTCGGCGATCTCCTCCGGTTCGGCCAGGCGCTTGAGCGGCTGCATGGCCAGCAGGGCCTGGACATGGTCATCACCGGACTGGGTGAGCAGCGCGGTGTTGATGCCGGCCGGGGCCAGGGCGTTGACGCGGATGTTGAAGGGCGCCAGTTCACCGGCGACCGAGCGGGTCATGCCGACGACCGCGGCCTTGGAGGCCGGGTAGTAGGCGGGCATGGGCAGGGCGACCTGACCGGCGACGGAGGCGAAGTTGACCACTGCTCCCCCACCGGCGGCCTTGAGCAGCGGGGCGGCCGCGCGGATGGCGTAGAAGGTGCCGTGCACGTTGATCTTCATCACGCGGTCGAAGTCCGTGTCCGGGGTCTCCTCGAGGAACTCCGGGGCGAAGGGCTGGCCGGCCTTCATGTGCTCGATCATCGTGTGGTTGATGGAGTCGAGCCATTCGGTGGCGCGGCGGTTGGGGGTGTTCACGCCGGCGGCGTTGATGAGGATGTCGAGCCTGCCGTGCTCTTTCCTGACCTGGTCGAAGACCGCGGACACAGCCGCGGAGTCGGAGATGTCGACGGCAAGCGGGGTGACGGCTGTCTCCGAGCCGAGCTCACGGTCGAGGTTGTCCTGCGAGATGTCGAGCGCGTAGACGGTGGCGCCCTCGCGGACGAAAGCCTGCACGGTGGCCAGGCCCATGCCGGAGCCTGCACCGGTGACGACGGCGATCTTGTCCTGGAGAGCGGATCCTGCGGGGAGAGTCATGCCATACCCTTCGATTGATGTGTGATGAGACACATCATGCCCTTTCGGTAGACACCTGTCTAGTCACACCCCCGACTCCCCTCCCCGGGTGCCCTCAGAAAGCCAGGTCGGGAAGGGTTCCGGCCTGATAAAACTTCGGCCAAAACACCGGCGTCTCTTTGTTCCCCGGGGGTGGAGGGGCACAATTATCTCCATGACAACCGCATCCTCCACGACGCTCCCCTCCAGAGAGCGCACTTTCTTCGGCCAACCGTGGGGTCTGGCCAACCTGTTCGGGATCGAACTGTGGGAGCGCTTCAGCTTCTACGGCATGCAGTCGCTGCTGGCCTTCTACCTGTACTACTCCGTCACTGACGGTGGCCTCGGGATGGACCAGGGCGCCGCGCTGTCGATCGTCGGCGCCTACGGCGGTTTCGTCTACATGACGGCCCTGATCGCCTCCTTCGTCGCAGACCGTCTCCTGGGCTCCGAGCGCACCCTGTTCTACTCGGCGATCCTGGTCATGTTCGGCCACATCGCCCTCGCCGTCCTCCCGGGATACGCCGGGCTGGCGGTCGGTCTGGTGTCCATCGCAGTGGGCTCCGGCGGAGTGAAGACCGCTTCGCAGGTGGTCCTCGGCCAGCTGTACTCCAAACAGGATCCACGTCGTGACGCCGGGTTCTCCATCTTCTACATGGCCGTCAACATCGGTGGCCTGCTCGGCCCGATCACCACCGGCTGGTTGTGGGGATGGCAGGGCTTCCACTGGGGCTTCGGCGCGGCAGCCGTGGGCATGGCCCTCGGCCTGATCCAGTACACCGCCGGGCGCAGGACCACGATCGCGGCCGCGGGCCACCAGGTGCCCAACCCGCTGCCCCGCTCGCAGTACCTGCGGTGGGTGATCGGCGCAGTCATCGTGGTCGCCGTCGCCGTCGCGCTGATCGCCACCGGTGTGGTGCGGCTGGAATGGTTGTCGACGATCATCGCCGTCATCGCTCTCCTCGCCGCCGTGACCCTGCTGTGGCAGATGCACTCCTCGTCGCTGACCTCCGCCACAGAGAAGTCCCGCATCATCGGTTACATCCCGATGCTGCTGGTCTCCGTCGTGTTCTTCGCCATCTTCCAGTCGCAGTTCACCGTCCTGGCCGTCTACGCCGACCAGCGCACCAACCTCAACCTCTTCGGCCTCACCCTCACCCCGGGCCAGGTGACCTCCTTCAACCCGGTGTTCATCATCATCTTCTCCGGTGTGTTCGCCGCGCTGTGGACCAAGCTGGGCAAGCGCCAGCCGTCATCACCGGTGAAGTTCGGCATCGCCAGCATCATCATCGGTATCTCCCTGTTCTTCTTCCTGCCCTTCGCCGGCGGCGGAGCAAGCTCCACGCCACTGTTCGTGATCGTCTGGATCCTGTTCCTGTTCACGATGGGTGAACTGCTGCTCTCCCCGGTGGGCAACTCCCTGGCCACCAAGGTCGCCCCGGATGCCTTCCAGTCGCGCATGATGGCCGTGTGGCTGATGTCGTTGTCGATGGGCACGGCACTGTCCGGCACGCTCGGTGGTTTCTACGATCCCACCAGCGCCGACGCTGAGCGCATCTTCTTCATCACGGTCGGTGTCGCCGCCATCGTCGTGGGCGTGATCATCATGCTGCTGAAGAACTGGGTGCTGAAAAGGTTCGTCGACGTCCGCTGACCGGCTCCACCGATTCGACGCCTTGTGCGGTACACGATCCAGGAGGGGTGCTCCCGGCATCCGCGGATCGAGGGGGCGCTGAAGGGGCATGAGCATCACTGTGACCCCCAGTCAGTTCCGCAGCGAGCAGAGCCACTACCTTGAGGCCGCGCAGCGTGAACCAGTGGTTATTCTCAGCGGCGGGACCAGACGCCGTGCAGTGATCGTCTCCCCGGACTTCTATGACCGGGCGGTCCAGGCACTGGAGGACATCGAGGACATTCGTGCCGCCGCAGCTGCCCGTCAAGAGGCCGGTCAGATCTCCCATGAAGACCTCAAGGCCGAGCGCGGACTTTCCTGACCTGCTCGTTCATGTCGGCCTCATCATATTTGATCTCGCAAGAGCTTTCGGCTGCGAAAACGCTGCGCAAGCTGGATCGACAGCATCAGCGCACGATTGTCGACACCATCGACGCCCTGACCCATGATCCGCGCCCTGAGGGTGTGAAAAGCTGCAGGGTGGGGACAGAGAATACCGCATCCAGGTGGGGTCCTACCGGGTGATCTCCGATGACGTCAATGACGGCGAACTCATCATTCTCGTTCTCCATCTCGGTCACCGGAGAGACATCTATCGAACTCGCTGCCCATGGCCACAAGTGGGGTCCAAAAAGACCTGCCACATGATGGTGGTGCGTTGCTGGAATCTGCGCGCAGAGGCGGGTTTCTCTGCCCGGCGGTAGTTCCCGGCGTCGGGGGCTGGCACCGAATCCGGGCCAATCCTTGACGCCAGTCAACCTTCCGTTGTGCCGGCAGTCAGAAACCCCGCTCCCCCCAGGACCATCCCCACAGTTCCCGACAGAACTGCGCCGAAGCCACGACACAATCAGAGACACCTCAGGACTATGGGAGAATATCCCCATGCCAGCACCATCACGCCTTGCGGCCGAGAGCCTCTCCGGAAAGGTCAAACAGATCATCGTCGACCGCGTCATCGAAGGGGTCTACCCACCCGGCACCCACCTGGTCGAGCTCCAGCTCGCCGAGGAATTCGGGGTCAGCCAGGCACCGGTACGAGAAGCCCTCCGAGAGCTGTCCTCAACCAGACTGGTGGAAAACAGACCCCGTCGAGGGACGTACGTGCGCAGCATTTCTTCCGACGAGCTCGCCGAGATCTACATGGTCCGGGTAGCGCTCGAAGGAACGGCCGCCTTCCACGCTTTTCCGGCCCTCCACAAAGACCCCACCCCGCTGCGCGAAGCCCTGGCCGGAATGCGTGAAGCCGTCGCCCAGGGAAGCTCCCGGGGACTGGCCAAGTACAGCACCCAGTTTCACCGGGTGATTATCGAGGCCTCCGGCAACCGGCTCATGCTCGAGATCTGGGACTCGTTGTTTGTGGAGGTACGCACCATGGCCACGATCGTGCGCGGCCAGGTGGAACCCCGTGCCGCGGCGGAGGCTCACGCCCCCATTCTCGAGGCCTTCGAGACCGGGGACGCGCAGCTGTGCCAGAAACTGGTGGCCGAGCACCAGCAGGAGTACTCGCTCCTCCCCCACCAGTGATTTTCCCCGGCTCCCGGATGCTCCCCACCGGAGCAGCCAGGCGCCCAGTGCCAACCCTGCCGTCAGTGGCTACTGTCTTTTAGCTGCAGTTTTCTGAAGTGATCTAACTTACTTTTCCCAACCCCTTGTGGTCCATGTCGCCGTGGCCTAGGCTCCTAGATTATCGATAATCGTTAATCGATCTAAGGAGTCAGTTTGAAGTTCGTCACTTTCCGTCATGAAGGCACCACCCGTACCGGTGTCCTGGACGCGGATAACGCACAGATCACCCCCCTGGCCAACGGCGAGGGCCTGGTTGATGTCATCGAAACCTGGGACAACCACTCCCCGGAGTTCTCAAACTCCACCTTGTCGCTGGAGGAAGTGGAGCTGCTTGCCCCGATCCCGCGCCCGCGCCGCAACATCTTCTGCATCGGCCGCAACTACCTTGAGCACGCCAAGGAGTTCGCCGACTCCGGTTTCGACGCCACCGCCAGCGCCAGCCACATCCCCGACTACCCGGTGGTCTTTACCAAGGCCCCCTCGACCGTGATCGGCACCGAGGCCGAGATCGACCCCCACCTGCAGCTGACTGACGGGCTGGACTACGAGGCGGAGCTCGGCGTGATCATCGGCACCGGTGGGCGCAACATCACCAAGGAGGAGGCGATGAACCACGTCTGGGGCTACACCAACATCAACGACGTCACCGCCCGGGACATGCAGAAAAAACACGCCCAGTGGTTCCTCGGCAAGAGCCTGGACACCCACTGCCCGATGGGCCCGTGGGCCGTGACCCGCGACGAGGTCGGCGATGAGCCCCTCGACCTGCTGTGCACCGTCAACGGTGAGACCCGCCAGCAGGCCAACACCGCCGATCTGATCTTCGACATCCCCACCATCATCGAGACCATCAGCGCCGGCATCACCCTTGAGCCCGGTGATGTCATCGCCACCGGCACCCCGGTCGGTGTGGGCATCGGCTTCAAGCCGCCGAAGTTCCTGGCACCCGGTGACGTCGTCGAAGTGTCCTTCAGCAAGCTCGGCACGCTGCGCAACCAGGTCGGCCACGGCCAGTAACCACTGCTCAACCACCACTCATCTACCGACAGGGAGAACACATGACTGTCACCACCAGCCTGGCCCAGCCGACTGAGCTGACCAGCATCGGCACCAAGGATCTCTTCCTCGAAACCACCGGCACCGGCCCGGACGTCGTCCTGGTCCACGGCCTGGGAGGAGCGACCCCCTTCTACGATCCGCTGGTCACCGACCTGGCCGGCAATTTCCGGTTCATCCGCTACGACTTCAACGGCCACGGCCGCTCACCGCTGTCCGGCGAGCTGAGCATCGAGACCCTCGCGGAGGAGCTGGCCGAGGTCATCCGGACCCAGACCACCTCCAGCAAGGCCCACGTCGTCGGGCATTCCATGGGCACCCTGATCGTCCAGCAACTGGCAGCCACCCACCCGGAGCTGGTGGACAAGATCGTCCTGCTCGGACCCGTGCGGGCACAACCCGATCAGGCCAAGGCCGCCACCCGGGCCCGTGCTGCTCTCGTTCGGGAGCAGGGCATGTCGGCAGTCGCCGACGCTATCTCCTGTGGGGCGACCTCCGACCAGGCCGCCGGGCACAACCGGTTGCTTCGCCCCCTGGTCCGCGAACTCCTCCTCGGCCAGGACGCCGAGGCCTACGCCCAGGCCTGTGAAGCCCTGGCCGCAGCCACCAACCCCGAGCTTTCCGCCATCACATCCCCAGTCCTGCTGATCACCGGCGACGAGGACGGGGTCAGTCCCCCGTCCCTCAACGAAACCATCGCCGGGGAACTGAAAAACGCCCAACGCCACACCATCACCGACATCGGCCACTGGACACTGCTCGAGGCCCCCGACTTCGTCGCCGACTACCTCACCACCTTCCTCCAGGACACCTAAACCCCCTCCACCATTCAGGCTCGGACCTTTGGCTGTCCTCCAACCCCAGAACTTGCACCACCTGACCACGAGAAGCAATGCCACCACTGCCCCACACACCCACTCCCCGCGATGGGATGTGTTGACCCGACCCATCCACCTTCCCCTCCAGGGAACACACTGCAAGGAGCACGATCATGTCGAAGACCATCTTCAAAAACGTCCAGATTCTTGACAGCACCGGAAACCAGCCCTACCTCGGGGAAGTCCTCGTCATCGACGAACGCATCGTCGAGGTCAGCGCCGGTGTCGGCAAGATCAACGACCCCAACGCGCTAGTCATTGACGGCCGCGGCCAGACCCTCATGTCGGGGCTGACGGATGCCCACACCCACTTCACCTGGGACAACCGTCCCTTCGACAAGCTGGGTAACACCCCGGTTGAAGAGCACCTGCTCTCCACCATCGAATCCGCCAAGACCTACCTCGACTACGGTTACACCATGTGTTTTGGTGCTGCCAGCGCCAAGGCACGCCTGGATGTCGTTGTCCGCGACGCCATCAACGCCGGTAAAGTCCCCGGTCCGCGCTACCGGGCCAACGGCATGGAGATTGCCACCACCTCCGGTGACCTCGTCGACAGCATCACCCAGACCGCCGACGGTGTGGAAGGCATGCGTAAGATCGTGCGTCACACCATCGGCTTGGGCGTAGACAACATCAAGATGAGTATCTCCGGTGAGGAGGTCACCGGCACCCGCGCCGCCGAGGACACCTACATCACCGAGGAGGAACTGCAGGTCGCCGTCGATGAGGCCCACCGCCGCGGCGTCAAGGTCTGCACGCATGCGCGTAGCCGCGACTCGGTTTCTCTCTCCTTGAAAACCGGGGTGGACATGATCTACCACGCCTCCTACATCGACGATCACGGTATGGACATGCTGGAAGAGGCCAAGGACCGTGTCTTTGTCGCCCCGGCCGTCAACTGGCTGGTCGCCACCCTCTACGAAGCGGGCGAGTTCGGCTACTCCCAGGAGACGGCAGAAATGGCCGGCTACGCCAAGGAACTCGAGGTCGCTGTCAAGGGTGTTCAGGAGATGCGTCGTCGCGGCATCCGGGTGCTGCCCGGTGGTGACTACGGTTTTGCATGGACCCCGCACGGCACCTACGCCCGGGATCTTGCGCACTTCGTCAACCTCTTCGGCTACACCGAGATGGAGGCGATCATCGCCGCCACCGCCCTCGGCGGAGAGCTCTTCGACCAGGCCGATGAGCTGGGCAAGGTCCAGCCCGGCTACTACGCCGATATGATCCTTGTCGACGGCAATCCCCTGGAGGACATCACCATCCTGCAGGACATCGAGAAGATCACCGCGGTGATGAAAAACGGCGAGTTCCACCGCCGACCGCACGAGGACATGATCATCCCCAAGGAGGCCCACGAACCCGCAATGGCAACTGTGTAAGTCAATGAGGGAGGGCTCCGGCCGCCATGTATTCGGAGCCCTCACTGCGTTTTTCGCAGGATAAAACAAATGCCTGACGCAAGTTTCCTCATCACCTCCCCACAGAAATCCCTACCCTGGGAACCATGAAGAAACTCGGCCTCATCGGTGGCACCGGTCCGGAATCGACACTCATCTACTACAGGCGCCTGCATGAGAGCGTGCAGGCGGCCGCCGGGGAGACGGTCATCCCGCCGATGACCATCGAGAACCTCAGCGCCTTCACGGTCTTCGAGTACCTGGGGGACGGGGGCGTCGACAAGCTGCACGACTACCTGCTCGAGGGGATCAACAACCTCGCGGCCGCGGGGGCGGAGTTCGCGGCGCTGAGCGCGAACACCACGCACATCGTCATCGACCGGCTGCGGGAGACCTCCCCCCTGCCGCTGGCCAGCTCCATCGACTCCACCCGGCGCGCAGTCGCGGACGCGGGCGTGGAGTCCGTCGCGCTGCTGGGCACGGAGTTCACGATGGTCAATGATTTCCTCGCCGGGCCGTTGCGCGAGGACGGCGTGCACGTGGCGATCCCCGACCCCGACGAGGTCGCCTACATCCAGGACAAGATCGCCACCGAGCTTGAGCTGGGGATTATCCGGGAGGAGACGCAGGAGGGATTCCTGGGGATCATCAACCGTCTCATCGCCGATGATGGGGTGGAACTGATCATTCTGGCCTGCACGGAACTGCCGCTGCTCTTTCCGCAGGGCACCCTGCCGGTTCCGGGCCTGGACACCATCGACCCGCATGTCGAGGATCTCACCCGCGCGATCCTGGCGGACTGATCCTGACGGGGTAGCCAGGAGCGGCAACCGTGACAAAGATGTAGAACATGACCACGTTGACCGTCACCTGCCCGGTCACCGGATCCCACATCGGTGATGTCCCGGCCCACTCCCCCGCCGCCACCCGCGACGCCTTCTCCCGCGCCCGCCTCGCCCAGCAGAGTTGGGCCACCACGCCGGTGGCCGAGCGGAAACAGATCATGCTGCGCCTGCACGATCTGCTGCTGGAACGCCAGGCCGAGTTCCTGGACATCATCCAGGACGAGACGGGCAAGAACCGGGGCAGCGCCTTCGATGAGATTCTCGACGTCGCCGTCACCGCCCGCCACTACGCCCACGCCGCCCCGCGCCTGCTCCGCCCGCGCCAGGTCCGGGGTGCGGTGCCGCTGCTCACCCGCACCCACATCGAGCGCGCGCCTGTGGGCGTGGTGGGTATCATCTCGCCGTGGAACTACCCCCTCTCCCTGGCGCTTTCCGACGCCATCCCCGCCCTGCTCGCCGGCAACGCCGTCGTACTCAAGCCGGACGAGAAGACACCGTTCACGGCTCTGCGCGCCGCCGCCCTCCTGCAGGAGGCGGGACTGCCCAAGGACGTGCTGCAGGTGCTCACCGGCACCGGACCGGTGGTCGGTGACACCATCGCCCGGGAATGCGATTACCTCATGTTCACCGGTTCCAACGCAGTGGGCCGGGAGCTGGGTGCCGTCGCTGGGGAACGGCTCATCGGCTTCTCCGCCGAGCTCGGCGGCAAGAACCCGCTCATCGTCCTGCCCTCAGCGGATGTGGAGCGCACCGCCCGTGGGGCTGTGGCGGCGTGCTTCGCCAACTCCGGTCAGCTGTGCATCTCCATCGAGCGGATCTACGTGCACCAGGACATCGCCGGGGAATTCATCCCCGCCTTCATCGAGGCCACCGAGGCCATGCGCATCGGAACGGGCAGAGAGTGGACCACCGACATGGGCTCACTCATCTCACCGGAGCACCGCCTCAAGGTCACCGAGCTTGTTAGCGACGCCCTCTCCCGCGGCGCCACCCTCCTCACCGGCGGGCGCGCGCTCGATGAGCTGGGTCCTGCCTTCTACTCCCCCACCATCCTCACGGACGTGCCCACCGATGCCCGCCTCTTCGACGAGGAGACCTTCGGCCCGGTCGTGGCGCTGACCATCGTCGACACCGTCGACGAAGCCGTGGCCAGGGCGAACGAATCGGATTACGGCCTCAACGCCTCCGTGTGGGGTGCGGTGGCGGAGGCCCGCCGGGTGGCTTCCCGCCTGAACGTGGGAACCGTCAACATCAACGAGGGTTTCGCCGCCACCTGGGCCTCCCTCGACGCGCCCATGGGTGGCTGGCGGCAGTCCGGGGTGGGCCGGCGCCACGGTGATGCCGGTCTGCTCAAGTACACCGAGGCACGTACCGTCGCGGTCCAGCGCGGCGTGGCGCTCAGCGGTTCCCCGGGTGTGCCGCGGGAGCGCTACGCACAGATGGTGTCCACGGCCCTGCGCTACGGACGGGCGCTGCTGCGTTAGGTGACAGGGGCCTCCCGGCGCAGCAGGAAGAAGAAGGGTTCAGCCAGTCCCCGGAGGTCCATCACGCCGAGGAGGGTGTCGCCATCGAGGCGGCGGAAGTGGTCGTTGATGGGCTGGGCGTCGTAGACCATCGTCGCCGTGGATGCCCCGCGGTGGTCGACCATGCGCAACCGCGCCCCGGGCCGGCGGGTCCGTAGCAGGGACAGAACCTGCCGGGCCACGGCGGCGAGCACCGGATTGCGGGCGAGGCAGGGAAACCTCACCGCCAGCCCGACGGGAAGCAGAGCCGGGTTCACGGCGAACAGTGATCCGGGGCGCCCGAAGACGAGCGGATCCACCTCCTCCGCCGAGACGAAGCGCTTCCCGTACCAGCCGTAGGCCCCCAGCAACCCGTCGAGGGGGCTGCCGGTGGGCACTTCCGTACCGGCCCAGCGGCCGCTCAGCTCCTCGACCGCCACTGCCGGGAGGGCATCGAAGATCTCCAGAGCGCGGGCCAGGCCCACGCCCCGTCCCAGTTCAGCGGTGAGGTCGGCCGTCATGGGGGGATCCTGCGGGCTCAGCGCTCGAGCACCGCATGGTCGATCCGGGAGAGTCCCTCGTTGACCTGGTAGGAGGTGGCGGTAATGTCGGTGATGCCGAAGCCTGTCAGGCGGGCGGTGTGCTTCTCCACGTAGACCGCAGCACTCGCCGCATCCGCGAACAGGTAGACGCCGCCGGCGACCTGGCGCTGCGGATCCTCCGTCCACACCTTCCAGATCAGACCTTCCTGGCCGGCGATGTCGGCGGCCAGGTCGGCATAGGCGGCCTCGGCCTCGGCGCCGAAGGGTCCGGTGGAGGGGAACTCGAAAACCAGGAGCTGTGCCATGTGCCCAGGCTACGGGAAAATCAGCGTGCCAGACCCGGCGCGTCGACCGCCTCGACGATGCTGGCCGTCACCTCCCCGAGGGCGTCGATCTGCTGCGGGGAAAGGTGGTCGAAGACGTAACGGCGCACCGCCTCGACATGGCCGGGGGCGGCTGCGGCCACCTTCGCGATCCCGTCCTCGGTGAGCTGGGCGAGGGTGTAGCGGCCGTCGGCGGGGTCGGGGATGCGGCGGACCCAGCCGGCCTTCTCCAGGCGGGTGATCACCCGCGAGAGGTGCGGCAGTTTCATGTTGGCCACCACCGCCAGTTCACTGAGGCGGATGGAGGCGTCCGGTGCCTGGGAGATCTGGGAGAGGGCGTTGTACTCGGCCAGGGAGAGGCCAGCGTCCTCCCGCAGCTGCGCGTCGAGGCGGCCCGGCAGCCATTCCAGGACGGACCAGAGGGAGAGCCAGGTGTCCATCTCCTTCGGGTTCAGCCAGCGTGCGGTGTCAGCGGAGTTCATGGATGCCATCATAGTAGTCACTTTACACGTCAACTTGACGTGTAAAGTCATTCACCCTAGAGTGGGGTTTACACGTCAAGCCATAACAAACCTTTAACCCATAGGAGCCCCTGTGACTCTCAACGAGAACACCCCCGGCCTCGGCCTCACCGAACTTCCCGCCCCGGACGGCACCGTCCTCGTCGTCGGTGACGGCGGCCTGATCGGCAGCTACGCCGCCCGCCAGTACAGCCAGCTGGGCTGGCCGGTGCACGGCATCAGCCGTCGCGAGCTTGCCGACGCCGAGTGGACCCACCACAGCGCCGACCTCCTCGACACCGAGGCCCTCACCGAGCTCATCTCCTCCACCGAGGGCCTGAAGGACACCACCCACCTGGTCTTCGGCGCGTACATCGAGAAGCCGACCGACCCGGAGCTCATCGAGATCAATGACGCCCTGCTCATCAGCACCCTCGACGCCCTCAAGAACGCCGGTGTCCCGCTGCGTCATGTCACCATCTACCAGGGCGGCAAGGCCTACGGCCACCACCTCGGCTTCTTCAACACCCCGGCCAAGGAATCCGACCCGCGCCTGCTCGCCCCGCACTTCTATGACACCCAGGAGGACATCCTCCGCGAGCGGGCCGAAGAGGGCGGTTTCTCCTTCACCGCGCTGCGCCCCGAGGGGGTCACCGGCTACGCCACCGGCAACCCGATGAACCTGCTGCTGGTCATCGGCGTCTACGCCGCGATCTCCAAGGAGCTCGGCCTGCCCATGCGCTTCCCGGGTACCCGCGAGGCCTATGACGTCCTCTACCAGACCACCGACGCCGAGCTGCTGGCCCGCGCGACCGTCTGGGCCGGTTCCGCCGAGAAGGCGAAGAACGAGATCTTCAACGTCAACAACGGCGACCAGTTCCGCTGGGCCCAGCTGTGGCCGCGCTTCGCCGAGCACTTCGGCATGGACTACGCCCCGACCCAGCAGATGTCCCTGTCCGAGACCATACCGCAGCTCGCCCACGTGTGGGAGCGCCTCGTCGAGCGCCACGGCCTGGTGGACACCCCCTTCGACAAGCTTGTCGGCTGGGGTGTGGGTGACTTCCTCTTCCACCACGAGGCCGACAACATCACCTCCACCGTGAAGGTGAGGCAGGCCGGCTTCGCCGATGTGCTGGACACCGAGACCCGCCTGCTGCAGCTCTTCGACCGTCTCGTCGAGGACAAGGTGCTGCCGCCGTTCCGGGGCTAGAACGCACCCGCCAAAAAGTAGCCGCCGTCCCCTCGCTGGAACGGCGGCTCCGGCATTTCTAAGCCGACGGCCCCGGGTCCGCCTGCGGGTCGTCGCCGGCCTCGGCATCGGCCCGGTTGTCATCTCCGCTGCCGACGCGCTTGTCGGCGGCGTCCCGGATACCGGAGATGTGCCCGGCCTTGTCCTCCCCGAGGCGCCTGGTGGCCTGCTCCTCCGCCTTGTCCAGCAGGGCGTCGGTCTTCCCCTCGTCCTTGAGGAACTCGCCCGCCTTACCCTTGGCTTTATCCATGAAACCCATTTCCATCGGTCCTTCCGGTCGTTGATCACTGGTGCCTCCGACGGTACGCACGGTCGGGCCGACGCGCCGCCCGCGGGCGCAGGCGTGACCGGATCTTGACCCCTCAGCGATCGAAGAGCACCGAATCCAGCTCTCCGTGCCGGGAGCATTCGGCCAGCCAGCCGGTCGGCCGGACCTGGACCTTCATGCGTCGGCCGCAGAGCTGGCACCAGCGCGGCGGCTCCAGGCCCGCGGCGGCGCCGATCGACAGCATGCGCTCCGCGTCGACACCGATCCGCGCGCCGGTGTTGGGATGGAAGATGGGCCCCTCCCCCGCCACACACGCCGCAGCCAGTTCGCCCACCCTAGATCACCTGGCCGACGGCCTTGATCGGGATGCGCAGACCCTCGAGCATGTCGAGGTCCTTCTCCAGCGGGCGGCCCAGGGTGGTGAGGTAGTTGCCCACGATCAGGGCATTCGCACCACCGTTGAGGCCCTGCTCGACGCCGAGGTCACCCAGCGTCAGCTCGCGGCCACCGCCGAAGCGGAGGGTGACCTTCGGCATGGCCAGCCGCAGCATGGCGGTGGCTTTGAGGGCCTCGGCGGCGTCGATAAGCGGACGTCGTTCGAAGGGGGTGCCGGGGCGGGGGTCGAGGAAGTTGATGGGGACCTCCTCGGGGGCGAAGGCGGCGAGCTGGACGGCGAACTCGGCGCGCTGGGCCAGTGATTCGCCCATGCCGAGGATGCCGCCGGAGCAGACCTCGATGCCGGCGTCGCGGATCATCTCCAGGGTGCGGTGACGGTCGTCCCAGGTGTGGGTGGTGGCCACGCGCGGGAAGAAGGATCGGGCGGACTCGAGGTTGTGGTTGTAGCGTTTGACGCCGGCGGCCTTGAGGCGGTCGACCTGTTCCTGGGTGAGGATGCCCACCGAGACGGAGATGTTGATGTCCACCTCGGCCTGGACGGCGGTGATGGCCTCCTCGAGCTGGACCATGAGACGCTCGTCCGGGCCCTTGACGGCGGCGACAATGCAGAATTCGGTGGCGCCGGATTTCTGGGTCTGTTTGGCGGCCTCGACGAGCTCGGCGACGTCAAGCTGGATGGAACGCACCGGGGACTCGAAGAGCCCGGACTGGGAGCAGAAGTGGCAGTCCTCGGGGCAGCCGCCGGTCTTCAGCGAGATGATGCCTTCGATCTCGACCTCCTCGCCGCACCAGCGCAGGCGGACCTGGTGGGCGAGTTCGAGGAGTTCGGGGAGGTGGGTGTCGTCGAGTTCGAGGATCTCCAGGAGCTCGGGCTCGGTCAGACCTTCTCCCTGTTCGAGGACGGTCTGGCGGGCACGGTTGAGGATGTCGGGCATGTCGGCTCCTGTTATTGAACGGTGTTTAACGGAGCCAAGCCTAATGCGCCCCCTTGAACATCGTTCAAGGGGGCGGGGAACGGGGGTGGGGTCAGTAGCGGAAGATCGCGCCCGAGGCGTGGTTGCCCGGCAGTACAGTGACCACATCGATGCGGCCGCGGTTGGCCAGGGTGTTGGCGATGGCGGCGTCGAGCTCATCAGCCCGCGCGTCCTCGGTCAGCGCGCGCTCAGCCAGGACGAGGGTGTCCACACGGCCTGCGGCCGAATCGCTGCCGATCAGGCTGGTGTCATTGGTGGCCAGGCCGGTACCCAGCGCCTCGCCGAGACGATCCAGGGTGGCAGCGTGGCGGCGGCGCCCCTCATCGACCGCGATCGGCCAGGCCTTCTCGTGCAGCTGCTTCGGGCTGCGCTCAGTCGGGGAACCGGGTACGACCTCGGCCATCACCTTGATGGTCTTCATGTGCTCGGCCAGTGCTCCGCGGTACTCCTCGAGCGTGGCCAGGATCAGCGGGCGGCGGTCGTTGGTGAAGCGGGCCTCGACGGCCTTGCTCACCTGCTGGAGAAAACCGTTGAGCACGTTGTAGTCCCGCGGACCGTGGCCGTGGGCACCGGCGTGCACCGAGGACTGGTGCTGGAGCTGCGGCTCGCGGGTGTTCACACCCTCGGCCTCCTCATCCGAGGCAGGGATGGCACCCAGCGGGAGTTCCGTGATGGTGGCCCGGTCTCCCTCGAAGAGGCGGACCTTGTCGCGGCCGACGGCCAGGAGCAGGAACTCCTGGTCCTCGGTGAACAGCGGCAGGATGGGGCGCAGGTTGGGGTGGTCACCGACGATGACGCCGGGGGTGAAGTCGCGGTCGGTGCGGAAATGGCGGCCACCGCCCGGATAGGCGTAGATGGCCAGGCCGTCAGCCTGCTCCTGCCAGAAGCGGCGGGAGTCGGCGAGTGACTGGATGGGGGCGAGCAGCGAGTCGGCGTCGACATCCGGGTAGCGTTCTGCAAGCTCCTTGCGGGCCTGCTCGAGCAGCGGACGCAGGCGCTGGGAATCGGTGAGAGTCTCGGCGCCGCCACGGTGAGTGGGGATCACGATGGAGACCGTGGGGCCGGGCCGCGTGGCCAGGTCACGGAGATCATCATGACGGACAGGGTCTGAGGCAGTGATGATGTTCCGGGTATTCATGATTCCACCTTACGGATGAAACCTATCGGTCGCCGTGAGTTTCCCAATCCGTGACCTGCCGTTCTCCGGCAATCACCGGGTGCGCGCACATGACTAGATAGGTTGGAGTCCATGTCCCTCTACGACGAGACCCTCTCCCTGCTCCGCGCGCTCATCCGCAATGCCTGCGTCAACGACCTCACCCCCGCCTCGGGCCAGGAGGTGCGCAACGCCGACACCCTCGAGCTCTTCTTCGACGGCGTGCCCGGCGTGGAGATCAGCCGCTACGAGTCCGCGCCCGGCCGGGTGAGCATCGTGGTCACCCTGCCGGGCACCGACCCCTACGCCGAACCGCTCACCTTCCTCGGCCACACCGACGTCGTACCCGTCGACCGGGAGCGCTGGACCGTCGATCCCTTCGCCGCCGAGATCCACGACGGCCGCGTCTACGGCCGCGGGGCGATGGACATGCTCTTCATCACCGCGTCCATGGCCGCCGTGCTTCGCGACGCCGCCCGCACCGGCCGCCCCACCGGCACGCTCACCTTCGTGGGTGTCGCCGATGAGGAGGCGCGTGGCGGACTCGGCGCGAAGTGGCTCTCCGAGCACCACCCCGAGGCCTTCTCCTGGCGCAACACCGTCTCGGAGACCGGCGGCTCCCACCTGCCCATCGCCGATGGTTCCGATGCGCTGGTCCTGGTCGTCGGTGAGAAGGGTGCCGCGCAGCGCCGCCTGCACGTCTCCGGCGACGCCGGCCACGGCTCCAACCCCTACGGCCGGGACTCGGCGATCGTGAAGATGGCGGAGGTCGCCCGCCGCATCTCGCATATCGACATCCCCGTCTCCCGCGACCCGCTGTGGCAGGGCTTCGTCCGCGCCTTCCGCTTCTCCCCCGAGATCGAGACTGCGCTTCTCAGCGGCACCGACCCGGCCGCCTTCGAGCACTTCGGTGAGGACCTCAAACGCTACGCCCACGCCCTGTCGCGCCTGACCATCTCCCAGACCATCATGCGCGCTGGCACAGCCATCAACGTGCTGCCCTCCTCGGCCACCCTTGACCTGGACATCCGCCCCCTGCCGGGCACCAGCCAGGATGATGTGGACAAGATCCTCATCGAGGGCCTCGGCGACATGGCCGATCAGGTCCGCATCGAACACCTCATCTCGGAGCCGGCGACGGTCTCCCCCACCTCCGGCCCGCTCTACGAGGCGCTGGTGGCCACCTTCGACGAGTTCTTCCCCGGCGTGCCCGTCGTGCCCACCATCGCCGCCGGCGGCTCCGACCTGCGTTTCGGCCGTCGCCTCGGCGGCAACGGCTACGGCTTCGCGCTGCACGCCCGCGAGCGCACCCTCGGTGACGTCTTCTCCCAGCTGCATACCCACGACGAGCACCTGGACCTGGCGGACCTCGACCTCACGGTGCAGGCCTACCGCTCCCTGGTGCGGCGTTTCTGCGGGGTGTAGGAGGGCGTTCTCAGGGGACCAGGGAAAGAAGCGTGTCAACGCTGGCCGGAGAGGTCGGCGGTGTCATCCGGAAGCTGCATGATGTTTTCTCATTCGAGGATGGTCGTGCAGTTCAGGGCGTGGGCGGATCGGGGCCCGGTGGTGAACCCCTGAACAGGAACCGTTCCAAGGGGACCAGTCGCACTTTATCGTGCCTCCCGCACCCGCGTGCCGCTTTCGCGTGAGCAGCGGAAATTGCCGGCTGGCCGGGAGTGACCGCCCCCTACGGTCTCCTCCGGACGGTGGTTACCCCAGCAGGCTGGGGTGCACCGCAATCAGCGTGATGGTGACGATCGCACCCACCAGGTAGTTCAGCCAGAGGAAGACCCGCCAGGCGCGGTTGACGTCCTCGCACGTCTCGTCGGTGATGTTCCAGAAGCGCATGGTGTTGGCCACGTAGCCGAGTCCGGCCAGGCCGACGATCCAACCCGGGGAGGGCAGGGCGAAGATCAGCAGGGCGGCCACCAGGTAGGCACCGGCGGCCAGGCGGGTGGTCAGGCGGGCGCCGAAGGCGGTGGCGATGGAACTCAGGCCGCCCTCACGGTCGGCACGTACGTCCTGCACAGCGCCGAGGGCGTGGCTGGCCATGCCCCAGAGAAAGAAGGCACCCGCCGCGAACCAGAAATTCCCGCCCGTCGTGCCGGCGGTGATGGTGGCGCCGACGATCGCCGGGGTGACGAAGTGCGCCGAGGAGGTCACCGAGTCGAGGACGGGACGTTCCTTGAAGCGGAACGGAGGAGCGGAATAGGCGACGACCGCAGCCATCGCCAGGCTCAGCCAGGCGGCTGAGATCCACGTGCCGGCAGCGTAGAGCACCACGAGGAAAGGGATGGTCGTGACCGCGGAGGCCCACAGCAGCGGGGCGTGCATCGACCGGGGCAGGACCGCACCCTCGACGCCACCCTTACGGGGGTTGCGGATGTCGGATTCGTAGTCGAAGACATCGTTGATCCCGTACATGGCGATGTTGTAGGGGATGAGGAAGAAGACCACCCCGACCCAGAACAGCCAGTCCACTGACCCACCGGAGAGCAGGTAGGCCAGACCGTAGGGGAAGGCTGTGTTGACCCAGCTGACGGGGCGGGAGGCGGAGAGTATTCCGCGGATGATCCTCATTTACGGTCCTGCTTCCTGCCCGGCCAGAAGGCCGGGACGATGAGTGCGACGAAGAGCGGGTAGAAGAAGTCCTCGATCGGCACCAGCCCGATCTGCGGACCCAGACGCTGGGCATCGCCGTAGGCCACCAGCCCCGCCCAGATCATGAGGTTGTCGAAGACCGCCGTGAGGACGAGGAGCACCGCTGCGACGATGGCCGTCACCGCCAGCTGACGCGGGGCCTGGTTGCGGCGCACGACCCCCAGGACCACGGCAAGCAGGAGGAAGGGCAGGCTGATGAGCAGGTAGGTCATGAGGGCCTGCCTGGGGTGGAGCGGGCGTCGAGAAGCAGCCGGGTGCCGGAGGTGAGATTGATGGTCAGGTAGGTGAGGAAGAACAGGAAGAACAGTTCCTCCAGGGGCAGCTCGGGGGCGAGCAGGACACCCGTCATGTAGGGGGTGTCCCCGCGGAAGAAGGTGCCGGTGACGATGCCGAGGCCGTCCCAGGCGAGGAAGGCCGCGACGACCACCACGCTGAGGATGGTGGCGCGGCGCGGATGCAGGAAGAAGCTGAGTTTCCAGCGCCAGTCGCACAGCGCCATGCACACCAGCAGGAACAGGAGGATGGCCAGGTAGGTGAACTCAATCACGGGCATCACCCGGCTCGGGCAGCGGACCCGGACTCGCGTCACCGCGCAGGCGCTTGAGCACGTTCTCCGCGGAGATCAGGCACATGGGCACGCCGACACCGGGAACGGTGGTCGCGCCGGCGTAGTAGAGGCCGTCCACCTTCCGGGAGGCGTTGCGCCCGCGCAGGAAGGCGGACTGGCGCAGGGAGTGACCGGGGCCGATCGAACCGCCGCGCCAGGCATGGTAGCGCTCGGCGAAATCGGCCGGCCCCATCGTGCGGCGCACGACGATGCGCTCAGCCAGGTCAGGGATATCCGCCCACTCGGCGATCTCCGTGATCGCGGCCTCCGCGATGGCCTCCACCGCCGGGGAGGCGGAGTCGCGGAACGCATCTCCGTGGCCGACCTCCTCGGCCGCGGGCACGGGCACGAGGATGAAGAGGTTCTCGTGGCCCTCCGGGGCGGCCTCCGGGTCAGAGGCCGAGGGCATGGAGACATAGATGGAGTGGGAGGCTCCCAGCGGACGGGAAGGAACGGGACCGTCGAAGACGGCGGCGAAGTCCTCCGACCAGTCCCGGCTGAACAGCAGGTTGTGGTGGGTCAACTGCGGCAGACGTCCACGTACACCGGCCATGACCAGTACGGTACCCAGGCCCGGGTCCCGGGAGGCGAAGTACTTCTCCGGGTAGGTGCGCAACCGCTCAGGAAGCAGCCGGTTCTCGGTGTGATGGAGGTCCGCTCCGGAGACCACGATGTCCGCGGCGATCTCGCGCACGGTTCCGTCGGCCCCCCGCACCCGCACGCCGGTGGCCCGTTCGCGGCGGCCGGCACCTGCTGTGGTGATCGCGGTGACCTCGGTGTCGAGACACACCCGGACCCCCTGCTCGAGCGCCAGACGGTGGATCGCCCCGATGACGGCGGTGAAGCCACCGACGGGATAGCGCACGCCCTGGACCAGGTCGGTGTGGCTCATCAGGTGGTACATCGAGGGGGTGTCCTCCGGACGGGAGGACAGGAAGACCGCCGGGTAGGTGAGGATCTGACGGAGACGGCGGTCCTCGAAACGTTCGTTGACGTGGTCCTCCAGCGGGCGGGTGAGGAAGCCGATGAGCCGGCCCAGGCGCTCGCGGACATCACGGTGCAGCAGCGGCCCCGGGGTGGAGAAGGTCGTGTAAAGGAAACGCTCGATGGCGATGCGGTAGGTGTCCCCGGCGCTGTCGAGGTATTCGCGTAGTTTCTCTCCCGCGCCGGGTTCCAGGGACTCGAAGAGGCTGACCGCCTCCTCGACGCCACTCGGCACGTCCAGCGGGGCATCCCCCTCCGGGAAGAGACGGTAGGCCGGGTGCAGGTCAGCCAGCTCGAACTGCTCCTCGGTGGTGGTGCCCAACAGGCGGAAGAAGTGGTCGAAGGCATCGGGCATGAGGTACCAGGAGGGGCCGGTATCCCAGCGGAAACCCTCGTGCCCCGCCACGGTGAGGTCCCCCGCGCGCCCGCCGACGGCGTCGGTGCGTTCGATGACGGTGACGTCCACGCCCTCGCGTGCCAGGAGCGCGGCGGTGGCCAGGCCGGCGACACCGGCCCCGATCACCACCGCGGTGCGGGGCATGGTCTTCGTCGTCTTCGTCATGGTCGGGGTCCTTTTCTGCGGTTCAGTTGGGGCGCCTTGGCGACGGCCCTGGCAAGTATCGCCGCTTTCGCGGCGCGCGGCACGCTGACGCGGCGGAGCGTCAGTTCAGTGGCCGGGAGCTTCTCGATGCGGTCGGTCAGTTCGGCGAACAGCTCGGTGGCTGCCAGCACCCCCACCCGTGCCGAGACGGGCAGCATGGGAATGACGGCGCGGGCGTCGGCGAGATCGGTGCGGATGTCGGCGATGAGTTCTGTCTTGTGTTCCTCGGTCAGACCCTGCTCGCCGAGTCCGGGGAAGTAGGTACGGCCCAGAGCACCGGAGTCCTCGGCCAGGTCGCGGAGGAAGTTGATCTTCTGGAAGGCGGCGCCGAGGGACCGGGCCCCGGCCTCGAGCCGGGCGTGCTCGGCCTCCGTGACGGGATGGTCGACGAGGAAGGCTGCCAGGCACAGCAGACCGATGACCTCGGCGGAGCCGTAGACGTAGTCCTCGAAGCTGCGTGCGTCATGGCTGGCCTGGTTGAGATCGCAGCGCATGGAGGAGAAGAAGGCCACCACGTGCTCGGGGTTGAAACCGCAGCGCCGGGCGCTGAGGGCGTAGGCGTGCAGGACGGGGTCCACATGAAAGCGCCGGGCCGGGGCGGCGAGGACGGCGTGTTCGTAATCGTCGAGGGCCTGGCCCACCTCCTCATGGGACATACCGGCGGCCTGGGCGGTGCCGTCGACGATCTCGTCGGCGATGCGCACCATGGCGTAGAGGTTGCGGATATCGGTGCGCACCTGCTTCTCCAGCAGGCGGGTGGCCAGGGAGAAACTGGTCGAGTACGACAGAATCACCTGGTGGGCGGCGCGGACGGCAGCACGGTCATAGCGGTCCAGGAACTCCGCCCGCTGCTCAGGGGCGGGGGAAACGGGTTCAGACATGGGTGCGCAGCATCCTCTCGATCCGGTTGGTCACGTGGTGCAGCCCTTCCCGGATGCCGGGGGCAAGGTCGGTGTCGTCGATGAGCTGGCGGGCCTGCGCCAGATGCGCATCCCCTTCGGTGATGACCGCCCCGACGATTTCCGCGAGGTGCTCCGGGTCGGCGGCACGGTCCGCGTCCATCCGCATGGTCATCAGTGTCGCGCGTCCCTGCACGACGTCCCCGGCGGCCGTCTTACCGGTGAGTTGGCTGTCACCCACCGCGCCGGCGATGTCATCGGCCGCCTGGTAGGCGTTGCCCAGGGCGTGGGCGATCGGCTTCATCGGGGCCGGGTCACGTCCGGCGGCCAGGGCGCCGAGTTTCAGCGGGGTGCCGAAGCTGTACTCGCTGGTTTTGAGGTGGTTGCTCAGGCGTACCTGCTCCAGATCTGGCTCCGGGTCGGCCATGTGCGCGATGTCGAGGATCTCACCGGTGATGGTCTCGTGCGCGGCGGCGGAGAGCAGGCGCATGCTCTGACGGACGAGCGCATCATCCAGATCGGAGGTCAGCAGCAGCTGGAGGGAACCGTTGATGCCCAGGTCCCCGGCGACGATAGCCAGGGAGGTCCCGAGGTGGGCGTCACCGAATTCATCGCGGACGGCGGCGTGGACGGTGGGGTGACCGCGGCGCATGTCATCGCGGTCAATGATGTCGTCGTGGATGAGGAAGGCCCCGTGCAGCAGGTCCACGCACGCGCCGAAGACCGTCGCGGCGTAGAGCTGTCCGCCGGTGACCTCGCCGGCGGAGATGTGCACGAGCCGCGAGCGCAGGTGTTTGCCGCCGAGCGAGAAGGCGACGACGCCCTCGTAGGCCATGGCCAGCAGCCGGGCGCCGTGGGGCACGTGGTTGCGGCCGCGGTCGAGGAACTCGCTCAGCAGCTGTAGTGAGTCGTTGACCCGTTGGTCCAGGTCCATGCTCATGATGCCAGCACCTCCTGCAGGCGGCGCCCCAGCAGTCCGCGCTGCGCCAGGCGGCGGTGGGGCGGGTGGCGGCGCCAGTTGTGGAAGACGGTGTAGAAGCCGCGGCGGAAGCGCACCGTCAGCTGTCGCGCACCCCGCAGGGCGCGGTCATCCATGGCCAGCACGAGGTCGGGCTGGAACCAGACGGTCTCGTCCGGGCGTACCGCAAAGGACAGGTGCATGTCCTCGTGCACGTAGGGGTCACTGAAGCCGACGGTGTCGCGGACCTCGGCCCACCAGTCGGCGCGCACGGAGAAGTTGGTGCCGAAGAGCGGGTGATGGCCCAGGGCGGAGCCCACGGCCCGCTGGTAGGCGCCGAGGTAGAGACCACTGACGAAGCCCTTCAGCGGTGCCAGCGCACCGCCGAGTTCGAAGTGGGCGGTACCGGTCACCCCGATGACGCGGCGTCCCGGGGATACCTCGGCGGCGTCCCAGGCACGGTGGAGGCGGGCGATGTAGTCCTCGGGGGCGAGGATGTCGGCGTCGATACGCACGAGGATGTCACCAGTGGCGGCCTCGAAGCCGGCCAGGGTCGCCCACGTGATGCCGCGGCGCGGCTCGGTGACCACGCGTGCTCCGCCGCGGCGGGCGACCTCCGCCGAATCATCGGTGCTCCCGTTGTCCACCACGATGATCTCATCAGCAGGCACCTGCTGGGCGCGGAGGCTGTCGAGACAGCGCCGCAGGAGCACCGCGTCATTCAGGCACGGGATGACCACGCTGACCGTGCGCGGTCCGACGGGGTCGGGAAGATCCTTCATTGACTTCTTTCGGGGTGGGCGGTTGCGGTCGGGGTCGTGTGCGATCAGTGTTGTACAGACAGGAAATTATTATAACTAGACAAGCGTGTATTTTCCCGAGGTTAAGTATATGGGGCCCCTACCAAGCTCCCCTACCGGCTGACCGATGCCCCACCGGGTGGCCAGGCAGGAAGCAGAATGACCTTAGGTTTCACGTGAAACCATTGTCTTATGAAATGCGTTCAGCGCAACCCCACCTAAGCGGTAAAGAGCGCCTCAGGGGTGGCTGACTCCCCTCACCCCCTCACCCCCTGCCCCTCAGCGGCTTCCAGGATATTGCGCAGCATGACCGGGAAAATCAGGGCATGGAAAGGCAGGACGGACCACCAGTAGAGCCGTCCAGGCAGGCCCGTGGGCGCGAACAGGGCCCGCTGGACATAGGTGCAGCCCGGTTTTCCGTCCTCCCGCTCCCTGACCTCCATGACAAGCCAGGCGCGCCCGTCGACCTTCATCTCGGCGGCGAGCACCAGCCGCCGGGGCGGGTCGAGTTCAACCACGCGCCACCAGTCGACCCGGTCCCCCACCGCCAGGCTGCGGGGGTCCCGGCGGCCCCCGAGGCCCGGACCACCGATGAGGCGGTCGATGATGCCGCGGATGCGCCACAGCGAGCGGGCCGAATACCATCCACTGGACCCGCCGACCCCCTCCACCACCGCCCACACCTGCTCAGCCGGCAGATCGGAATCACCGGAGCGGACGTCCTCGTAGACGGATTCGCCGGACCAGCCCGGGTCGGTGGGCATACTGTCAGCGGCGTCACTGACCCGGTTCCAGCTCCGGTCCCAGGAGGTGGGCACCCCGCGGCCCCGTTCAGCCTTGACGGCCAGCTCCACCGCCCGGGGATAGTCGATCAGTCCCTGGGGCGGGTCGGGGATGATCTCGGCGATACCGTGCTCCTCAGTGACGGCATCCTCCGCCATGGACTGGGCCAGGGGAACAGCCAGCGTAGAAGGTACGGGGGTGACCAGGCCGATCCACGCGCCGGACAGGCGGTCCATGGGCAGGCTCAGCGGGACCGAGTAGATGTGCCGGCGCAGACCGTTGAGCCGACCATAGATGCGCAGCAGGTCAGCGAATTCGTAGGTCTGACCGCAGCCGATGTCGCAGGCCCGGTTCACGGGCTCGTCGAGGTCCGCCGCAGCGACGAGATAATAGAGGGCATCCCGGATGGCCAGGGGCTCGATACGGTTGGAGATCCAGCGCGGTGCCACCATCACCGGCAGACGTTCGGTGAGGTGCCGGATCATCTCGAAGGAGGCGGAGCCGGAACCGATGAGGGTGGCCGCCCGGAACACCAGCGCGGGGACCTCCCCCTCGAGCAGGATGCGGGCCACCCGCTCGCGGGAGCGCATGTGCCGGGACAGTTCCTCCAGTTCACGGCCGCGGGGATGCAGGCCGGAGAGATACACGATCTGCTGCACCCCGGCCCCCTTCGCGGCGCGGGCGACGGTGGTGGCGGTGCGCTTCTCCACATCCTCGAAGTCCTGGCCCTTGTCCCCCATCGAGTGCACGAGGTAGAAGACGACGTCCACACCCGCCATGATGCGGGTGACGTCCTCAGGGTCGGTGAGATCTGCTTCGACCAGGTCGACCTCGTCACTCCAGTCGAAGCGGTCCAGGCTGCCGACCCGGCGGGAGGAGGCCCGCACCTGAAAACCGGCGGCGAGCAGTTCGGTGACCAGACGGCCGCCGACGTAGCCGGAGGCGCCGGTGACCAGCACTGTCCGCCCGGGATGGCGGGCGGTGTATTCCAGGGTGGGAGGGACTGAAGGAGCCATGGGTCCCAGGGTAGATATCCGGGGGCAGGGACGGAGCCGAGAAGCGGCGCAGATACCAAACTGTGACAGCCACCACAAGGGACCTGAAAGATCCCTAAACTTGCGGGCAGGAGGTGTCACCCATGTCCCCAACCACCACAACGACATCAACCGCAACAACCACCACCCGTGAGAGCAGCTGGCTGCTACCCGTGGTCACCCTCCTCGGTACCGCCGTCGCGATCGCCCTCGCCTACCTGGGCAGCGGAGCGCACGGCGGCACCGCCGTCAATGAGGCTGCCGGCGGTGCCCTCTCCGCTGATGCCACGCCACTCGCCCCCGGGGGGCCGGCCTTCCGCATCTGGAGCGTGATCTACCTCGGCCTGATCGGTTACGCCCTCTGGCAGCTGTCGAAGACAGCCCGGACCTCGGAACGCCAGCGCGTGCTGCGCCCGTGGGCCCTGGCCTCCCTGCTGCTCAATGCCGCCTGGATCTGGATGGTCCAGCTTGACTCGCTCATCGGTTCCGTGGCGGTGATCGTGCTCCTGCTGGCGGTGCTCATCCGGATCATGTTCATCCTGGGCCAGCCACGCACCGGTGGGATCGTCGAACAGGTGCTCACCGACGGCGTCTTCGGCCTCTACTTCGGCTGGGTACTGGTGGCGACTTTCGCCAACACCTGGGCCTGGCTCGCCAACGCGGGAGTGGAGATCGTGCTCGAGGTTCCCCTGGGTGTCACCGGCATCATCGTCGCGGCCGTCGTCGCGGTGGCGGCGGCGATACTCGACGGCGGCCGGATCGCGCCCGCGCTGGCCACCGCCTGGGGCCTGGCCTGGATCGCCATCGCCCGCACCGAGGGCCAGTTCGAATCGCAGGCACTGGTCTGGGCCGGCGGCATCGCAGCGGCCGTCGTCCTGCTCTCCCCCGCCATCGGCCGCTTGCGAAGGTGACGTGCCCCCCTTCGCGCTGCGCGTCCGCCGGAACCGTGAGATTATTATTGACCGCCACCCGGCAGCACAACAGCCCCACCGATCAATAAAGGTGCCCGAACATGGTTTCCTTCCCCCGTCCCCGCTTCCGCCGCCCGCTGCTCGCCAGCGCCGCCGTCGGAGCCGCCACCGTCCTGCTCGTCGCCTGCGCCGAGCCCTCCGAGGATTCCGGTGCGGCGGCCACCACCGACGCGACCGCCGCCTCGGAGGTCACCACGCTCACGGTCTACACCTCTGAGCCGGAGGAGAAGGTCGACGAGATCAACGCCGCCTTCATGGCCGCCAACCCGGACATCGAGGTCGAGGTCTACCGCGCCGGCACCGGTGACCTCACCGCGCGCATCGCCGGGGAGAAGCAGTCCGGCGACATCGAGGCCGACGTGCTGTGGGCCGCCGACGCCGCCACCTTCGAGACCTACAAGGCCGCCGGCGACCTCGCGGAGCTGCAGGACGTGGACACCTCCGATCTCATTGAGGAGGCCGTCGACGCCGAGGGCTTCTACGTGGGCACCCGCATCATCCCCACCGTCATCGCCTACAACACCGATGTCATCGACGAAGCTGATGCCCCGCAGTCCTGGGCCGATCTGGTCGATCCGCAGTACGCCGGCCAGCTGGTCATGCCGGACCCGGCGGTCTCCGGTGCCGCCGCCTTCAATGCCTCGGTGTGGAAGAACGACTCCCAGCTCGGCGAGGACTGGATCAACGCCCTCGGCGAGAACCAGCCGATGATCGCCCAGTCCAACGGCCCGACCTCCCAGGAGATCGCCGCCGGCGGCCACCCGGTCGGCGTGGTCGTCGACTACCTGGTCCGCGACCTGGCTGGCGCCGGTTCCCCGATCACCGCGGTCTACCCGACCGAGGGTGCCCCGTACATCACGGAGCCGGCGGGTGTCTTCGAGGACTCCGACCAGAAGGAGGCCGCGGAGCGCTACATCAGCTTCCTGCTCTCCGAGGAGGGCCAGCAGATCGCCGTCGACCAGGCCTACCTGCCGGTGCGCGAGGACGTCGGCACCCCGGAAGGCACCCCGGCCCTGGCTGACATCGCCCTGATGACCCCGGACCTGCAGGTCGTCACCGAGGACAAGAACGCAGCCGTCGAGCTGTTCCAGAACGCCATGCAGTAGACATTAAACACATGCGTTCACTGTCCCTGATGCGCGTCGGGGTGTGGCTGGTGGTCCTCGGACTGTTCGTCACGCCCCTGGCGCTCGTCGTCGCCCTCGCCGCGGGCGGCAACCAGATCCCCACCCTGCTCGACCAGGGCCTGGGTGAGGCGGTGTGGAACTCGACCTACACCACACTGCTCTCCGCCCTCGGCGCCGTCATCGTCGGCACCGCCATCGCCCTGCTGCTCGACCGCACGAACGCGGCCGGCACCACGGTGCTGCGGCTGTTCCTGCTCTCCCCGCTGCTCATCCCGCCCTTCATCGGGGCGATCGCCTGGCTGCAGCTCTTCGGCCCGAACCAGGGCCTCAACCGTTTCTTCGGCACCGAGATATGGGACATCTACGGTGCGGACGGGGTGACCTTCCTGCTCATCCTGCATTCGTACCCCATCGTCTACGTCATCGTCTCCGCCGGACTGCGCTCCATCCCCTCCGACCTGGAGCAGGCGGCGCGGATCAGCGGGGCCGGCACCCTGATGGTGCTGCGGACGGTGACCCTGCCGCTGCTGCGCCCCGCGCTGCTCTCGGCCTTCACGCTGACTGCGGTGGCCAACCTGGCTGATTTCGGTATCCCCGCGCTGCTGGGTTCCCCGGCCCGCTTCGAGACCCTGGCCACCATGATCTACCGCTTCATGGAATCCGGCACGGTGGGCAACCCGCTGCAGGTGGTCTCCACGATCGGGGTGCTGCTGCTCGTGCTCGGCATCGGTGCCGTCACCGCCGACCATCTGGTGGCCAACCGCGCGGCCTCCAAGCTCCAGGACACCGGGCAGGCCACGCGCTTCGACCTGGGTGGTGCCCGGTGGCCGGTCACCGTCACCGCCTGGGTGCTGGGCCTGACGCTGACCCTGGGACCGATCCTGGGTCTGGCCTACCGCGCCCTGCTGCCCGCCCCCGGCATCCCCCTCACCCTGGACACCATCACGCTGGAGAATTTCCGCCGCTCGCTGGACAACCCGCGCGTCGCGGACGGCTTCAGCAACTCCGTCACCCTGGCGGTGGCCACGGCTGTGATCGCGGGCGTGCTGGGCTGGCTCATCGGCCTGCTGGTCACCCGCACGCGCTTTGTCGGCAACACCGCCCTGACGCTGACCGTGCTGCTGCCCACGGCGCTGCCCGGCCTGATCATCGGTGTCGGCTGGCTCATCCTGGGCCGCTACACCGGCATCTACAACACCATGTGGGTGATCCTCGGCGCCTATGTCTGCGCCTTCACGGCGATGGTGCTGCAGGCGGTGCGCGCCCCGCTGCAGAACACACCGCTCGCGGTGGAGGAGGCCGCCCGCATCAGCGGTGCCGGCCGCCTCCGGGCGCTGCTGAGCACCACCGGCGCGATGGCTGTCCCGGCGGCCTTCTCCGGGGCGGTGCTCGTCGCCGTCACCGCCGTGCGTGAGCTGACGGTGTCCATCCTCCTCATCGCGCCCGGCACCACCACCCTCGGCGTGCAGGTGTTCAACCTGCAGCAGGCAGGGAACTACAACCAGGCATCGGCGCTGTCGCTGATGTTCGCGCTCGTCGGCATCGTCGCCCTGGCGTTGACCGTGCGCTCCCCAAAAGTCAGGAGTTGACCGTGTCGGCCATCGACATCCACGACCTCACCGTCACCTTCCCGGACGGCACCACCGGCCTGGCGGACGTGAACCTCAGCGTCCGACCGGAGGAATTCGTCGCGCTCATCGGGGCCTCGGGTTCCGGCAAGACGACGCTGCTGCGCACCATCGCCGGTTTCCTCCCCGCCAGCCGGGGGCACGTGGCCCTCGGTGGGCAGGACGTCACCCGCGTGCCGCCGGAGAAACGCGGCATCGGCATGGTCTTCCAGCAGCATGCCGTGTGGCCGCACATGACGGTGGCAGCGAACGTGGCGTACCCGCTCAAGCGCAGGGGCGTCGCGAAGCAGGAGCGTGAGCAGCGCGTCACCCGCGCCCTCGAGCTGGTCGGGCTCGACGGCTTCGGCCAGCGCCGCCCGGATTCGCTCTCCGGCGGGCAACGCCAGCGCGTGGCCCTGGCGCGCGCCATCATCGCCGAGCCGACGGCACTGCTTCTCGACGAGGCCCTGTCCGCCCTCGACGAACCCCTGCGCGACAACCTCCGCCGCGAACTGGTGACGCTGACGCGTCGTGAAGCGTTGACCACCGTGCACGTCACGCACGACCGCTCGGAGGCATTGTCGATCGCGGACCGTGTCGTCGTGCTGGGTGCGGGGCGTATCCAGCAGATCGCCACGCCGCAGGAACTCGTGCAGCGTCCGGGCACCGCGCAGGTCGCTGCCTTCATCGCTGACGCGACGCTTCTCGACGCCACGTACGGCACCCGCGTCACCGCCGGCCCGCTGAGCTGGAACCGGGACGAGGTGGAGTTCCTCGGCACCGCCGACGCCCTGACCCTGGCGGTCCTGCCCTCCGCCGTGGAGGTCCTGCCCGCGGGCACCCCGGGTGCGCTTGCTGCCCGGATCCGTTCCGTGCTCTACGACGCCGGCGACTGGTCCGTCACTCTCGACGTGCTGGACACGGTCTTCCGGGCGACGGTGCGCGGCCCCCGCCCCGAGGTGGGGGATCCGGTGGGCATGCGCATCCACCGGCCCCTGGCCTATCCGGCCTGATTACCTGCCCAGTTCCGGGGCACCACCGATGTACTGCACCATGCCCACGTGCTGGAGTGCATCGATGAGGATGAGACTCAGACGGCCCTGGACCGTCTCCGGCTCACCCTTGAACTCACCGATGACCTTGTCGAAGCCGGACGGGTCCAGGGTGTCGACGTACCTGCGCAGGGCGTTGAGGGAGTCCCTGATGTAGTCGACCAGCATGTCGCGGTCCTCCACAACGATGGAGATCGCCTCTTCCGGGCTGTGGCCGAAACCGGTCTGCTCACCCGCCTCTCCCAGGTTGAAGCTGGTGCGGTAGTCCTGCTCCTCCCACACCTGCGGCTGGCCCGCGAGCGCCGAGGCACCCATCAGATCCAGGACGCGGCCGGCGTGCCAGAGGTTCCACGCGGCGGAGTTCGGGTGACCGCCCGGCTGGGTGTTCAGCTGGGCCGGGGAGAGCTGCGGGACACGCTCGAGGTTGGCTGTCGCGCGGTCGATGAGATTGAGGTATGCATCCTTGATGTCCATGAGACACAGGATACGCCTGGTGTTTTGCGAGGTTGCTGACATCGCCGGATGTTGAAACGCCACACGGGTCGAGAACGCCGGTGGGCCGGAACCGTCCCGGCGTGCGACATTTCAGACAGATCGGCGGATTTTGCCTGCAGAACCTGAAACGCCACACACCACCAGGAAGCCGGTGGCCCAGAAATCACCGGGCGGATGGCGTCTCAGACGGACCGGCGCGCCCGCAGCGCCCAGAGCTGCTGCACCACGATGAGGACAACCACCAGACCGGCCATGGCGGGCATCCCCCACACGGAGACCACCGGTCCGGCCACCACTCCCCCGAGCGCACCGGCGATGTTCATGCTGAAATCGCTGCGGCCCTGCAGGGCGGCCCGCAGTTCCACCGGGGCGGCTGCGGTGAGTTGGGCGGAGGAACCCACCAGGGTGGCCGACCAACCAACCCCGAGCAGAAGCAGCGACACCACGACCACCGAGTCCACCTGGGAGAAGGGCAGCAGGATCAGCGCCGAGATGAGCATCATCGCGATGCCCAGTCCGATGGTCAACGGGGTGCCTGCCTTGTCGCTGAGCAGGCCGAAGACCGGGGCGAGAGCGTACATGCCGCCGACGTGGAAGGAAATGGTCAGCCCGATCAGCGTCATGGATGCGCCGTGACCGTGCATGTGCACGGCGGTCATGGACATGATCGCGACCATCGCGAAGTGGGCGATCGCGATGGAGACGATCGCAGAGAACACCACCGGGTGCTCCGACACCCGCACCGGCCCCGTGGCCTTCCCGGCGGCGACCGGAGTGGGATCAGGCCGCAGCATCACCTGCAGGACGAGCACCGCGACCAGCTGCGCCACGAGGCAGACCAGGTAGGCCCCTGCGAAAGGCTGCAGGCCGAGCACCGCCCCCAGGGCCTCCGTCGGGGCGAAGAGATTGGGGCCGAGGATTGCCCCCACCGTGGTCGACCACACCACCAGGGAGATGTTGCGTCCCTGGTTTTCCTCGGTGAGATCGGCCGCGGCGAAACGCGACTGCAGGTTCATCGCCACGGCAGCGCCCAGGAGGAAGAAACCCAGGAGCAGGAGGGGGAAGAACCTGGTCTCAGCGCTGGCCAGCGCCAACAGGGCACCGCCCATGCCGAGGATCAGGCCGGTGCTCAGCGACGCCCGGCGTCCCCGCACGCCCACGATCCGCGCCAGCGGGATCGCCCACACCCCCGCGCCAACCGAGGTGACGGTCGCGGCCGAACCACCCCACATCGTCCCCGCGAGATCCGCAGCCAGCAACGCCCCCATGGAGAAGGTCACGCCGTGCCCCAGCCCGGCCATGACCTGGGCGATCATGAGGGCGGTGAGAGCGCGGCGCGTATAAGCAGGGGCGGGCATGAGTCTCAGCCTATGGCAGATCAGCTGATCAGGATCAGGATGATGCCGGCGACCCCGAAGCCGATCAGCGCCAGCGTCATGGTCACGACGGCACCCACCTGGGCACGGACACGACCCGCCACCAGACCCTGCACGGAGGTGTGGTGCCGGGCGCGCTGGGTGGCGTAGATACCGAAGGCCATCGCCACCATGAGCCCGATGAGCGCCACGATATAAAACCCATAATGGGGCAGCCAACGCAGCAGGATGGCGCTGCACACCGCGTAGGACACCGTCGTGCGGGTCCACGCGAGGGTGGTCCGTTCCGGTTGGAGGCCGGGATCATCATGGATGAGCGGGGTGGACATCAGAAGAGCATCACGATCGTCAGTACGCAGGCGCACACCGCGGCAAAGGACAGGAGCGGCACGATTGCGGGAATGGGCAGGGGCCGGCCGTGACGCATGGCGCGTTCCACCCGCAGCCACCGCATGGCCGCGCCCCCGGAGATCAACAGGCCGATGACGACCACGAAGATGGCCGTGAGGGTGCGGATCTCATCGGAGATCTGCTCCAGCGGGAAAGCCGCCAGGGCGATGCCGCCGGCCAGGAATGCGAGGGAGGTTCTCGTCCAGGCGAGGAAGGTCCGTTCGTTGGCCAGGGTGAAACGTGGGTCGGGTTCCTCTCCCCCACCGAGGACTCTGTTCTCCCAGTCCCGGCGTGCTTCGGGTTCCCGGGGCTGGGGGGCGGTTGGCGAGGTCATGGGTGTCCTTTCGGAGTGGTTTCAGAGGGTGGTGTGGGTGCTGAGGCGGGGAAACTCCCGGAGGGCGAACTCCTGGAGGGCCTCGAGACGGGCGTTTTTCGAGCTGCCCTTCGGATACACCAGGCGCAGGGAATTCTCGGGGAGTTCGTTGGCGATGTTGCGGAATACCAGTGGTAGTCCGTCGTGTGTGTCGCTCCTGCCCGGACGTCCCAGCACAATGTTGTACCCGAAGCCCCGCCCGACCAACGAGCGGAGCGTATCGACGTTGCGGACCTTCCACCTGATGTTGGGTGTGAAACCGGCGCTCATCAGGATGGAGTTGGCCAGGTTCAGGGCCGAGGTGAGGCTGAGCAGGATGGCGTCCTCCCCCTCGAGTTGTTCCAGGGACAGTTCCTCGAAGGCAGCCAGGGGGTGATCCGGCGACAACATGACCTGCGGCCGGAACTGGGCCACCCCCACAGACTCCAGATCCCGCGGCACCTGCAACTGGAACATGAATGCCGCGTCCAGCTGGCCCCGCTGGAGTTTCTCCTCCAGCTCTTCAGAGGATGCCTCCAGGACCTCCACTGACACGCGGGGATGCGTGCGGGAGAAGTACTCCAGGATCGGTGGGATCACCCAGGGGGACAATGTCTCGAAGCAGCCGACGCGCAGGGGTCCCACCAGTTCCCCCTGGATCATCTCCACCGCTGACTCGAAGTTCTGGGCTGCAGCCAGCACCTGGCGGGCGTGGACAACCAGTTCTTTGCCGGTGGCGGTGAGGTAGGTTCCTTTGGCCCGCTGTCTGACCAGGAGCTTCGCCCCGATGGATTTCTCCAGGTTGCCCAGGGCGAGCGACAGTGCGCTCGGGGTGAGAAAGAGCTGGTCAGCTGCTGCCGCGACGGTTCCGTTGTCCGCAACGGCGACGAAGTACTCCATCTGCCGGAGCGTCGCATTGGCAAACATAAATATTCCTTAGGTTTGAGTAAAACAAGATTTGCTTTTCAAATGTTGTGCTTCGGATCATACTGTACCCACTCAAGTAACTCAGGAGACAAAATGAACCTTCATCCTTATGTCGTGACCCTCGGCACCGCAGGCGGCCCCCGCTTCTGGGGCGCAGGCGCACAGCAGGGGCACCGCTGCGGCATCTCCACCGCCGTGGTGGTCGGTGATGCGGTCTACCTCGTCGACTGTGGCCGGGCCTCCGCCTCCCAGTTCGCCGCCGCCGGGCTGAACCCGAAGCAGCTGCGCGGCATCTTCATCACCCACCTCCACTCCGACCACACCGTCGACCTCCCGGGCTTCCTGCTCTTCGGCTGGATGATGGCCGGCCGGGAAGATAACCCCGTCAAGGTGATCGGTCCCGGCGACCGCGGAATGCTTCCCGCCATCAACCCGAACGCCTCCGGCCCCGTCAGCCCCCAGTTCCCGGATGCCCCCACCGCGGGGACGGTGAAGATGGTCGAGCACCTCTTCCGCGCCTACTCCACTGACATCACCGACCGTATGCTCGACTCCCTGCGCCCGTCGCCGTACACGGTCTTCCAGCCGGAGGACATCCAAGTTCCCGTCGAAACAGGTTTCCACCCCAACGACAACCCGACCCCGGACGATGTGGAGCCTTTCGTCATCTACCGCGATGACCTGGTCACGGTGACCGCCACCCTGGTCGCTCACCCACCCATCGCCCCGGCCTTCGCATTCCGCTTCGAGACCGCCGCCGGTTCCGTGACCATCTCCGGAGACACCGCCCCCTGCGACAACCTGGTCCGCCTGGCCACAGACACGGACCTGCTGCTGCATGAGGCGATCGACATGGACTGGGCCGCAGCCGCCTACTCTGATGTCTCGGCTGCGACCCGGGAGGCCACCCTCGAGCACCACCGCAAGTCCCACACCACCCCGGAACAGGCAGGTCAGATCGCCACCGCCGCCGGTGCCCACCGGTTGGCCCTGCACCATCTCGTCCCCGGCAACGCCAACCCCGAGGTGTGGGCGCAGGCCGGCCGACACTACGACGGCCCACTGCAGATACCGCAGGATCTTGACCACCTGAGCTTCGCCCGAACCCCGTCACCCGCCGCCCACCGGATCTAGACAGGAATGAGGAACCGGAAATGACACAGCAGAAACTCCTCCCAGGAACGGATCCCACGGTGACGAAGCCGGCGGGCCCGCATGAGGAAGGCTCGCTCAACACACCGCACATGCGGCGCATCCTCACCTCGAGCTTCGTGGGCAGCGCCATCGAGTACTACGACTTCCTCCTCTATGCCACCGCCGCAGCGCTGGTGTTCAACCAGGTGTTCTTCGTGGGCCTGAGCCCCGCGATGGCCGCCTTCGCCTCCTTCGGCACCCTCGCGGTCGGCTACCTTTCCCGCCCCCTCGGCGGCATGATCTTCGGCCATTTCGGTGACCGCCTGGGCCGGAAGAAAATGCTGGTCCTGTCCATGGTGATGATGGGCGTGGCAACCACCGCCATGGGCCTGATCCCCACTGCCGAGAGCATCGGCTCCCTGGCCGCCGTCCTGCTGATCACCCTGCGCATCGTCCAGGGCATCTCCGTAGGTGGCGAATGGGGCGGGGCGATGCTCATCGCCCTCGAACAGGCCCCGAAGGGTAAGCGCGGATTCGCCGCCAGCTTCGCCAACATGGGTGCCCCGGCCGGTGCCACCCTGGCCACCCTGGCCATGTCCGCGGCCACACTCCTCCCCGATGAGCAGTTCCTCTCCTGGGGCTGGCGCATCCCCTTCCTCATCAGTGCCGTCCTGGTGCTCATCGCCCTGATCATCCGCCTCCGCGTCCAGGAGTCCCCGCTGTTCCAGGAGCTGGAGCAGAAGGCCGATGACCGCCGCATGCCGGTGATGGATGTCTTCCGTAACAACCGACGTCAGCTGGCCATCGGCATCACCGCCGGTGTGGCACAGTTCACGATGGCGGGCATGGTCACCGTGTGGGCGGTCAACGAGGTCGTGGCCAACGGTGCCGACAAGACGGGTGTCCTCAACGCCAAGGCTGCCGGTGCCTTCGTCATGCTCGGCGCGACCATCATCAGCGCCCGCCTCTGCGACCGCCTCGGCCGGAAGAAGGTCCTGGCCGCCGGCATGATCGGCGCCATGCTCGCGGTCTTCCCGATCCTCTACCTGATCAGCCTCGGTACTGTCCCGGCCTACGCTGTGGCGGTGATCCTGGGACAGGGCCTGCAGGGCTTCATGTTCGGCCCCCTGGGCGCCTTCATCGCGGAACTGTTCCCCACCAAGGTCCGCTACACCGGTTCCTCGGTGGCCTTCCAGACCGCCTCCACCCTGGGTGCCGGCTTCAGCCCGATGATCGCGGCAGCCGTCATGGCCACCGCTGCCGGAACCGCCCTGCTGGGTGGAATCTGGATCGCAGTCCTGGCAGCCTGCTGCTTCGCGGTGCTCATCTCAGTGGAGGGCAGCAAGAAGAACCTGGCCCAGATCTAACAGTCTCTTCCGCCCGGACCAGGTGTTCGGGGTGAGACCGCAGAAAGAAACGCCGGCAGGAGTGTTCCTGCCGGCGTTTCTTTACTTCCCTGCCGTCCTGCATCCTGAACTGGATGAGCGACGTTAAAGCTCGAAATAGATCGGCGCGTGGAGCTCACACCCCGGGTTGAAGGGGTGGGCGCAGTTCGGACACGCTGCGGCCGCGGAGTACTCCGGATAACCCATCGTGTGTCCGCAGGCGCCGCACACCACGGAGGCCGGGGTAGTCAAGGGCATGCGGCCGAAAGGGTGGTCGGCCAGTTCGTGGTGGCAGGCGTGACAGGCCCAGTACTTCCCGCAGGTGGCGCAGCAGTTGCCAACCACATCGCGCAGCCCGCGGTAATGGGCGCACCGGCCCTGCCCATCGACGTTGACGCCCTGGATCTTCATGTCCCCGACCCTAATACGGCAATCCGCTCCCTGGCAGGGCGCCGATCCCGCTTGTCGACGCCCCTGCCCCAGTCCCTCACCCTCCCCGCCGCGGACGCCAGCAGATCACCCAGCCGGCAACTGGGGAGTAAATCCTTTACTCCGCAGGATTCCCCTTTGCGTCGGCTCCGCATCTAGGTTGAAAATAAATGACCTGGAGGAGATCACCGTGACACGTCTGTTCCTGCACATCACCCTGGAGAATCTGCTGGCCATCGCCATCTTCGGTGGCGGCTACTGGCTCTTCGGCCGGGAGGACACACTCAGTAAGGTCCTCGCGGTGATCGCCTTCATCATCGCCTTCCTGCTCCTGGTGCACAGCGTCATGTCGGCTGCCCGCGGCAAGGTCCGGACCCCGCAGGACTTCGGTGCCGGCCACCGGGTCCCCGGCACACCCACCCCGGCGGAGTGGAAGGCCGGGCAGAGGAAGTAGCCACTCTTCAGCTCTGCTGCCGCAGCGCAGCGAGGCCCCGGGCCGTCGCGGCGTCATCAGGCAGGTAGAAGCTCATTATCAGACCCGGCGCGCTCTGTAGTTCCATCGTCTCGAAGTGCAGGTCCAGTCTGCCGACCTCCGGGTGGTGGAAGCGTTTGATGCCGTTGGTGAGCAGGCTGACCTCGGCGGTCGCCCAGCGGCTGCGGAAGGCCTCGGACCTCTCGGTCAACTCCGCCACCAGGGATTTCAGTCGGGGATCCCGGGGATGGGCGGCGCTCTCCAGGCGCAGCTTCGCCGCGAACGCATCGGCGTAGTAGTCCGCGTCGATCCAGAAGGAACGGGCGTTCTCGGCCAGGAACACGTGGCGGGCGGTGTTGGGACGGTCCGGCAATGCCCGGTAGATGGGTTCATAGAGCACCCGCGCGGCCCGGTTCGTGGCCAGGATGTCCATGTATTCGTTGCGCACCCACGCCGCCCCGAGGGTGAAACCGTCAAGGATGCTCTGGATCCGACCCGTCACCCGCGGTTCCGGCTGAGCAACGGGGAAGGCCTCGACACCACGGCTCGCTCGCGCCAGGTTGTGCAGGTAGAGGCGCTCGGCGTCGGCGAAACGCAGGGCATCCGCGATACCCGCGAGCACCTGCTCCGAGGCGGTGCTCAGGTCACCACGTTCGAGGATGACGTAGTACTCCACCGAGATGCCGGCCAGCTCGGCGACTTCCTCGCGACGCAGACCCGGCACCCGGCGCGCCGTGCCGTCAAGGGGGAGGCCCACCTCGCCGGGTGTGAGGCGGGCCCGGCGGGAGGTGAGGAATTCCTTGATCTCGGACTTCAGTGTCTGCATTTGACTTCCTCCCCGCGGCTAAAGCCGGGGGATTCCTGGGCCTTGCGGCCGAGGTTTTCCTGTTTCATTGATGACTGCCTTCCTGCACTAGGTGCGGGACGGTCTCACACCATCTCCGCAGGCTGAAACCGCCAGTCCGACGGCCAAAATATTCTTCGCGGCATTGACATCCCGGTCGTGGATTTCCCCACACCCCGGACACATCCACTCGCGGATGTTGAGCGGCATCAAATCCTGAAGCATCCCACACGCTGAGCACTGCTTGCTTGATGGGTAAAACCGGTCGATGGCGATAACCTCCCGGCCATACCAGCCGGCCTTGTACTCCAGCATCGTGCAAAACTGTGCCCACGACGCATCCGAAATGACACGCGCCAGCGAGTGGTTTTTGACCATGTTCCGCACGCTCAGATCCTCGATGGCGATCACTTGGTTTTCGCGCACCAATCGAGTGCTGAGCTTGTGCAGGTGGTCGCGTCGCCGGTCTGCGATCCGGGCGTGGATACGGGCGACTTTGCGGCGGGCTTTGTCCCGGTTCTTGGACCCCTTCTGCCTTTTCGAGAGTTGGCGTTGTGCCCTGGCCAGCTTCTCCCGGTCCTTTTTCTCGTGCCGGGGGTTGGTGATCTTCTCCCCGGTAGACAGGGTGTAGAGGGTGGTGATGCCCGCGTCGATGCCGACAGTGGTGTCCGCAGGCGTGTGTGGAGTGATCGTGTCCTCGACCAAAATGGATATGTGGTATCGACCCGCTGAGTCTCGGGACACGGTGACCTGTGACGGGTCCGCCCCCTCCGGTAGTGGTCGGGACCACCGAATATCCAGCGGTTCTGACTGTTTCGCCAGCTTGATCTGCCCACTGCGGTAGGTGAAGCAGTTGCGAAAGTATGTCGCGGAGTCCCGGGTTTTCCCCTTCTTCTTGAACTTCGGGTAGCCGGTTTGCTTGCTCCAGAACCGGCTGTAGGCGTCCTGGAGGTGCCGCAGGGCTGCTTGCAGTGGCCCCTTGGAAGGTTCCGCCAGCCATACAGTGTCCGGGTCGCGCTTCCACTGGGTAAGCATTCGGTCGGTTTCTGCATGAGTGACGCGGCGTTGTTCCTGAGTCCAGGCGCGTGACCGTTCGGCCAGTGCCCGGCTGTAGACATACCTGACGCACCCGAATGTGCGGGCCAGCTGTTCGGCCTGCTCGGGGGTCGGGTAGAAGCGGTACTTGTACGCCCGCTTTACTGCCTTGTCTCTCATAATTGACGGTATAGCACGTTTGCCTGTCACTTGATGCGCTATCCCCATAGCTAAAGCAAGGGGCTTGCGCGCTCGACCCTTGGTCACTTCATATTCTAGGCCTGCTTATCAGTACCCCCGCGCGGCCACGGCCGGTTCAGCATCCCCTCCATGTCCTCATTGAAACGACGCAGGTAGGCGGTGAAGGTGTGGCGGTCCTCCGCCGACCAGTCGGCCACGACCCGGTCCACATAGGTCCTCCGCGCGGCAAGCTCCTCCTCGTAGCGACGTCTGCCCTCGGCGGTAGGCCGGTGTCGGCGAGCGGCTCCCCCGTCCGGGTCGTCGATGCGCAGGATGAGGCCATTCTTCATCGCGGCGGCGACCTGCCGGTGGATGGTGGAGACGTCGAGATCGAAGGCGTCGGCAAGCTCGGCGACCGTCATGGGTCCTTCGGCGACGAGGCGGGCGAGCAGGATCATGGCGCTGCGTTCGAGCGCATCGCGGCGGCCGTCGGGGTGGGTGCCGGTCACGGCGTACCGGGACATGAGCATGTACTCGTAGACGAGGTCGTCAGGGTGGTCGTCCATGGATCCTGGGTCAGTGATTGTCAGATCTCCTTTTCCGGCATATCATTTGCATTATACAAATACTTTTTACTGATAGGAGAATCTACTTGACGGCCCCTGCTGATGTTGAACAGCTGTCCCCCGCAGCCACCCGCACGCCCCGCGAACGCCTGATCACCCCGACGTTCGTACTGGCCTGGGTGGCCAACTTCATCCAGGCCCTGCTCTTCTACCTGCTGGTCACCACGATGGCGCTCTACGCCGTGCGCGAGTTCGCGGCCTCCCAGACCGCCAGCGGCCTGGCGGCCAGCTCCTTCGTCATCGGCGCGACCATCGCACGTATCTTCTGCGGTTACCTCATCGACACGATGGGCAAACGGCTGATCCTGCTCATCGCAGCCAGCGTCGCGACGATCGCCTCGGCCCTCTACCTTGTCGCGGACACCCTGCCGCTGCTGCTGGCGGTGCGCACGGTCCACGGCATGGCCTTCGCCTTCGCCAGCACCGCCCTGATGACGATCGCCCAGACAGCCATCCCCACCAGGCGTCGTGCGGAGGGCACCGGCTACTTCGCCCTCTCCACCACGTTGGCCACCGCGATCGGCCCGGCCGTGGGACTGTTCCTGGTGAACTCCTTCACCTACGAGATCCTCTTCATCGCCACCGCCGCCACGGCGGCACTCGGCCTGCTGCTCAGCCTCTTCCTCCGTCCGCCGGCCGCCCAGCGCAAGGCTGAGGCGGAGGCGAAGAAGGCCATCCGGGAATCGGGCGTGAAGCCGGAGCGTCCGCGGTTCTCCTTCCGCAACGTCGTCCACCCCGCGGTCCTGCCTATCGGCATTTTTCTCATGCTGGTGGGTCTGGGCTACTCCGGCGTGATCACCTACCTCAACGGCTACGCCGTCGAACGGGAGGTGGTGGTTGGCGCCAGCATGTTCTTCATCGCCTACGCCGTGACGATGCTGCTCATGCGCCCCATCCTGGGACGCCTGCAGGACCGGCGCGGTGACAACATCGTCATCTACCTGGGCCTGGTCAGCTTCATGCTGGCACTGGCGCTGCTGGCCGTGGCCAGCGCCGACTGGCACATCGTCGCCGCCGGCGTGCTGATGGGCCTCGGTTACGGCACGCTCATGCCCGCCTGCCAGGCCATTGCGGTCAAGTCCGTCCCCAGGGAGAGCCTGGGCACGGGCCTGTCCACCTTGTTGCTGTTCATGGATCTGGGCTTCGGACTGGGCCCCGTCCTCCTCGGTGTGCTTGTCGCAGCCACCGGCTACGGCACCATGTACGGCCTGCTCGCGGTCGTGGCCGTGCTCACCGCCGGCTACTACCACGCGGTGCACGGGCGCAGGCAGGTGCGCTCCTAGATTCCGCGCAGCGCCCCGCACAACTCGACCAGCGCCTCCCGGCTGATGCCGGAGGCGCTGGTCATTTTTTCGACCCGCTCATCCAGGTCCCGGAGGTACTCCCGGAGTTCCTGGTGCGTGTCCCGGCCGCGGTCACTGATGAAGACCTCCACCTTGCGGCGGTCGACCTGGCTGGCCTCCCGGTAGACCAGGGAGCCGGTGACCAGTTTGTCCACAGCGCGGGTCAGGGAAGCACCGGAACACCCGGAGGCCGTGGAGATCTGGGACATCGCGCTGCCGTCGTTACGCCGGATGGCGTCGAGCACCATCCACTCGTCGAGAGTAAAACCGTGCTCCCCCACAACCTCGGACACCATCGCGGAGAGATTCTTGGTAGTGTGCACAAGTACTGTGATCAGAGATACATCCCCCGCGGGAAGTGTGGCAGGACTCACTTCAGTAGCGTCCCTGAGACGATCCGAGATGGTCATCCGTGAGCCCCTTTGCACGTCATACTGACAGCTGTTGCCCTACAGCCTACTCGACGGGTCCCCTCTCAACCTCGCGTTGGGCAACTCCACCGCGATGACACCGAGGAGGTTCAGCCACCTCATGCACGGCGACCGCTACCGGATCGGCATGCTCGTCCCCTTCCAGGGCCCCGGCGGGATCTTCGGACCCTCCTGTGTGGCCGTCTCGGAACAGGGCCGCAACGAACTCAACCAGCGCTCCGGCATCGGGGGCCGCGCGGTCGAGCTGATCTACATCGACGCCGGGCAACGGCCCGAGCAGATTGTCGCGGAGGTCTCGCGGCTGGTGGATTCCCGGGGCATCGACGCCCTCACGGGCTGGCACATCTCCTCCATCCGCAAGCTGCTGGTGCCGGTGCTGCGCAACCGCATCCCCTACGTCTACACGTCACTGTCCGAGGGGGATGAACGGCAGCCCGGGGTCTACCTGATCGGCGAGGATCCCGAACAGCAGATCTTCCCTGCCCTGCAGTGGATGCGCGAGCAGCTCGGCCACCGCCGCTGGCATGTCGTGGGGGCGAGCTATATCTGGCCGGTGCGTTCCCTGCAGAAGACGGCCCTGGCGGCCCATGACCTCGGCCTGGAGCTGGTCGGCAGCACCCTGGTCGAGATGGGCCAGGGTGGCGATCCCCGCCTGCCCCGCGCGGTGGCAGCGAGCGGCTGCGATGCGGTCCTCATCCTGCTTGTCGGCCAGGACGCCGTGGACTTCAACCGGAGCTTCGCCGAGGCCGACCTGCATGAGACCGTGACGCGTTTCAGCCCCCTCATGGAGGAGAACATGCTGCTGGCCAGCGGGGCTGAGGCGACCATCAATCTCTACTCCTCCGCCTCCTATTTCCGCTCGCTGACCAGCCCGGCGGCCCTGGACTTCCTCGGCCGCTATGTCTCAGAGCACGGTGCCACGGCACCAGCGCTGAACAACATGGGCCAGTCCTGCTACCAGGGCATCTATCTGCTGGCGGAGCTGGCCCGGCGCAGCCGGAGCGTGCGGGTCGCGGATTTCAACCGCGTCATCGAGGACCTCAACTTCGACAGCCCCCGCGGGTTGATCACCTTCCGCAACCACCAGGCGCGGCAGCCCATCAACATCGCGCGGGCGGACGGACTCGACTTCGACGTGCTGGGTACCCTCCGCCCCTCCTTCACGTGAGAGCGGCGGTGTTTCACGTGAAACACCGCCGCAAAACCAGACCTCTGCAGGACTTTCCTCAGCCCACCGGAACCCGTACCGCTTCAGGGATGCGCACCGGAGCGGGAGTCCTGCTGCGCAGCATCACCGCCACCCCGACGCAGACGAGCACCGCGACGATCTGCACGGCCGCCACCAGCGTCACAGATGTGGTGGCCCAGGATCCGTCGATCATGAGCAGGCCCGGCACGGAGGCGGTGGTCACCGACTGCAGGACTGCCAGGGTTCCGGCCGCCTGCCCCGCCTCCGGACTGCCACCCACCAGCGCCAGGAAGAAGGAGAGGAAGAGCGCAGACCAGGCGGCCCACAGCCAGGCCATGAGCGGGTCCGCGGAACCTGAGAAATTCACCGTGGCCAGGACCGCGGCGATCATCGAGGCCCAGCCGCAGTACCAGCCGAGCGCGGCACCCGTCCCGACGAAGAGCGAATTTGCCCCGACGGTGAGGTAGGTGAAACCGAAGAGGAGGAAGCCCACCGAGCCGAAGGCCGCCGAGCGGAAATCAGGCGCCGGACCCGACAGGGTCACGGCGGGCACCAGCGCCGTGAGGACGAGGAGGGCACCCACGAGGAGGTTGACGGGGATGGCCGCCTTGGCGTCGACACGCCCGAGGAAGACGAGTCCGTTGACCAGGAGGACGGCGCCGACGAACAGGAGAGCAATACTGGACATGGTTGTGCTCCGGGATCTTGGAGTGGCAGTGGAGGGGAAAAACGTAGAGGACCCCGGTGAGCGGGTGTCACCAGCTCACCGGGGTCCTCCGAACACGGGGTGGTTCCGATCCGGTCTAGCGCGTCAGGGCGCGCGCCCCGACGGGCGCACGGCGGCCCTGCATCGGATTGGTGGCCTCGATCTGGGAGCCCACCTTGAGCACGGTCGCCTCGTCGAAGGCGCGGCCGATGATCTGCAGACCGACGGGCAGGTCATCGCTCAGTCCCACCGGGACGGTCAGCGCCGGCAGGCCGGTGAGGTTGCTGGGTCCGGTGAAGCGGATGAAACTGTCGATGAGGTCGGTCTCCGCGCCGTTGAGGTTGGCCACCGAGGAGCCGATGTCCGGGGCCATGACGGGCAGGGTCGGGGCGATGATGACATCGACGTCCTGCAGGGCGGCGGTGAACTCCTGCTTGATCTGGCGGCGGACCTGCTGGGCCTGGAGGTAGTCCACGGAAGAGAACAGTTCACCGAGCTCGAAGAGGAAGCGGATGTCCGCGCCGAGATCCTCGGGACGGTTCTGCAGGTCGTGGTGGTGGATGGCGGAGGCCTCGGAGAGGCTGGTGGCCAGCTCCGTCCACTCCGAGTAGGCCAGGGCGGGGATGGAGACCTTCTTCAGCTTCGCTCCCCTGCTGACCAGCTCCTCGATCTGCTTGCGCACCAGCTCCTCGATGGGTGAGTCGACGTCGCGGAAGAAGTAGTCCTCCTCGACGCCGATGACCAGGCCCTTCGGGTCCCCGCCGAGGGCCGCCGAGTAGTCCGCGACCGGCACGTCGACGGAGGTCGGGTCACGGTGGTCGTGACCGGCGATGGCCTGGAGGGTGGCGGCGGCATCGGCGACACTCTTGGACATCGGACCGATGTGGTCGAGGCTCCACGCCAGGGGGAAGCAGCCGTATTTTGCCACGCGCCCGTGGGTGGGCTTGAGGCCGACCAGGCCGCAGGCGGCCGAGGGGATGCGGATGGAGCCGGCGGTGTCGGTGCCCAGGGTGGTGAAGCTCATGTCGGCGGCGACGGCGGCACCGGAGCCGCCGCTGGAGCCACCCGGTACCTTGTCCAGGTTCCAGGGGTTGTGCACGGCGCCGAAGTGGGGGCTGTTGTTGTCGATGCCCCAGGCATACTCGTGCATGTTGAGCTTGCCGGTGATCACGGCGCCGGCCTCGCGCAGCTTCTTCACCACGGAGGAGTCGTCCTTCGAGACGAAGTCGCCGTGGATCCTGGAGGCCATGGTGGTGACCTCGCCGCCGATGTAGATGTTGTCCTTGATCGCCATCGGGACGCCGTGGAGGGGCCCGCGGTAGTTGCCCTGGGCGATCTCCTCCTCCGCCGCCTTGGCCTCCGCCAGTGCGGCCTCGTCACGGAAGCTGATATAGGCGTTGACGGAGTCGTTGAGCTCATGGGCGTGGTCGAGCAGGGACCGGGTCAGTTCCACGGGGGATACCTCGCGGCTCTCGATGAGCGCCGCGACCTCGGTCGCCGTCTTGTGCAGAAGTTCCTTAGACAATGTGATCACCACCGGGGATGTTGCGCAGAGCGATGTCCGCGTCATTGAGGTTCATGTTCTCCAGGCCCTGCTTCAGCTGCTGGATCTCCGCCCACTTCGCCTCGATCTTCTCGAGGTGTTCATCAGTGGGGTGGATTCCCTTCTGGGCCAGTACTTCCTTGACCGAAATACTCATCAGGCTTCCTCTGTCGTGGCGGGCATCTCGGTGGGTTCCGGATCCTCGAATCTTTATACCCACCCGAATTAGTTCCAAATGAACTAATTCCATAATGTAGATGATCTGCCTCACATTGGCAAGGGTTTGTGGCCTGCAGCGCTTAATCTTCCCGTTACAAAGCTTTTCGACGCCCACCCCTTCCGCGTCGCTCGTGATTCGTGACACGGCAACAGAAGTCTGTGAATTTCGTGCCAGTTTCCGCCCCTGCGCCACGGACGAAGCTGGCACTGAGCTGGAATTATGCCTATTTCCGCAAGACCATCACGCCCCCGGCCCCGATCTCCGGATAAACATCTAATCAAACTAGACCTTTGGACTTGCATACACCACGACGCATACGTAGGGTTCCGGGAATCAATAACGAAACGGTCACGATCCCCTTACGAAAGGGATTGGGCTGAGCCCGTACAACGGGCCCCACGACAGGAGTAATCCCATCTTCACCAAGCCTCAGCGCTCTACCGCCACTGAGCGCCGCACCATCTCCAACAACCGTTCCGCCCGCAACCGCGTCGCCTTCATCGCCGCAGCCGCTGGCGTAGTCTCCACCGCCGGCATCGGTGGAGCCGCCGCCGCGACCCTCCAGGCCGACTCCGTCGCCCCCTCCCCCATCCTCGACTACCAGCTCGTCAACGACTCCGAGCACGTGCTCTCCCCCGCCATGACCACCTCACCGCAGATCCTCGAGATCGCCGAGTTCAAGCCGGTGGACAACATGGAGGAGCAGCTGGCGAAGTCCACCCAGCTCGCCGAGGAGCGCGCCGCCGCTGAGGCAGAGGCCGCCGCCATCGCTGCGGCTGAGGCAGCTGCCCAGGCCGAGGCGGAGGCAGCCGCTGCAGCGGAAGCCGAAGCTGCTGCAGCCGCGGAAGCCAGCGCCGGTGTCGCCCGCCCCGCCGAGGGCGTGTTCACCTCCGGCTACGGCCCGCGCTGGGGCACCCTCCACGCCGGCATCGACATCGCCGCCCCGATCGGCACCCCGATCTACGCCATCATGTCCGGCACCGTCATCGATTCCGGCCCCGCCTCCGGCTACGGCCAGTGGATCCGCATCCAGCACGACGACGGCTCCATGTCCATCTACGGCCACATGTCCAGCCTGGGCGTGTCCGTAGGCCAGTACGTCACCGCCGGCCAGTACATCGCCGGCATGGGCAGCGAGGGCTTCTCCACCGGCTCGCACCTGCACTTCGAGATCCACCCGACCGGCAGCGGCGCCGTCGACCCGGTCCCGTGGTTCGCCCAGCACGGCATCTACTTCTAACCCGGGTCAGCGCCACCGCATCGCCCGTGCGCGTCTCGTCCACCGGGATCCGGTGACCGCGCGCGAAGGAACGGAGGAGCCCCACCACAGGCTCCTCCGCTTTTTCTTTTTCACCGGGGCCGTGCGTGCGGGGCAGGGGATTTCTCTAGGCTTAACATATGAGCCCCCTCGGAATCCTCAGCCGTGCGGGTACCGCCTGGCAGCAGCTCGACGCCCGCAGGCAGTCCCGCTACCGCACCATCGCCACCACCTCAGCCGCCGTCATCGGTACGGCCGTGATCGGTTCGGTGGCCACCGACACCTCCACCCCCTGGTACCGCTCGCTGACCAAGCCCGCGATCCAGCCCCCGGCCTGGGTCTTCCCCGTGGCCTGGACGGGACTGTATGCCAGCATCGCCGCAGTGGTCGGACGTAGTCTTGCTGACCTGCAGGAGCGTGACCAACAGGCGGAGCACGCCGAGCTGCAGAAGGCCCTGGCCCTGAACCTGGCGCTCAACGCCTCCTGGAGCATCCTCTTCTTCAAGGTCGAACAGCCCGGTCCGGCGACCATCGAGGCTGGCGCCCTGGCCGCCTCCAGCGCGGATCTGGCCCGGCGCGCCATGGCGGTGGAGAAGAGTCGCGGCGCCTTCCTGCTCCCCTATGTCGGATGGACCACTTTCGCCACCGTGCTCACCGGCGCAATCTGGTGGCAGAACCGCTGAGCCACGCACATCACTGCAGGGCGTAAACCGCCCCGAATTCATCGGGTTGTTCAAGTCGGTGAAGGTGGTCGCCGATGTTGATCTCGGTGCCCTCGACGTAGCCGGACACCCGGGCGGTCTCGAGCTGGCCGTCGACGTCGATGATGGCCACGCAGTAGGGTGCGCCGTCGAAGCCCTGGGGTGGGGTGCGCACGATGGTGTAGGTGTGGATGACTGCTGACATTTTCCTCATTCTCCCTCGAAGATGTTGACCACGCAGGTGCCGGCGGTGCCGCCCAGGTTGTGGGTCAGGCCGATGTCGGCCTGAGCGATCTGGCGTTCACCGGCCTGACCGCGCAGCTGGGTGACGATCTCGATCGCCTGGCTGATGCCCGTCGCACCCACCGGGTGGCCCTTCGCCTTGAGGCCGCCGGAGGTGTTGACGGGCTTGTCGCCCTCGCGGGTGGTGCGCCCCTCGGCGACGGCGTCGCCACCGCGTCCGGCCTCGAAGAAGCCGAGGTCCTCGGTGTTGATGATCTGCGTGATGGTGAAGCAGTCGTGAACCTCCGCCAGGTCGATGTCGGCGGCGGAGCGTCCGGCCTGACCGTAGGCCGCGGCAGCTGCCTGACGGGTGGCCTTGAAACTGGTCTGTGACTGCCGGCCGTGCAGGGTCAGGGAATCCCCGCCGTGACCGGAGCCGGTGATGCGGATGCGGCGGGGGGCGGAGGGGGCGTCGAGAAGCGAATCCGCGGTGAGCACCATGAAGGCGGCGCCGTCGGTGACCAGCGAGCAGTCGTAGAGCCCGAAGGGGTCGGCGATGGCGGGGGCGCTGAGCACCTTGTCCACGTCAATGCGTTTGCGCAGCTGCGCGTGCGGGTTGAGCGCGGCGTTGTCGTGGGACTGGACGGCAACCTGGGCCATCTCCCGGCGGACGTTGCGGTGCTCGTGGAAATAGCGGTTGGCCACCATGGCGAAGATGCCGGGGAAGGTCAGACCGGACTGCGCCTCAAATTCGACGTCCATGGCGGAGGTCAGTGCCTCGGTGACCACGGCGGTGGTCTGATGCGTCATCTTCTCCACGCCGCCGACGAGCACCACGTCGTGGATGCCGTGGCGGATGGCCTGCACCGCCTGGAAGAGCGCCAGGCCACCGGAGGCGCAGGCACCCTCGACGCGCAGGGCGGGGACGTCGGTGATGCCGAGGGTCTCGGCCATGAGCGGACCCAGGTGGGCCTGGCCGGTCAGTGACTGCCCGGCGAAGTTGCCGATGTAGGCCGCCCCGATCCGGGCGGGGTCGATGCCCGCCTCCCGAATCGCCTGGCTGCCGGCCTCCTCGATCATGGCGTGCAGGCCACGCTCCGGGTAGCGGCCCATCGGGGTCTCGCCGATACCGGCGACGAACACGTCCCTCATGCTGCTGCTCCTTCCGTCAGCGACACCGTGAAACCGGCACCGGTCTTCTCCTGGATCTCTTCCTCCGTCACGCCCGGCGCCATGCCGCGCAGGACGAGCTGGCCGTCGACGACGTCGAAGACAGCCAGGTCCGTGATGATGCGGTCGACCACGCCGACGCCGGTCAGCGGCAGGCTGCACTCCTCGACGATCTTCGGGGAACCGTCCTTGGCGGTGTGGTCGGTGAGCACCACGACGCGCCGGGCTCCGGCGACCAGGTCCATTGCCCCGCCCATGCCCTTGACCAGCTTGCCGGGGATCTTCCAGTTGGCCAGGTCCCCGCTGCCGGAGACCTCCATGGCCCCGAGGAAGGCGGCCTTCATCTTCCCGGCGCGGATCATGCCGAAGGAGGTGGCGGAGTCGAAGATCGCGGCACCCGGCAGCAGGGTGACGGTCTGCTTGCCGGCGTTGATCAGGTCCGGGTCCTCCTCCCCCCCGTAGGGGTTGGGCCCCATGCCGAGGATGCCGTTCTCCGACTGGAGGATGACGTTGACGCCTTCGGGCAGGTTGTTGGCGATGAGCGTGGGGATGCCGATGCCGAGGTTGACGTAGTCGCCGTCCTCCAGCTCGCTGGCGGCGATGGCCGCCATCTCGTCTCGTGTCCAGGTCATTGTTCTCAGGTCTCCTGCATCTGCTGGGCGGGTCGGGGTCGGGTGACCAGCGATTCGATCTGGCCGGGGATGGTGGCGTCCGTCAGGTGGTGGATGAACACGCCGGGGGTGTGGATGTCATCGGCGTGGAGTCCGCCGCGGTCGACGATGTGCTCGGCCTCGGCGAAGGTGAGGCGCCCGCACTGCGCTACGACGGGGTTGAAGTTGCGGGCGGCGTAGCGGTAGCGGAGGTTGCCGTCGATGTCGGCGGTGTGGGCGTGGACGAGGGAGATGTCGGCGATGATGGCGCGTTCCTGCAGGTAGGTTTCGCCGTCGAAGTCGGCTGTGGGTTTGCCCTCGGCGACTTCGGTGCCGACACCGGTGCGGGTGTAGAAGGCGGCGATGCCGGAGCCGCCGGCGTGCATGCGTTCGGCGAGCGTGCCCTGGGGCACGAGCTCGACCTCGACGGCACCGGAGAGGTACTGCTGCATGAAGAGCTTGTTCTCCCCGATGTAACTGGCCTTGACGCGGGAGATCTGGCCCTTCTCCAGGAGCCGGCCGAGGCCGACGCCGTCGATGCCGAGGTTGTTGGAGACCACGGTGAGGTCCTGGACGCCGGAGTCGCGGACGATCTCGATGAGGGTGGCGGGGATACCGCAGAGCCCGAAGCCGCCGACGGCGAGGGTCATGCCGTCATGAAGTTCGTTGATGAGGGTGTCACGGATGTGTTCTGAAATTTTGGACATGGTGTCTCTTCCTTCCTGGTTAACTCGCGGTCCAGCCGCCGTCGATGGTGTACGAGGCACCGGTGACCATGGCGGCGTGATCGGAGGCCAGCCAGGTGGCCAGGGAGGCGACCTCCTCCGGTTCGATGAGGCGCTTGACGGCGGCCTGGGTGAGCATGATCTTCTCGATGACCTCCTCCTCCCCGATGCCGTGGACGCTCGCCTGATCGGCGATCTGCTTCTCGACGAGCGGTGTCCGGACATATGCGGGGTTGATGCAGTTCGAGGTCACCCCGAACGGGGCGCCCTCCAGGGCCGCGGTCTTGGACAGGCCTTCCACGGCGTGCTTGGCGGTGACGTAGGCGGATTTGAAGGGGCTGGAGCGGATGCCGTGTTTGGAGGAGATGTTGATGATGCGGCCGAAACCGCGCTCATACATCTTCGGCAGGGCCGCCCGCATGAGGAGGAAGGGTGCCTCGACCATGAGCCGGTTGATCAGGCGCCAGGTTTCGGGATCGAATTCGTGGATGGGGGCGATGCGCTGGATACCGGCGTTGTTGAGGAGGATGTCCACATCGATGTCCACGTCCTCGAGTGCGGCGGTGTCGGAGAGGTCGATGGCCCAGTGCTCGCCGTTGATCTCGGCGGCGAGTGCCTTGGCGGCCTCCTCGTTAAGGTCGCAGACGGTGACATGGGCACCGGCCGCGGCGAAGGCGCGGGCACATGCGGCGCCGATACCGGAGGCGCCACCGGTGACCAGGGCCCTGCGGCCCTCCAGCGAGATGGTGTGGGCGGGAGTGTTCATGTGTTTCTGCCTTTCAGGTGCTAGAAGATGCCGAGGGAGACGGCGCCGACGAGGAGGGCGACGGCCGCGACGGGGCCGACGATGGTGATCACTGCGAGGTCCTTGTAGGACTGCTTGTGGGTGAGGCCGCAGACGATGAGCAGGGTGACCACGGCACCGGAGTGCGGCAGGGTGTCCAGGCCACCGGAGGCCATCGCGGTGAGGCGGTGCATGACCTCGAGGCTGGTGCCCTCCGCCAGGGCCATGTCCCGCAGCTGATCACCGAGGGCGTTGAGGGCGATGGTCATGCCGCCGGAGGAGGAACCGGTCAGACCGGCGGTGATGGAGACCGTGACCACCGAGGTGATGATCGCATTGGCGCCCATGTTGAAGATGGAGTCACGGACCACGGCAAATGCCGCGACGGAGGCGACGACCGCGCCGTAACCGACCTCGGAGGCCGTGGAGAAGACCGGGAACATCGAGTTCTTCGCACCCTCGCCGACCGCACGGAACAGCTCTTTGAAGTGGCGGAAGTTGATGGCCAGGATCAGCAGGATGGCGGTGACGATACCGACCAGGACGGCCCACAGTGCAGCACGGTTGGCCAGGGTGATGCCGCCGTACTTGTCATCCGCCAGATAGGCCCAGTCCATGGCGGGGAAGATGTAGAGGGTGCAGGCGAAGTTGACGATGAAGACCGTCAGCAGCGGCAGGAACGGGATGACCCGGCTCTTCGGCTCCGGGAGGTTATAGGTGCCCTGGCCCGAGCCGTTGGCGCTCAGGATCTCCTGCTCGCCGCCGTTGTGGACGCTGGAGAAGTGCTCTCCCCTGCGGCGCAGCTGGCGGGTGCGGAACTCCAGCCAGAACAGGCCGAAGGCGATGACGATCAGCGAACCGATGATTCCGATGAGCGCGCCGGCGAAGGATCCGGTGCCGAAGAACTGACCCGGGATGATGTTCTGCACCTGCGGGGTACCCGGCAGGGCGGTCATGGTGAAGGTGAAGATGCCGAGGGCGATCGTCGCCGGGATGAGCCGGCGCGGGATGTCCGCCGCCCGGAAAAGCTCGCGGGCCAGCGGGTACATGACGAAGGCGACGACGAAAAGACTGATGCCGCCGTAGGTCATCAGCGCTGAGGTGACGACGGTGGCCGCGATCGCGCCCTTGCCGCCGATCAGCGAGGTGACCGTGGTGGCGATGGACCTGGCGTAACCGGTGACGGACATCAGCACACCGAAGATGGCTCCGGTGAGGAACACCGGGAAGAAGCTGCCGATGAAGCCGGCCATCGCGGGCATGAAGATCTCGGTATAGGCGGGCAGCATCGGTGCCCGGGAGAACAAAAGCGCGACAAGCGATGCGATGGGGGCGGCGACGAGAACCGGCACGCCCCGGTAGGCGAGGGTGATCAGCAACGCGAGGGAAAGCAGAATTCCGACAATTCCGAGGATCACAGGCACCTCCTTGATTCAAGAGTGGACAAGAGGTCGGCCGCGTGCCGGGACCTTTCCGAAACTCTGTGATCCAGAACACTTTGATGCGGTGACAACCCCAAGAATGCCCCGCAACATGTGATCTGCACTACATCTGTGGGTGCAATGTTCGCCCCCGATTTTTGTAGCTGGCTACAACTTGCTTCGGGTGCCCCCGCAGGCCGCCAGCACCCAGGACACCTCCAGCAGGGTGTTCACCTCACCCAGGTCGGCCCCGGTCAGTTCCTCGAACCGGCGCAACCGGTAACGCAGGGTGTTCACGTGCACCGGGATGCTCTTCGCCGCGGCCGGGATATTCATCCGGTGTTCAAGGTATGCCTGCACCGACTCCACGAGGTCATCAGCAAAGCTGCCTGCCTCCCCCAGCGGGTCCAGGTAGCGCCGCTGGAGCAGGTCGGTTGTCTCCGGACTGGTGTGGATGGCCAGGCGCCAGGACAGGGTCTCCGGTTCCACCACCTGCCTGAGGCCCAGGCTGTCGGCAGCCTTCAAGGCGAGCGAGGCCGAGGCGAAGGAACGGGGCAGGTCAGCGAGCAACTCCGGCTGGCCGAGACCCACCGCCATGGCCGGACTCTCCGCCTCTCGGTCGATCTCCCCGATGACGATGCCGACGATGACGCTGGAACGCACCGTGGTGAGCAGCCGCGCTCCCCCACGCGATGCCCAGGCACGCAGTCGCTCCTCCACCCCGTTGCCCGATTCCGGATTCGCGGAGGCCGTCAATGCGCGGACGGGAACCTCGGTGGGCACGTCGTACATGGCGGCACCCCACAGCAACTCCGAGGTCTCCACCCCTTCCGCCACCACCCGGCCGATCCACGCGGAACGACGGGCCGAGTCGGCGACCGCCCGGGCGATCTCCCGGTCACGGTAGACGCCGGCGGCACGCGTGGAGAAGACATCACCCAGAGACCACAGAAGGGTCGACCATTCGAGGACCTCCTCGGCGGGGATGTCGTACTCGGGTGCCAGTTCGATGAGATGACGCAGGATCATGATCATGCAGATCCGGAAACCGCTGAGCACACTGTCAAGGGGCACACCCTGCCCCAACCGCTCGATCGCCAGCGCCCCGGCCTCGGGGACTTCCGCCGGGGATGGTTCCCGGCCCGCCAGGATCGTCCGGATGCTGAGGTCGATGTTCCGCCGGACGGAGGCGGCCAGCATCTCCCGGTCGACCAGCTCATAACCGGGCACGGTGTCGAAGAGTCGCTGCACGATGAGATCGACGACTTCCTCGGTGTCCGTCTCCAGACGGGCGATCAGTTCCTCCCACGGCCCGTCGAGAAGTTCTCCTCGCATGTCCGGCGATGTGGTCGCTCTCAACTCGTCCATGACATGCAGCGTAGAGGGGAAAACTGATGGCTGCCGGGGTTCCACAGGCCGGGAGGAAGTGGGACACTTCAGGAGACAGGACCACGTTCGTGAAGCACGGGAAGTGAGGGGTCATGTGCCGACTCTTCGGTTTGAGCGCCGGGGAACAGCGTGTCCGAGCCTCGTTCTGGCTGCTCAATGCCCCGGACAGTCTCCTCCTCCAGTCCTACCGGAATCCGGACGGCACAGGTCTGGGGACTTTTGATGAGGACGGGCGGCCCCGGGTGGAGAAGGCTCCGATCGCGGCCTACCTGGATACCGCCTTCGCCAGGGAAGCAAAGGAACGCCGCAGCAGTACTTTCCTGGCCCACCTGCGTTATGGCACCGGTGCGCCCGTTGCGATGCTGAACACCCACCCTTTTGAGATGGACGGCCGGTTGTGTGCCCACAACGGAATCGTCGGTGACCTGCCGCTGCTCAGGGAGCATCTCGGTGCTGATCTGGATCGGGTACAGGGTGAGACGGACTCCGAACATGTCTTCGCACTGATCACCAGGGAAACGGCACGGGCAGGTGGGGATGTTGTGGAGGGGGTGAGCCAGGCATTGACCTGGCTGGCGGAGAATGTGCCGGTCTACGCCGTGAATCTGATCATCACCTCAGCACATGAGATGTGGGCTGTGCGGTGGCCCACGACCCACGACCTGTTTTTTCTCGACCAGAGGAGGCAGCCGGTGCCTGTTGAGCAGCGCACCAGCCACGGGATGCGGATCAGCTCCCCGGAGCTGGGCTTTCATCCTTCGGTGGTGGTCGCCAGCGAGGCACTCGACAGCTCCCGTGACTGGCAGTTGCTCCGGTCGGGTGAGCTGATGCACGTGGGTGCTGATCTGTCGATCACCCGCATCCCGGTGGTCGATGGCCCGCCTCGCCGACTTCTGTCGCTTGCCGACAACTGATCCGGGAGGCATCTACTCAGGCGCAGCCCCGCTGGGCGCCCAGCCAGTTCCTCGCCTCATCCATTGCGTCGTCAGTCACCTCGTCGGGATCGATCGGGGTGTCGTTGAAGATCTCCCCCGTACGGTCCTTCACCTGCACGACGGTGAGCATCATCTGGGCCTGGTCCGGCATGGTCACCACCATGTTCCCGGTGGTGTAGCCCGCGGTCGGCACGCCGAAACTGCGCGCGTTGTCCAGACCGCGGAAAGCCAGCATGGTCATCTCCCCGGAGCTGCCCGTCATCTCATCGACGAGCACCGCGACCGGCAGGTTGTGCTTATCGACGCCCTCGATGCCCACCATGCTGCCTCCCCCGCGCACGCTGTTCCCCTCGATCACCACTGGCTGCTCACTGTGACGATCCACGAAAGACATCGCCGGCCCGTCCGGCAGCAGCCCGGACAGCCCGCCAAGCATGGGCCCCATGTCCCCACCGGTGTTGCCACGCAGATCCACGACCACCACACAGGCACCCTGTCCGATCGCTTCTTCGAGGCCATAGGCGAGGGTCTCCGCATAGACCTGGGAATCATCCTCGAGGCGGTGGGCCGGCACCGTGGCAACAGCGATCCGGTCCTGCACGGTCACCGTCGGTTGCTCAGCTGACGTAGCCAGATAGTCACTCATCTCCTCCGGACTGAGCAGGCGGGAGTGTTTACCACCCGCGGCGATGAGGGCGGCATTGAGCTCATCGTGGATCTCATCGATGTCTTCAGCCTGTCCAGCAGCTTGCTCCGCCGCTGCCCGGGCACGCTCAAACTCAGGAGATGCCGCATAAACCCCACGTTGCTGCACCGTGTCGAGCACGACGGCGGCATAACGTTCCGGGGTGGGCGGAAGCACGAAGATCGGCCGACCCAGTATCGCGGCACCGTAGGTCGGACCCCAGATATAGAGCACCACTACCGCGACCACCGCCAGAATGAGGACAAGGCCCGAGCAACCGATCAGCATCTTTTTAACCACGGTCGGCCACCTTAACGGCGAACTAATCCAACAACTATCGGGGAGGGCCGGGGATGGGGTGAGGGTGAACCCTGAGAGACTCGTCACCCCCACCCTGGAATCATGCAGCATGATGTCGCACTCACCGCGGCACTCTACCCCAGAGTATCCACTGTTCAGCGCTGTATCCCAGCGCAGTAGGCGCACCGATTTCTATGCAGCCCCCCGGATACGTGGGGCGCAACCCGACCGATTTTTGAAGTACCACTATCGCTGGGCGTCGATTCATGGCACACTGAGTGCTGATCGCGGTTTCTGTGCGCAGTGTCTAGGCGCTCGCAGGAGATATTCACGCGAGCGCCTGGTTTTCCTCAACCGCGCAGTAACTGCCGCGGTTGATGGTTTACGAGGAGTTCCAACGATCCGGGCGTCAGTGAATCATGCTGACGAACGTAGCATCACCTCATCAGGAAATAGGTATAGATATGGCACAGGGAACTGTGAAGTGGTTCAACGGCGAGAAGGGCTTCGGCTTCATCGCCCCCAACGATGGATCCGCTGATCTCTTCGTCCACTACTCCGAGATCCAGGGCAGCGGCTTCCGCACCCTCGAGGAGAACCAGCCGGTCGAGTTCGAGGTCGGCGAGGGTGCCAAGGGCCCCCAGGCTCAGCAGGTTCACCCGCTCTAAGCCGAGCGCTCGTTAAAGAATAACCGCCCACCTTCGGGTGCGGCGGTTTTTTCTCGTCTCTGGGCCAGGTGCAGTGGCCCTCGCTTTCACCCTTCCGGTTCCTCGTCCAGTGATGCCCTGGCCATCCGCTGCAGCATTCTCGATACAGCCTCGAGGTCCGCCTCTGAATGCGCGACCAGTTCAGCACCGCGTTGAATGGCAGCGTCGATCAGGGGCAGGGAGGCCGGAGAGATACCCCCCAGCAGCTTGTGGAGCGTGGGTTCCATCTCAGCATGGGATGCCTGGACCCGCTCATCAGCGTAGGCCTCCGGGTATTGCTGAGCTGCGGTTATCAACGGGCCGTGGGATCCGCCGAGGAATAGTCGGAGAGTGGCGTCGACGTAGACCGCCAGACGGTCACCGGGGTCGTCACCGGCGTTGGACATCAGATCAGACAGCTCGGTGATCCACTCGTCGATCGCCATGATCAGCAGTTGGATCAACAGATCCGTCCGCGAAGTCGCGTAGAGGTAGATGCTGGATCGGGCGAGACCGACCTCGGCAGCGACGTCGGTGATTGTCGGCATCTGGCCCTCACCGTCAACGATGAGCCGTTCCGCCGCGGCGAGCACAGCGCGGTGCTGAACGGCGCGGTGCTTAGCCACGGTAGGCTCCGAGATTCTGGGCATATATCGAGCTTAGCCCCTCGGAGTCAGCCGCCCATCCACCATTTCGTAGACCCAGTCGCAGTGCTCGAGGACATCCTGGTCGTGGGTGACCATCACGCCGGCCACACCGACCTGGTGGCATTCCTCCGCGAGCAGGGCCACGATCTCGTGGGAGCGGTGGCGGTCAAGTGCTGCGGTGGGCTCATCGACCAGCAGCAGTTTCGGGTTGCCGACCAGCGCGCGGGCGATACCGATGCGCTGGCGCTCGCCACCGGACAAGGTGGCGGGGCGGTGGCCGGCACGGTGGGACATGCCGACGGCCTCGAGAAGTTCATCGTTGCTGCGTCGGCCACGTGTGCCCACCACGCGGGCCGCCAACTCCAGTTGGTCGCGGGCGCGCAGAGCCGAGGGCAGATTACCGGAGGACTGGAAGACAAAGCCGACGTGCTCACGACGGATGCGGGCCAGCTCGGCATCGTCGAAACCCGTGATTTCTTCGTTCGCGACCTGGACCCGGCCAGAATCGGGGGTGGTCAGGGCGCCGGCCACTGCCAGCAGGGTGGATTTACCCGAGCCGGAGGGGCCGACGACAGCGACGAATTCTCCGGGGTGGACGGTCAGGCTCACACCGTCCAGGGCATGGACCTGGGATTCGCCGTCGCCGTAGCTGACGCGGACGTCGTCAAGGATGAGTGCGGGTGTGGTCATCGGTTCTCCCCCAGTGCGGTGAGCGGATCGGTACGGGTGACGCGGAAGACGGCGATGAGGGCGCCGAGTAGCCCGGAGCCAAACAACAGGGCCGCCCCACCGAAGATCGGTGCGGCCTCGGTGGCGTACGGCATGGCGGTGCTCTCCAGCCACAGGCCGAGGCCGACAGCCAGCACCACACCGGTGGCGATGGACAATGCGAGGATGATCACGGCCTGGCCCAGGCTGTCGCGCAGGAGGTATCCCTTGGTGGCACCCATGGCACGCATCACGGCGATATCGCCGGATCGCTGGATGGTCCAGACCAGGAAGAAGGCACCCGTGACCAGGGCGGTGATGATGTAGAGGAACCATTCGATCATGGACAGGGTCATCGTCTCAGCGGTATAACCCGGCGAGGACGCGAAGCTCTGCTCCAGGGTGCGCACGTCCAGGCCCGAATCAGCAGTGAGCGTCTCGGTGTCTGCGCCTCCCGAGGTCTGGGCGACGATGACGGAGGCCTCACCGTAGGCACTGGCCGGGGCGCCCTCACCGGAGCGGGCTCCGGCGTGGACCTCCTGCCAGACGTCCAGCGGAACATAGGCGAGAGCAACATGGCCGAAGGTGCGCTGATCCTCGGTGAAACCGATGACGGTGAGTTCGGTCTCCAGGCGGTCGATTGTGATGGTGTCGCCGAGGGCGATGCCGGCGTCCTCCAACGTCGAGGAGACGACGATTTCATGCGGAGTCGGGGTGGGCTGCCCCTCGACCCGCTGCGGACTCATCGCAGGCAACCCCTCGGGCGCCAGGAAAGAGTCCGGCTCCAGGCCGATGAGGGTCAGGTCCACCGCGATGGCATCCTGGTTTCGTGCGTTGACGAGGGTCAGACCCATCGGCGTGGCGGTCTCCACGCTCTCGCTGGCCAGCAGCTCATCGGTTGCGGAGAGGTCAACGACAGATCGGGTGAAGGCGGAATCGGTTTGTGTGCCGTCCTGGAAAGCAATGACGTCAGCGTTCATTGCTTTCAGGCCCGATACGCCGTCGTTGACCAGACCGGCGGTAAGTCCGGAGATGATCACGACAAGGATGGACATCAGGGCCAGAACCAGGCCCATGAGAAGAAAACGGGTACGCGCGAAGAACATGTCGCGCCAAGCTAAGAACATGAGAAGAAGGCTCCCGAGGTTGATCGTGGGGCTACGGCAGCCGCTTATCGACGCCGCGTCACCATCTTAACGACGCAGTGTCGGTTAAATTTCATTCTCCTGCTCAGCGGCCCTGTTTCACGGCTGGAACCGTGAGTACACAGCTCCTCGGAGGACATGCCGGCTTCAGGGGACGCTTCAAGAAACCTCCAGCCGCCGCCCTGAACATCCGCGGGGCCTCAACCACGGACCTGGCGCCTGCAGTTGTCTCCGGCACCGGAGATCTGAACCGCTGTTTTCAGCCTCTTCCCCGTTCTGCCACTCCGGAAGATCATGGGGTCAACGAACACCAAGCCCCTGTTCAAGGGTGACTTCCCGTAACAACCCGGGCTACAGCATGCCGCGGGAAATGAGCGCTTTCCGACGAAACTCGGCGGGAGTGCATCCTTCAATGCGCTTGAACACCTGCCCGAAATGCGAGGGGTTCTGCACGCCCCATCTCTGCAGGATTTTCTCTACCGGCACTACCGCGAACTCCTCCAGCGCCAGGTCTGCTCTGACCCGCTCCAGTCGCCGGGACCGGATGTGACTGGCACATGTCATTCCCGCATGTTTGAAGGTCTGGTGCAGGTATCGAACAGAAATATGGGCGGCATCCGCCACCATCTGTGGGTTCAGTTCGGGATCCGACAGGTTCGTCTCAATGAAGACGAGACACTGCTCCAGCAGATCCACGGCCTGGGACTGAGGGGCATCCCCTTCGGGTATATACAGGTCGGCCAGCATCGCCTCGATGAGGCCGACCAGATGGTTTGCCACCGCTGCCCGCGTTGACGACGTGAGTGTGGGCGCTGCCGGGAACAGTCCTGTCAGAAAACTCAGGACCGGTGGGGCCAGGCCCTGGCCTCCATCGAAGGAAAGCGCACCCAGTTCGTCCCATCGCTGTGGTCTCGTATGGAGGCGGTCGACCGGGATGCGGACACTGCGGCTCTGGTAGTTGCCGTAGCACTCGAGCTGGGCCGGCTTGCTGGACAAGTACAAACCGATCTGGCCGGGAGTCAGCTGAACCTGTTTTCCGTGCTGGGTGAGTTTCAGCATGCCGTCGATCTGGAAGGTGACGATGACATACTCGTCGTCGTCCTTCCTGATGTGCTCGTCGGTGCGTTCGGCGATGTGGTCCCCGGTCGTCATGGAGAAGACGCTGGCGCTGAGGAAATTGGCGGCCTCGAAATCGCCCTGGAATGCGTGGTTGTCCTGGACTGCGAACCGGAACGGCATGAGATCGGTGCCCACTCTTTCGCTCCAGGTTTCGAGATTCTGGCGGCGGTCACTGGCCCCGATACTCACTCCGTCCAGACGCAATTTATGCTCCATGCCACATGAACATAGCACTATGGCGCAAATCATAAGTGTGCACGGAATCGAGATGGGTGCTCACGCAATCGATAGGGCAAGTGATGTGATCTCTCTTACATTATGGGAACACCGCCACACCGAGAGCAAGGAAGAGCATGACTGCAACGTTGAAAACCCCGAACCGCGCCGGCCTCAACCCGGGACACGAGTTTGAAGCACTCATGGACCGTCTCGACGGCATCACGGACCTCCTTCGAGCCAACGGTGAGAAGAACGAGGAGCTGGGGCACCTGACCGATGAGAGCTTCCAGGCGCTGAAGGACGTCGGTGCCTTCAAGATCGGCATCCCGGAAGAACTGGGCGGGTACGAGCTGAAGCCCACCCAGACACTCGCCGTCCTGGAGAAGGTGTCCCAGGCGGATCCGGCCTCCGGTTGGGTGCTCATGGTGCTCCAGATGATTTCCGGGACCACCGCCGCCTACCTGCCGGAGGAGGCACAGCGCGAGCTGTTCCCCGGGAATGGCGAGTACGCTCTCGTCGCCGGACAGGGCACCCGGTTCGGCAAGGCCAAGCGTGTCGACGGAGGCTACCTGGTCACCGGAAACTGGTTCTTCGGCTCGGGCATGCCCCACGCGAACTGGATCCACACCGGTGCCATCGATGAGGAGAGCGGCCGCGTCATGATGGTGCACTTCCCCCGGGAGAAGGCCAGCCTTGACGGTAACTGGGATGTCCTCGGACTGCGCGCCACCGGCAGCATCGACTACTCCTGCGAGGACGTGTTTGTCCCGGACGCCTACGTCTACGAGCCCAACACCACCGACCCCCTGGCCGGTGGCGCCCTGTACAAGACCGGGCTGGCACTGATGTCCGGAATCTGTCACACCGGCTGGGCACTCGGCGTCGGCCGTCGCTTCCTTGATGAGATGCAGGCGCACGCCGCCAAGAAGAAGAATCAGCCCGGTGCCTCCACCAACACCGACCAGTTCTACGCCGAATACGCCCAGGCTGAGGCACGGATGCGTTCTGCACGAGCATGGGCGATGGAGGTGTGGGGGGACAACGAACGCAGCCTTGATGCCGGTGAGAAGTTGACCATGCAGCAGGAGACGCTGACCCGCCTCGTTCTCAACAACACCACCTGGGCCGCCCACGACGTCAGCCAGACCGTCCACCTGTGGTCCGCCACCGCTCTTGCCCGCCGTGGTGATCTTCAGCGGACGTTCCGCGACATGCATATCGGCACCGGCCATGTCACCAGTGGCCCCGTGGTCCTGCAGCAGGTCGGAAAGTACCTCGCAGGCCTGGCCACCCCTGATGCCCACTGGAACTTCTTCAACCTCGAAGAACCGACCCCGTTCGAATGACAAGCGAGAAAGAAAGAGGAAAGCCATGTCCATGATGACTGCGGTCCCGACCAGGACCCTACCGACAGAAATGTCCCAGGATTTCCGTAACGCCTTTCGAACCCATCCCGCAGGTGTCGCCATCGTCACCGCCGACCCAGGAACCGGACCGGTCGGCCTGACCGCCACCAGCGTCAGCAGCGTGTCCGCCGATCCGCCGACGATCGCCCTCAACCTGTCCGCCCTTTCCCGTTCCGCCGACAAGATCCGCGCTGCAGAGCACGTGGTGGTCCACCTCCTGGGCCGGGAGCAGCTCGATCTGGCTCAACTGTTCGCCACCCCCGGCGCCGACCGCTTCGGTGACACCTCCCTGTGGGATCGACTCCCGACGGGAGAACCGTACCTCCTGAATTCCCGTGTATGGATGCGCGGAAAGATCGTCGGCTCCATTGATGTCAACGGGTCCACGCTGGCAGCCATCGAACTGGTGGAAACTCACGTCGACACCTCCGTGGAGACTGCCCCGCTGGTCTACTGCAGCCGGACGTGGCATGAGCTCTCAGAGATGAGCTCCGTGAATCCGACCGAGTGACCTCAGAACATCACTTCCCCCCCTCACCTGCAGAAATCCAGGAGACCCCCATGTCATTCGATGAAGCAACGAGTAACTTCCTCACCGCCGCAGCAGAAAACGCCGGTGACCGCCCGCTCTGGGAGATGTCCGCCCCGGAGGCCCGCGAAGCCACCTCCGGCCTGGATGAGCTCTACGGCCCCGGACCCGAAATGCACGACGCCCGTGACCACCAGGTCGTGGGCGAGGACGGCCAGGAGTTCACCGTCCGAGTCCTGCTTCCCTCCCCCTCCCCGACCGCCGTGGTGGTCTACTACCACGGTGGTGGCTGGGTACTGGAAAATCTCGCAGGCTACGACACTCTGGGACGGCAACTGGCCGAGAGATCCGGTGCAGCTGTCGTGCTGGTGGAGTACCGCAAGGCTCCGGAACACCCTTTCCCCATCCCTGTTGACGATGCGTGGGCCGGTCTGAAATGGGCCGAGGAGAATATCGCCGAGCGAAACGGGAAGGTACTGCCTCTCATTGTGGCCGGCGACAGCGCCGGAGCAAACCTGGCCGCTGTCGTTGCCCAGCGGGCCCGTGACGAGGGATCGCCCACGCTGCAGGCACAGATTCTCGTCTGCCCGGTCACCGACGTCGATTTCACCCGTGACTCCTACCTGGCCCCGGAGAACCAGACACTGGTCTCCCTGGAGGCGATGAAGTGGTTCTGGGATCAGTACGTTCCAGATGCCAGCCAACGCAGCAACCCGGCGGCCACCCCGCTCAACGCCCCCTCTCTGGCCGACCTCCCCCCGGCGTTGGTCATCACCGCTGAACACGACGTGCTTCGCGACGAAGGTGAGGCCTACGCCCGGGCCCTGCAGGAAGCTGGCGTGCAGGTGGAGCACCACCGCTGGGAAGGCCAGATGCACACCTTCTTCTCCATGGTCAACGTCCTGCCCGGCAGCGCTGCAGCCATCGATCTGGTCACCGAACGAATCCGGAGCTTCGCCAACGATGCAGCTGCACAGCCGGACCGGGCGACCATCGCGAACTGAAAGAAGCGCTGAGCAAGCGTATCCACTGCGTGGGTGCGCGGAAAGAACCAGAGAAATGAGCTCCTTGAGATTTACTCACGACACCCTCGCCCAACGGGTTGTGCTCGACACCGGGCGGGTCAGTGAACGCGTGCTCAGCGAGGCTGAGCAGCTGGGAATGAGCAGGCCGATGCTCATCTCCACGGACGGCACCCACGAGGTCGCCGAGGCAATTGCCGTGGAACTGCCGCCGGTCCACCACTGGCGCGATACTGTCCAGCACGTGCCGCGGGAAATCGCGGACGCTGCCACCGCGACAGCCCGCAGCTGCGGAGCAGATGGACTGATCAGCATCGGTGGTGGTTCCGCCACCGGCCTGGCCAAGGCCGTGGCCCTGGAGACCTCCCTGCCGATCATTGCGGTACCGACCACCTACGCCGCCTCCGAGGCCACCCCGGTCTGG
>NZ_RXHJ01000007.1 GCF_003955685.1 Corynebacterium hylobatis
GCACTCGGGAGGGTGTGGGAGAGTAGGTTGCCGCCGACGCTAAAATTTAACAGAGGAATGAAAGGCGCGGCCTGTCGAGTTGAGAGTCTTCTCCTCGACAGGCCGCGCTTTTCGCGTATCTGCCGTCAATGCAGAGAATATGGGAGAAAATAGTCACATGTCCGATCGCCCGTACCGTGACCGTCAGAATGATTCCCGCGGAGGCCGCCCGCAGCGCCCCGGTGGCTCCGGCCGTCGTGATGAGCGCGGTGACTACCGCGACCGTCGTGAAGATCGTGGCGACCGGGACAACCGGGACCGTCGCCCGGGTGGGGAGCGTCGTCACGCACAGCGGGCCGGTTCGGACCGCCCCCAGCAGGTGCGCTCGGGACCGCAGCGTTCCGGTTTCCGTGAGGAGCGCCTGAACAAGCGGCTGACGGAGCCGGATCTGCCGGACGACATCGAGATCACCGACCTGGATCCGATGGTGCTGCAGGACCTGAAGGTCCTGTCCAAGGACAATGCGGATGCCGTCGCCCGCCACATGATCATGGCCGCCACCCTCATGCAGGATGACCCGAAGCTGGCCCTGCGCCACGCCCGTGCGGCCAAGGACCGTGCCGGACGCGTGGCCGTCGCCCGTGAGACCAACGGCATTGCCGCCTACCACGCCGGCGAGTGGAAGGAAGCCCTCTCCGAACTGCGTGCGGCCCGCCGTATGTCCGGCGGCCCGGGCCTCATGGCCGTCATGGCCGACTGCGAGCGCGGTCTGGGCCGCCCGGAAAAGGCCGTTGAACTGGGCCGTTCCGAGGAAGCCCGCCTGCTCGACAGGGAAGGTGCCGTGGAGCTCGGCATCGTCATCGCCGGGGCGCGTCTGGACATGAGCCAGCCGGAGGCCGCGGTGGTCACCCTGCAGCGGCTCAACCCGGACCAGAACGCCACGGGCGCGGTCAACGCCCGGTTGTTCTATGCCTACGCGGACGCCCTGGCCGCCGCCGGTCGCACCGCAGAGGCCGTGGAGTGGTTCCAGCATGCGGACAAGATCGACGAAGAGGAGATGCTCGACGCGGCCGATCGCATCGCCGAACTGTCCTGACCCGTCACCGCCTGACTAAGCTGGGAAACCATGAGCCTTCTCGCCACCCACGATGCCCTGTTGCTTGATCTGGACGGAACCGTCTGGGAGGGGGGTCGAGCGATCCCGGGAGCGGTGGAGGCGATCAACGTCTCCCCGGTCCCGGGCATCTACATCACCAATAACGCGATGCGTTCCCCGGCGGATGTCGCGGAGAAACTGCGGGCCATCGGTCTGCAGGCGGCGGAGCAGGACGTGGTGACCTCAGCGCAGGCCGCCATCGACCTGGCCGCCGAGCACCTGTCACCGGGTGACGCGGTCTTCGTCATCGGCACCGGCTCCTTCAGGGAACTGGTCGGCCGGGCCGGCTATGTCGTCGTCGACTCGGCGGAGGACAAGCCCCGGGCGGTGCTGCAGGGCCTGGATCCGGAGGTGACCTGGGCGCAGCTCTCGGAGGCGGCGCTGGCCATCCGGGGCGGGGCACTGTTCTTCGCCTCCAACCTGGACACCACCCTGCCCACGGAGCGGGGCCTGATGGTGGGCAACGGTTCCATGGTCGCAGCACTCGTCTCCGCCACGGGGGTCACCCCGACCTCGGCGGGCAAGCCCCTGCCGGCGATGATGCTCAACGCCGCACGCCGCATGGGCGCGCAGAATCCGCTGGTGGTGGGCGACCGTCTGGACACCGACATCGAGGGTGGCAACGCCGCCGGCATGCCCACCTTCCAGGTGCTCACCGGGGTCTCCGGGCACATCGCCCTGCTGGAGGCGGTCAAGGAGCAGCGCCCCACCTACATCGCGGAATCCCTCAGCGAACTGACTTCCCCGGCAACAGATCTGTGCCCCGGCCCGCAGGGTGGTTTCACCGCCCGGGTCGACGGCAACGACATCCTGCTCGAGCGCGGTACCGCTGATTCCACCTCGATCCAGGCGCTGCGTACGGTACTCCAGGTGGCGTGGGCGTTGCCGAAACCGGCGGATCTGATCCGCCCGATGAGCGATGATGCCTACCGTGCGGTGGCAGACTGGTGGTGAAGCCGGGGGACGTCGAGAAGCAGGTGGCGGAGATCCTCGCGGAGACACCCGCTGACCTGGCTGAGGAGACGGAACAGCTCACCCGGGCGCATGCGGTGCTGCACCGCGCCCTGCAGGATAACGGATAGATAGGGGACAGGCATGGCTGTCGCACGCAGGCGGCTGGACGCCGAACTGGTCCGCCGGAAGATCGCGCGCTCGCGCGAGCAGGCGGTGGAGATGATCAGGGCGGGTCGGGTCCACGTCGGTGGTTTCCAGGCGCTGAAGCCGGCCACCGTCGTCGAGCCCGAGGTGTCCATCCGGGTGGAGGAGGCCGGGGAGGACGACTGGGCGTCGAGAGGCGCCCATAAGCTCCTCGGCGCGCTCGAGGTCTTCGAGCCGCAGGGGCTGAGTGTCGCCAGCCGGAAGGTGCTCGATGCGGGTGCCTCAACGGGTGGTTTCACGGATGTGCTGCTGCGTCGTGACGCCGCCGAGGTTGTCGCCGTCGACGTGGGCTACGGCCAGCTGATCTGGCGGCTGCAGAACGACCCGCGCGTGCGCGTGCTCGACCGCACCAACATCCGGCACCTGACGCCGGAGATGTGCGGCGGGCCCTGCGACATGATGGTCGGCGATCTGTCCTTCATCTCCCTGCGCCTGACCCTGCCGGCGATCGCCGGCGCCCTGAGCGAGGGTGCGGACCTGCTGCCCATGGTCAAGCCCCAGTTCGAGGTGGGCAAGGACCGGCTCGGCTCCGGCGGCGTGGTGCGCAGCCCGCAGCTGCGTGCGGAGGTCACCCGCGAGGTCGCGGAATTCGCCCTCACCCTGGGGCTGAGCTGCCGTGGGGTGGTGGCCTCGCCGCTGCCGGGCCCCAGTGGGAACGTAGAATATTTTCTGTGGCTGATCAAGGACGGTGGCGCATCCGCGCCCACGCCGGAGCAGCTGAACACAATGATTGACCAGGCCGTGCAGGAGGGCCCCCGTTGAGTGAGCACCTGACCGAAGAATCCGTGGCCGCGGAGCAGCGCCACATCCTGCTCGTGCCGCACACCGGCCGCAGCAAGAACATTGACGCGGCGGAGCGTACCGCCGAACTCCTCGATTCGGCGGGCATCACTGTCCGCGTCCTCGTCCACCAGGACGGCCGCCCCCTGGAGGGCAGCCCGGTGCTCTCCCGGCTGTCGCGGGTCACGCACACCGCGGATGCGGCCGAGGGTTGCGAGCTGGTGCTTGTCCTCGGTGGTGACGGCACCTTCCTGCGCGCCGCCGACCTGGCGCATTCCGTTGATGTGCCGGTGCTCGGCATCAACCTCGGGCACGTCGGTTTCCTCGCCGAATGGGAGGTCGAGTCCCTCGATGTGGCCATCCGACGGGTCATCGACCGCAGCTACCGCGTCGAGGACCGCATGACCGTGGATGTCACCGTCCTGGACAATGACCTCGAGGTCATCGGACGTGGCTGGGCGCTCAACGAGGTCAGCGTGGAGAACCTCAACCGCCGCGGCGTGCTCGACGCGATCCTGGAGGTTGACGGTCGGCCGGTGTCATCCTTCGGTTGCGACGGCGTGCTCATCTCCACGCCGACGGGTTCCACGGCCTACGCCTTCTCCGCCGGTGGGCCGGTGCTGTGGCCGGAGCTCGATGCCATCCTGGTGGTGCCGAATAACGCACACGCGCTGTTCACCAAGCCGCTGGTGGTCTCCCCGCATTCCACGGTGGCGGTGGAATCCAACCCGGAGTCCTCGCCGGCGATGGCGGTCATGGACGGTTTCCGTCCGATCCCCATGCCGCCGGGTTCGCGCGTGGAGGTCGTGCGCGGCTCGCGTCCGGTACGGTGGGTGCGTCTGGATGATTCGACCTTCACCGACCGTCTGGTGACGAAGCTGCGGCTGCCGATCTCCGGTTGGCGCGGTCCCCGGACGCAGAAAAATCCCTGAGTCCCCAATACCGGGCGTAGTACACGTGTTCGCGTAGGGTGGGCCGCATGCTTGCTGACATCGCCATCGAGAACCTCGGTGTCATCCCCGCCGCCTCCGCTGAGCTGGCCGCGGGGCTGACGGTGCTCACCGGTGAGACCGGCGCCGGAAAAACCATGGTGGTCACCGGTCTCCGGCTGCTGGCCGGCGGCCGCGCCGACGCCTCGCGGGTGCGCAACGGTGCTGGTCAGGCGGTGGTCGAGGGCCGTTTCCTCACCTCCTCGATGGCTGCGGACGCCGCCGCTCAGGTCGCCGAGCTTGTTGACGCCGCCGGGGGCACCCCCGACGAGAACGGCGAGTTCATTGCCTCCCGCACCGTCAACGCCAACGGCCGTTCCCGCGCGCATCTGGGCGGGCGTTCCGTCCCGGCGGCCACCCTCGCCGAGTTCGCCGCCCCGCTGTTGACCATCCACGGCCAGAACGACCAGCTGCGCCTCCTGGCCCCGGACCAGCAGCTGGCTGCACTCGACCGCTTCGACCCGGCGATCGGCCCACTGCTGGAGAATTACCGGAAGGTGTGGCGGAAGTGGCGCGACCTGGAGAAGGACCTGCGTCAGCGCACCGAGTCCCGCCGGGAACTGGCCCAGGAGATCGACCGGCTCCAGTTCGCCCTCGACGAGATCGATGCCGTCGAGCCGGAGCCGGGGGAGGACGTCGAGCTGCTCACCCGCATCCGTCGTCTCCAGGACGTGGACACCCTCCGGGAGGAGGCCTCGACGGCGCTGGGCTCCATTGACGGGCCGGAGGCTTTCGGCGGCTGGTCCGAGGAGGACCCCGCCTCCACGCTGCTGGGCCGGGCCGAGGCCGCACTCAGCGGCTCCGAGGACACGCAGCTGAAGGAACTGGGGGGCCGGCTCACGGAGATCACCGCCCAGCTCGGCGAGATCGCCGCGGAGCTCGGTGGTTTCCTGGCTGACCTGCCGGCGGATCCCGAGCAGCTGGAGGAGCTCCTCCAGCGCCAGCAGCAGTTGAAGCTGCTCACCCGCAAATACGCCCCCGACATCGACGGCGTACTCACCTGGAGGGACAAGGCGCGCACGAGGCTGGGGAGGATCGACATCTCCTCCGAGGCGCTCGATGAGCTGAAGAAGCAGGTCGCGTCCGCGAAGAAGACGATGACGGCCGCCGCGAAGAAGCTGAGCGTCGCCCGGCAGCAGGCCGCCGGGCACCTCGCCGACCAGGTCACCGCGGAGCTGCAGGGCCTGGCCATGGCCAAGGCCCGCCTCGTCGTGGAGGTCCGCCCCGTGGGGCCGGGCCGCGAGGGTGCAGACGAGGTCGAGCTCATGCTCGCGCCCAACGCCTCGACCCCGGCACGTCCGCTGGCCTCCTCGGCCTCCGGTGGTGAGCTCTCGCGCGTCATGCTCGCGCTCGAGGTGATCCTCTCCGCCGGTACGCAGGGAGCGACGCTGGTATTCGACGAGGTGGACGCCGGTGTCGGTGGGCGTGCGGCCGTGGAGATCGGTCGGCGCCTGGCACGTCTGGCCACCCGCAACCAGGTCATCGTGGTCACCCACCTCCCGCAGGTCGCCGCATACGCCGACACCCACCTGCACGTGGCCAAGGACGTCGGCGATGAGGCCGTGACCTCCGGGGTGCTCACCCTCGACGCGGAACAGCGGGTGGAGGAACTCGCGCGCATGCTCGCGGGCCTGGACGACACCGACACCGGTCGGGCGCACGCCGCCGAGCTGCTGGAACGGGCGGGTGCCGAGCGTGGGGAGTTTCGGCGCGGCTGACACCCGCGCGCCTTCACCATTCCGGTGGCCGTGGCCGCCACAATGGGCGCCATGAGTATGTTCTCCCGCACCGCCGACCTGCCCGGGCTGCAGGGCACCCTGCGCGACTGCACGACCGCGGGCAGGGGTTACTCCCGCCTGCGCGCCGGCGACATCGCCGTCATCAACACGCCGGACATCTCCCGCCAGGATGCGCAGCGCCTCCTCGAATCCAAACCTGCCGCCGTGCTCAACCTCTCGCAGTTCTCCACGGGTGCGGTCCCCAACTTCGGCCCTCATATGCTGCTGGATGCCGGTGTCCTGCTCGTGGAGCGCATCGGCGCGGAGGCGGGCACCGCCCTGAAGAACGGCAAGAAGGCCCGGATCACCGAGGAGGGGGAGGTCCACGTCGGGGAGAAGCTGGTCGGCACCGGCCGGACACTCACCCCGCAGGCTGTGGAGGCCACCTTCACGGATGCCCAGCAGTCGCTGGTCGACCGCATGGAGGCCTTCTTCGGCAACACCATCCAGTTCATCCACTCCGAGGGCCCCCTGCTCATCGATGGCCTGGGTATCCCGGACACCGGCACCGAGATCCGTGACCGGAAGGTGCTCGTGGTCAGCCCGGGTGCGGAGCATCGCAATGAGGTGAAGCTGCTGCGCAACTTCATCCGGGAGTACTCACCCGTTATCGTGGGCGTGGATTCCGCCGCGGACACCCTGCTGGAGCTGGGCTACAAGCCCGACCTGATCGTGGGCAACCCGGCCGGCATCGGCGCGGACACGCTGCGCAGCGGGGCGCGCGTGGTCCTGCCGGCGGATCCGGACGGCCACGCCGCCGGGCTCGAGCGGATCCAGGACCTCGGGGTCGGGGCGATGACCTTCCCGGCCGCCACCGATTCCGCCACGGACCTCGCGCTCCTGCTCGCCGACTACCATGGTGCGGAGCTGGTCGTGCTGGCCGGCAGCCCCTTCGACCTCAACGACGTCTTCGCCGATGAAGCAGGCGCGACCCCGGCGGCCCTGCTCACCCGTTCCAAGCTCGGACCCCGTCTGGTCGATGCCAATGCAATCGCCGGGCTCTACCACGTCAGCGGCGGCCGGAGCATGGCCTGGCTGTGGGCCCTGCTGGGCGTTCTCGTGGGGCTGGCCGCGATTGTGCTGGTGGTGGGCCTGACCGGCCCGTCCTCCTTCACCGACAACCTCGTCGACACCTGGAACAGCATCGCGCTGACCTTCCAGGGCTGGTTCCGCTGAGAAGGGGGCTTTCAGGACATGGCACGACGTGGACAGGGTAGGACCGGCTGGCTGGTCGGTGGACTTGGTTTCGGGGTGGCGGCGGGTGTGCTGCTGGGCACGCTGGTGATCGCCCCCAACATGCCGGAGGGGTCAAACCCGGGCAGCGGCGCGGCCCAGCAGGAGCTGGCGGCCGCGGAGAGCCGCGCGGACATCGCCGAGGCCCAGGCCGCCTCGGCGGACAGCGTCGTCGGTGAGCTGGCGGGCCCGGCGGTGGCGGGCACGCTCGCGGACCGTCCGGTCCTGCTCATCCGCACCGCGGATGCGCAGGAGGAGGATGTCGCAGGTGTCCGGCTCCTGCTTACCGAGGCCTCCGCCGTCAGCGCCGGCACCATCACCCTGGGTGAGCAGTTCCTCGCTGCGGAGGGTGCGGACCAGCTGAAGTCCATCGTGGCGAACACGCTGCCCGCGGGGGCACAGCTCTCGGAGGGGCGGCTGGACCCGGGGCTGCACGCCGGTGAGGCACTCGGTTCCGCGCTGCTGCTCAACCCGGAGACGGGCGAGGAGCAGGCCACCTCGGAGGAACGCGGTCTGCTGCTGCGTTCCCTGCGGGAGGCCGGCTTCCTCGATTATGAGGACGGCACCATCCTGCCGGCGCAGGTCATCGTGGTGGTCACCGGTGATTCCGCCGGGGACGGTGAGGCAGGTCTGGCGGCCCGGAACCTGGCGGACTTCGTTGCCGCCCTCGACTCACGCGGCAACGGTACCGTCCTGGCGGGACGGATCCACACCGCGGCGGACACCGGTGCCGTGGGTCTGCTGCGGACGAACCCGGACAACGGGGTCTCCACGGTTGATTCCGTCGGCCGTGCGGTCGGCCGGATGGCCACGGTGCTGGCTGTGCGGGAGCAGCTGGCGGGGGAGACCGGCTCCTATGGTTCGGCCGGTTCCGCGGAGGCGGCGAGCCCGGCACCCTGATTCCGGGGGGTTCCTATCTGTCTACCGGCAGGTTATTCTGAGGTTCCGTAGTGCTCCACCACCACGGACCCCGGGAGGCCCGCATGCCCCACACCACCCGCCACATCATCGTCACCGGAGGGGTCGTCTCCTCCCTGGGCAAGGGCCTGACGGCTGCCAGCCTGGGACAACTGCTCAGCGCCCGCGGACTGCGGGTCACCATGCAGAAACTCGACCCCTACCTCAACGTCGACCCCGGCACGATGAACCCCTTCGAACACGGCGAGGTCTTCGTCACCGGGGACGGCGCAGAAACCGACCTCGATCTCGGTCACTACGAGCGGTTCCTCGACCGTGACCTCGACCGCACGGCCAACATCACCATGGGGGCGGTGTATTCGGAGGTCATCGCGAAGGAACGCCGCGGCGACTATCTGGGCCGGACCGTCCAGGTGATCCCGCACGTCACCGACGAGATCCGCGGCCGCCTGCGCGCCCCTGCGGATGTCGACGTCATCATCACCGAGATCGGCGGCACCGTCGGCGACATCGAGTCCCTGCCCTTCCTGGAGGCAGTCCGCCAGCTGCGCCGCACGGTCGGCCGGGAGAACATCGCCTTCATCCACGTCTCCCTGGTGCCCTGGCTGGCCCCCTCCGGGGAGCTGAAGACCAAACCAACCCAGCATTCGGTGGCGCAGCTGCGTTCCCTGGGCATCCAGCCCGACGCCCTGGTCCTGCGCTGCGACCGGGAGGTCCCGGCGAACCTGCGCCGCAAGATCGCGATGATGTGCGATGTCGAGGACGCAGGTGTCATCTCCTGTGAGGATGCCGCCTCCATCTACGACATCCCCGGCATCCTCCACACCCGGGGCCTGGACACCTTCCTGCTCGGGCGTCTGCAGCTGCCCGCCGGGGAACCGGACTGGCGGAGCTGGGATGACCTGCTCGAACGGGTCCATCACCCGCGGGGGAAGGTGACCGTGGGCATCGTGGGCAAATACACCCGGCTGCCCGACGCCTACCTCTCCGTAGTCGAGGCCGTCCGCGCCGCCGGCTACCACCACCGGGTGGAAGTCGAGGTGGTGTGGATCAGTGCCGAGGACTGCGTCCGCCCGGCAGCCGCCGCTGAGACGCTCGCGGAAGTGGACGCCGTGATCATCCCCGGCGGTTTCGGCCCCCGCGGCATCGAGGGCATGATCGGGGCCGTGCGCCACTGCCGGATCAACCGCGTGCCGTTGCTGGGCATCTGCCTGGGCCTGCAGACCGTGGTCATCGAGGCCGCTCGCGCGGCCGGTCTGGCAGGGGCCACCTCCACGGAGGTTGATCCCGAGACCTCCACACCGGTCATCGCCACCATGGCGGAACAACAGGCCGCGGTCGCCGGGGAGGCCGACCTCGGCGGGACGATGCGGCTGGGTACCTGGCCCGCCACCCTCCAGGAGGACTCGCTGGTGGCACAGACCTACGGTGAGCTGTCCGTCAGCGAACGTCACCGCCACCGCTATGAGGTCAACAACGCCTACCGCGAGCAGATCACCGCCGGCTCCGGCCTGCAGTTCTCCGGAACCTCCCCGGACGGCTGCCTGGTCGAGTTCGTCGAATACCCCCGGCAGCAGCACCCCTACCTGGTGGCCACACAGGCCCACCCCGAGTACCGCTCCCGCCCCACGCGGGCACACCCGCTGTTCGTGGGGCTGCTGGCCGCCGCGATGCCGGTAGATTAATCGCTATGACCCCACCCGGCACCCACGATTTCCGTGTCCTGGACACCGAGCTGCTGCTCGAGTCCCCGATCCTCGCCGTGCGCCGCGACACCCTCGCCATGCCCGGCGAAGGCACCGGCCGCCGCGAGATCGTAGAGCATTTCGGGGCGGTCGCCGTCGTCGCGGTCCGCGACGACGAGCAAATCGCCCTGGTCCGCCAGTACCGCCACAGCGTCGGAGCCCGGCTCCGGGAACTGCCCGCCGGGCTTCTCGACGTCGACGGCGAGGACGAAATCACCACCGCCCGGCGCGAGCTCGCCGAAGAGGCCGGCCTGGCCGCTGACCGCTGGGACGTCCTGTGCGACCTGGTGACCTCACCCGGTTTCTGCGACGAGACCGTCCGCGTCTTCCTCGCCCGCGACCTGCGCGACTGCGGGTGCGGCGAGATCGAGCACGAGGAGGCCGACCTGATCCTGGAGTGGACACCCCTGGACACCGCCCGCCAGATGATCATGACCGGGGAGATCATCAACGCCATCGCCATCTCCGGGATCATGACCGCCGCCGAGGTGCTCGCCGGACGCGCCACCCCGCGGCCTGTCGAGGCACCCAACCCGTGGCGGCCCACGGCGCTGCCACGGCGGCGTCGTGAAGCGGGGGTGGGGCCGGACCTGAAGAGGCTGCCCTAGTGGCGGGCACACGTGAGATCGCCGCGACCTGGCTCGACCACCTCGCCGTGGAACGTGGACTGTCCGCGAACACGCTGAGCAACTACCGCCGCGACGTCGACCGCTACCTCGACTGGCTGGAGGCCGCCGGCCGCACCGACCTGGCCGAGGTCGCCACCACCGACGTCGAGGCCTACGTCGCGGACCTGCGCCGCTCCGGACTCGCAGCCAGCTCCGCCGGCCGGGCCCTGGTCGTCGCCCGCGGCCTGCACAAATTCGCCGTGCGCGAAGGAGCCGTCGGCGTCGACGTCGCCGCCGAGGTCTCCCCGCCGGCCACCGGACGCCACCTGCCGGACACCCTCAGCATCGCGGAGGTGGCCACGCTTCTCGACGCCGTCCCCACCGACGACCTCGCCACCCCCGTTGACCTGCGCGACAAGGCGTTGCTGGAACTGCTCTACGGCACCGGGGCCCGTATCTCCGAGGTCACCGGCCTGCTCGTCGATGATGTTGCCGACACCGACGGCATCCTGCGCATCACCGGCAAGGGCGGCAAACAACGCCTCGTCCCCGTCGGCTCCAAGGCACTCGAGGCGGTCGAGGCCTACCTCGTCCGGGCGCGTCCCGCCTTCGCCCGCGGCCGCAGCCACGCCCTGCTGCTCAACACCCGCGGCGGGGCCCTGTCGAGGCAGAGCGCCTGGGCGGCGCTGAAGACGGCGGCCCAGCGCGCCGGGTTGGACAAGGAGATCTCCCCGCACACCCTGCGCCACTCCTATGCCACCCACCTGCTGGAGGGTGGGGCGGATGTCCGCGTCGTCCAGGAGCTGCTCGGTCATTCCTCGGTGACCACCACCCAGATCTACACGCACGTCACCGCAGAGAACCTCCGGCAGGTGTGGCGGGAGGCACATCCGCGGGCGTGAGCTGGAGGCGTGGCCAGTGGGCCGTGTCCGCGAGCAGCCGCCGGTCGTGGGTGACCAGGATGACCGCCGCCTCCGTCTCTTCCAGGGCCCGGGTCAACTGCTCGACGGCGGTGCTGGCCAGGTGGTTGGTGGGTTCGTCCAGCAGCAGGACCGAAGGGGTGGCAGCGAGCAGCCGGGCGATGTCGCGGCGGCGTCGCTGGCCCATCGACAGCGTGTCGGCCTCCTCCCCGGATTCCTGCTGGAGACGACCGATCCGGCCGGGATCCGGCACGGACACGCTGCCCGTGGTGGGGGAGAGCACCCCGGTGAGCACGTCGAGGAGGGTGGATTTTCCGGCGCCGTTGGGGCCGGTGACCACGAGGCGGTCACCGCCGCGGAGCGCCAGGTCGACGGGGCCGGCGAGCCGCCCGGCCACAGAGATCCCCTCCGCTCGCAGGTAGGTGCGGGTGGAACGGGCGGACAGGCGGGGGAAGGTGAAGGCGGGCGGGGGCGGCGGGAGGGTCACCGCCGCCGCCTCCAGGGCCTCCTGCCGGCGTTTCACCGCCTGCACCACCCCCGGGGTGTGTGACTGGCGGGTGTGTTTGCCAGTGCCCTTGGGCGGGCGCCACCCGGTGGACAGCCGGGCCTGTGCCTGCTGCAGATCGGCGCGCAGCTGCGCCTGACGGGTGGTCTGGGCGGCGTAGTCATCGGCCCAGGCCTGTTCCAGGGCGGTGCGCCCGGCGCGGTAGCCCTCATAATCGCCACCCCAGGTCCGGGGCAGTCCGTCCGGGGTGGGGTCGAGGTCGAGCACGGTGGTGGCCAGATCAGCCAGCAGTGCCCGGTCGTGCGAGACGATGAGCACCGAACCGCGCCGCTGGCGTAGCTGGGCGGTGAGGTAGGTCAGGCCCGCGTGGTCGAGGTGGTTGGTGGGTTCGTCGAGGAGCAGGTGGTCGTGGTGGGTGCCCAGCAGGCAGGCCAGCCGCACCCGGTAGCGCTGGCCGACGGACAGCTCGGCGAGGGGGACGTCGTCGCCGAAGTCGGCGGCCAGGGCCGCCAGTGCCGCAGTGACGCGGCGGCGGGCGTCCCACGCGTCGAGGAGTTCGGCGGTGGCCAGCGCCGCCTCGTACTCCTCCGGGTCGGATTCGATGGTGGCCAGGGCGGCCTCGAGGCGCTGGAGAGCCTGCTCGGCCGGACGGATGGTCTCTCGAACGGCATCGCCGACGGTGCGGCCGTCACCGGCCGGCATCTGCTGTTCGGCGAGTGCGATGGTGCCGTGCCGGGTGATCCGGCCGGAATCCGGGAGGAGGTGGCCGGTGAGGGTGTGGAGCAGGGTGGTCTTGCCGCGGCCGTTCTCACCGACGACGAAGAGCCGGTCGCCGGGGGCGAGCGCGAGCGAGAGACGGGTGAAGATGGGGCGGGTGCCGAGGGCCACGGAGATGTTCTCGGCGACGAGCTGGGCACGCCGGCGTGCCGGAAGAGGGGAATTCATGGGGGTGCTTTCTGTACCGGAGGGTCTGCGGGAACACGAAAGCGCGCCGACGGCACGGCAACCGCCTCAGGGAGACGGGGCCGGCGGGCGCGCGGGGTGGTTCCTACAGGAAGTACAGATGCATGAAAATGAGTGTATCGCTTCCGGGCAGGCGGGTAAATACCCGGCCGGGGGCGTAAGGTGAGCGGTCGATTCCTTGGACCGCCGCCGAAAGGACACCCTGTGCGCCGCGCCATCGCCCTTGCTGCACTGACCGCCATGCTGGGTCTGGCACCCGCCACCGCCCAGCCGGCGCTCCCGCCGGGGGTGAGCGTCCAGGACCTCATCAGCGGGCCGATCGCGGTACCGGCCGGGCAGACCACCACGGTGGACCTCGGTGTCCCCGTGAGCGTCAGCCACCACGCCGGCGGCTGGTCGGTGGTCTCCTCCGGTACGAGCGTCTCGGTGACCGCCCCCGCCGAGGGTGGGGCCAGCACCGTCGTGCCCGTCTCCGCTGCCGGCTACAGCGCCAGCCTCACCCTCGTGGCGGAGGGCGCACCTGCCCCTGCGCCGGCAGTGGCAGTTGATCCGGCACCGGCCGCGGAACCAACGGCCGATCCCACGGAGCCTGCTGCCGGAACTGATGGAGCGGCTTCCCCCGTGGCCTCCGTGGACCGGGGGACGGCGGAGCACATCCGGCTCGAATCCACCGTCAAGGGCAACCGCATCACCGCCACCCTCGGGATGGTCCAGGCGCTGAAACTGTTCAACCAGTTCAAGGACGTCTCCCGGGAGGGCCTGGGTCTGCGTTACCTCGACGCCGCGGGACGCCCCATCGAGGGTGTCACCCGCGAGATCGACGAGGTCTCCCGGACCCTCACCCTGACCTATCCGGAGGGGCAGACCCCGGACAACCCCTTCATCATGGAGGTCGCCCGCGAGGACACAGCCGTGGCCGTGGTCACTCTCACCGACCCCGCGGCGCCGGTGGCACCGGGCGCGGAAGCCGTCGATATGACGGCGATGACGACCACAGATGACGGTGCACGCACCGGCACGATCGTCGTGGCCGGGGTGGTCGGTCTTGTCCTGCTGGTGGGCGGCGGGCTGCTGCTGGGTCGACGCCGACGGGCCCGTTCCTGAGGTTCTTCAACCCGGAAACCATCCCTGAATCAAGCTTTTAGTCTTGACTTAAATCAGTTCCGCCGTGTCACCCAGGCGAGGCGGGAACACAAGGTACCCTGTGGAAAGGCAAGGGCGCACGGCGCCACAGTTGATTCAGTCAAGGAAGAGGGTATGACTGTGAGCCGAGAGGGGATGTACGAGGACCCCGCTGGCGAGCTCGGTCTGACCGGCCGGCCGCTGCGGGCACTCCCGCAGCCCGGGTCGTTGGACGAACACGGGCCCGCGACGATCATCGCCATGTGCAACCAGAAGGGCGGGGTGGGCAAGACCACGTCCACCATCAACCTGGGGGCCTGTCTCGCAGAACTCGGCCGCAAGGTCCTGCTCGTCGACCTCGACCCCCAGGGCGCGCTGTCCGCCGGACTGGGCATGCGCCACGATGAGCTCGACGTCACCGTCTATGATCTCCTCCTGGACAACCACACCTCCATCCACTCGGCCGTCCACCACACGGACCTGCCGAACCTGGACCTGGTGCCCGCCAACATCGACCTCTCGGCCGCCGAGATTCAGCTGGTCAACGAGGTCGGCCGTGAGCAGACGCTGGCGCGTGCACTGCGCCCGGTGCTCAAGGACTACGACTTCATCATCCTCGACTGCCAGCCCTCCCTCGGCCTGCTCACGGTCAACGCCCTGGCGTGTGCCCACGGCGTGATCATCCCCATGGAATGCGAGTACTTCTCCCTCCGCGGGCTGGCGCTGCTCACTGACACCGTGGAGAAGGTCGCCGACCGGCTCAACTTCGACCTGGAGATCATGGGCATCCTGGTCACCATGTTCGACCGGCGCACCGGCCACGCCCGTGAGGTGATGTCCCGGGTGGTCGAGGTCTTCGGGGACCGGGTCTTCGACTCGGTGATCACCCGGACCGTCCGCTTCCCGGAGACCTCCGTCGCCGGCGAGCCGATCATCACCTGGGCGCCCAACTCCCAGGGCGCGGAGCAGTACCGCCACCTGGCCCTCGAGGTACTGGAACGGACCGCACGCCGGTGACGGCCAGCCCGGCTGCGGAGGACAGGCAACCGGGTTTCCGCGTCGCCCTGGACAACTTCGAGGGCCCCTTCGACCTGCTGCTCCAACTGATCGGCTCCCGTAAACTCGACGTCACTGAGGTGGCCCTGGCCGAGGTCACCGATGACTTCATCGCCCACACCCGGACGCTGGGGGCGACCTCCGACCTGGATGAGACCACCGAATTCCTCGTGGTGGCCGCCACCCTGCTCGACCTCAAGGCAGCCCGCCTCCTGCCCCGCGGCGATGTCGACGATGTCGAGGACCTCGCCCTGCTGGAGACCCGCGACCTGCTTTTCGCCCGCCTGCTGCAGTACCGCGCCTACAAGAAGGTCGCGGACATGTTCGCGCGTTGGCAGCGAAGCGCCCGCCGCCGCTACCCCCGCACGGTGGGACCGGAGAAGCGGTTCGCCGATCTGCTCCCACCTGTCGATCTCGGGCACACACCCGCCAGCTTCGCGGAACTGGCGGCCGGAGTTTTCCGGCCCCGGCCCCCGGAGTCGGTCGGCATCTCCCACCTGCACCAGGTCGCCGTCTCGGTACCGGAACAGGCTGGGCGGATCCTGGACACCCTCCGGCTCATCGGCGCAGGTCAGTGGCTGACCTTCCGGGCCCTCACCCGTGACTGCACCGCCTCCATGGAGGTGGTGGGCCGCTTCCTCGCGCTGCTCGAACTCTACAAGGCGCAGGCCGTGGACACCCTGCAGGAGGAGGCCCTGGGGGAGCTGTCAGTGGCCTGGACCGGCCTGGAGGTGGACCCGGCGGTTGTGGCTGCCGTGAACTGGGACTAGGAGACCCCGGCCACACCCCCCTGAATGTTGTTCAGCGCCAGATGCTGCGTGCATCAACCGATCGTGCTTGAATAACGTTCAGCTAATATAGTCCCCACGTCAAGGAGCTCCGTGTCACTGGTCACCAACACCCGCACCGCGCATGCCGGCATCAGGTCTGCGCGGGGGGCGGCACAGGTTCCGCCTTCTTCCTGTACTTCTGCCCTGGCAGCGGTGGAGGTGGCGGCATGAGCATCATCGTCGTGACCGGTACGGGTCCGGGCGTGGGCAAGACGGTCGCCACTGCAGCGATCGTCTCGGTCCTCAGCGAGCGGGGCCGGAAGGTCATCCCGGTCAAGCCGGTCCAGACCGGGGTGTCGGCACATGGTGTCGGGGATGCGGCGAGCATCCGGCAGCTCACCGGCATCGGTGCCCTGGAGTTCGTCCGTTATCCCGAGCCCCTGGTACCTGCCCTGGCGGCCCGGCGTGCCGGGCTGCCCCCGGTGGACCGGGCGAAGATGGTCTCCCGCATCCGGGCGCTCGACGGTCCGGACCGGGTCGTGGTCGTCGAGGGATCAGGTGGCCTCCTGGTCCGACTGGCCGGCAGTCTCACCATCGCGGACCTCGCCTCCGATCTCGGGGCGCCGCTGATCGTGGTCACCCCGCTGGGGGCGGGGAGTCTCAACGCAGCTGAGCTGACGGTGACGGCTGCCCACGCCCGCGGCCTGCACGTCCGGGGGCTGGTCGGCGGCAGCCTGCCGGCAGACCCTGACGTGGCGACCATGGAGAACCTGGATGAACTTCCCTGGGTGACCGGAGTGCCGATGCTGGGCTGCCTGCCCGCGGGGGCCGGCAACCTGAATCCCGAGGAGTTTCGGGACATGGCCAGGCAGTCCCTTGACCTGGATCTGGGCGAAGCGCTCCAGTTGGTCTAGCCGCTGCTCAGGGACGGGCCTTGAGGAACTCGAGGAGTTCCGGGGAGAGTTCCCGGTCCGCGTAGATGCGCACGTCCGGCTCCTCCGGGAGATCGGCGGTGCCCGCCCTGCGGCCCTCCCAGACGGAATGGAGGCCGAGCTTCTCCAGGATGCGTGCCGAGGCCGGGTGGTTGGTGGTCACGCGGGCGGTGACGGGGGTGTCCGGGTCCATCCGCCGCACGGCTTTGAGGGCGGCCTCGGAGACCTCGGTGGCGTAACCGTTACCCCACTTGTCTGGGCGGAACCGGTACTTGAGGTCCCAGACGCGGCCGTCGACCAGTTCGAGACCGCCCACGCCGATGAATTCGGAGGGCTGATCGCGCAGGTAGACGCCCCAGGGGCCGAGGTCCTTCGCGGCCCAGGAGGCCTGTGTGCGGCCGATGAGCTGGTGGGTTTCCCGGACATCCTCGTGACGGGCGTGCGGGCGGTGGGTCCAGATGCGCTTGTCGCTGTAGACCTTGTAGGCCTCCTCGTCATGCTTGGCGCTGAGCGGCATGAGGATGAGGCGATCGGTGCGTGTGATGGTAGCCATACGGGAATGTTACACACATCACACCTGTGCGCAATGGGAGTTGGCAGGAAAATCTTTGCGGGGGCACACACGGCCTAGACTGGTGGGCATGAATCCGCTGTTCCCCACTGCCGCCAAGGCAGGACTTTCCGTGCCCGCAATGGTTGGCAGGCTCCCTTTTAACAAGAAAGACAAGGGCGTGAACTTGACGTCATCCTGTTTTCCTGGTGTGAGGGACATGAGTTGTGACTGAGCTGCCCCTGATCGGCCAGCTGCGCTCCCGCCTGGAATCAGTGCTGCTGGTCATCGACACCCCGGTCACCGCGACAACCCTGGCCCGGGTCCTTGAGGTGGAGGAGGACACAGTCATCAGCCTGCTGCGGGCCACGGCGACCGAATTCAACGACCGGGGCTCCGGCTTCGACCTGCGGGAGACAGGGGAGGGGTGGCGGCTGTACACCCGGCCCGCCAACGCGGCGGTGGTGGAGCAGTTCCTGCTGGACGGCTCCCAGACCAGGCTCTCCCGCGCAGCCCTGGAGACCCTGGCCGTGGTGGCCTACCGCCAGCCGGCCACCCGCTCCCAGGTCGCCGCGGTCCGCGGCGTCAACGTTGACGGCGTCATGCGCACCCTGCAGCTGCGCGGGCTGATCCGCGAGGTTGGCACCGAGGAATTCTCCGGGGCCCGCCGCTACGCCACCACGGAGCTGTTCCTGGAGCTGCTGGGCATCGATTCGCTCGACCGGCTGCCCGATCTGGCACCGCTGCTGCCCGAGGTCGATTCCATCGACGAGGAGTTTTGAGGGTCCATCCGGTAGGGTTGGGCGGAAGTAAATCCATAACCGAATGAGAAGGACACGATCTCCGTGACTCCACCCGCTCGCCGTGACGGCACACCGGAAAACCAGGGCAGAAAGCCCCGTGCATCCGAGATTCCGCTGTCCCAGGCCCGCCCCGCCCGCCGCCAGAACGTCTCCTCCGAGGAGCGCCGCAAGAAGGCCGCCTCCGCCCGCTCCGTCGCCGAGAGCCTGGGCGCCGACTGGCTCTACGAGGGCGAGACCGCCCCCGCCGCCGAGGGCATCCGCCTGCAGAAGGTGCTCGCCCAGGCCGGCGTCGCCTCCCGCCGCCATGCCGAGGTCCTCATCGACAAGGGCCGTGTCGAGGTCAACGGCAAGGTCGTCAAGGTCCAGGGCACGCGCGTCGATCCGAACGTGGATGTCATCCGCGTCGACGGGGTGCGCATCAACGTCAACGAGGAACACCAGTACTTCCTCCTCAACAAGCCCCGCGGCGTGCTGTCGACCATGTCGGACGACGAGGGCCGTCCCTGCGTCGGTGACTACGTCGCCGAGAAGCTCGCCTCCGGGCAGCGCCTGTTCCATGTCGGACGTCTCGACGCCGACACCGAGGGCCTGCTGCTGCTGACCAACGACGGTGAGCTGGCCAACCGCCTCATGCACCCGAAGTACGAGGTGTCCAAGACCTACCTGGCCACCGTGCTGGGCGAGGCTGACCGCAAGCTCATCCGCACCCTGAAGAACGGCATCGAACTCGACGACGGCCCCGCCAGGGTCGACTACGTCCAGATCGTGGACACCCACGAGGGCCAGTCTCTGCTGCGCGTGGAGCTGCACGAGGGCCGCAAGCACATCGTCCGCCGCATGCTCAAGGCTGCCGGCTACCCGGTCCAGCGCCTCGTGCGCACCAAACTCCACACGGTACAGCTCGGCGAGCAGAAGCCGGGCCACCTGCGTGCCCTCAACCAGTCTGAGCTGACCTCGCTGTACAAGGCGGTGGGAATGTGAGCTGCTCCAACATGCCGGGAGGTGGGTTGATCCTGGCGGTGGACGGCCCCTCCGGCACCGGCAAGTCCACCACCTGCCGCGCCCTGGCCAAGCGCCTGGACGCCTGCTACATCGACACCGGCGCCATGTACCGCGTGGCCACACTCGCCGTGCTGCGCGCAGGCGTGGACCCGACGGACGTCAACAAGGTCATTGAGGCCACCCGCGACCTGCCGCTGGGTGTCAACAACGACCCTGACTCCACCGAGGTACTGCTCGCCGGGGAGAACGTCGCCGAGGAGATCCGCGGCCCCGAGGTCACCCGTAACGTCTCCGCGGTCTCCGCCGTGCCGGAGGTGCGCGAGAACCTCGTCGCCCTGCAGCGCCGCCTGGCCGCCGAGGCGCACCGCGCCATCGTCGAAGGCCGCGACATCGGCACCGTCGTGCTTGCCGACGCCCCCGCCAAGGCCTACCTCACCGCCTCCGCGGAGGTCCGCGCCCGTCGCCGCTACCAGCAGGACCGCTCCGCCGGCCGCGAGGCCGATTTCGGTACCGTGCTGGCCGATGTCATCCGCCGTGACGAGATGGACTCTTCCCGTGCCACCTCGCCCCTGCGTCCCGCCGAGGACGCCACCATCATCGACACCTCCGAGATGACCCTCGACCAGGTGCTCGAGAACCTCATCGAGCTAGTGAAGGAGTCCTCCCGATGACCGAGCAGAACACCCCCGGCCCCGACGAGAACGAGACCGAATTCGTCTTCCACACCCCCGGCGGCGGCGAAATGGACGCCGAGGGCGTCTTCATCGACGAGGAGGAACTCGCCCCCGGTGAAGGCTGGGCCCCGGAGGACTTCGACCCCGAGGACTTCAACTTCGACGAGATGACCGAGGAGGAGTGGGCCGACCTCGAGGAACGCCTGGGCATCGAGACCCAGGAGCACCTCGAGGAGGAGCTGTGCACCGTCGCCATCGTCGGCCGCCCCAACGTGGGCAAGTCGACGCTGGTCAACCGCTTCCTCGGCCGCCGTGAGGCCGTTGTAGAGGACTTCCCCGGCGTCACCCGCGACCGCATCTCCTACCTCGCCGAGTGGAACGGCCGCCGCTACCTGGTGCAGGACACCGGCGGCTGGGACCCCAACGTCAAGGGCATCCACGCCGCCATCGCCCGCCAGGCCGAGGTCGCCATGGAGACCGCCGACGTCATCGTCATGGTCGTCGACACCAAGGTCGGCATCACCGAGACCGACTCCGTCATGGCCAAGCGCCTGCAGAAGGCCGAGGTCCCGGTCGTCCTCGTGGCCAATAAATTCGACTCCGACACCCTCTACGCCGACATGGCGGAGTTCTACGCCCTCGGCCTCGGCGACCCGTGGCCGGTCTCCGCACTCCACGGCCGCGGCGGCGCCGACGTCCTCGATGAGGTCCTGGCGAAATTCCCCGAGACCCCGCGCAAATCCTCCATCGTCGAGGGCCCACGCCGCGTCGCACTCGTGGGCAAGCCCAACGTGGGCAAGTCCTCGCTGCTGAACAAGGTGGCCAGGGAGGAACGCTCGGTCGTCGACAACGTGCCGGGCACCACCGTCGACCCCGTCGACTCCCTGGTCCAGCTCGACCAGAAGCTGTGGAAGTTCGTCGACACCGCCGGCCTGCGCAAGAAGGTCCACACGGCCCAGGGCCATGAGTACTACGCCTCCCTGCGCACCCACGCGGCCATCGACGCCGCCGAGGTCTGCGTCATGCTCATCGACGCCGCCGAACCCATCTCCGAGCAGGACCAGCGCGTCCTGAACATGGTGCTGGAATCGGGCAAGGCGCTGGTCATCGCCTTCAACAAATGGGACCTCATGGACGAGGACCGCCGCTACGATCTCGACCGGGAGATCGACCAGCAGCTCAGCCACCTGCCGTGGGTGACCCGCATCAACGTCTCCGCCCAGACCGGCCGCGCCCTGCAGCGCCTCGAACCGGCCATGCTCCAGGCCCTGGAGAGCTGGGACCGGCGTATCTCCACCGGCCAGCTCAACAACTGGCTGCGTGAGGCGATTGCCGCGAACCCTCCGCCCATGAAGGCCGGCCGTCTGCCGCGCGTGCTCTTCGCCACCCAGGCCTCGACCCGTCCGCCGGTGATCGTCCTGTTCACCACCGGTTTCCTCGATGCCGGTTACCGCCGCTACCTGGAACGCAAGTTCCGCGAGCGGTTCGGTTTCCACGGTTCCCCCGTCCGTATCGCGGTGCGCGTGCGCGAACGTCGCACCAGGAAGTAGCGTCCCCGTGGTACGTCGTGCCACGGCCCTGCTCACCGCGGGACTGCTGCTCGTCGGCTGCGCCACCCCGACCGACCCCACCGACCCGACCGACCATGCCCAGCTGGTCACCCCCTCCGGCTCCACCTCCGTCACTGAAACGGTGACGCAGCTCGAGTACACGGAGGTGCCCGCCGGGCGTTTCCGGCTGCCGGGTCAGGACGGGCACGCCTTCGCCTCCTCCGACGGAGTCACCGAATGCCACATCCGGGTCAACGGCTCCGGCACCTCCGGGGAATGCGTCTCCGCGGCGACGGCGCAGGAGGAGTCCTCACTCATCGTCTTCGACGAGCAGCAGCACCACAACGGGGAATTCTCCGCCGATATCGGGGCAGCACCCCCGGGACAGACGTCCGGCGTGCCGGCGAAACGCCTGGCTCCCGGCGAGATGATCCGCCTGGGCACCGTCACCTGCCTGAGCCCCGCGGAGGGCTCCCTCGCCTGCCTCAGCGAGGAGACCGGCGACGGCTTCCGGCTCACCGGCCACCGCTATGACACCTTCCATCGCGGCGGGGAACGCTTCGGCCTCTGATACCGCCCTCTGATACCGCTCAGCGCTCCAGGATGAAGGCATCCGTGCGGTAGGGGATGGCCAGCAGCTCACCCTCCTGGAAACCCAGCCGCTCGTGGAGGTACCAGTTGAGATTGCGGGTCATCCGCGCCCGGACCTTCCCATCCGAGCGCAGCCAGTAGGAACGCGAGGCCATCAGATCATGGACCTGGCCGGTGCGCAGGTGCTGGACCCAGCCCGTGCGCAGCTCCCCGGTCACCGACCACGGCGCGTGCACCTCCGGGACGAAACCCGGGCGCTGCACATCGCCCGAGTGCATGATGCGCGTCAGGCGCAGCACCCAGGGATGACTGACATCGAGGTTGTTCCACACCAGCACCACCCGGCCACCCGGGCGCACCACCCGGTCCAGCTCCGTACAGGCCGCGGCCGCGTCGACCCAGTGCCACGTCTGCGCGCAGGTGACGGCGTCCACGGCGGCGTCGGCAAGCGAGGTCGCCTCAGCCGTCGCCCGCCACACCGGCACCCCCGGCAACCGCTCATGCAGGACCCGCACCATGTCCGGGCTGGGATCACCGGCCAGCACCTCATGCCCCGCACCCACCAGCGCGGCCGTCAGCTTGCCCGTCCCGGCACCCAGATCAGCGACCACCCGGTGACCGGCGAGCAGATCCACCACCTCCGGCGGATAACCCGGGCGGACATCATCGTAGGTCTCGGCCCCGGTCCGGAAAGCCCACGCGGAGCGCTGCCGGTGGGAGTCATCGGTGAAACCGGGGGTGTCCTTCCCGGAGGCGGGACGGAAGGCGGGGGAGGGGGTCATGGGTGCCTGGCTGGGAAATCGGGGTCAGTTAGGATACCCATCATGTCACGAATTCCGGCGGCGGATGATCCGCGGTGGTTGCTCAGGACCGTCTTTTCCAGGTGGCGGCACACCGGGGCCTCAGCGGTCCTCATGTCCGTGGCCTTCCTGTGCAACGGCCTGACCCCGCTGATCATCGGCCGGGCCATCGACGAGGCCATCGCGCCGGGTGATTTCCAGCGCCTGCTGCTGTGGCTCGGGGTGCTGGCCTCCGTCTTCGTCCTCAATGCGGTGACCAGCTGGTTCGCCCGTCTCCTGCTCATCCGTTCCGCCCTGCTCATCGGCCACCATCTGCGCATGGCGGTGACCGACCGGATCCAGGATCCGCGCGGCATGGCGGGCCGGCCGCGCACCGCCGGGGAGCTGCTGTCGATCGCCTCCTCCGACACCCAGCGCGTCTCCGATGCGGTGATGATGACGGTCTTCCCCGTCGCCGAGATCGTCTCCGTCATCTACGTCGGCGTGGTCATGCTCTCGATCAACCCGTGGCTGGGCATCTCCGTGCTCATCGGCGGACCGCTGGTGGTGTGGATGGCCTTGAAGGCCTCCATCCCCCTGCGCAGGCGCTCCACCCTGCGGCAGCGTGCCCTGGCCCGGACCGCTGCGATGGCCACCGACGTGGTGCAGGGACTGCGCATCCTCAAGGGCCTCGGCGCGGTCAACACCGTCTGCGGCCGCTACGCGGCAGTCTCCGACGAGGCCTACCACCGCACCGTGGAGGCCAACGCCGCACAGGCCCGTCTCAACGCCATCACCGAATCCACCGGCGCCGTCTACGTCATCGGCGTGGGTGTGGCGGCGGGCGCACTCGCCGTCAACGGGCAGATCAGCGTCGGTGAACTGATCACCGTCGTCGGCCTGACCCAGTTCATCATCCAGCCGATGACCATGCTGGGCAAGAACATCGCCTCCCGCTGGGCGGCGGCCCAGGCCTCCGGCAAACGCATCGTGGAGATCCTCGGCGCCGGACCGGCGCTACCTGAGGAACACGCGGACGTCCCCGAGCTGCCCGCCGGCCTGACCGTGGTCACCGACCGCGCCCCGGACGACCTGGTGCTCCTGCCGCGCCCCCGCGTGGTCGTCGCCCCCTACTCGGCGGATCTTTTCGACGGCCGCGTCATCGACAACATCCACCCCGACCGCGACGTCGCCTGCGCGGCGCTGCACAGCGCCAGCGCCCAGGACATCCCCGGCGGCCCCGACCGGGAGGTCGGCGAGAACGGCCGTAACCTCTCCGGCGGCCAGCGCCAGCGCGTGGCCCTGGCCCGTGCCCTGGCCACCGACGCGGAGGTGCTCATCCTCCAGGAACCGACCACCGCGGTGGACTCCGTGACCGAGCAGGCCATCGCCGGCCGCGTCGCCGACCTGCGCCGCGACCGGGTCACGCTCGTCTACACCAGCGCCCCCGCCTGGCTCGCCGTCGCCGACCGCGTGCTGGACGCATCCGAGGAGATTGTCCTGTGAGTGAACTGCGTTTCCCCCTCGCGGACCTCGGCCAGGTCCGCCGTGAGGTGGCCCGCCAGATCAGCGCGGTCCCCGGCGCGGGACCCGGGTTCTGGGCGGCGATCGCGCTGCTGAGCCTGGGCTCGGGCGCCAATGTGCTGGTTCCGATCCTGCTGGGCCGGATCGTCGACATCGTCCTCGACGACGGAGACCTGCTCATCACCGGGCTGCTCCTGGTGGTGGCGGCTCTGACCGCCGCCGTACTCTCGGCGACCGGTTTCTACCTGCTCTCGCGGATCAGTGAGCGGGTCATCGCGAACCTGCGCGATGACATGGTCGGCACGGCCCTCGGGCTCCCCGTCCACCGCGTGGAGGACGCCGGCACCGGTGACCTGGTCTCACGTTCCACCGATGACGTGGCCGAGCTGTCCACCGCCGTCACCGAGACCCTGCCGATCCTGGCCAGCTCGGTGTTCATGATCGCGGCGACCACCATCGCCCTGTTCAGCCTCGACTGGCAGTTCCTGCTGGTGCCGCTGGTCGTCGCCCCCATCTACTTCCTCGCTGCCCGCGCCTACCTCAAGGTCGCCCCGGAGCGCTACGCCGGGGAGCGCGCCGCCATGGCCGAACGCGCCCGCCGTGTGCTGGAGGCCATCCGTGGCCGGGCGACGGTGCGCGCCTACCGCATGGAGGAGCAGATGCACCGCAGCATCAACGCGTCCTCCACGGATGTGGTGGACAAGGGTGTCCGGGCACGGATGACCATGATGGTCCTGCAGATGTGGATCGTGGTCACGGAATTCATCATGCTCTCCGTCGCCCTGCTGGTCGGCTACCGCCTGGCCACCACGGGAGCGCTCAGCGTTGGTGCGGTCACCGGCGCCGCGCTGATGCTCATCCGTCTGCGTGGCCCGCTGATGATGATCATGCGGGTGCTCGACATGGTCCAGTCCGGCTATGCCTCCCTGACACGTATCGTCGGCGTGGTCTCCGACCCGCCGGCGCCTGTCCCCGACACCGGGGCGCCGGCCAAGGTCGGCCGCGTGGTCATGGACAACGTCAGCTTCAGCTACGGCTCGGGATGGGCGGTGCGCGATGTCTCCCTGGACATCCGGCCCGGCGAGACCGTGGCCCTGGTGGGTGCCTCGGGTGCCGGCAAGACCACCGTCGCCGCCCTGCTCGCCGGGCTGCGCGTGCCCGACGAGGGCACCGTGCGTATCGACGGGGTCGAGGTCTCCTCCCTCTCCGATGCCGAACGCGTGGCCCGGCTGGCCATGATCTCCCAGGACGTCCACGTCTTCTCCGGCACCCTGCGCGAGGACCTCACCCTCGCCCGCCCGGAGGCCACCGACGCCGAACTCCTCGAGGTGCTGGCCCGGGTACGTGCCGACTGGTTCGATGAGCTGCCCGAGGGACTGGACACCGAGGTCGGTGCCCGCGGCCACCAGCTCGACCCTGTGGCCGCCCAGCAGCTGGCCCTGGCCCGTATCCTCCTGCTCGACCCGAAGGTGGTGGTCATGGACGAGGCCACGGCCGAATCCGGCTCCGTCGGTGCGGGCAACCTCGAGGCCGCCGCCGAGGAGGTCACCCGCGACCGCGCGGCACTTGTCGTCGCACACCGCCTCGACCAGGCCTCCCGCGCGGACCAGGTCCTCGTCATGGCGGAGGGCGAGGTCGTGGAACACGGCACCCACGAGGAACTCGTCGCCCGCGGCGGACGCTACACCGAACTGTGGTCGGCCTGGTCGCGGGGGCGGGTCTGACGGTTACCCACTAGGTGGAACATCAGCGTAATGTGTGATCGCGCATTCCTCCCCATGGCCACCACCAGAGGCTTCCAGAAGGGTGAATTTTGATGAGAACCGCCCTGACCGCTGTACTGGCGGCGTTAATGCTGCTCACGGGCTGCACCATCCCCACCGGAAAACAGCCGGCGGGGGAGGAGACGGTGGCACCCAGCGCCGGCGCCCCGCAGAAGACCACCCGCGACACCCTGACCGTCAACGACCGGCAACGCCACTTCCGGATGTCCACCCCCGACGGTTTCTACCGCGGCCGGCAGTGGCCGGTGATCTTCGCCTTCCACGGCTGGGAGGAGACCGCCGAGGAGCTGGCCGCGAACACCGGACTCGATGGGGCCCCCGCCATCGTCATCTACCCCGAGGGCGTCGACCGGGCCTGGGCCCCGGCCCCCTACGCGGAGACGGCAGGGGAGGAGGACCTCGCATTCGTGCAGACTCTCCTCGATGAGGTCGTCTCCACCTTCCCCGTCGACCGCAACCGTATCTTCGCCACCGGATTCTCCAACGGCGGCGGATTCGCCGCCTATCTCAGCTGCCACATGCCCGAGAGCTTCCACGCCGTCGCCCCCGTCGGCGCCGCCTACTACGAGACGATCCACCAGGACTGCAGCGAACGCCCCGTCGCCCTGCTGGACATCCACGGCACCCACGACGACGTCATCTACTACAACGGCGGACAACGCCACGGCACCGACTACGAACCCGTCCAGGAGGTCCTCGACGACTTCGCCGAGCGTAACCGCTGCGACGGCGTCGCCCTGACCCGCAACAGCCCGGAGATCGTCGAACAGCACTGGCTGGGCTGCCGCCTGCCCGTCGTCCACCTCCGCATCGGCGGCGGCACCCATGTCTGGCCCGAGGGGGCGACCTCCGAGGTCCGCAACTTCTTCGGTGTGTAGGTTGGGGTCCTATGAGGCCCAACGATTCCGCGCCCCGCGTGGCCGTGGTGTTCAACCCCACCAAGGTTGATGTCCGTGAACTGCAGAATCTGGTGGCCACGGCCGCCACCGACCACGGTTGGCAACCACCGACCTTCCTGGAAACCTCGGTCGAAGACCCCGGATTCGGCCCCGCCCAGCAGGCCGCGGAGGAGGGCCACACCATGGTGCTCGCCGTCGGAGGCGACGGCACCATCCGCGCCGTAGCCGCCGCCCTACGCGGCACCGACGTGACGCTGGCCGTCATCCCCGCAGGCACCGGCAACCTGCTCGCCCGCAACCTCAAACTGCCCCTGGAGATTCCCGCAGCCGTGGAGGCCGCCTTCTCCGGCCGGGACACGCGCATCGACGTCTGCACCGCGCTGCTCACCCGCCCCGACGGCGAATCCGAGGAACTGGACTTCGTGGTCATGGCCGGCATCGGGGTGGACGCCGGCATGATCATCAACACCGACGATGACCTGAAAAAGCGGGTGAAGTTCCTCGCCTACACCGTGGGCATCGCAAAATCGCTCACCGGCGGCCGCCGCATCCGCCTGACCTGGCAACTCAACGGCACCCCCGCCCGCCGGACCCGCGTCCATTCCCTCATCATCGGCAACTGCGGCGAACTGGTGGGCAACATCCCGCTGTTTCCTGATGCCGTGGCCAACGACGGCCACTTCGACATCGTCGCCCTGCGCCCCAAAGGCCTGCCCGGCTGGTTCCAGATCGTCGGACAACTGGCCCTCCACATGGGACGGAAGGTACGCAACCGCCTGGCGCGCCGGGATGGGCAGGTCACCGGCGGTGACCACGACACCGACACCCTGCGCTACGCCACCGCCACCCGGCTCGACGTATCGCTGGCGCAGCCGGAGATCTTTGAGGTTGACGGTGACGAGGTCAGTGAGGTCTCCGCATTCACCGTGACGATCGAACCGGAGTGCCTCATCATCCGGGAACCCGTACCACCGCCGGTCGAGGAGCCGGGAGAGCCCCGGCCGGGCACCGAGGTGTTCCCTTCCTGAGGGTTTGAGGCGGGTCATCGGCTGTGTGATGTGCGGGGCAAGTAGATTGAGGTGCGTATCAGATCACACAGGGTCCAGGAAGGAACCACTCATGTTCTCCTCACGCACCAAGGTAATGGCCGGTCTCACCGCCGCCGCGCTTTTTCTGACCGCGTGCACCTCCGACTCCGACTCCACCTCGGATGCCACGGGGGATGACGGCTACACCATCGGCATCAACCAGCTCGTCCAGCACCCGGCGCTCGACGCCGCCACCGCCGGCTTCAAGGAGGCCTTCGAGGAGGCCGGCGTCGACGTCAGCTTCGACGAGCAGAACGCCAACGGAGAGCAGTCCACCGCTCTGACCATCGCCCAGCAGTTCGCGGGCAAGGACCTGGACATGGTGCTGGCCGTGGCCACCCCCGCCGCCCAGGCCACCGCCCAGAACATCACCGACATCCCGGTGCTGTTCACCGCCGTGACCGACCCGGTCTCCGCGGAGCTGGTCGACTCCGAGGAGGCCCCGGGTGGCAACGTCACCGGCACCTCGGATGTCGCCCCCATCGAGGACCAGCTCGACCTGCTCAAGGAGCTCGTGCCGGACGCCCGTACCGTGGGCATCGTCTACGCCTCCGGCGAGGTCAACTCCCAGGTCCAGGTGGAGGCTGCCCGGGAGGCCGCGGGACCGCGTGACCTGGAGATCGTCACGCAGACCGTGACCACCGCCAATGACATCCAGCAGGCCGTCGAGGCCCTCGGCGACGTCGACGCCATCTACGTGCCCACCGACAACATGGTCGTCTCCGGCATCGCCTCTCTCATCCAGGTCGCCGAGCAGAAGCAGATCCCGGTGATCGGCGCGGAGTCCGGCACCGTCGAGGGTGGTGCCGTGGCCACCCTGGGCATCGACTACACCGAGCTGGGCCGCCAGACAGGTGAGATGGCCCTGCGTGTGCTCCGCGACGGTGAGGACACAGCCACCATGCCCGTGGAGAAGGCCACCGAGTTCACCTACGTCATCAATGAGGAGGCCGCCGAGCGCCAGGGCGTGACCATCCCGCAGGCGATCCTCGACGAGGCCGAGACGGCATGATCGGCGCCGTCGAGGTCGGCCTCATCTACGGGGTGATGGCACTCGGTGTCTTCCTGACGTTCCGGGTCCTCAACTTCCCCGATCTGACGGTCGACGGCAGCTTCACCACCGGGGCCGCCACCGCCGCGGTGGGCATCCTCCGTGGCTGGGACCCGGTGTGGGCCACCCTGGCCGGCTTCGTCACCGGCTTCATCGCCGGTGGCGTCACTGGTCTGCTGCACACCAAGGGCCGGATCGACGGCCTGCTGGCCGGCATCCTCACGATGATCGCCCTGTGGTCGATCAACCTGCGGATCATGGGCGGGGCGAACATCCCCCTGCTGCGCCAGGAGACCGTCTTCACCGGCATGCGGGAAGCCGGCGTCCTGGGCACCTGGGCCGGGGCCGGCATGCTGGCGATCATGGTCGCCGCCCTCGGGCTGCTCGTGGTGTGGTTTCTCACCACCAACCTCGGCCTCTCGCTGCGGGCCACCGGTGACAACGGTCCGATGATCACCTCCTTCGGTGTGTCCACCGATTACACCAAGATCCTCACCCTGTCGCTGTCCAACGGTTTCGTCGGCATGTGCGGTGCCCTGGTCGGCCAGTACCAGGGTTTCGCGGACATCTCCATGGGCATCGGCCTGATCCTGGTGGGTCTGGCCTCGGTGATCATGGGCCAGGCGATCCTCGGCCAGCGCTGGCTGTGGGCCGCGGTCTTCGCCGTCATCGTCGGCGCGGTGCTCTACCGCATCATCATCTTCCTGGCGCTGCAGGTCGGCCTCGACCCCAACGACATGAAGCTGATCACCGCGCTGCTGGTCATCGTGGCGCTGCTGGTGCCCCGCTTCAAGGAGATGTGGCGCTGGTTCAGCCGCTGGTACCTGAACCGGCGCGGGACCACCGCAGCCACCGGGATCGCGGCGGGCGCAGTTGCCGCGGCGGCGTTGACCACGGCCGGATCGGAGTAGGGGCATGCTGAGAATCGAGAACGTGTCGAAGACCTTCTTCCCTGGCACCGTCAACGAACGCGTGGCGCTGGCCAACCTCAACCTGACCATGGACCAGGGTGATTTTGTCACCGTCATCGGCTCCAACGGCGCGGGCAAATCCACCCTGCTCAACATCGTCGCCGGCAGGTTGTCCGTGGACACCGGCAACGTGATCATCGACGGCCGCCGCGTCAACCGCCTCCGCGAACACCGCCGGGCCCGTTTCGTGGGCCGGGTCTTCCAGGACCCCCTGGCGGGCACCGCCCCCAACCTCACCATCGAGGAGAACCTCTCCCTGGCGCTCATGCGCGGTAGATTCCGCGGCATCGGCCCGAGCCTGACCCGTAGGCGCCGGGAAGAGTTCGTCGGGAAGCTCGCCACCCTGGAACTCGGCCTGGAGCACCGTCTGTCCGCCAAGGTCGGGCTGCTCTCCGGCGGGCAGCGCCAGGCACTGTCATTGCTCATGGCCGGTTTCACCAACCCGCGGATCATGCTTCTCGACGAGCACACCGCAGCACTTGACCCCCAGCGGGCCGAGCTGGTGACCGGCCTGACCGAGAAGATCGTCTCCGAGGGCAGGCTGACCACCCTCATGGTCACCCACAACATGGAGCAGGCCCTCCGGTTGGGCAACCGCCTGATCCTCATGCACGAGGGCCGCATCGTCTACGAGGCCGACGCCGCCACGAAGTCGCAGTTGACCGTCCGGGACCTGCTCGGCGAGTTCAGCCGGATCAAGGGCGCGACCCTGTCCGACAAGACACTCCTGGGCTGACGGGCGCTACCAGAGCTCGCCGGCGTAGGGGCGGGTCCACAGCACCAGGGAGACCGTCACGGCCTTGAACCACGCCTGGTGCATGGCCTCGACATCCTCCCCCTCGGTGGCGCCCTCCTCCAGGAAGCGGCGCACCGAGAGGGTGACCGGCACTACCAGGCCGAATATATGGCTCATCGGTACGTGGGGGACCGGTGAGTCCACATTATCGGTCTGATTCTTCTTCGACGTGTGGTGCCGCAGCGCGATCTCCTCCTGGTAGGCCAGCCACCGCCCGTCGAAGTCCCGGGTGCACAGATCCACCACCCAGCGCTCGAAGCGGCCGCGCACCGCAGCCAGGTAGGCATCGTCAGGTTCCCCGTCCGGACCGGCGAACACGGACACCAGGTGGGAGGTGGAACCGATGAATTTGTACCAGACGTCGAGGATCTCCGTGACCCGTGGGGCGAGGATCTCCCCGGCGCGCCGGATCGCGGGGACATCCGCTTCCGACCACATGACGTCGGTGAGCAGCTTCTGGAGCTGTTCCTCGGTGACAGGGGAGGCGGGCAGCTCCTGGTCGTACGTGTAGCCCGTGGGGGTGGTGGTCATGATGGCACTCCTGTGGCGGTTGGTTTTGCCGGGGAAATTACCCGTGTGACCTCGACCATAGGACGCGGGGGCAGACGTCGCAACGGTTTCACAGGGTGCGGACGAAACTGATGAACTCCTCCTGCCGGTACATCACGTCCAGAAACCGCGGGGCGCCCGGGATGGTGCTGAAGGTGCCGGACTCCGGCCGGGGAGTGGGGTCGCGGTAGACGAGTTCGCCATCCCGGTGGATGAGCAGCGTCGGGATGGTGGATATTTCCAGGTCCCTGACCAGCAGCTGCTGTATCTCCACCTCGGCCTCCCCGAAGGCGGCCTCCGGGATCTCCCGGGCGGCGGCCTGGTAGCTCCTGCGGAAACGCAGGCACGGGCCACAGGAGGTGGACCAGAAGTTGGCCAGGACCAGCCCTGGGCGTGCGGTGAACTCGTTGTAGGTGGCGTGGGTGAGCGGGGTGATGGTCATACGGACCTATTTTTGTCGAAGACCTGCTGCGTCGCAGGCCTTGGCGTCGGATTTATCTGATCAACTTCTTCTTGAAATCCTGCTTTCTGGACCCGAGTTGATCAGATAAATTTCCCGTTCCCACAGATCCCGCCCGGAAAATGAAACAGGCCAGAAGGTGGAATACCTTCTGGCCTTGAGTCTGCTCGTCGGACTGACAGGATTTGAACCTGCGACCCCTACACCCCCAGTGTAGTGCGCTACCAAGCTGCGCCACAGTCCGCCGTTGCACCCGAAGTGCAACGTGGTTCAGGTTACAACAGTGTGATCCTTTAAGTCGAATCGCCTGGTCAGTCCATGTCTCCGGCGGTGTAGAACCAGGCCCCGTCGATGCGGCTGAAGATGGATCGCTCGCGTTGGGAACCGGGCGGGTCGCCGCGGTAGAAGGCCTCGAATTCGACCATGCCCTCGGTGTCGAAGGGCCCACCTTCGAAGACGTCGAGGATGTCGAGGCGGTAGAACTGCACGGGCAGGTCAACGAGCGTCAGCTCATAGGGGCGGGTGTCCGGATCCCAGGTGCGCATCAGGTACTCGGCGTCACGGACGACGAAGGCCGTGAATCGGGAACGCATGAGCGTTTCAGCGGTGGGTGCGACGGCGCCGGCGTGGTAGCGGCCGCAGCACTCCTCATACTTCAGGCCGGTGTTGCAGGGGCAGCGCCTGCCCTCCCAGTCGCCGCTCATGCCGGGACGTCCATGATCTTGGCGCCGGCGAGCATGGCCTCGACGGGGGAGGTGCGGGCGGCGTCGAGAAGCTGGCGGCGCTGGACATCGTTGAGCTGCCCGTGCAGGATGATCTTGCGCTCGAAGACGTTGCGGGAGGCGTTGGTGATGGAGACCTCGACGTCGTCAAGTTTCATGCCGGTGGCGGCCTCACGGATGGCGTGGGTGGAGGCGGTGGCCAGGGCCGACATGAGCAGGTCGACGGGGGAGTGCCCCTGCCCCTTGCCGCCGTTGGTCTTCGGCAGATCGGCCTTGAGCTCCCCGGTGCGGGTGTTGAGGATGACGCCGTACTTTGTTCCCGCGGCCACCTGGGACTTCACCTGGTCGGTGTTCACCGCCGGCGCCGCATAGGCAGGCTGCAGGTAGGGCTTCGCCCACTCGGCGATGGTGTGCCCGGCATCCACGGCGGAGGTGCCGCGGGTGAACAGGTGGTCGGCCCGGTCCACCGACACCATGGACTTGGGGTAGCGGGTGACGCGGAAGATCTTGCCGGCGTTGTCCACGCCGACGGTCTGGTCGGTGGGGGAGTGCAGCAGCAGCAGTGGCTTGCGCAGGGTGGGCAGGTAGATCTCGGGGTTGTTGTCGGCGAGGTCCTCGAGGAATTCCCGCGAGATGTTGATGTCGCGGCCGGCGAGGGTGACGGTGACGGAGCCGTCCTCCTCGGCGTCGCGGATGTGGTCGGCGAAGTGGAGGACCGCATGCGCCGGATCGAAGGGGGCGGCGAGGGTGGCCACGGCCGTGATGGAGGCCATCTCCGGGCGGGTCGCGGCCTTGAGGGCAGCAGCCCCACCGAGGGAGTGGCCGATGAGCAGCTGCGGGGCCTGGTGATTCTCGGCGAGCCACCGGCTGGCGGCGATGATGTCGTCGACGTTGGTGGTGAACGTGGTGTCCCCGAAATCCCCCTCCGACTGGCCCAGGCCGGGGAAGTCGAAACGCAGCGCGGCGATCCCGTGCTCCGCGAGCGTCTTGCACACGCGCGAAGCGGCGGGGACGAAGCGGTTACAGGTGAAACAGTGCGCGAATACCGCATAGGCGATGGGCGGGGTGTCCGGGTAGTCAATGGTGCCGGCCATCATCGTCCCTCGCGCCGAGGGAATTTTCACGCTCACAGAATGCATGTCAACAAGAATAGCCATGACCCTCAACTAGGGTGGTGAGCAGTACTTGCAGGCCCACAGGAAGGTTCACCGTGGCATTCGACTGGTTCTGGCGGGCGATGGGTGCTCAATCGACCCGTAATCAGAAGCGCAGCCGTGCGATCGTCAAGGATGCCGGCGCACAGACATCCGGGATGGCGCAGCTTGATGACGCCGCCCTCGCCCACCGCGCGCGCGAGCTCGCCGCCGGGGGCTCCATCTCCGACCCCGCAGCATTCCTCGGCGTGCTGTGCGTGGCCTCCGAACGGACCCTGGGGCTGGCGCCCTTCCCGGTCCAGTCCCAGGCCGTGCTGCGCCTGGTGGAGGGCGATGTCATCCAGATGGCCACCGGCGAGGGCAAGACACTGGTCGGCGCCATGGCCGCCACCGGTTTCGCACTGACCGGCAAGCGGGTGCACGTGATCACGGTCAACGACTACCTCGCCGAGCGTGACGCCGAATGGATGCGCCCCCTCGTCGAGTTCTTCGGTCTGAGCGTGGCCGCCGTGACCGAGAAACTGGGCCCGGAGGAACGCCGCGCCGCCTACGCCTGCGACGTGGTCTACGGGCCGGTCAACGAGATCGGTTTCGACGTCCTGCGCGACCAGCAGATCACCCGCCGCGCGGACGCCGTACAGGCACCCGCCGATGTCGCGCTCGTCGACGAGGCCGACAGCGTGCTTGTCGACGAAGCCCTCGTCCCGCTCGTCCTCGCCGGCAGCCAACCCGGACTCGAGACCGCCGGGCAGATCACCGACGTCGTGCGCCACCTGCGCGAACGCGAGCACTACACCATCGACGACGACCACCGGAACGTCTTCCTCACCGACGCCGGTGCCGACCGCGTCGAAGGCGCCCTGGGCATAGCCTCCCTCTACGACGACGAACACGTGGGCACCACCCTGGTCAAGGTCAACCTGGCCCTGCACGCCAAGGCCCTGCTCATCCGCGACATCCACTACATCGTCGCCGACAGCAAGGTCCAGCTCATCGACGCCTCCCGCGGACGTGTCGCCGACCTGCAGCGCTGGCCCGACGGCCTCCAGGCTGCCGTGGAGGCCAAGGAAGGCCTCGACGTCACCGAGGGCGGCCGCATCCTCGACACGATCACCCTCCAGGCACTCATGCGCCGCTACCCGATGGTCTGCGGCATGACCGGCACAGCCGTGGAGGCCACCGACCAGCTCCGCCAGTTCTACGACCTGCACGTCTCCGTCATCGACCGCAACAAGGAACTGCAGCGTTTCGACGAGGCCGACCGCATCTACGCCACCCTCGCCGAGAAGAATCGCGCCATCGTCGAGGAGATCGCCCGCATCCACGCCACCGGCCAGCCGGTGCTGGTGGGTACCCAGGACGTCGCGGAATCCGAGGCGCTTGCCGAAGCACTGGCCGACTATGACATCGAGGTCAACGTCCTCAACGCCAAGAACCACGCCGAGGAGGCCCGCATCATCGCCGAAGCCGGTGACCTCGGCCGGGTCACCGTCTCCACCCAGATGGCCGGCCGCGGCACCGACATCCGCCTCGGCGGTGCCGACCAGGACGACCACGAGGCCGTCGCCGCCCTCGGCGGGCTTGCCGTCATCGGCACCGCCCGCCACCGCACCGCCCGCCTGGACAACCAGCTGCGCGGACGCGCCGGGCGGCAGGGGGACCCGGGACTGTCCCTGTTCTTCGTCTCCCTGCAGGATGACGTCGTCGTCTCCGGCGGGGCAGGCGACAACGTCACCGCACACCCGGACCCGAGTGGACTGATTGATTCACCCCGCATCCGGGACTGGGTCGGCCACTGCCAGCGCGTCACCGAAGGGCAGCTGCTGGAGATCCACTCCCAGACGTGGAAGTACAACCAGCTGCTCGCGGACCAGCGCGTGACCGTCGATGAGCGGCGTTCCCGCCTGCTGGACACGGACCTGGCCTGGCAGGAGCTCTCCGAGCGCAACCCGTGGCGTTCTGCGCAACTGGCACACCTGGATGAGGGGGTGCGGGTGCAGGCGGCCCGGGACATCATGCTCTTCCACCTCGACGATGAATGGGCCGAGCACCTGGCCGTCATGGATGACGTGCGGGAATCCATCCATCTACGGGCCATCGCCCGGGAGACCCCCATCGACGAGTACCACCGCATCGCGGTGCGTGAGTTCAAGGATCTGGCGCAACGGGCCGTCGATAAGGCGGTGGAGACCTTCGCGGAGATCGAGATCGACGAGGACGGCGCCCATCTGCTCGACGGCGGCCTCGCCCGCCCCTCGGCGACATGGACCTACATGGTCTCCGACAACCCGCTGGCGGGGTCGGGTAATTCAGTGATCTCCGGAATTGGTAATCTATTCCGCTGATCGACCTACCCCGGGGGCTCCCCCTGGGTGCGACATCCGGCCACTGACGCACTCATGTGGCCGTTGCAGTCGCTATGATGGCTAACAGTCACAGTTCCGACAAAAGCGGAGGTTTAGAAAATGAGCGAGAACACCGGTACTCCTGAGGCCCAGGTGGAGACCACTTCGGTCTTCCGGGCCGATCTTCTCAAGGAAATGGAGTCCGGCGCAGGCTCCGCTCCTGCCGCCTCCGGGGCAGACAACCTCCCCGAGGGTGCAGGTCTCCTCGTGGTCAAGCGTGGCCCCAACGCCGGCGCACGTTTCCTGCTGGACCAGGCGATCACCACCGCCGGCCGACACCCCGAGTCGGACATCTTCCTCGATGACGTCACGGTTTCGCGCCGTCACGCGGAGTTCCGTATCAACGACGGTGAGTTCGAGGTCTTCGACGTCGGTTCCCTCAACGGCACCTACGTCAACCGCGAGCCGCGTAACTCCCAGGTACTGACCACCGGCGATGAGATCCAGATCGGCAAATTCCGTCTGGTCTTCCTCTCCGGCCCGAAGAAGGACTAGGAACGGGCGAGTAATTCACAGTGAGTGCTGTTCGAAAGTCGGCGGACGTCCGTCCGACCTCGGTGCACGGCGCCACCGGGGGCACACCCCGGACAGTGAGGACACTGTCCATCGGTAAAGTCCTCGAGGCGCTGCGTGGCGAGTTCCCGGACGTGACCGTCTCCAAGATCCGGTTCCTCGAGTCCGAGGGGCTCATCACGCCCCAGCGCACCGCCTCCGGCTACCGTCGCTTCACCGGGGACGATGTCAAGCGGCTGCGCTACATCCTGCTCACCCAGCGCGACAACTATCTGCCGCTCAAGGTGATCCGCGAGCAGCTGGACGCCATGGACTCCGGTTCCGTCACCGCGCTGCTCACCGCAGTCGAGGCCGAGCCGATCGTCTCGCCGGAGAGCTTCCGCGCGCCGGCGGCCACACGCCTGACGGACACGGATGTCGCCGCGCAGGCGGGCGCATCGGTCGACGATGTCCTCGTGCTTCTCGACGCCGGGCTGATCCGCCCCGACGACGCCGGCTTCTTCACCGCCGACGACGTCCGCATCGTCACCACCGCCCAGGCGCTCAAGGGCTTCGGTTTCGACGAGCGCCACCTGCGGTCGCTGCGCAACACCGCCAGCCGGCAGGCCGACCTCATCGGTCAGGTCGCCGGGCCGGTCGCTCGCTCCAACGGTGACACCGCGCGTCAGCGTGCGCAGGAGATGGGGCAGCAGATGAGCGCGCTGGTGGTCTCCCTGCACGCGAGCCTGGTCAAGAACGCACTGCGGGATGAGCTGTCTTGACACTGATCCCCGTTGAATATCACGGTGTGCACACCGCCGGACCGGAGCAGTTCACCTGCGTGCTCCTGCGATGGGCAGAGCAGAACCGGATCCTCCCGATCTGGATGTCACCGCTGGCCGCCGCTGAACTGGACATCCGCCAGGGTGGGTACACCCCGCGCCGTCCCGGCACCATCGACCTGCTGCTCGACCTGCTCAACCGGAGCACCGGGGGAGTCACGGCCGTCAACATCATCAGCCACTATGAGGGCGTGTTCATCGCCTCACTCGTACTGGCTGACGGTGAGCAGCTCGACGCCCGCCCCTCCGACGCGCTGCTCATCGCCCGCGCCCTGGAACTGGAGATCCACGTGGAGGAGGATGTGCTCAACCAGGCCTCCTTCTTCGTCTCCGATGATGTGCTGGAAGAATACTTCGGCCTGCGTTTCGATTCCGCACCCACCACCAGCGGCGAGGAACTCTCCGCCTCCGGGGATGCGGAGGCGGACGCCGATTTCGAACAGATGATGCGTTCACTCGGCATGTCAGAATCGGATTTCTTCGAAGGCAACGGCCCAGCTGATGCTGGCCCCGAGTCCGATTCCGGGCCCGATGACGAGGAAGAAAACACCGAAAAGGACTGACCCGGACACGGTTCATGTAGCTCATGTTTTCGGCGTGGCTTCGCGCTACCCCTTGACGTTCGTCTAACCTTGGATTTTAATGGCGCATAAGGTGCCTTTAAAAACCCCATGGGAGTAATTACGTGAGCACGAACAATCAACCCGTCCAGGAGTCCCTCTTCGACCTCGGTCCAGGGGAGGAGGTCGGCTACCGTGTGCCCATCGCATGCCAGGTCGCCGGCATCACCTACCGCCAGCTTGACTACTGGGCACGCACCAAACTGGTCGTGCCCTCCATCCGTGGTGCGCGCGGCTCCGGTTCGCAGCGCCTCTATTCCTTCCGCGACATCCTCGTGCTGAAGATCGTCAAGCGTCTGCTGGACACCGGCATCTCCCTGCAGAACATCCGCCTCGCCGTGGAGAAGCTCCGCGACCGCGGCGTCAACGACATCGCCGAGATCACCCTGGTCTCCGACGGCACCACCGTCTACGAGTGCCGCTCCAACGATGAGGTCATCGATTTACTCGGCGGTGGTCAGGGTGTGTTCGGCATCGCCGTGCCGGGGATCATGAAGGAACTGACCGGAACCATCGCGGCCTTCCCCTCAGAGCGGGTGGAAGAGGTCACCGATCCCACCGTCATCGGGTTAGATGAACTGGCTGCCCGGCGCAGCCGCAAGAGCAGCTAGCTCTCAGTTCCAGCGACGCCGCCCACCTCCCCGCCCAGCTCACGTGCGGTCGGAGGTGGGCGGCGTACGTCTTTTTCCAGGTAGGCACCAGGTCCGGGGGAGTTACGTACCGTGACTAAAAGGGTAGAAAATTTACAGAGTCACTGAGGCAGTCCGGAGATGACTGGTTCATGCCCCTCAATGATTGGGCGGTGATTCCTCCCTGCAACCTCGAAGAGCTGCCCGGGACACGGGGCGCCGGAGGGGCGGCCAGCATCAGGAACTAGCCTGGATCCATGTCCCGAACACTCCCACTGTCCATCATCGACTTCGCCACGATCTACCCCGGGCAGAACGCCCACGAGGCGATCGCCACCTCGACGCGGCTGGCCCAGCGCGCGGAGGAGCTCGGCTTCTCCCGGGTCTGGTACGCGGAGCACCACAACTCCCCGGCCCGCGCCTCCTCGGTGCCCTCCCTGCTCATCGCGCACATCGGCGCGCAGACCAACACCATCCGCCTGGGTTCCGGTGGGGTGATGCTGCCCAACCACGCGCCCTATTCCATTGCCGAACAGTACGGCACGCTTGCGGAGATGTACCCGGGACGCATCGACCTCGGACTGGGCCGGGCCCCGGGCACCGACGCCCAGACCGTCGGCCGTGCCCTACGACGCCCCTTCGACGCCTCCGACCGGTTCCCCGAGGATGTCATCGAACTGGACCACTACCTCAAGGGCACCTCGCAGATCCCCGGGGTCCAGGCCATCCCGGGGGCAGGCACCAATGTGCCGCTCTACATCCTCGGTTCCTCCATGTACGGCGCATCGCTTGCCGCCCAGCTGGGACTGCCCTACGCCTTCGCCTCCCACTTCGCCCCCGACTACCTCGGAGCGGCGGTGTCCCATTACCGGGAGCACTTCCGGCCCTCCGCGGATCTGGCGGAACCTCATGTCCTGGCAGGTGTCAACATCATCGCCGCAGAGACAGAGCAGGCCGCGGCGGAGAAATTTGATCAGGTGCTGGCCAAGCGTGCCCAGCGCCACGGCCCCCGGGCCCGCCTCATGCTGCGTTTCGCCGGGGTGGGCACCGGCGAGCAGGCGGCGGAGTACCTGGAGAAGTTCGCGGTCTTGACGCAGGCGGATGAGCTGCTCATCAACTTCGAGGGTGCCACCCCTGAGCAGGCCCGGGAGTCGATGGACGTCTTCGCCCCGACCTGGCAGCTGGGCTGATGATGTAGGTCTGGTCCGTTAGATCCTGTCACGTATCTCTCGAGTAGTGCCACCTGATCGGGGACCGGTCACTTGAGGGATACGTGGTGAGAGCTAACGGACCAGACCTACATCAACGCCTACAGTCCGGCTGCTGCCCGCAGCCCGGCATCAAGCTGGGCCGGGTCGGTGATGTGGGTGAGCGTGCTCTGCTCGGCAAGCACCCCGTCGACCCCGCCGCCACCGACGTGGACGGTCTCGATCCGGACGTCCGCATCACCGCGGGTCTGGTTGAGGGCATCGGTGAAGGCGGCGTCGTCCATGTCCTGTTCGGTGCCCGTGGTCACCAGCAGCACGCGGGTGGTCTCTCCGGTCTCCCGGGACTTGTCGGCGGCGGTGGCCACGGCCGCGACCAGCGCGGAACGGGTCTGGGGGACCCCGCCGGTACCGAAGCGCAGGACCGCCTCGGCCGCGCGGTCGCCCTCGGAGAAGCCGATGTTGCGTCGCCAGCCCTGGGTCACGCCGGGGTTGATGGGGGAGGAGTAGTTCCACAGGGCGACCTGTCGGCCATCCCCGCCGAGGTCGAGGGCGATCTGGCGCAGGGAGTTCGCGGTCTCGGAGTAGATGGATCCGCCGCCGAAGTCCGTGGCGGTGCCGGCGGAGGTGTCCAGCAGCAGCAGTGTGTCGGCGGGCATGATCGCCTCCGGTTCCGGCGCTGTGGTCTCCTCCTCGGGGGCCTCCGGGGCGGGATCCCCGGTCACGGCCGCCCAGGCTGCGGTGCGGTCCGGCAGCTCGGCGGGGATCTGCTCGCTGACGTCGTGGAAGCGGGCGAATTCGGCCGCGGCACGGGCCTGCTCCTCGGTGATCCCGCCGGCGGGGTTGAGGACGTGGGCGAGGATGACCACCTCGGCGCCCTCGACATCGCGGGTGGTGCCCATGCCCTTGTGGATGCCGGCCGAGGGGCCCACGGCGAGGATCTCCGCCTGGTCCCGCAGTCCCGGGTCCCGGTCGCGGGCTAGCAGTGCGGGGGCCTGGTCACCGGCGAGTGCCACGGCCACGGCGACGGCCGTATCCGGGTCGGTGGACACGGGGTAGGTCACGGCGGCCGGGTCGACGTCGTCAAGCTCGGCCTCGCCGTTGGTCCACAGCTGCCCGGTCCACACGTCGACGGGGACGACGGAGGAGACGGTGCGCTCGCCGAGCTGACTGTCCGCCTCCGGGTTGTCGTGGGTGATCAGGACGGCGGCGTCATCGACAGAGGAGACCCGCTCGGCGGTCACGCAGTGGTCACGGACAATGGGCTCAGTCGCGTTCCACTGGTTGATCAGCCCCTCATCCAGGCCGGGGGAGGCCTCGGCGACCGGCAGGATGAGTTCCCCCTGGATGCACTCGGGTGTCTGGGCCTGTTCCGCGGTGGTGCCGCGGAAGCTGAACCACCACACGGTGGCGGCGATGAGGGCGAGAACCACCATGCCGGCGATGATGACGTTGCCGGAGACGGCGAAGTTGTTCTTGCCACTGCGATGACGGGCCACAGGCATGCCTTCCTGACGCGACGGATACTAGCCCTGAAGTGTAGTGGTCTCCGCCTGGTCGATGAGGGAGACAAGCCGGTCACGCAGCGGTTTTCCACGTTCCGCGAGGTCGCGTTGGCGTTCGATGTACTCGGCCTTGCCCTCGGGGGTCTCGATGGCCACGACCCCGAAACCGTAGGCGCGGCAGTCGTAGGGGGAGGCCTCCATGTCGAGGACCCGGGCGTCGACGGCCAGTTCGAAGCAGTCGAGGAAGAGCTCACCGGGCACCAGGGGCCCGAGTTTGGCGGCCCATTTGTACAGGTCCATCGTGGCGTGCACGCAGCCGGCCTGGTCGTTGGCGGGTTGGTCCGCACGTTCCAGGACGGTGAGGTTGAGCGGTCGGGCAGCGGGGGTGAAGAAGCGGTAGGCGTCGAAGTGGGTGCACCGGATCCGGTGCTTCTCGACGACCGCGTCACTGCCCGCCGCACCCAGCCGCAGGGGCAGGTCGTGGCGCGGGTTGCCGGTGCGGTAGACCATGGCCCACTCGTGCAGGCCGAAGCAGTCGAAGTGCGCGGGGTTGAGGTTGGTGCGCACCAGCAGATCCCGGATGTAGGTCAGGGACTCGCCACGACGGGTCCAGAAGGCGGGCAGGTCGAGGGTGGTGCGGCCGTCGAGAAGCAGGTAGTCGCGCCACTGCGCCTGCGGGGCCTGCCCTTCCAGGTCGACGCCGACGCCGGGGTGCCAGCGGCGCAGCTGGGCGGCGCGCACGGGGTAGTACTCGAAGAGGAAGTCGTAGACCGGGTGCTTCTCATGGCGTTGCCGGCGGGCCAGGTGATCCCGGGTGAGATCGTCGGCGCGCTGCTGGTGGGCGGTGAGGCGGTGCTGCCAGGTGGCGGCGTCGAGAAGCTCAGGCATCCTCGTGCGTCCAGTCGTTGACGGTGCCGACATACTCCTCGATGAGGTCCTCCAGGGTGAGCACGCCGATGAGCTCGCCGCGGTCACGGACCTGGGCCATGTGCGCGGACCGGCGGTGCAGCTTGCGCAGCGCCTCATCCATGGTGCCGGAACCGTCGACGATGGTCAGTGGACGCAGGTCGGTGCGCGGGATGTACTCCTGGCCGCTGGCGGTGGCCAGGCGGTCGAGGACGTCCTTGACGTGGATGTAGCCAAGGTAGGAACCGTCGGTGCCGGTGACCGGGAACCGGGAGAAACCCGTCTCCACGACCGCGGCCTCCAGATCCCCGAGCGTCGGGCCGCGGCGGCCGAAGTCCAGGGTGCGGACCTTACCCAGCGGGATCATGACCTCCTTGAGGGAACGTTTCTCCGAACGCAGGGCCTGGGACAGGCGCAGGGTCTCCTCGGCGTCTAAAAGCCCCTCCTCGCGGGATTCCTTGATCATGAAGGCCAGCTGCGCCTGGTCCACGGTCGAATCCAGCTCGTCCTTCTGCTCAATGCCGAAGGCCCGCAGCGTGATGCGCGCGATCCAGTTCATGAACTCGATGAGCGGGCGGGTGATCTTCACCCACCAGATCATCGCCGGGGTCAGCCACATCGCCAGGGTCTCGGGACCTGCGATGGCGATGTTCTTGGGCACCATCTCACCGAAGAGGATGTGCAGGAAGGTGATGAAGGCCAGGGCGATGATGAACGACAGGGGGTGCAGCAGATTCTCCGGCACGCCCAGGGCAGTGAAAGGGGCCTCGAGGAAATGGGCGATCGCCGGTTCCGCGACCTTGCCCAGGATCAGCGAGGCGATGGTGATGCCGAACTGCGCACCGGCCAGCATGATCGACAGGTGCTCGGTGGCGTAGAGGACCTTGCGGGCCCCCTTGCGGCCCTGCGCGATCAGCGACTCGATGCGGTCTTTGCGCGAGGAGATCAGCGCGAACTCGGCGGCCACGAAGAAGGCGTTGGCCGCCAGCAGCGCGACGACCATGACGGTGGTGGCGAAGACATTCACGGCTGGTACTCCTGTGCTTCCTCATCGGTGACCGGGGTGAGGATCACCTTGTCCACCCGGCGGTCCTCCATGACGGTGACCCGGGCGATCCATCTGCCCGAAATGCCGGACTCGAACTCGGCGTGGCCCGGACGGTCCGCCTCCGGGAGCAGGAGCACATCCTTGACGCTCGGGATCCGGCCGAGGGTGGTCATGATCAGCCCGCCGAGGGTCTCATAGGGACCGGAGGGGGCGGTATAACCCACGCGGGCGGTGAGTTCATCGATGCGCACCAGACCGGAGACCTCCCAGGAGGAGCCGAACTTCTGGAAGTCCTGCTCCGCGGTGGCGTCATCGTGTTCGTCGTAGACCTCACCGAGGATCTCCTCGACGACGTCCTCGATGGTCACCAGGCCAGCGGTACCGCCGTACTCGTCGGCGACGAGCACCACCTGGGAACCGGCGGAACGCACCGTGCTCAGCACCGCATCCCCGTCGAGGGTGTCCGGCACGACCGGTACCTTCTTCGCCAGACGTCCCAGGGAGGTGGTGGAACGGGCCTCCCGGGGCACGGAGAAGGCGTCCTTGATGTGGACGACACCGATCGTCTCGTCCAGGTCCCCGCGCACCACCGGGAACCGCGAATGGCCGGTCTCCAGGGCACGCGCAATGAGGTCATCGACGGTGTCGTCGGCCCCCAGATAGGAGATCGTGGCGCGCGGGGTCATGAACTCATTGGCGGTGGCGTCACCGAACTGCAGGGAACGGTCGATGACCCGCGCGGTGTTGACATCCAGGCCGCCCTGCTCCGCGGAGCTGCGCACCAGGCTGCCCAGCTCCTGGCTGGAGCGGGCGGAGGCCAGCTCATCGGCCGGTTCGATGCCGAGCCTGCGGACGATGAAGTTCGCCGAACGGTTCATCGCGCGGATGAACCACTTGAAGACCATGTTGAACACATGCACCGGGTGGACCACCACCCGCGCGGTCTGCAGCGGCATCGTGATGGCCATGTTCTTGGGCACCAGCTCACCGAAGACCATCGATAAAAACGTCGCGACGATCAGCGCCAGCACCAGGGCGACCGCCCCGGAAGCCTGCTCCGTCAGCCCGATCAGCTCCAGCAGCGGGGTGAAATAACCCGCCAGGATCGGCTCCGCGAGGAAACCGGTGGCCAGGGTGGTCACGGTGATACCCAGTTGGGCACCGGAGAGCACGAAGGAGAGATGCTGGTGGTCACGCTGCACCGCGAGGGCGCTGCGGTCACCCTTGTCGCGGACATGGTTGTCCACGGTGGAACGCTCCAGACCGGTGAGCGCGAACTCAATCGCGACAAACAGCCCGGTGGAACCGGTGAGGGCGATGAAGCCGAGGAGGGAGAGGATGCTTAAGAATATGTCCATGAGTGGCGCGGTGAGCTGTCTGGCCTTAAAGGGTGGGGACGGATACGGCGGAGGGGAATGGCCGGAAAAACCTCCGGCACGGCCGCGGTGATGGCGACCGTCCTGCCGCAGCAGCTGGCCCCGCGGCGAAGGCCGGGTACCGGACGGCACCCTGTACCAGTGATCTTAGACAAGATCGCGCCGCGCCAGGGAGCCGACTCAGGAGGTGCGGCGGCCCCGGCGCTGACCGGAACTCCCGGAGTCCCCGGTCCTGCCCTGTCGTCCCCCGGAACGACCCGGACGACCACCCTGCCGGGAGGCGGAACCACCTCGGCGCGGGCCACGTGCCTGCTGGCCCTGCTTCTGGTTCTGCTGCTGGCCCGGGGGCGGCAGCGGGGTGCCGGAGGGCACCCGGGCACCGGTGATCCTGGCCAGGACGTCGGAATCGGCGGTCACCCGCGTCTCCGGGGCGTCCACACCGGCCTTGCGCATGAGGTCCTGGACCTCCTTGCGCTGCTGGTCCATGACGAGGGTGACCACCGTGCCGGAGGTCCCGGCGCGCGCGGTACGCCCCGCGCGGTGCAGGTAGGCCTTGTGCTCGGCAGGCGGGTCCACGTGGACAACCAGGGAGACGTCGTTGATGTCGATGCCGCGGGCCGCGATGTCCGTGGCCACCAGCACCGGCACGGAACCGTCGGCGAAACCGGCCAGCGCATTGGTGCGCGTGGTCTGGCCCTTGTCACCGTGCAGGCCGGCGGCCTCGATGCCGACGCGGCGCAGCTTCTTCACCTGGCGGTCCACGCCGTGCTTGGTGCGCATGAACATGATCGTCTTGCCCTCCCGCGCTCCGATGCGCAGGACAACGTCATTACGGTCATCCCGGTCACTGACCAGCAGACGGTGGTGGTCCATCGTGTCCACCGAGGCCTGCACCGGTGCCGTGGAATGGGTCACCGGATCGGTGAGATAACGGGTGATGAGCTTCTGCACGTCACCGTCCAGGGTGGCGGAGAACAGCAGGCGCTGACCCGTCTTCGGGGTGCGGTCCATGAGGCGGCGGACCTGGGGGAGGAAACCCATGTCGGCCATCTGGTCGGCCTCGTCCAGGGCGGTGACGACGACCTCGTCGAAGAAGAGCTTGCCCTGGTCCAGCAGATCCTGGGCACGGCCCGGGGTGGCCACCAGCAGATCCACCGGGGCGGCCAGGGAACGGATGTGGCGGTTGATGTTCACACCACCGACGACGTCGAGCACCCGCAGCCCCATGGCGGCCGCCGGATCGGCCAGACGCTCACACACCTGGGAGGCCAGCTCACGGGTCGGGGTCAGCACCAGTGCGCGGGGATGCCCCGGGCGGGTGACGCCGGACTCAGCCAGACGGGCCAGCATCGGCAGACCGAAGGTGAAGGTCTTGCCGGAACCGGTCGGGCCGCGGCCCAGCACATCGCGTCCCGCGAGTGCGTCCGGGATGGCCGCCTCCTGGATGGGGAAAGGTTCGGTGATGCCCTGCCGCTGGAGTTCACGCACGATGGGCAGGGGAAGGCCGAGATCCTTGAAAGTGGTCATTAGGGAGAGTCTACGCTGCAGACAGTCAAAAACCCGCCCCAGGCCAGCCAGCGGCCCATTACTCGATCTCGCCAGGCGTTTCGTCCCTGCTTCCCGGACGCCAACGGGCGCTGTTCACGGGCCGGACGAGCACGCCGAAGACGCTCAGGCACCCCAGGATGCCCATCGCGATGGCGAAAGGCGTGTTTCCGATCACCGCGAGGGCCGTGACCATCCACTGTCCCCGCCGAACTGCCGTGCCATCCTCCCTGATGGAGGCGGCGATGGCGAAGTTGACCTCGGCGTTCGATCTGGTGGCGGCGTTGGCTGCTTCAGTTGAGCTCTCGGCCATCCGGACGATCCTGTCGGCGAGACCGGGCGTGATCTGGTCGTACTGCGCGAGTTCGCGGGGCTCGGGAAGCGGGGCGATGCGTGTCACCTGCATCAGTTCATGGGCGACACGCTCGGAAACCTGATCGACGAGTTCGGCCTCTAGCGCTTCGTCGTGTTGTAGGTGTCGATCGCCTCGCGGAGGGACCTCCCCGTCTGGGTCCAGGCCTTCCGGACGTTCTCCATCGGGTCGTGTACCCGGGCCGCGTAGATCACCCGACCGTCGCTTGAGTGGGCGATCACTCCTCGCTTCGAGGTCTTCCTCGGTTTCATGGGTGTGCTCATCGGTCATCCCTCCTCCTGTGCGAATAGTGCTGTAACTGCATCACCATTATGACACCGACCCAGCAGAAATCACCACACCGGCAGATCCGGGCAAAGAGAAAACGCGGCAGAAGACGGATGCCTCCTGCCGCGCCTCAGCCGTCGGGCCGGGTTCTAGGATTCAACCTCGGAGCGGTCACCGGACCACAGGGTGTGGAAGGTGCCCTCCTTATCGATGCGCTGATAGGTGTGTGCACCGAAGAAGTCACGCTGGCCCTGGATGATGGCGGCGGGCAGACGCTCGGCGCGCAGGGAGTCGTAGTAGGACAGCGAGGAGGCGAAGACCGGCACCGGCAGTCCCAGGCGGGTGGCTGCGATGACGACCTTGCGCCAGGAGTCGATCAGGCCCCCGAGCTCACCCTTGAAGTAGGGGTCGAGCAGCAGGGCCGGGAGCTGCGGGTTGGTGTCGTAGGCCTCGACGATGCGGTTGAGGAACTTCGCGCGGATGATGCAGCCGCCCCGCCAGATGGTGGCCAGGTCGCGAGGGTCGACGTTCCAGTCGTGCTCGTCGGAGCCGGCCTTGATCTCGTCGAAGCCCTGCGAGTAGGCCACCAGCTTGGAGGCGTAGAGCGCGCGGCGGACGTCCTCGACGAAGCCCTCCTTGTCCAGGCCCAGCCCGGCGAAGTCGGCCAGCTCACCGGTGGGCAGGTTGCCCTGGGCGGCCTGGCGCTGGTCCAGGGAGGACGACAGTGCGCGGGCGAAGACGGCCTCGCCGATGCCGGTGACCGGCACGCCCAGGTCCAGTGCCTCCTTGACGGTCCAGCGACCGGTGCCCTTCTGGCCGGCGGCGTCGAGGATGACGTCGACAAGCGGCTTACCCGTCTCGGCGTCCACCTGGCGCAGCACCTCGGCGGTGATCTCGATGAGGTAGGAGTCCAGATCACCCCTGTTCCACTCGGCGAAGACGTCGGCGATCTCCGCCGGCTCCATGCCCGCCCCGAAACGCAGCAGCTGGTAGGCCTCACCGATGACCTGCATGTCGGCGTACTCGATACCGTTGTGGACCATCTTGACGAAGTGGCCGGCCCCGTCCGGGCCGATGTGCGTGACACACGGGGTGCCGTCGACGACGGCGGCGATGGACTCCAGCAGCGGGCCCAGGGTCGCCCAGGACTCCTCCGGACCACCCGGCATGATCGACGGGCCGTTGAGCGCACCCTCCTCACCACCGGAGATACCGGCGCCGACGAAGTGGCGGTTACGCGCGGACATCTCCTTCTCCCGGCGCACCGTGTCGGTGTAGAGCGCGTTACCGCCGTCGATGATGATGTCGCCGTCCTCCATGGCGTCGGCAAGCTGGTTGATCACCGCGTCGGTGGCCGGGCCCGCCTGGACCATGATGATCGCCTTGCGGGGACGCTCCAGGGAAGCCACGAAATCCTCGATGGTCTCCGACGGGAGGAAGGAACCGTCGGAGCCGTGCTCGGCGATCAGGTCCCGGGTCTTCTGCGGGGAACGGTTGTAGACGGCGACGGTGTGGCCGCGGGAGGCGAAGTTGCGGGCGAGGTTAGATCCCATGACGGCGAGTCCGACGACACCGATCTGGGCGAGATTATTTGGGGTGGTCATACCCCGGGATTCTACGCATGCGGACTGTCTCCGGCACTCACCCCGCCAGGAAGGTCTTATCTTTCCGATAGTTGCAGGAGGGGACCGGTAGAATCGTCCGGCATGAGCGACAACCCCCTGCAGGAACTGATCGATATCGTCAACACTGACGGCCCCCTCCCCGTGGCGCTGCCCGCGTGGTTCAACACCGCCAACCGCGGACTCGACCCCCATCTGGGCATCCGCTACACAGCCATCACCCGGGAGAAGGTTGTCGCCGAGTTGCCCGTCGCCGAGCACCTGCTCCAGCCGGCCGGCCTGGTCAACGGCGGTGTGTTCTCCGCCCTGGCCGAATCTGTCGGCAGCCTCGCCGGGGTCATCGCCGCAGGCGCCCCCGTCGTGGGGGTCAACAACTCCACCGACTTCATCGCCGGGGTCAGCCAGGGCGTCATCGAGGCAGTGTCCACCCCGGTGCAGACAGGACGACGCACCCAGCTCTGGGAGATCACCATGCGCAACGACGGCCGCCTGGTGGCGCGCACCACACTGCGCACCATGGTGATGGACAGGCAGTAGGGGACTGTTGGGGCGGTGGGGGGACGTCACGGTCCGGACACCGTGCGCAATATCTGACCTTGACGCGTCAAGCCCGGGGCCCCGAACAGCGACGATGCGCGCCGGGCCCTCCCGGAGCTGTGAGATGTTACGCACCGCCACTGGGTGTCGGAAGCCTACTCACATTCGGCGGAGCTCCCAGGGATTTCATCGGTGCTGTCCTGGGTCATCTTCACATCGAGCGTAAGTTCCACCCTTGCGCCTTGGGTAACCAGCTGCTTGTAGTGGAAGAGATCCCATCATCGATACGCATGAACAGGCTTGGTGCCGTCTCCAGAGGGAGGGGAAAGTGCCGTAGTAGTTGGCGGCGGTTTTGGCTGGTTACACCTTGCCACCTTCTCCTTGTCCCCATCGTCATCGTCAACGGACCCGCCGCCATTGCCGGAACCACCTCACTCATCGGATCATGGAGCCCGGAAGTGCGGATCCTCAACGCCTCTGCAGCGACACGGAACTCGCGGGGGTCACCGGTGAAGGGCGTGGACAGGGCAGGGTCGCTGACACTGAGTCCCTCAAGGTCCTCCGGAAACAGAAACACCTCGCTGAGGATGTTGTCCTGGCGCCCGTAGGTGATCGTGGCTCTGCCTGCGCTTTGTTCCACCTGAACGATGGTGGCAGGAGCATCCTCTGATTCGGTGTGCATCCTCCCGGCGGACAGATTCCCGATCACTGTGGAGGAGGAGTCGGTGGCCATTTGGGCTCCCGGTGCTCAGCTATAGGGCGAGGCATAATTTATTGTGCGGTCAATAGTCTATCGGCGGGGCACATTCTTTTGTATGCAACCACCGCCACCCGATCTTGAATGGGCAACCTATGGGGCGGCGCTGGCACATAGGGCACGGGAACTACGTAGACGTCTTAAGCTCACCCAGGAGGAGCTGTCTGAACGTTCCGGGGTCAGTCGCAACATGATCCAGAACATCGAGCGCGGACATGCCACGGGAAAGCCTGGTGATCCGACAAATCCGACCATGAAGACGCTTTACTCCCTCAGCTATGCACTTGAGGCCCCACCGGCGGTCCTCCTTCCGGACCTGGCGAGCAAAGTTCGGCAGCGTAGCCCATCAGTAGCCACTTCGCCGGGTATCGAGGAGATCCTCCGCGTGGACATCGCATGGCCAGCAGATCTGGATGTGGAACTGCCCGAATAGCGATGTGAGTCCCCAGGCGTGGCTTTTCCTCAACTCGGTACGAGTTCACCTGCTGATGTCTGATACAGCACTGCCGCTGCTCATAGGCTGAACTTTCAGCACATGAACAGCGGCAGGAGCGGTCGGGATGGCCAAATCAGACAACCGACCGGTTCTCGCGCCGGGCGTCTGCGTAATCCTTGATCACGCCGACGGTAAGTGCGATCAGCACGAGCGCGGCCAGCACCGGCCACATGAGGATGTAGATGGTCATCAGCACTGTGGTCGTCATCGGGTACCTCCCTCCGGGTCGCTGTCAGCCGTCCCGCCGGTGGCCGCCTCCGTGGCCTCCATTGCCGAGGTCTCGGGGCTGTGGATGGTGGTGGTGCGTGTCTTACCGCCCTGGAAGGACAGCACGCGTTCGTCGATAAGCTCGAAATCGAAGCGCTCGTTGCTACGCAGGCTGATGAGCACGCACAGCAGGGCGCTGATGCCGTAGGCGAGCAGGGCGCTGAGCAGGGTCGGGAAGTCACGGAGGAATCCGACGAAGATCGGGACCATGGCCACGAACATGATCGCTGCGGCGGCGAAACCGGTCCGGCGGCCAAAGGTGCCGAAGGCCAGCAGTCCCACCGCGGTTGCGGCACCCAGGGCGGCAAGCAGCTCGAAGATGACCGCGTGGATCCCGAACAGCGGGATCGTCTCGAAGCGGGTCAGCAGGAAGAAGGCGACGGCCACAACCACGGAGATGACGAAGGCCCTGCTGGTGATCCGGTTCCAGTAGAAGCTGGCGATCACCGGGAAGACCAGCGCCCCCCACAGCCCGCCCACGAAGACCAGCAGGTCGAGGATGTTGAAGTTGGCGAAAGCCAGGATCACACCGCAGGCGGTGGCACCGATCATGGTCATCCGGCCGACCAGCAGCATCGTCCTGGCCTTGACACGGCCGCGGGCGATGTTCTTGCCGTAGATGTCGGTCATGGCGATCGAGGCCAGTGCCGAGAGGTCGGAATCCGCGGTCGAGGACAGCGAACCGATGACCATGATGAACAACGCCACGATCAGGGCGGTCGGCAGGAACTCCACGCCCATCTGCGGGATGAGGTTGTTGGTGCTGTCGTCCACCGGCTGCATACCGATCATCGCGGCCAGCACGCCGAGCATGCCCAGACCGATGACGGTACCGGCGTAGCCGAGGGTTGCCGTGACAAAAGTTGCCTTGATGCGGTCGACCCGCACCGCGAACAGCCGCTGCATGATGGTCTGGTTGCCGATGGCGTAGGCCAGCACAGCCACCATGTAGGGCGCGCCCTGGTAGAGGAAGGCATCCTTCGACCAGAAGTCCGCCTTCTGCGGATCCTGGGCACGCAGCGTGTCCATGCCGGTCTCGATCATGTCGGGGCCCCCCGCGGCGAAGAAGATCACCGGGATGATGATGACCGCGGCACCCATCATGGCCACGAGCTGGACGTAGTCGGTGAGGACCGAGGCCCGGAACCCGGACCAGACGGTGTAGGCGAGCACGCCGACCGCGACCGCGACGACACCGGTGCCGAAGCTGAAGGGGGTCAGCATGTACACCAGGGCGCCGGCGGCGGTGAAGTTCGCCGTGAGGCTGATGAGGCTGCCGGCGATGTTCGACACCGCGAGCATCATCTGACTGGATGAGCCGTGCCGGGCATGGACCATCTCGGCGAGAGTGTGCGCGTGCGGTGCAAGCTGACGGAACCGTTTGCCGAACGGGTAGATGCACAGGATCATCAACGCACCCCACAGTCCGTAGTGGATGGGGCCGGAGATGCCGTAGATGTAGCCGGCCTCGGCGGCGGCGTAGAAGGACGCGGCCCACACCCAGGTTGCGGTCATTGAGGAGGCGGAGAAGCCGTATCCGATTTCTCCGGTCGAGACCATGAAGCCGTCGACGTTTTCCTTGCGTTCGCGGATGCTGAGGGTGAGCAGGTAGGTGAAACCGAAGAAGCCGACCAGCATCGCGATGGTGGCGAAGGCGCTGAACTGAAAGCCTTCCAAATCTTCCTCCAGACTTCGGGACCGAAGAATGACGGACCCGCAGGCGCGTGCTGCCGGACGAAATGCCTGGGCTTTCCGGTCCCGAATTCACAGAAATTGCACGCTGTGTTGCCTGCGGGTGATTTGAATGCTGCGTCACCATAACAATTTTTGATCCAGACAACGAATCGAGAACGTAAAACCTATGAATGACGGTGACGCATGATATGATCAAAAATTTTATGTGACCACCGTCTCTGAAGGGCTACATTACGGGTCCGGCCATGGGGCAGGGATCCACCATGTGCCGAGGCCACCGGCGCTGGCCCAGACGTGCCGGTTCAGCAGGTCACAGCCAGTTGTTGCGGCGGAACCACCAGAACATCAGCACCACCACAAAGATGATGAAGCCGAGGACCATGTAGTAGCCGTAGGGGTGGTGCAGCTCCGGCATGTTGGTGAAGTTCATGCCGTAGATCCCGGCGATCAGCGTCGGCGCGGCGGCCATACCCACCACCGCGGAGATGGTGCGCATGTCGGTGTTCTGCTGCATGGTGATCTTGGCCACCGAGGCGTCGATAAGCGCCGTCAACCGTTCGTCATAACCGGCGATCTGATCCTTGACGGCCATCTCATGGTCGAGAACATCACGGAAGTAGCTGCGCAGCTGCTTGCCCAGGATGTCCCGGTTCTCCGTGATCAAGGACCGCAGGGCAGGCGCCAGGGGATCGGTGGAATGCCGCATCTCCAGGATCTCGCGTTTGTACATGTAGATCTGCTCGATGTTGAAACGCGAACCGGGGGTGAAGACCTCCTCCTCAAGCTCATCGACCTCCTGCTCCAGCTGCTCGGCGATGCGGCTGTAGTCATCGACCAGGTGGTCCGCCACCCGCCAGGCCAGGGCCGCCGGCCCCAGAGCCACCAGCTCCGGGTTATGCTCGACCGCCTCGGACAGTTCCGGCAGCTCAGCACCGTGACGCACCGTGATGATGAAGTCCGGCCCGATGAGCATCTGCACCTCACCGGTGGTGATGATCTCCCGGGAGTCCCCCACAGAGGCCTCCGCATGGAAATTGACGGAACGCACGACCATGAACAACTGGTCATCATAACGCTCCACCTTGGGCCGCTGGTGCGCGGTCACCGCATCCTCCACGATCAGGGGATGGATGCCGAACTCCACCGCCACCCGCTCCATCTGATGGTCATCCGGCTCCTGCAGCCCCAACCACACGAAACCACTGCCGTGCTCCCGGACCTCCTGCAACGCGGAGCTGACAATGTACTCACCCGGCAACCGCCGACCGTCCATGAACACCCGACAGTGATCGATGGCCCGTTCCAGCGGCACCCGCACACGCCGGTGCTCCGCCACGGGCCGGGAGTTACCGTTCCTCCGGACGAGGGGAGGCAGAGCTTTCTCGAAGGGGCTGGGCACCTGGGGGCCTCCTCCAGATCGATCCGGACATGATGGCCCGACCAGCTTAACCCCCATCGTTTCTATACTTGAGGCCATGCCCACCTGGAATGACGTAACCTCGCAGAACCCCGACCACTCGGAGAACTACGCCCGCCGCTGGCAGACGATGATCGAACGCGGCGACGACATCGACGGCGAGGCCCGGCTTATCGACGCCCTCGCACCCCGCACAGCCCGCATCCTCGACGCCGGCTGCGGACAGGGCCGCGTCGGCGGCTACCTCGCCGCCCGGGGACATGACGTCACCGGCACCGACCTGGACCCGATCCTCATCGGACACGCCCGCAACCTCCACCCCGAAGCCACCTGGCTGGTCGGGGACCTGAGCACCGATGACATCCCCGCCGGTGACTTCGACCTGGCCGTCTCCGCAGGCAACGTCATGGGCTTCCTCGCCGAGGACGGCCGCCTGCCCGCCCTGCGTAACATCGCCCGGACACTCAAACCCGGCGGGCGCTTCGTCGTCGGATTCGGCGCCGGCCGCGGCTGGGGCTTCGACGACTTCATGGCCACCGCCACCGACGCCGGCCTCGAACCCGAGAACGTCTTCGAATCCTGGGACCTGAAACCCTTCACCGAACGATCCGACTTCCTCGTCGCGATCTTCACCCGACCGGCAGGAGAGTAAACCCATGACACCCACCAGAATCATCATCTCCGGCGCCTCCGGACTGATCGGCTCCGCACTCCGCACCTCCCTGGAGGCCGACGGCATCCAGGTCACCTCCCTCGTCCGCCGCCCACCCCGCAACAGCGACGAGGTGTCCTGGGACCCCGGCCGCAGCCCCCTCGACCCGGATGTGCTGGCCGGGGCCGCTGCCGTGGTCAACCTCAACGGAGCCAGCATCGGCCGCCTCCCCTGGACAACCAAATACCGGGAGATCCTGCGCAGCTCCCGCCTGGGACCCACCCGCACCCTCGCCGACGCCCTCCGCGAACTGGGGGATGAGGCCCCCATGCTGGTCTCCGCCTCCGCCACCGGCATCTACGGCAACCGGCCCGGCGAAACCCTCACCGAAACCAGCCCGGCAGGAGACGGCTTCCTCGCCCGACTGTGCGTCGACTGGGAAACCGAGGCCCTCAAGGCCGGCCCGGACGTCAAGGTGGCCCTGCTGCGCACCGCCTCCCTCCTGCACCCGGAGGCCGTACTCAAACCCCTGATCCCCCTCACCCGCTTCGGCGTGAGCGGACCACTGGGCGGCGGCCGACAGATCTGGCCCTGGTTCTCCCTCGACGATGAAGTCCGGGCCATCCGGCACATCATCGACCACCACATCACCGGCCCCGTCAACCTCGCCGGCCCCACCCCCGCAAGCGCACAGGCCATCGGCCACCACCTCGCCAAACGCCTGCACCGCCCCTACCTGCTGCCCGCCCCCACATGGGCCCTGCGCCTGGCCATCGGCCGCGAAGCCGCCAACTCCCTCCTCCTGGCGGATGCCACAGTGGTACCGGAAGTACTCAGCCGAACCGGCTTCCAGTTCACCGCGCAGACCGCCCGCCAGGCCATAGACACCGCCCTCCAGCGCTAGCCCCCACGCCAGGCGCGCCGGGCTGTCACCAGGTGCGGTCGGCCTGGGCGAAGAACTCCCGTTCGTAGATACACGCGTTGAGGTAGGCGGCCATCGCCTGCTCCCGCTCCTCCGGGGAGGCGGCGGCCAGGGCCCGTTCAGTGCGCGCGATGGCCGCGCGCGCCCCGGCGGTGAACTCCTCCCCGCCGTAGGTCTCCAGCCACGCCCGATAGGGGTGACCTTCGTGGTTGTCGCGCATCAGCTCGAAGCCGATCTCGGCGTAGAGCCAGAAACACGGCAGCACCGCGGCAGCACCGACGGCATAGGGCTCCACGGCGCAGGAGGCGACGAGGAAGTTGGTGTAGGCCAGGGTGACGGGGGAGGGGGCGGTGACGGTGATGTCCTGGGACCCTAACCAGTCCCGGTGCAGCTGCGCCTCTCCCTCGAGCACCTCGCGGGCGCTTTCCGCCCAGCCGATCTGGCCCTCCTGGTCCGGCGCCCCGGCAGAGAGCAGCGCCAGGGCCCGGGAGTAGCGGTTGAGGTACTGGGCGTCCTGGTCGAGGTAGAAGGCGAAGTCCCGCTGACGCAGCGTGCCCTCACGCAGCTCCCGGATGAAGGCCAGGTCCATGATCTCCGCCCAGACCTGCCCCGTGGCCTCCCACATGGCGCGGGTGTGCGGGCCGGCAGGTGCCAGATGCGGGACCGGTGCCGGGATCGTGGGCAGCTCACCGCTCAGGTGCGGCCACGGGGTGGCATCGGCCGCTGCCGTCAGGCGGTGGGTGCGGTGGAAGTGGTCCACCGGTCCGTGCCCACCGCCGACCTCGAGGCCGTCGGCGTGGCGGATCGCCTCGTGCAGCCAACGGGTCGACCACTCCAGGGCGTGGGCCACCGGCTCACCCGCGGCCAGACGGGTGGCCAGCGCCGCAGACAGCGAGCAGCCGGTGCCGTGGGTGTTCTTCGTGTCCACCCGACGGGTGGGCACGTGGTGGACAGCGCCGTCGGGATGCACGACGGCATTGTCGGCTGCGGCGCCGGTCAGGTGCCCGCCCTTGACAATGACCACCGTCTCCGTTTCCGCCGCCAGGCCCGTGGCCTGGGTGATCGCCTCGTCGAGATCGACGGCCATCTCCGTGTCGCAGAGCACCGCCAGCTCCCGCAGGTTCGGGGTGATCACATCCACCCGGCGCGCCAGTTCCCGTACCGCGGCCTCGGCGTCCGGCTCCAGCAGCCGGTCTCCGGAGCTGGCGACCATCACCGGGTCCAGCACCACCTGGCCCACCTCCCGGGCGGCCAGCGCCTCGGTGACGACGGCGACGGTGGCGGCGTCGCCGAGCATGCCGATCTTCACCGCATCCACCGTGACATCGTCGAAGACGGCGGCCAGCTGCTCACGGAGGAAGTCATGGGGCGGGGTGTGCACAGAGCGCACCCCATGGGTGTTCTGGGCGACCAGGGCCGTGACCGCCGCCATACCGAAACCCCCGGCCGCGGCGATGGACTTCAGGTCCGCCTGGATGCCTGCACCTCCCGTCGGGTCGGTGCCGGCGATGGACAGAACGCGTGGTTGAGTCACGACAATCCCTCCGCTAGTTCTAGCTAGATCAGGTTCGATGGGTGTGTTCTCAGCACAGCCCTGTAAGCCGTGCACCCCAATGTCGTGGACGAGCCTATCAGGCACCAGCGGGGCCTCCTCCCACCCCGGCACAGGCATCAATTTCCGCAGGACGAAAAAGGGCCCGGCAGGAAAATTCTCCTGCCGGGCCCTGGAATGCGCGTGGGTGACTGTCAGCGCAGCTGCTTTTTACCGGTGAATTTGGTGGTGTCCCGCAGCTCGATCGGGGTGTCGCCCTCGATCTCGGAGGTGAACTCCTGGAGCTTCATCAGTGCGGTGCGCGAGTGCAGCTGCTGGCGGGTGGTGGCCAGGTTGTAGCGCTTCGGCGCGACGCTGTTGAGGCCCCAGTTGAGCATGGAGATCATGCGGTTACGGAAGCCGACGAGGAAGAGCACGTGCACGGCCAGCCACAGCATCCAGCCGATGAAGCCGGTGACCTCGACCTTGCCCATCTTCACCACGGCGCTGAATCGGGAGACGATGGCCATGGAACCCTTGTCGAAGTACTCGAAGGGCTCGCGCTGCTCGACGGTGCTGCGTCCGGAGAGCTCATCGGAGATCAGCTCGGATGCGTACTGGCCACCCTGGATGGCGACCTGGGCCACGCCCGGCAGGTTCTGGTAGTTCATCATGTCGCCGACGACGAAGACATTCTTGTGCTTGCCCACGGTCAGGTCGTCGTTGACGAGGACACGCCCGGCGCGGTCGACCTCGGCACCGGACTGCTCAGCCACGAGCTGGCCCAGCGGGGAGGCTGCCACACCGGCGGACCAGATCTTGGTGAAGGTGTCGATGGTCGTCTCGGTGTTGTCGACGGTGCTCCTGTAGGTGACGGAGTTCTCGTCGACGTCGGTGACCATGGCGTTGAGGCGGACGTCCACACCCAGTTTCTCCAGCTGGCGCTGGGCGTTACGCCCCAGGCGCTTGCCGAAGGGCGGCAGCACCTGCGGGGCGCCGTCCAGCAGGATGATCTTCGCGGCGGCCGGGGAGAAGTTGGAGTACTCGCCGGTCAGGGTGCGGTGGGAGAGCTCGGCCAGCTGGCCGGCCAGCTCCACACCGGTGGGGCCGGCGCCGACGATGACGAAGGTGAGGAGGCGCTCCCGCTGCGCCGGGTCCTTGGCCAGTTCGGCGCGCTCGAAGGCACCGATGACGCGGGCCCGGATCTCCAGGGCATCATCGATCGTCTTCATGCCCGGGGCGTACTGGGCAAAGTGGTCGTTGCCGAAATAGGACTGGGAGGCGCCTGCGGCGACGATGAGGGAGTCGTATTCGAAGGTGCGGGTATAGGTACCCAGGGAGGTGGTGACCACCTGCTTCTCCAGGTTGATGTCGGTGACCTCCCCCTTGACCACGTTGGCGTTCTCCTGTCCCTTGAGCACCTGGCGGGTCGAGGGGGCGATCTCGCCGGAGGAGAGGATGCCGGTGGCCACCTGGTAGAGCAGCGGCTGGAACAGGTGATGGTTCGTCCGGTCGATGATGGTGACATCGACGTCGGCGTTCTTCAGGTCCTGGGCGGCGAAGAGGCCGCCGAATCCGGACCCGATGATGACCACATGGTGGCGGCCGCCTTCAGGACGGGAGGGGGTGTTCGTCATTGAAGATCAGTTCCTCATCTACTAGCGGGAAGCAACGGCACCCATCGTATCCCGTTCACGGGTGTCAACGGGACCGGGGAGCCGGGAAATCCGTGGCTAACCCCGATTCCGGACATCGGAATGGTGGGGCATTCGTGTTTCGGGGCACGGCGGGGGTTAGGATCGTCGGTTGTGAGGCATCCCCATCTGGCGGCCATCGACGCCGCGGCGTGGCCCGGTCTGGCTGACGTCCCGACCGGACGGCTCATCAGCATGCGCGCCCGCGTGGCGGAGGCCGCCTTCGCCCGGGCCTGCGTGCAGGCCGGACTGGACCCGGATCCGGCCGGGAAAGCCGACCTCGTCGTTGAATACGACACCCTCTTCCACCGCCTGGCGGTCTCCGGCTGGCTGGGGCTGGCGGAGGGCTACATGGCCGGGGAATGGCATTCGGAGCGTCTCACGGATGTCCTTGAGGCCTTCATCCGCGTCGGATACCGGCCCCGTCCGGGCAGACCCGGCAAGGTCCTGTCCGTCGGGAGCTACGGCGGGGGAGAGCTGCCCACCGAACTGGTCCGTCTGAGTTCCGGTGACGGACTGAGCGCTTTCGCCGGGGTTTTCGCCTCCGGGGTGCCCACGACGGTGCGTACCGCTGTGTCCAGCCACGTCCCGGGCCATGCCCGCGACCGCGGCCGGGCCACCTACTTCGTGGACATGACGACGTTCTCCGCGCCCGTGGACGTGGACCGGGACGATCTCGGCGATGCGCAGGAACGCACCGTCATGCGGCTTCTCGACGCCGCGCGGGTCACCGGCGGCACCCATCTCCTGGAGTACCCGGGTTCCGGCGGCGCGGTCGCGATTGCTGCGGCGCACCGGCGGGCGACCGTGGATACGCTCACCGCAGACCCGGAGCATGCCCGGGCGGTCGGGGAGCAGCTCATGCTCGCGGGTGTCGACGCCTCGGTGCACACCGCCGTCATCGAACGTCCGGTGCCCGGTCCGCGGGACTGGCGGGGCAGCTACGACGCGATCGTGTCGGTGGAACGCCTCGAGGCCCTCGATGAACGCGACCGGGTGCCCTATATCCGAGCCCTGGACCGGCTGCTGACCATCGGCGGTTTCATCTCGATGCAGTCGGCGGTGGCCACCGAGACCATGACCCCCACCGCCCGGGCCGCCCTCGATCCACTGCGGGCCTATGTCTGGCCGGGGCTGGATCATCCGACGGTCACGGACATCCATAAGCTGGTCGACCGCGAATCAGGCCTGCGCATCATCGGGGAGACCTATCTGGGCAGCCACCAGCAGCGTTCCCTGGCGATGCAGCGCTCGCTTTTCGACGGACAGATGCGCGAGGCCGCCGCCGCCGGCTTCGACATCGCTTTCCGACGCCTGTGGAGCTACCAGTTCTCCCTCCGCGAGGCCCTGTACCGTCTCGGCATGCTCGACACCGTCCAGTTCACGCTCACCCACCGCGACCGGCGGGGACGCCGGTGACTGTCTGGCCCTCGGGTCCTGGTGGCGCACTACACGCCCTGAGTACTAGTTCGGGGCGATGTTGAACATCCAGATCCTGCCGAAACGGTCGGTGAGCTGACCGAAGGTCGCCTCCCACGGGGAGCGCTCCAGGGGCATGTCGATGGTGCCACCCTCGGCGAGCTGTTCCCAGTGCTCCCGGATCTGCTCCGCCTAGGCGGGTCCCCCGGTGATCGCCAGGGGAGTATCCTGCCCCTTCTGCGGCGCGTCCCCGCCCGGGACGTCCGCGGCGAAGAGCACCTTGCGGTCGTTGATGATCAGCTCGGCGTGCATGACCTTGTCGCCAGCTCGCGGCCGAAGATCCGCTGGTAGGTCTCCATGGCCTCCCGGGCGGTGCCGGGGAAACGTCGGTAGGGGGTGATGTCTGCGGTGCTGGAGTTCGTCATGGTCCCGAGTCTGGGCCGCCCGAACAGGGACTGCGGTCCGGACCACAGGGGTAGTGTGGCATATAACACACAAGAACCCGATTCTTTGAGGACGGTGCAGTCAGCATGTCGAACCCCATCGAAGTGAAAGCAACTCTCCAACCCGCCTATGACCACATCATCGTCGGCGGGGGTGTGGCCGCCGACAAGGCCGCGCGGGCGATCCGGGAGGTGGCCCCGGACGCCTCCGTGCTGATCATCTCGGATATCAGCGATGGCCCGCTCTACCGGCCCGGCCTGTCCAAGGACCTGTGGCTCAAACCCAATGCGGAGCTGGACAGCATCGACCTGGCAACGAAGGAGAACACCGGTGCCGAGCTTCTGCTGGGGACGCGGGTGACCGCCCTCGACCCGAAGGGGCACACCGTGACCACCGCCGACGGGCAGCAGGTCGGCTACGGGAAGCTGCTGCTGGCCACCGGCGCCTCCGCCCGGCACATCGGCACCCCGGACGATGAGCGCATCGTCTACTACCGCAACGCCGATGACTACCGCCACCTGCGCTCCATGGTCTCCGAGGGCACCCGCGTCGCCATCGTCGGCGGCGGTTACATCGCCTCCGAGATGGCCGCCGGGCTGGCAGCCGTGGGCGCCGACGTCAGCGTCCACTTCCCGGGCAAACGCATCCTGGAGCAGATGTTCCCCGACTCGATCACCGGGCACCTGTCCAAGCTCTACGAATCGAAGGGGGTCAGCCTCAACGGCGACTTCTTCCTCGACTCGCTGTCCGCCGGGGAAAAGCTCGTGCTGAAGTCCACGTCCGGGGACGAGGTGGTCGCCGACGTCGTCGTCCTCGGCCTGGGCGCGGCCCCCAACATTCAGCTCGCCGAGGAAGCCGGCCTGACCCTCGAGATGGGCGGCGTGCTCGTCGACGAGACTCTGGCCACCAGCGCCCCCGACATCTACGCCGCCGGCGATATCGCCACCTACGATGACCCCATCCTCGGTCGCCGCCGCGTCGAACACATGGCCATGGCGGAGCGCTCCGGCGACACCGCCGGGCGCACCATGGCCGGCGAACGCACCGAATACCGCTACACCCCGCTGTTCTGGTCCGATCTCTTCGACGACGGCTACGAGGCCGTCGGGGAGACCCGCACCAACCACCGCGTCGAGGAGCACTGGAACGACGAGCACACCGCCGCCGTCCTCTACTACCTCGACGACAACGACGTCGTACGCGGCGTCCTGCTGTGGAACACCTGGGACAGCGTTCCGAAAGCCCGCGAAGTCATGGCCGCTTCCAAGGAAGGCAAGCTGGCTGCCTCCGAGCTGGCCGGTCAGATCACCCCGGGAGGCTGAGGGAAGGGGCAGAACCCCACCGCGCCGGGGATTAAATCCCATCAGGTGGGAAATTCATGAAATGGGATCGGGTCTCGGGCCGAGGATTCAGGAGACCCATGTCCACCAGGTGGGAAAGCTTGCTAAGAATAGAAACGGCGCCCCCTTATCCAGGGGCGCCGTTTCCATCAGAATTAACCTGCCCGGGAGGCAGAACGCTGCTTCAACCGGGCGATGTCGCGGCCCATGCGGTAGCCGAAGATCAGTGCGGGACCGATGTGGGAACCGTAACCGGGATAACCACCCCCGAAAACGGAGACAGCTGCTGAACCCACTGCGAACAGTCCCGGGATGACCTGGCCGTCATCGTCGATGACCGCCGAGTGACCATCCACGTCGATGCCGGCGAAGGAACCGAGATCCCCCATCCGGATCTTCACCGCGTAGTACGGGGCCTTCTCCAGGGTCGCCAGATTCGGGTTCGGCTTATGAGTCGGGTCTCCCCGGAAGTGGTTGTAGGCGGTGGAACCCCGGCCAAAGTCCTCGTCCACACCACTACGGGCGAAACCGTTGAAACGGGTGACGGTCTCCTCCAGGGTGACAGGATCTGCACCGATCTTCCCGGCCAGTTCGGCGAGCGTGTCGGCCTTGATGAGGAAACCGATGTCGTGGAAGTACTTCCGCGGGATGGGCCAGGGCTTGGCGTAGCCGATGCCGTAGGTGTGCATGCAGGCGGCATCCGCGATGATCCACGCGTAGGTGTCGTCGTGGTCCTTGTCATGTTCGAGCAGCTGACGGCCGAAGTCGTGATAGCTCAGGGCCTCATTGCCGAAGCGTCGCCCGGTGCGGTCCACGGTGATCATCCCGGGCAGGCCGATCTGCCGCAGGTGGGGGAACAGTCGTTGGCGGCCGTCGCGGAGCTGTCTGAACTCGGTGACCGGTGCCCAGGAACCCGGGGTGAACACGGCGTCGCTGATACGACCGCCAGCGGTGATGGCCATCTCCGCGCTGGAGCCGTTATGGCCGATGGTGGGGGTGATGTGGTTGTCACCGGTCACATCGTGCGGGAAGTGCTTTCTGCGCAGGGTGGTGTTGCCGGTGAAACCGCCGCCGGCGAGCACCACACCGAGGCGGGCGTGGACAGTGCCGGAGTGCACACCGCCGAGGACCGCCCCGGTGATGGCTCCTGTGTCATCCTGTTCCAGGGCCTCCACGGGGGTGGCGGTCCAGACGGTGACACCGGCATCAAGTGCCGAGCGAACCATGCGGGTGATCAGGGCGGAGCCGTTGGTGCGTTTGAGGGGCTGACGGTGGACGAGGGCATCGAACCAGGTGCGGGTGAGTTTGCCGGCCACGTAGCAGAAGGCGCGGAGAGAGCGGTTGGCCTGGACGACCTTGTTGAGGTCCGGGCCGACCTGAGGCATGTACCCGAAGACGGTGTAGGAACTCAGGTAGGGCTGGAGTTCGTGCCTGCGCTCGCCGAGCATGCGGGCATCGGCGTCGTCAGGGAGGATGGCGCGCCCGCCGATCCTCGCCCCGGGCAGGTCCATCTGGTAGTCGGGGGCTTTGTCGGGGTAGACGAAGTTGACCTCGGTGTTGTCCTCGAAGAAGGTGATGGCCTCCGCGACGGTGTCAAGGAAGGCCGTCACGCCGGCCTCGTTGTAGGTGTCCGGTGCCAGGGCCTTGAGGTAGGTCTCGACTTCCTCGCGGGTGTCACCGGTGGCGGCTGCGCCTTTCGGGTTTCCGGGCACCCAGGCCCAGCCGGCGGAGATGGCGGCGGTACCACCGAAGTGGGCCTCCTGTTCTGCGACGATGACGTCAAGTCCCTGGTGTGCGGCTGCGAGAGCGGTGGCCAGGCCCGCGACACCGGAACCGACGACGAGGACATCGCAGGTGCGGCCAGAGTTGATGCTGGAGGTCATGGAACTTAATTCCTTTGCTGATTCAGAGATTTCTGGGTGGAGAGGAGAGGTGGTTATCGAAATCGAACGCCTTAAAGAGGACTCAGGACAGGGCTCTGCGTCTTGGGGCTACCGGATGACTTCTGGTGAGTTTCCACGGACTCTTCCGTTTCCCAGCTGGCGGTGGCGCGGAGGTAAGGCTCGCCGAGACGGGTGATCGGGATGAAGGCGGTTTCGCGGGAGCTGAGAGCTGCACCGGCGGCAAGGATTACACAGACGAGGCCGAAAACAGCCACAGGTACCCAGCCGAAGGTTCCGTCTGTGAGAAGCAGACCACCGATCATCGGGCCAAAGCCGGCGACAACCAGGCCCAGTTGATTTCCCATGGCCATGCCTGTGTAACGGACCGGCGTGGCGAAGAGCTCTGCGAAGTAGGAGGGCCAGATGCCGTTGAAACCGGAGTAGAAGACGGTCATGAACAGCAGGCTTGCGCCGAAGACCAACCAGATATTGCCTGTTCCCAGGGCCAGGAAGTAGAGGAAGATCGAGACACCGCAGCCGGCCATGGAGGTCAGTATCAGAGGCTTGCGACCGATGCGGTCAGACAGGAGACCGGCCAGCGGCATCATTATCATGGACAATCCGATTGCGACCGCATTGATGGTGAGGATGGAGGTCCGGTCGAAACCACCCTGGGAGGTCGCATAAGAGAGTCCGAAGACCGTGAAGATGGTCTGCATGACGGAGAAGATCGACATCAGGAGCACCCGAAGAACATCGCCCCCCTGGAAACGGAGGACCTGACCGGCGGGCAGCTTCTTCGGCGCGGAGGATTCCTCCACCTCGTCCTGGAACACGGGTGTCTCATCAAGCTTGGTGCGAACCCAGAATGCGAGGATCAGTACGACAACGGACAGGAGGAACGGGACCCGCCAGCCCCAGGTCATCAGTGCCTCTTCCGGAAGCGCAGCAATCGGAATGAACACCACAGTGGAAAGCACCATGCCGGAGGCGTAACCGGTCATGACGAAGGAGGTGAAGAATCCACGCCGCCGTTCCGGAGAGTGTTCAAGGGTGAGGGAGGAGGCGCCGGCTGCTTCCGCACCTGCTGAGAATCCCTGGGCGAGTCGGCCGAGGACCAGCAGTACCGTGGCCCAGATACCGATCTGGCTGTAGGTCGGAAGCAGGCCGATTCCCAAGGAGGCCATACCCATCAGCAGCAGAGTGAAGAGCAGGACGTTCTTCCGGCCGATCCGGTCGCCGAAGTGCCCCATGACCAGACCACCCAGCGGGCGGGCGATGTAAGCGACGCCAAAGCTGGCGAACGCCCCGATTGTGGCGATCGTCTGGTTGCCTTCGGGAAAGAACAGCCGGGGGAAGACGAGGGCTGCGGCGGTACCGTAGATGAAGAAGTCGTAGTACTCCAAGGTGGAGCCGAGGAAGGAGGCCAGAGCAGCTTTCCGGGGGCTCCGCCGCTCTTCCAGGGTTGTTGCTTCGGTGCTCATGTTCAGACCTTTCCTACAGGGACAGCGGGATGGGGGTGAAGCTCGAAATCGACATACGCCAGTTCTTCGACATTGGGCAGGGAGTAGGGTTTGATCGCTTCGTGGAGAGGGTGCGTGTTGTAGGTATCGAGGTCCTCGAGGGACTCGAAATCAACAATGAGGACGTGATCCCAGGACTTCCCGGTGTGGAGGACATCATGGCCGTGGGTGAGGCTGAGCATGCCGGGGATCTGTCCACGCATCGCTTCCAGACCCTCGAGCCATTTCGCCCGGATGTCCGGGGTGAAGCTGTCTTTCCAGCGGAACATGAGGACGTGGCGGATCATGCGTGCACCGCCAGCGGGTTACGCTCACTCAACCGGGTGGTGATGGTTCGTCCCGCCTGGAAGGCCATGGTCATGAGAGGGCCGAGCGTGGCACCGGCGCCGGGGTATCCGGCCGCGAAGGGGGATTCTGAGACGTTGCCGGCGGCGAAGAGCCCTGGAATGGGTTCGCCGTCAACGTCGATGACCTGGCCGTTGCCGTCTGTGGCGACTCCACCGCAGGTGCCGAAGGCGCCGTTGACGACCTCGAGCGCGTAGTACGGGCCCTGCTGCAGGGGACCGAGCGAGGGGTTGGGCCAGGAGCAGTCGGCGTCACCCCAGTAGCGGTCATATTCGGATTCTCCACGCCCGAAGTCCTCATCCACCCCGCGTACGGCCATCTCATTGAATCGCGCAACCGTGTTCTGCAGAGCCTCAGCCGGAACATTGATTCTGCCTGCCAGCTCCTCAAGGGTGGCGGCCTCGATGAGATAAGCCGGGGTCGGCTGGCCTGCACGGTGGTCCAGGATGCCGTAGCGCTCCAGGTAGGAGTGGTCGAAGACCACATGAGCGGGGGTGTTGAGTGTCTGGTTGTTGGGCGAATCCCAGGACTGCAGGCAGCGTGCGAGGTCGTTGTAGTTCTGCGCTTCATTGGCGAAGCGTTGCCCATGGCGGTTGACCATGATGGACCCCGGCCCCTGGCGTTCAAAGCGAAGTAGTGATCCGATGGGGGATCCGTCGCGCGTGCCCCCGGTCAGGGACATCGGTGCCCACCATGCCTCCCGGGTTCCCCGGACCGCAGCGCCCACACGCTGGGCCATTTTCAGCCCATCACCGGTGTTGGACGGTGGGGAACATACGGTGTGCAGGCGAGAGGCAAGCATGGAATCCGCGAGCTCGTGATCCCACTCGAAGCCCCCCGAGGCGATCATCACCGATCCGGCATGGATCAGGTGCCCTTCCTCTGTCTCAATGCCCGTGATCTTCTCGGGGGAACCGAGCAGCCGCGTCACCCGGGTGTCAACAGCGAAGGTGACACCCATCCGCACGCAGGCCGACACCAGCATGGCCACGAGGGCATGTCCCTTGGCCGCGTAACCGTCGATCATGCGCTGGTTGAGCTCCTCCCAGGGGAAGCGGGTGAAAGCGCCCCAGTTTTCGTACTCCTGCATGGTGTACGGGTGGCGTCCGTCGGTGCGGATGTGCGCGGCCATTCCGCCGAGGGCCTCGCGGTAGTTGAAGAGCTCCGGCTCCACGGTGCGGCCACCCTGCACCGCCCCAGCGAAGTCCTGGCGGTAATCCGGGAAGTTGTCCAGGAAGAGGAACTTCACGTCGAGCTCATCTGCCAGGAACTTGAGCATTGCATCGCCGTGATCGAGCGCTGCGTCGAGAAGCTCCGTGCGGCCGCGGCCACGGGAAACCGCCTTGACGTATCGACGACCAGCTTCCTTGGAGTCAGACATACCGGCCCGGTGGGCGTAGTGATTATCCACGACCCAGAGCATTCCGCCGGACACGGCGGAGGTGCCCCCGAGAAGGTCGGTCTTTTCCGTGACCAGCACATTGAGGCCAGCGTGGGCGGCAGTGGCTGCGGCAGTCAGTCCGGCTGCGCCGGAACCTACGACGACCAGATCGTAGCTGTCGGACAGCAGGGTATCGTTGAGGATTCGCATGATTGGTGTTGCCTCTCACTCATTTCCATCGGGTGTGAGCTACATCATGAAACGGTGAGGAGGTCAGCGGTAGGGTGAATCCATTGAATGGAACATCACGTGCCGTTCAATGGATCAAGAGCTTCTTTTCCCTGTTCAGTTTGAGGGGTTAGACGTAGTCTGCGCACATGTCGAACAGTAATGAACGAGTTGCCGGAAAAGTCGTCCTGATCTCGGGGGCCGCCTCAGGAATGGGGGAGTCCCACGCCCGTATGCTCGTCGCCCAGGGGGCAAAGGTCGTCATTGGGGACATCGCTGATGAGCGGGGGCACGCCCTGGCAGAGGAAATAGGCACAGAGCATGCCCACTATGTCCACCTTGACGTCACCGACCACAGGAACTGGGAGAATGCGGTGCGGGAGACCGTGGGGAGATTCGGGAAGTTGGACGTCCTGATCAACAATGCAGGGATCTTCACCGCCGGAAGTGTGGAGGAGGCCAGTGTCCCCGACTGGGACAGGACCATCGCAATTGACCTCAACGGCGCGTTCTACGGGATGAAGGCTGCGGTGCCGGAAATGAAGAAGAACGAGACATCCTCCATCATCAACATCTCTTCCATCGCGGGGTTAACCGGATTCAAGAATCGCGCCGCCTACTCTGCTGCGAAGTGGGGGGTGCAGGGTCTCACGAAGACCTCCGCGATGGATCTCGGCCCGTATGGGATCCGCGTCAACTCGGTCCATCCCGGCAGCGTCGAAACCCCGCTGACGGCAGGATTGAAGCGTGGATTCGGTCAGATCCCGCTCGGGCGGGCAGCGGGGGTGGAGGAGGTCTCATATCTGATCATCTATCTGGTCTCCGATGAGTCGCGATTCGCCACGGGTGGTTCTTTCGTGCTCGACGGGGGCGAAACTGCAGGTAATAACCTGCGGTCTGATTCCTGATCTCAGTCAACCCAGTGGCCCCTGGTTGCTTTCGCGCCGGATCCCCTGGGGGCGGTCAGGAGAGCCGCCGAGCCTACGCTGAATGGCTCGTGCCGCGAACTTGAGCTGCGGGATCATCACTGCCAGGTTCTCGTCACCACGGGGAACGATGACGGTCAAGGCGGCAGTGGCGTGCTCATCCTGCCCGAAGACCGGTACGGACAGCCCGGTTGACTCAGGGACGATGGTTCCGGAGGCGACCACGAAACCATCCCTCCGGATTTGGCGGAATAATCTCTTCAATGCTGCAGCATCGGTGATGGTGTCATCGGTGAAGCGCGGTAGTTGACGACGCATCATCAGTTCCTGGTCCTCTTCATTCCCGAAAGCGGTGAGTATGAGCCCCGCGGAGGTGGCATGGGCGGGTAGGCGGCCGGCGATCTGGGTGATATTGACCGTCTTTTCATCAGGTCCCAGCCGTTCCAGGTAGAGCACTTCGTTGCGGTCGAGAATTCCCAGGGAAATATGGACGTTGAGTTCCAGCATGAGGTCCTCCATCGGCGGTAAGGCAGCCTGACGCAGCTCCTGGGTGGGGGTCCCGCGGGAGGCGATCTCCCAGAGACGGTTCCCATGCTGCCATCTACCCGCTGCATCCCGCGCCACCAGATCCTCAGATTCGAGTTCTCCGAGCAGCCGGTGCGCGGTGGTCACCGGCAGAGAAGCTTTCGCAGCGATCTCACGCACGCTCATTGATGCTGTGTGTCCAGAAAGAACCTCAAGGATGCGAACAACCCGGACGATCACTGATTCACCCGAGCGCGAATTAGCCATGGAAGCAGTGTAGTGCAAAGCATGTCCATCGATTGTGCCCATGGACAAAGCCCACCGGCCAGCTTTGCGCTAACCGGTGGGCGATGGCGGGGGAGAGACCGGGATCAGCTCTCGGTGGCAATCTCCTGGGCGGGACGGTGGTTGATGCCCTCAGTGTCCAGGGCCTTGTTGAGCGCAGCCCCCTGTGCGGCGCCCGCAGCCTCGCCCAGGGCGCGGCCCTGGATCAGTTCGGCGAGGTTGATACCGGTGGTCTGCTGGACGGTCTGGAAGACCGCCTGCATGCCCGCGGCCTGCTCACCGGCGAAGCGGGAACCGACGGTACCCTCGGTGCCTTCGCCGCCGGCGATGACGGTCATGGAGCCGACATTGCGGTAGCCTTCCGCGAAAGTGCTCATCAGGTCGGGGAGGACCTCCAGGGCGCGCTGCGCCAGCAGCGCCTCCTGGTTCTCCTTCAGTGCCTCGGCCTCAGCCTTGAGGGCGTCCGCCTTGGCCTGGCCGGCCAGGCGGATGGCGTTGGCCTCCGCCTCGGCGCGGACCTCGACAGCCTGGGCATCGGCTTTGGCGATCTCGGCGCGGGCCTGCGCCTGGCGGGTCTGCTCGAAGGCCATGGCCTCCGTCTCCTGCTCGCGGCGGTAACGCTCGGCATCGGCGACACGCTTGACGTCCGCGTCCAGCTGAGCCTGCCGGTTCTCCGCCTGCTGCAGGAGGACCTGCTGGCGGGCCTTCTCGCCGGCCAGCGCCTCGGCCTGCTCCGCCTCGGCGCGGGCCCGACCGACCTCACTGGTGGCGTTGGCGGTGTTGGTGTCTAGCGCGGTCTGCTCGACGAGGTTGGCCTCCTCGTTGGTGATGCGCTCCTTGGCGATGGCACGCTCAGCGTTGGTCTGGGAGATCTCGGCGGCCTGGCGCTTGGCCTCGATCTCCGGGGCACCCAGGGACTGGATGTAGCCGACGCCGTCGGTGATGCCGCGGATCTGGAAGGAATCGAGGATCAGGCCCTGCTGCTCCAGCTCGGGGGTGATGGAGCTGGCGATCTCCTCGGAGAAGGCCTTGCGCTCGCGCATCAGGCTGACCACGGACTGCTGGGCGATGACACCGCGCAGGGAACCTTCCAGCTGGTCCTGGGTGAAGTTCTCGATGGCCTTGTCCTGGGAGGCGAAACGCTCGGCCGCCCGGCGGACGTAGTCGGGGTCGGAGCCGATCTTGACCAGGGCAACGGCCTCGACGGCGAGTGTGACGTTGTCCGCACTCTGGGCCTCGGACTTCATGTTGACCTGGCGGGAGCGCAGGGAGATGACCTCATGGCGCTGGTTGATGGGGTTGACCAGGGCCTTGCCGTTGACCACGACGGTGGTGGCGTGGGTGGTGCCGTCCTCATCCTTCTGGCTCTTGCCGGAGATGATGAGGGCCTCATCGGCTCGGGCGACCTTGATCCAGGCCCGTGCGGACAGCAGGAAGAAGAGACCGCCGACACCGAGTATGACGAGGACCGCGACGGCGATCAATGTGAAAATAGCACCCATAAAATGAAGAGTTCCTCTCAAACAGAAGACGTGAGTTCTCAGAATCGGGAACCTTCCCGGACTGAGGCAGACCTGTTCAGCTCACCATATCTGCCAGCTCCATGTTGGCTTCCGGCGACTTTCCTGGCCCCATAGGTTGGTCGATGGGGGAGCAGGAGTCCCGTTCTATATATGCAATGACACTGAAAAAGCGCTGAGAACTGGACAGATGCTGAAATGCAGATTGCCGGGTGGCAGGGGAGCGCATCCTGAGTGATATGAGACACCATGACACGGTTCCTTCATTCGTCCACGATCTTTTCGTCCAGCATACGGAGGCTCTTCTGGATCGTGATGCCGACGCCCTCGCTGAACTTTATTCTGTTCCGGCACTGATTCTTTTCCCGGGCAACTACGGGTGGATGTCGCGTGGAGTTATCAGGGTGAGGTTCGGGAGCGGTTCATCTACCAACTGGCCCAGGACGCTGACCGGGAATGGCGCATCGCCGTGCTGACGCCGTTGACGGTGTGAGTCGCTGGGGCGGATAGAAACCCGCACGCGGGGAGCAGCCCATCCAGATGAAATGACATAATGTACATTATCGGACAATTTCCGATATCGGCCTGGACAGGCCTCCGGCGCCCATCCGCGTGCCATGGCACACTCTGGCCCGTGCGTTTTTCCGGCTTATCGACGGCCCCGCGTTCCCGGCGTCCAGTCACCGGGCACCGCCGATTCAGCTCCCCAGTGCCACGCGCCGTCGCATGCGTCCCGGCGGGTTCCGCGCCGCTGCGCCGCTCAGGCATCGTCCGGCCGCATGACCCTCAATCCAGCCTGCCGCACCCGGCACGTCGCGGTTGACTCCTCGCCGCAGGCCCGCAGGCATCGAAAAGCAAAAAACGGCCCGGAGGCCGCTTCTTCCCCGCGACCTCCGGGCCACCCCAATTACGTCACTGTGACGTTAAGGGGGTCAGGTTTCCCTACTCGTTGCCGCGCTGACGGTACGCGTACCAGAGCTGTCCGGCCGAAACCAGGACAATCACCCCGGCGAGAATTCCGACGAGCCAGTAGCCCTGGGCCGTGACAAAAATACCGAAAGCCAGGATGACGATCAGGCGCAGCCAGATCATCGGGATCATCCGGGACGGGGACATCAGTTCTTCTCCAGGGCGACGCGGATGTTCAGCTCACCGGTGTCGTCGATCTTCGCGGCGACGAAGTCCGGCGACTCGACGCCGTACTCGTTGCGGTCGATGAGGACGTCCCCGGAGACGATGAGGCGGTCGGCGTCGCGAAGCACGTCGAATTCGTGGCTGAGCGGGCGCACCTCTCCCCTGATCTCCATCTCGCCGCTCAGCGTCACCTTGCCCGGGGTGCCGTTGCCCGGCAGCTGGGAGACGTCGGCAGGTTCCGTGATGCGGAAGGTCGCAGTCGGGAACTGGTTGGTGTGGAGGATCTTGTTGCGGACGTTGATGTCACGCCGCTCGTTGTCCGTGCTCACCTGGGTCATGTCGACGATGATCTCACCGGCCTGCAGGGTGCCCGCCTCGATGGTGGCGTAACCCTCGACGGCCTGCGTGGAACCGGAGGTCTGGCGGCGGTCGGAGGGCAGGATCTCGAAGAAGGTGAAGCCCACGGAGGTGGAGTTCGTATCAGTGCCGTGGGTGACCTGCCACTCGCCGTCAACCTCGGTCGTGGCGGGCTGTGCGCTCTGCGCGGAGAGCCCCTCCGTACGCACCCCCGGCCCCATGATGATGTTGTACAGCATGGGAACAACCGCCACCAGGGCAAGCACCACAATCAGTACGACGAAGATCGCGACGATGATCTTGTTGGCGGATTTCTGCTGGGCCATCCCGTAGTTACCTCAACTTCTCAATTGTCCGTGCGAGCGCAACCAGTTCGGTGCACAGGACGCGCATTTCCTCCGGGTCGGCTCCCTCCGCGGATGCGGTGGCAACGTCCTCGGCCGCGCACCGCAACTCGAAGAGAGAGTCCCGCAGTGCTGCAACGCGGTCCGGATGAATGATAACTGCTTCCGCGGGGATACTGGTACCCGCGACGTTATGGCGCTGCTCATAAGCCCGCTGTTTGCACGATCTGCTGCAGTATTTGCGTGGTCGGCCACGGCCGGTGTTGACCAGCTCCTTGCCGCACCACGTACAGGAAGTCACGAGATTGGTCGAGGATATCGTCACGTGACCCACCATAACTGATCTTGTGCCATCCGCAGGGAACAAACCGGTGGCCTGGTCCGTTATACTGGTAGGTCTATAAGTGAACCATGGGGAGTTCTTCTCCCCCGGTTCCCCGGGAATGCAATGAAAAGGATGATGCCGCAATGGCAGATCGCGTACTCCGCGGCAGCCGCATGGGTGCTGTCAGCTACGAAACTGACCGCGACCACGACCTTGCCCCGCGCCAGATGGTGAAGTACCGCACGGAGAACGGTGAGATCTACGAGGTCCCGTTCGCCGAGGATGCGGAGATCCCCGAGGAGTGGATGTGCAAGAACGGTCAGCTGGGCACACTCGTCGAGGGCGAGGGTGTCGAGTCCAAGCCGGTCAAGCCCCCGCGTACCCACTGGGACATGCTGCTCGAACGTCGCAGCATCGAGGAGCTGGATGTGCTCCTGGAGGAGCGCATTGAGCTCCTGCGCAAGCGCCGCCGTTCCGCTGCCCGTCTGCTCAAGGAGCAGCAGGCACAGGAAGGGAAGTAGCCCCCCGCAGGGCCCGCGCCCACATCAGATGATGATCCCCTCCCCCACCCGGGAGGGGATTTTTTCATGGTCCGTCGCCGCGGCGGCAGCTGCAGGCGGTTACCTGCCGCCCCGCTGCTCCACCTTCACGCTGGCGGTATAAAAAGCTTCCTTGAATCCGAGGTCAGCACCCTCCAGGATCTCCCGGGCAGATTCGGCGATGTTGATCATCGAACCCTGCTCTGTCCGGATTCCCAACCCGAAGGAAAGATACAGGGAGGGCTTGTCGACCAGCATGGGGACGTAGGCCCAGTCCCCTTCCACCTGGTCCAGATACCAGTGACCGAGCAGATAGGTGATCAGTCGCTGGCGTTCATCTTCCTCCAGGGTGGAATCCCTGATCTGCTCCAGGGAACCTCGCGGAAAGTTGGTGCCGAAAAAATGAGGAGACTGCTGCTCGGCCTGGAATTCGGCGAGCAGCACGCGCGCCTCCTCAGCTGTTTTCTGCAACCGGTCCTGATAGGAGTCAGCGCAGCTGTCGTCGTGGATGTCATCGATATTCAGGGAACTGTCCTCCAGGATGCCTAACGGTGGCGCATGCGCTGCCAGCGGTTGTACTCGTAGCCGATCATGCCCTTGGCCACCTTGGCGAACTCGGTGAGCTGTCCCGCGCGGTGGCTGAGCCCCCAGCGGGTGACCTCGAAGAGGGAGTCCTTGACGAAGCTGCCGTCGAGCTTGGATTCGCCGATCTCACGCTCGGTGAAGGTGATGGGCACCTCGCGGACGTCGAAACCGGCCTGGACGGCCCGCCACGCCAGGTCCACCTGGAAGATGTAGCCGGCGTCCGAGAGCTCCTCCAGATCCATCGCCTCGAGCACCTCGCGGCGGTAGGCACGGTAACCGGCGGTCATGTCCGACAGTCCCCCACCGAGCATCAGCGAGATGTAGGCGTTGCCGCCCTTCGACAGGACCAGGCGGTTCTTGGGCCAGTTGACCACCCTGCCGCCGGGGACATAGCGGGAACCGATGACCAGGTCTGCTCCGTCGTCAACCTCCGCGAGCAGCAGGTGCAGCTGCTCGGGGGCGTGGGAGCCGTCGGCGTCCATCTCGCACAGCACGGTGTAACCGGCCTCCAGGCCCCACCTGAATCCGGCGACGTAGGCACCGCACAGGCCGCCCTTGCCCTCCCGGTGCAGAACGCTGATGTGGTTGTCCTCCGCGGCGAGCTCGTCGGCCTTCTTCCCCGTCCCGTCGGGGCTGTTGTCGTCGACGATGAGGATGTCGACCTCCGGGGTGGCCGCGCGGACCCGTCCGACGATCAGGGGAAGGTTCTCCAGCTCGTTGTAGGTGGGGATGATCACCAGGGTCGCGTCACTGGGATTGGTCACGAAGGTCTCCTTGTGGTTGTTGTCGACTGCTGCCGACGGATGAGCACCAGGGCGGCGGCCGAGAGAATGCCTCCCAGGATTATAAGTGCCAGCTCAACGGCCTGGCCGTACCGGGCTGCGAACGTGATCGAATTGCGCAGTGGCAGCGTCTCCACGAGGTGGCCGGGGTGGAAGATCCCGGTGTTCTGGCTGACGGTGCCGTCGGGGTGGACGATGGCGGACACCCCGGAGGTCGCGGCCACCACCAGGGCCCGGTCGACCTCGATGGCGCGCAGGCGGCTCATGGCCAGCTGCTGGTAGGTCATGTCGGTGAATCCGAAGGTGGCGTTGTTGGTCGGGGTGGTCAGCAGCTGGGCGCCGTCGAGGACGGCCTGCCGGTAGGCCGGGTCGAAGGCGACCTCGTAGCAGGTGGCCACGCCCAGGATGACGTCCCCCATGCGGACGGTGAATTCCGGTGGGCCGGGCTTGAAGTCGCCCGCCTGGTCGACGTACGAGGAGAACAGACGGAAGAAGTCCCGCATCGGCATGTACTCGCCGAAGGGCTGGAGGAAGTGTTTGTGGTGGTGGTCGACGGCGCCCTCTTCCGGGTCCATGACCACCATGGTGTTGCGGTCGCCTACCTCGTCGCGGGTGATGGTTCCCACGAGCACGGGCGTATCGACGGCCGCGACGGACTGCGCGACCATCTGGCCCGCCCGCTGATCGGCGAAGGGATTGACGTCGGAGGAATTCTCCGGCCAGATGACCAGATCGAGTTCCTGCCCGGTCTCCGCCACATGTGCGGCCAGCTCCTCCGTGACGCGCACGTGGTTGGCCAGCACGGCCCGGCGTTGGGCGTTGAAGTCCAGGCCCATGCGCGGCACATTGCCCTGTACCGCGGCGACGGTGGCCTCTCCGGTGGTGGCGGAGTCCCGGTTGACCACGGTGGCCCCGGTGAGCAGGCCGGCCAGCAGGGGCAGCACCACGGCGGCCAGGGCGGTCAACCGGATGCGGCGGTCGCGGGTGAACAGACCCACCAGGCCGGCCCCCACCATGACGGCCGCCAGGCTCACCAGCGCCGGGCCGCCCCACACCGCGAGGCTGGCCAGGGGGCCGTTGATCTGGCCCCAGGCCAGGCGCACCCAGGCGAAACCACCGAAGGGGAAGGAACTGCGCGCCCACTCCACCAGTACATAGACGAAGGGGAAGGCGAGGAAACCGTGACGCCAGCGGGCGACTGCCGCCCCGCCCAGGCCGGTGAGCAGCGCGCTGAGCGCGCAGACGACAGCGAGGGCGACATAGGGCAGGGAGCCGACGAACTCACCGATCCAGGGCAGCATGAGCAGGTAGAGCACCAGGGCGTGGACGAGGCCGAGGAGTGCGCCGGTGCGTAACGACGGCCCAGGTCTCCCCCGCCAGGGCATCAGCGCGGCGTAGAGCCCCGCCATGCCGATGACACCGGCAATCCACCAACCCAGCGGCTCATTGGCGGTGAAGGCGAGGAAACCGGAGGCCGCGGCGAGCAGGAAACGCAGCAGCAGGATCACCCGGGGCCTGCCGACCTCCTGCTGCTGCGGTGGTTTCCGGCGGGTCTGCGGGCGGGAGCGCGTCTTGACGCTCACCCCTTCTCCCCTGGCGTGTCCGGATTCTCCGGGTTCTCGGGTCCGGTGAAGTCTTCGGGGCGAATGTTGCGGGTCCACTCGGCGATCTCTGATTCGTCGATGACCTCACCGGTGGGCTGGTCCGCCTGCGCACCGGGCTGTGGTTCCTGCGGGCCGAAGAAACTGCCGTAGCTGGTGGCCTCACGGTTGGCGTTGGTGGCCTCGAAGCTGCGGACACCGAGGTTTTCGATGGATTTGACCAGCCTGGCGGCGAGCACCCGGCGCGCCAGGGCGCGGGTGGGCGGGAAGATGAGGAGGAGGCCGACGATGGAGGAGGCGATTCCGGGGGTGGCGGCGAGGATGGCGCCTGCGGTGAGTAGTCCGTAGTCGCCGGCGAGGCGGCCGGGGCTGATGCGTTTGGCGGCGGCGAGGCGGCTGACGCGTTGCATCTCTACGCCTGTGCTGACCATTCCGAGGCCCATGAGGGCGAAGACGGTGAACAGGGCCCAGCCGAGGCCGAGCCAGGAGGCGGTTGCCCAGAAGGTGAGGGCCTCGATGAGGAGTACGGGGAAAACTGTGAGGATCAACGGCACATCTGTCACCCTACCTGCGTAGTTGGGGGTGGAACCACCCATGGTCGTTACACTGCTGGCGTGACTGATCGCGAGCCTGTATTCATTGACATCGATATTCCTGGTGGGGTCATTGCGCCCGGGGGTTGGGAGCCGTTGGCTGTGCTTGCGGATGCCCATGGGGATTCATTGCTGCATGTGACGGAGGCGGGTCTGCTGCGTCTGTATTCCTCTGCATCCTCCGTGGGGGTGCTTCTCGACGCCCTGGCCGATGCCGGCTACTCCCCCGCTGCGGCGGGGTCTTCCGCCGGTGCGGGGGAGATCGGGTGGTTGGAGCAGGAGGATGGGCTGGTGCACCTGGGTGCGGCGCTGCCGTTGGGGACGATGGGTGCGCAGATGGCGCGGATGCTCGATGTCATCGAGGCGCCGGTGGTGTTGTGCCGGGGGCGGGTGCTGCGGATCGAGGGGTTGAGTGAGTCGATTGCTGAGCAGGTGGTGCGTGTGCTGGCGCCGCAGGGGTTGATCTTCGACGTCAATTCTCCGCTGTTGGCGGTTTCGGCATGTGTGGGGGCCGGCCAGTGCGGGTTGGCGTTGTCGGATGTGCGTGGCGATGCCCTGCAGGCGGTGGCCTCCGGGGCGCTGGCGGCAGGGCACACGCATTTCGTGGGCTGTGGGTACCGCTGCGGTGCCCCGGCGCGCCCGCACACGGTGTATCTGGCGACCGGGGATGGTGAGTATGAGGTGAGAGGGTAGGTCCTCTGCGGGAAACTCTGCGGTCAGAGCTCCGTGATCACGGTCCTGTGATCAGTCGTGTTTTCTGGCTGTCAGAGTCAGAAGGCGTTGGCACAGATTCCAGGAGCCGCTCTGTCGCAATGTCTGGCTATGCGGACTTCTTGTGCCGTGTGGGTAGTGCATCAGCCTCTGTGCGCAGTAACCGGCATCCAAGCCGGGAAGCGCTTTACGTCGGGAGGAAGACGGTGAGGCTTCGCTCCTCAAGGAGGTCACCTCTGCGCGGCTCCCGGGATGTCACAAAACCGATCCGTGGCGTGGCGCTTTGTCTGCTTGCCTGTCTGATTCCAGGCCTCGTGGCCTGCGGTAACCTCGTCACCGCCGTTCCAGTAGGGGAAATGGCGATTTCCCTGGATGACAACGGCGACGTCCTCGCCCATGTCGTGGTCTGTGATGCGGCAGTCACTCGGATTTACGCGATCGACGAGGACATTCGCGATGCTCTAGCCCAGGACCCATGGAGGCCACCGGAGAATATCGGAGAGATCACCTTCTCCGAGCCGAAGAGAGGAGTGTTCACCGTTAATCTCAGCACGGCAACCCAGGACAACGAGGGGCAGACGATCCAGTTTCCGCACGACCCTCAAGAACTGTTCTGGATCACCCCCGTGGTCACCGACGAGGGGCTCTGGACGAAGGCCTGGGGAGGTGGCTACATCTCAGATATCACGGCCACCAGGGAAGAGTTGACTTCCTACCCCACCAATACGCTCCTCACCCGCTCCCGCCAAATCGGAGAACGAACGAAGTTTCTCCGTCAGATAGATCCAGAAGAGCTGGCGGCCATCTGCGAAGAACTGGGCAGGACCGGCGACAGCTGGTAGTACCCTGTTGCCTGGGATATGCCCCAGGGCGAGGTACACCGCGGCTATCGGAAGAAACCGCTAGTCGACGCTGCACGTGCCGGTCAGATCCCCGAGAAAAGGAGAGGACAGGAAAGTGTTCGCATTCGTGGATCCACCTCGTCTCACCCTGCTGTTTGTCTCCGAGAAGGAGACCGGGAGGGAATGCTGCGTCGGCTTACTCAGAGGCACCTCGCGGATCAAGAAACTCTTGAAACCACCCGGCAAGCTCGAACACCATTACCTGGAGTGGGAAGAGATCAGAAGTAAAGAACCCGGTCTGGAAGACGCCGCCGAGGGCACCCTGGTCCACCTTGTCCTCCACAGCGCGCTCCCCGAGCCCGGGCCCATCTCCTTTGTCTTCCCCGGGCAGGATCTTATTCTCGCCACCCTCGATGAGGAGGTAGCCCGCCTTGTCCTTGAAGACGAGCGCAGCAGGATCAGTCCTGAGTTCGTGCAGATGTGGTCCGTGCCCGTGGGGTGGGAAGCCCCCGGGCTGGAGGACTTCCTCGACCGTGCCCGCGGCGGTTGATGACACCCCACCGGATGTGGCTGCAAACGACCGTTTACCGGGCACTTGCGCACAGAGGCTGGAACACTACCCTCCCGGCGGAAGAAACCCACGGAGTCCACATAACCAGGCACTTCGACAGTAGTGACACTCGGCGTCTGTGCCAGCGCCTTCTGATTCTGACACGAGCTCTTTGCGGGGGTCTGGGGGCGTGGTGGGGTGATCGCGGGGTCTGTTAGCGGGGCATGTGGCGCCAGATGGGTCGGGGGACGAGTTTCATCACCCAGGCGAGCAGCTGGAGGCGTCGGGGGATCCAGAGGGTGGTGCTGCCCTTCCCTGTGTGGATCTCTGTGGCCACGGCGTCGGCGACCTGGTCTGGGGTGACGGACATGGGGGCGGGTGTCATGCCTTGGGTCATGGAGCCGATGACGAAGCCGGGGCGGGCGGTGATCAGGCGGAGTCTGCTGCCGTGGAGTCGGTCGGCGAGTCCCTGGCAGAAGGCGTCGAGGCCGGCTTTGGTGGAGCCATAGACGTAGTTGGCGCGGCGGGCCCGCCAGCCGGCGATGGAGGAGAAGGCGATGATCTCGCCGTGGGGCATTGAATCCGCCAGGACGGTGAGCATGCTGATCTGGGCGGTGTAGTCGATGGTGGCGATCTCGGCGGCGTGGGTCTCGTCGGTTTCGGCACGCTGCTGGTCGCCGAGGATGCCGTAGGCGAGGATGGTGGTTGCCACTCCCCCGGTGAGTTCCTGCGCCCGGGTGACGACCTCGCGGTGGGAGGTCAGGTCGGTGGCCTCGAAGGCGAGGGTGTGGACTTGCGTGGCACCGGCACTGCGCAGCTGGGCCGCGATGTCGGTAAGCGAGTCGGGTCTGCGGGCGGCGAGGACGACCGGGCGCCCCGGGCAGAGGCGTCGGGTCAGTTCGCCGCCGATGTCGGAGGTGGCGCCGAGCAGGAGGATGCCGTTCATGACCCTCAGGATGCCACGCGGTATCCGGTCATCGACAGTGAACCCATGGTGCGCTGCTCGTTGAAGACGTCGACTTCGCTGTCACCGATGGCGGCGGAGACGCCGGCGATGTAGGCCAGGGGCAGGAAGTGGTCGGGGGTGGGTACGGAGCGGGTGTAGCCGGCGTGGTCGCGCAGGGCCTCGAGGCGGTCGGGATCGGTGAGCATGAGGTCGCGGGCGGCCTCGTCGAAGGAGTCTGCCCAGCCGAAACCGGTGTCGCCGGCGTGCCACTGCACCATGGAGAGGTTGTGGACGACGTTGCCGGAGCCGACGATGAGGACGTTGTGGTCGGTGGCGAGTTTGGCCAGGCGGGTGCCCAGGGAGACGTGCTCGCCCAGCGGCTTGGAGGCGTCGAGGGAGAGCTGGACGACGGGGATGGAGGCCTCGGGGAACATGTGTTTGAGCACGGACCAGGTGCCGTGGTCGAGTCCCCAGTCCTGGTCATTCTGGACGAGGGTGGGCTTGGCGATGTCGCGGACCAGCTCGGCGATCTCCGGGTCGCCCGGCGCGTTGTACTGGACGTTGAAGAGTTCCTGGGGGAAGCCCCAGAAGTCGTGGATGGTGCGCGGGTTGGTCATGGCGGTGACACCTGTGCCGCGGGTGTACCAGTGGGCAGAGATCGAGAGGATGGCCCGCGGGGCTTCCTGGGTGAGCTGTTCGCCGAGTTTGGTCCAGGTGCGGGTGTAGTCGTTGTCCTCGATGGCGTTCATGGGGGTGCCGTGGCCGACGAACAGGGCGCGGGTGGTGCTCATGGGGGTGTTTACCTCAGATCTCTTTGTTGACGTGTCAGTAACTCTATACCGTTATCTGACACAACAGCAATATCCTCCAGCCGCATTCCCCACTTCCCGGGCAGGTAGATCCCCGGCTCGATGGAGAAGCACATCCCCGGTTCCAGCACGAGACCGTTGCCGGCCATGATGTAGGGCTCCTCGTGGGTGGACAGACCGATGCCGTGGCCGGTGCGGTGGATGAAGTACTCCCCGTACCCGGCGCGGCTGATCACTTCGCGGGCAGCGGCATCCACGGAGGCTGCCGTCACCCCGGGGCGGGCCTGCGCCACGGCGGCGGCGTGGGCCTGTGCCAGCACCTCGTAGGCGGCGACAGCCTCCGGGTCGGCATGTTCGATGCCGCCGACGACGTAGGTGCGGGTGGAATCGGAGTGGTAGCCGGGCCCGCGGGTGCCGCCGACATCGACGACGACGATGTCACCGGTTTCCAGGACCCGGCCGGAGTGGCTGTGGTGGGGGTTGGCGCCGTTGGGTCCGGAGCCGACGATGACGAAATCGACCGCATCGTGTTCCTTGAGGATCAGCGCGTGCAGGTCGGCCGCCACCTGTGCTTCCGTGCGCCCGGCGCGCAGCAGCTTCGGTACCCGCTCGTGGACGCGGTCGATGGCCACTGCGGCCTTATGGAGTTCTTCGACCTCGGCGAGGTCCTTGCGCATGAACAGTTCCTTGAGCGTGGTCGCCGCCGCCACGGTCTCGCGCCCGTCGAGGTGGTGCTGGAGGGTGAGGACGTGGAGGGTGGTCAGTGAGGAGCCGAGTGCCACCGCGCCGGTTGAGGGCAGGATCTCCACGGCCAGGGCGTGGGCATCCTGCCCGTCGTTCCAGCCGCGGACCTCGACGTTGAGTTCGGGTACCGCGGAATGGGCGATATCGCCAACATCCGTGCCGGGCACGAGGAGCACGGGTGTGCCGTCGGCGGGGACAACGAGGGCGGTGAGGCGTTCGTGGGAGCTGAGCCAGGAGCCGGTGAGATAGGCCAGCTCCGGGCCCGTGCCGATGATCAGCCCCGCCAGCCCCTGTACCCGGCACAGGCGGGCGGCCTCGGTGAGGCGGCGGGCATAGACGTGTGTGTCGAAGAGTTCAGCCATGCCGTCCATCGTAGGCACCACTACCCTGGGGTGGCGTGTCCTCTGCCATCACCGTCCGCCTGTCTTCGGGCCGTTCCTACTGCTCCGGGGTGCTCATCAGCCCGGACCTGCAGGCCGCCGAACACACCCGCACCGATCTGGTACTCAGCTGCGCGCATTTCCTGCGCGGTCGCACCGGGCCGATCAAGGTCGGCCGGGCACACGTGCTCGGCGCCGTGCGCATCCCGCGCACCGATCTCGCGGTGCTCCGCCTGGACGCACCCGCGCCCCCTGCCGATCTGCTGCGCTTATCGACATCCCGTGCCCCCTGGCTCGCCCCCACCCGCACCGAGGGTTTCGGCGGTGGTGCCCGCCATGTGCAGCAGCGCCACGGCCGGGTCATCGCCCACCTGCCTTTCGCGCTGGGACGCAACCTGCGCACCCTGGTCACCTCCGCGGCGATCCTGCACAACAGCCCCAAGGCGATCAAGGGTGATTCCGGCGGACCGGTGATCGTGGATGGTGAGATCGTGGCCGTCCAGGCGCTGATCTCCGATCCGCTGGGATACAACCTCGGCATCGCCACCGTGGCCCAGGTCGCCGCCCACCGGGGAAAGATCGCGGCGGCGGTCGAGGCTCTCCAGCGCGCCTACTGATCCCCGGGTAGCACTTCCCGCAGCACCTGACGCCGCTGCCAGGCCGCCCGCTGGGCCTTACCGTGTGCCACCATGATCCGGAACAGGTCGTGTTCCGGGGCGGTCTCCCCTGCATGCACCAGCGCGGCCGCCATCGCCTGGAACTGCCGGCGGTAGGAGGCACCGAGTACCTGGTCGGCGTAGCTGAGCACCTGCTCGGCGCGCACCCCGAGGGTCGCCAGATCCAGCAGGACGGACTCCGCCGTCCGGTGCGGCAGCGCCGCAGCACTGCCCTGGGCCGACAGGGCTGAACGCAGGCTCGCCGGATCCGTGGGCTGGCCCACCGCCCGGCGCGTGGCGATCAACTCGAACAACCGGCCATGGTGGGGATCATAGAAGTCCGCGCCCGCCAGCACCGCACACACCCGGTCACTGGCCTGGTGGCCGTTTCCTGCCCACATGAGACCGCACAGCAGCAACGCCTCCGGGTCCAGCAGCAGGGCGGCGCTGACATGCTCGCCGTCGGTGACCACCGCGCACCCCGTTCTTAGGAGCCGATGGCCACGACACCCCGGCGGATCGCGTTGATCGCGCGCCGGGCGTTGGCCTGCACATCGTCGGTGTAGGCGGTCTTACCCACCTGGTCGAGCAGGTCGATGACCTGGCGGCACCAGCGCACGAAATCACCCGGGCTCATCTCCGCACCCGAGTCCGCGGCCGCGGCCAGGCAATAACCCAGCGGGGCACCGGCGGCCCACTGGTGGATCGCCAGCGCGAAACCCGCCTCCGGTTCCCGGGTGACCGGCAGGTGGTGGCGTTTCTCATCGGCGGCCAGCTCCGACCAGACCCGCATGGTGGCATTCATGGCCTCCCCCATCCGGTCGGTGGCCGGCTGCGGCTCCCCACCGGTGAACTTCCGGTTCTCGAAGGTGCACAGCGACACCACCCCGGCCAGCTCCGCCGGGTCCAGCTCATTCCAGATACCGCGGCGCAGGCACTGGGCCACCAGCAGATCGGATTCGTTGTGGATCTGGGATAACAGCTCACCTTCCGGGGTGATCACCGGTGTGCGCTCCGGGCCGGTGCCCTCGAAGGCGACGTAGCTCATCTCAGAGAGCAGGCCGATGATGCGCTCGAAATGCCGGCCGAGGGTGTCGGTGGCCTTCTCCACCCGTGCCGTCAGCCGGTCGAGCTCGCGTTCCCGGCGCGCCAGCTTCTCGCCCACCCGGGCCAGCTGCTCCCGGTCGGTCGAGGGCCAGTGGTGCACCGGGTGGCGGCGTAGAGCATCGCGCAGTTCGGTGACCTTCTTCGATTCGCGCACCCGGGCGTGCTCGCGCATCTTCTTCGGTCGGCCGTAGCTGTGGCGGCGGAACTGCTCGGTGACATACCGGGTGTTGCGGCGCGGTTCCTTGGTCACGTTGCGCGGCAGGCGCATGTGCCCCAGGGTCATGGGCGGGTTGGCGAAGGACTCGGCGTCGATACGCCCCGACCAGCCCTGTTCCGTGGTCACCCAGGGGCGCGGGTCGGCGGTCTGGTTGGCCGGGGTGACCACCACCGCCAGGACGGGGTGTTTACGCCCCGGGATGGCGATGACGTCGCCGACCTGCATCTTACCCAGCAGGGTGATGGTCTCCTGGTGGCGCTGTTCCATGGAGTAGATGCGTGCAGCCTTCTCCTCGTCGGTGATCTCCCGGCGCAGGCGCATGTAGTCCATGAGCAGGTCTGCGGCGTCCTCGCCGTCGCGGGCGGGTGGGGCGAAGGTGGCGATGGCGTAGGTGAGCTGGGTGCGCAGGTCGGTGACGCGGTGTTCGGCGCGTTCGATCTCCCGGACGTCGTCGACGACGGATTCATCGGCCTGGTACTGGGCGAAGGATTTCTCCAGCAGGCGCAGCGAAGGTTCGAAGCCGATCATGTTCAGCAGGTTGACGGCCATGTTGTAGCCCGGCGCGAAGGTGGAGATCAGCGGGTAGGTGCGTGTCGACGCCAGCCCGGCCACCGCCCGTGGATCCATGGCAGGGGCCCACTGCACCACCGCATGTCCGATGACGTCGATGCCGCGGCGGCCCGCGCGTCCGGTCAGCTGGGTGTACTGGCCCGGGGTGAGGTCGACGTGGCCCTCGCCGTCGAATTTGACGAGCTTCTCCAGCACGACGGAACGGGCGGGCATGTTGATGCCCAGGGCGAGGGTCTCGGTGGCGAAGACCGCGCGCAGCAGGCCCTGGACGAACAGGTCCTCGACGATATGGCGGAAGGCGGGCAGCATGCCGGCGTGGTGGGCGGCGAAACCGCGCTTGAGGGCCGCCTTCCACTGGGAGAACTGCAGGATCTCCAGGTCCTCCTCCGGGATGCCCTCCACCCCGGCGTCGATGATCTCCTCGATCCGTTCCGCCTCCTCCTGGGTGGTGAGGATGAGGTTGGAACGCAGACACTGGAACAGTGCCCCGTCGCAGCCGGCACGCGAGAAGATGAACGTGATGGCGGGCAGCATCTTCATGCCCTGGAGCACCCGGATGACATCGGGGCGGCCCACCGGCTTCTGGCGGTCCTCGGGGCGTTTGACCCCGGAGCGCCGGCCTTCGGCACGCGCGCGGAAACCGCGGCCGGATTCCCAGTCGGAACGCCCCTCCTCCGCCTCGGCGGATTCCAGGCGTTCGATACGCCGTTCCAGTTCGCGGTTGACCTGGCCGCCGGTGCCCGGTTCGAACAGGGGGTAGAGCTTCCGGCCGACCAGCATCCACTGCTCCAGCGGTACCGGCCGCAGGTCGGTGACGATGACCTTGGTGTCACCGCGCACGGTGGACAGCCAGTCGCCGAACTCCTCGGAGTTGGACACGGTGGCCGACAGGCCGATGATGTTGACGCGTTCGTCGAGGTTGAGGATGACCTCCTCCCACACCGCCCCGCGTTCCCGGTCAGCCAGGTAGTGGATCTCGTCCATGACCACGTGGCTGAGCCGGTCGAGTGTATTGGAGCCGGCGTAGATCATGTTGCGCAGCACCTCGGTGGTCATGACGACGACCTCGGCGTTGCCGTTGATGGACACATCGCCGGTGAGCAGGCCGACCGCCTGCTCCCCGTGGACTTCGACGAGGTCGTGGTACTTCTGGTTGCTCAGCGCCTTGATCGGCGTGGTGTAGAAGCATTTCGTCCCCTGGGACAGTGCCAGGGAGACCGCGAATTCGCCGACGATGGTTTTGCCGGCTCCGGTGGGGGCACAGACGAGCACCCCGTGGCCCTCCTCGACCGCCTGGCAACCCCGGAGCTGGAAGTCATCCAGCGGGAAGCTCAGGCGGGAGGTGAACTCCGCGAGGTGGCTGGCCTGGCTGTCAGTGGCGTTCATGGCTCCCAGGTTACTGAAAAAAGGGGTCTGTGAGCGGGACAGACCCGGTGGCACGCTCCCCCGGGTCAGGGCCGGCTAGAGCTGTTCACCGCGGACCTCGATGGTGGAGCCGGGCGGCAACGCCTCGAGCATGCGGATCCGTGCCAGGACGGGGTTCTGTTCCAGCACCTTGGCGCTGGCCAGCCGCGCCCGGGTCGTCTTGACCTCGGTGCGGGCGCGCTCCAGGTCGGTCTCGGCCTGTACCTTGGCCACCAGTGCCTCCTGCAGCGCGGAGGAGTATTCCTTGGGCAGACTGACGTCCTTGAGCAGGACCGTGGTCACCTGCACCCCGACAGCCCCGGCCGCCTCCTGCGCGGCTGCGAGCACCGGGGCGAGGTCAATGCGGGTGCCGACGAAAGCTTCCAGTGGGAGTCCGGCGACGAGTTCCCGCAGTGCGATCTGGGCGGCGAGGTAGATCTCCTCGTCCGGTCCCTGGGAATCGATGATGAAGGCGACCGGGTCGACGGTGCGCGCCGACAGCGCCAGCGTGATCGTCACGGTCAGGGCGTCAGCGGTGGGGATCGACTGCGGATGCACCTGAATCAGGCGCCGGCGCAGATCAACCTGCAGGAAACGATCCCCCGGCCGGGAGAACTCGCGGGCATTCAGGCGGGTGGTCTCCCCCTCGCGCTGGCGCAGCACGGCGTGCCCGGCCCGCGGTACAGGTGAACACAGCGGTGATGGCTGCCAGCCGGGCCGCTGGCCCGGGCCATCCGACAACGGTGAGTACATGGTCCAGCCACGGTCGACGGAACGAGAACGGAAAAGACCCAATGCAATCACCCGGAGAAGTTGAGGGGGTTGCCGCCGGCCGGGGCCGGGGCCGGCGGGGCACCGGGGCGTCCCCTGTGCTCAAAGGTGCACAGGATCGGGCCGGGCCGCTGGCCACCACCGGGGAAATTCCGGGCGACGGCAACCCATTTGAGAGGAGTAGGGGGACTCGAACCCCCGGGCCCCGAGAGGGCCGTGCCGTAGCGGTCCGCACCAGTTCAATCGGGAACACCCCAGAAGACCGGAGGCGCCCAGCAACCACGGTGCGGTGCTGGGCGCCAGACTAGCGCATGGGAGTGCTTACGTGCCGGGCTAGAGCACGTCGTCGAAGTTGTCGAAACGCCTGTCGGTGGCCGGGCGCGAGGCAGCCACCGGCCGAGCAGGACTGACCGGGGCTGGCGCGTCCACCCCGCCGGGAGCGGTGCCCAGCGGCGAGGCCTGCTCATCGTCCAGGTCCATCCACTCCGGGCGCTGACGGTCACGGCGTTTGTCGTTCAAGCGGGCGAACTGCAGCGCCATCTCGACCAGCAGTGTCAGTGCCACGGCGAGAGCAACCATGGAGAAGGGCTCCTGGCCCGGGGTGATGAACGCCGCGAAGATGAACAGGAGGAGGATGATCATCCGCCGCTTCTCCTTGATCGCCTCGTACTCGAGCACACCGATGATGTTGAGCATGACGAGGATCAGCGGCACCTCGAAGCTGACGCCGAAGATGAGCAGGAACGCCAACAGAAAATTGAAGTAGCGTTCACCGGTCAGCGCCGCTGCCTGCGTCTGGTCACCGATGGTGAGCAGGAACTGCAGGCCGAAGTGGATGATGAAGTAGGCCAGCACGGCACCGGCGACGAACAGCAGCACCGCCAGGGTGACGAAAGTGAAGGTCGCGCGGCGTTCCTTCTTGTGCAGACCCGGGACGATGAAGGCCCAGAGCTGGTAGAGCCACACCGGGGAGGAAAGCACCATGCCGGCCAGTGCGCCGACTTTCAGGCGCAGCATGAACATCTCCAGAGGGGCGGTGGCCAGCAGGCGACATTCGCCATCCGAGGTGAAAGAGGCGCGGTTCTCCGGGGGCAGCGCACAGTAGGGCCCCCGCAGGATCTCACCTAAGGGCATGAGCCCGAAGGGGGCGTACTGGTACCACACGAAACCGACCACCGTGCCCGCCAGCAGGGCGAGCAGGGAGATGATCACGCGGCGGCGCAGCTCCTGGAGGTGCTCAACCAGTGGCATCTCACCGGCCGGCGACTTCTTCCTCTTCTTCAGGCGAGGGCGCCTCTGCGTGACGTCACCGGACTGGGACATCGTCGACGTGACCCCCGGCTACTGGTTCGGCTGGTTGGGGTACTGCTGCTGACCGGGCTGGCCCGGCTTGCCGGTCGGACCCGGCTGCTGCTGGGGCTGCTGCGGCTGGTTCTGCGGCTGATCCCAGTAACCCTGCGGCGGGGCGATCTGGCCCGGCTCCGGCTGCGGGGCGGCCTGGGGCTGATCGTCGTTGCTCATCTCCTTGACCTCCGATTTGAAGATGCGCATCGACCGGCCGAGGGAGCGGGCCGCATCCGGGAGCTTCTTCGCGCCGAACAGCAGGATCAGGACGACGACGATGATGATGAGCTCGGTGGGACCGATGTTGGGCATGGGGGCCTTTCGGTGGAACTGGAAGGATCAGGATTACGTTAACACTTCTGCCCCACACTGCAAGGAATCAATGGTATGCGGCCAGAGCCGAGGCCGTCGAGTCCCGCATTTCCGCCACCAGCTCCGGTGGGCCGGTGACCTTCAGCCGGTCGGACTGACCCAGCGCGAAACGTACCAGCCACTCCTTTGAACCGACCGGCATCCGTGCGCTCACCCAGCCGTCCTCGGCCACCTCCCCGAGGGTGACCGGGAAATAATCGGCCAGCCACGTGTGCTCGGGGTGGATGAGCAGCTCGGCCTGCTCGGTGATCAACCGGTATCCGAAAGGGTCATCCGAGTCGAAGGGCAGGGACTCCAGGTGGGGTGTGGAGCCATCGTCAAGGATCCGGACCTGATTCATGCGGTCGGCACGGAAGTTCTTGTGCCGGCCGGAGCTCTCCTCCCAGGCGGTGAGGTAGGTTTCCCCGCCGGTGACGAAGATCCGCGCCGGGTCGACCACCCGGGTACTCGTGCGGTCCGAGGAGTGCGACCGGTAGGTGAAGCGCACTCTGCGGCCGGCCTCCATCGCCTCCCGGAGGATCTCCTGGGAGGTGTGCTCCGCCGGGTCGTCGGCGGCAAAGGAGTCGTAGATGGCCACGGTCTCCTCCCCCAGAATCCCGCGCAGCTTCGCCGCCGCCGAGATCACCGCCTCCCGGTCGGTCAGCCCCGGCATCGCCTCCAACGACTCAAGGGTCAGCAGCAGGACACCGGCTTCCGTGGGTGTCAGACGCAGGGGTCGGTCCATGCCCTGGGAGTTGGTGATCTGCACCTGCTTGTAGGTGGCGGTCAGATCCACCAGCTCCTCCGGCCAGGGGCCGACCCCGCAGCAGGCCAGGCGGGTCAGCTCGTCGATGAGCCGGGCCGGGTCCCGGCCCAGGTCGCGGGCAGCCTCGAGCACGGTGCGCTCCGGATACGCCTGGAAATACGGGATGAGGTTGAGCGCCCGGACCAGGGTGTCCAGTTTCGCGGGGGAATCCACGGGTCGGGACATCTCAGCGGGCCACCTCCTCAAGCAGGGCGATGACTTCGGCGCGCACGTCCGCAGGCTCGTGCACGATGACGGCCGGGGCGAAGCCGGCGGCGGTGCGCGCCAGCCAGTCCCGGTCGACGTCGACAAGCTCGACCAGGCCGTCGGTGCGGCGGGTGCCCGCCTCGGCGAGCTCGAGGGCGGTGCCCTCGGGGATGGTGAGGACGGCGTCGACACGCACGCGCCCGGCGCGCAGGGAGTCCTCGACGATTCTCTGCAGATCCGCCGGGGGCTCGGTGTGGGTGGCCGGGGTACGTGAGGCCTTCACGTTCCGGATGCGCCGGAGGCGGAAAACCCGTGGCTGGTCGCGGTCGATGTCGTGGCCGGCGAGGTAGAGCCTGTCGTGCAGGGTCACCAGGCCCCACGGATCCATGACCCGTCGCACCGGGTCGGCGGTGGGGGTGGCCACGTAGTCAAAGGACATGCGCAACCCCTGCCGGATGATGGTGAGCAGGTCCTTGAGCAGTGTCGGGGGCAGACGGTGCAGATCGTTGACGGTGGTGAACACCGGCGCCTGGGAGAGGTCGCGACGCACACCTGCGGCCGCGAGCTTGGTCCAGCCGGAGCGGGCGAAGGCGCCGAGTTCGCTGCTGCGCCCCATCTCCCCGGCCAGGCCGAGCACGGCCGCCTCCTCGGCGGTGAAGTTCACCTCGGGGAGGTCGTACTGGTCGGAGAGCAGCCGGTAGGTGGTCACCCCGTCCGTACCGGTGGCCGATTCCAGCGGCACCCCGGCGCGCGCCAGGGTGTCGATGTCGCGGCGCAGCTTGGTCAGGAAGGCCTCCCGGCTCAGGTCCTGGTAGCCGTCGACGTGGTCGCGGATCCAGGCCGGGGTGAGCATGCGGCCGCCGTTGCGGTCGGCGTCGAGAAGCGCGAAGGCGAGGTTGGTCAGGCGTGTGACCGCCTCCATCTGTTTGACCATCTAGACCCTCCCGTAGACACCGGCGTTGTCCTCAAGATAGGCCAGGAGGCCGTCGATGCGCTCGTCAACCGCGGCGAAGGGGTCTGAGAGTTCCACCACACGCGGTTCCGGCCCGTTGACCTTCAGGTTGACCCAGTCGACGGTCACGGGTGCGCCGAGGGCTTCGGCGCAGGTGATGAACTCCCCGCGCAGCCGCGCTCGGGTGGTCTGTGGCGGCGTGTTGACGGCCGCGGCAATCGCCGCGTCATCGGTCCACCGCTTCACCAGTCCCCTGCCCTCCAGCATGGGGAACAGGCCACGGTCAGGCCGGATGTCGTGGTAGGCGAGGTCGACCTGGGCGAGTTTGGGATGCGTCCAGTCCTCACCGAGGCGTTCCCGGTAGCGGTTGAGCAGGTTGAGTTTGATCACCCAGTCGATCTCGCGGTCCACCTGCGAGAAGTCCTGGGTGCGGATCGCCTCGAGCTGGCGGGTCCACAGGTCCACCACCTTCCGCAGCTCGGCGGTGGGGGTGCCCTCGTCGGGGCGCTCATCCAGCCAGGCGGTGGCGGCGGCCAGGGTGGCCTCCTGGACCTGCAGGGCGGTGACGGTGCCGCCGGACTTGAGGTCCAGCTGCGTGGCGCCGGTGAGGTCGCGGGCGATGTCGCGGATGTGGCCGATGGGGTTGTCCATCTCGAAGTCCGGCAGGGCCACGCCGGCCTCGATCATCTCGAGTACCAGCAGGGTGGAGCCGATCTTGAGGGCGAAGGTCGTCTCGGACATGTTGGAGTCACCGACGATGACGTGCATGCGGCGGAAACGCTCCGCGTCCCCGTGGGGCTCATCGCGGGTGTTGATGATGGGCCGGGCCCGGGTGGTGGCCGAGGAGATGCCCTCCCAGACCTGGTCGGCGCGCTGGGAGAGGAGGAAACCGGCCGGGAAGCCGCCGCCGGCACGCCCCACCATGCCCGCCCCGCAGATCAGCTGGCGGGTGATCATGAAGGGCAGGAGCTGCTTGCCCAGGCTGCGCAGGGGCAGCCGGCGGCCGACGAGGTAGTTCTCGTGGCAGCCGTAGGAGTTACCCACCGAGTCGACGTTGTTCTTGAACAGGTAGACCCGCCCGTCGATGCCGTCTGCGGCCAGTGCGGCCTCCGCCTGCACCGCCAGGTCGTTGACCACCCGGTCCCCGGCCTGCTCGTGGTTGAGCAGCTGGGTGAGGCTGTCGCACTCGGCGGTGGCGATCTCCGGGTGGGAGCCGACATCCAGGTAGAGGCGGGAGCCGTTGGGGGTGAAGATGTTCGAGCTGGCGTGCCGGGAGACGACCGGCCGGAACAGGTAGCGGGCGATCTCGTCGGGGCTCAGAGTGCGGCCACCGTCGCCGGTGACCGCGGTGATGCCGTATTCGGTCTCCACGCCGACGATGCGGCGGGCGAACACGGGTGACTCAGTGGGGCTGCTCATGGGGGCCTACTGCCCGCCCTTCTGCACGTAGGAACGGACGAACTCCTCGGCGTTGGTCTCGAGCAGGCCGTCGATCTCATCGAGCAGGTCGTCGGTGCCGGTGGTGTTGAGCTGGGCCTGGCCGGCCTGGAAGGCGTCGTCGCCCGAGCCGTCCTTGTCGTCGCCGCCTGAGCTGATCTGGGTCTGGGGTCCGGTCATGGTGGTCTCCTTCTTAGTGCTGGTGGGGTTTGTTGATGTGGGTCTTGTTGTGGTGGGTGATGTAGTGGTCGGGGGTGAAACCGATCTCCGCCAGTCCGGCCAGCAGCTCATCGGTGTTCTCGGCTGAGTTGATGATCTCCCCGACGTGCTCCCGGGTGAGTTTGTCCACCTCGCCGGTCTGCAGGCGGGCGGTGCCCTCGCTGTACTTGAGGATCATCGTCTGCCAGCTGGCCGCGATGATGTCCTCGCCGAAGCGGGCGGAGACCGCACCGCGGAACCAGGCGCGGGAATCGGCCGGCGGGGTGTTCGCCGCCTGTTCGATCTCCTCGTCGGTGGCCAGGGTGAGCATCCGGCCCTTGCGCACCAGCGCGTGGTACAGCGATTTCGCGGGGTCGATGTCGGAGTACTGCAGGTCGATGAGCTTGAGCTTGGGGTCCGCGATATCCACCCCACGGTCGACGTAGGCCTTGATCAGGGCAGCCTTCGCCGTCCAGTCGAGCAGGTGGGAGGTCTTCATCGGGTCCTCGGCCAGCAGGTCCATGACCTCCGCCCACAGGGCGATGACCCGCTCGTCGACCTCGTCGACCGGGCGCACCCGGGAGTGGTAGAGCCGCAGGATCTCCAGGGCGGTGAGCTCGCGGCCGTCGACAAGCTTGAGGCGGTGGCGCAGGCTGAGGTCGTGGGAGACGTTCTTGATCTCGGCGACCGGATCATCCAGGCGCAGGTCGGTGAAGTCCACACCGTCCTCGATGGCGTCGATGACCAGTTTGGTCATGCCGAGTTTGAGGAAGGTCGCCGTCTGCGACATGTTCGCGTCGCCGACGATGGTGTGCAGGCGGCGGAAGTGCACGGCGTTGGCGTGCGGCTCGTCGCGGGTGTTGACGATGCCGCGGTTGAGGGTGGTCTCCAGGGAGATCTCCTGGTGGAAGTAGTCCGCCCGCTGGGAGATCTGGAACCCGTCGCGCTCCCCTGCCTCACCGATACCGATGCGGCCCGCACCGATGATGATGTTGCGGGTGACGAAGAACGGGATGATCGCCTGGGTGAGCACCTCGAAGTCCGTCTGGCGCGAATACTGGTAGTTCTCGTGCGCCCCGTAGGAGGCCCCCTTGCCGTCGACGTTGTTCTTGTAGAACTTCAGCGGCGGGCACGGCTCGTGGTGTTTGAGGATGGACACCCCCTCCTCGTAGAGGGCGGCGACATCGGCGGCGGCCTTGAGCAGGATGAGGTCCCCGGCGGCGTCGTAGACCATCGCGTCGTAGGCGTTGGACACCTCCGGGGAGGAGTACTCCGGGTGGGCGTGGTCGACGTAGAACCGGGCCCCGTTGGCGGTGACCACATTCGCGATGCCCACCGCATCCGGCTCCACGACCGGCACGGTGTGGTAGCGGCGCAGGTCAAAGCCGCGGGTGTCCTTCAGCGGCGACTCCTCCTCATAATCCCAGCGCGACCGCGCCCCGGTGTTCATCGCCGCGTAGGCGACCACCGCGTGGGTGGAGGTGACGATGGGGCTGAGCTCCGGGTTTCCCGGGGTGGAGATGCCGTACTCGGTTTCGGTACCCATGAATCTGGACATGTTGATCAACCCTAACCAATCACTCGTGCCTGGATGACGCGCTTGCCGTGACGGCCCGCGATCCGCGACCACTCGTCCGGGTTCGCGGTGTTCGGCAGATCCTCGCTCTCGTTCTGCTCGGCGGCCACCGCCTGGTGGATGTGCTCGACCGTCACACCCGCCTCGCTGACCTTCGCCAGGTGGTCCTTGATGGCCAGCTTCTTCGCCCGGTCGACGATGTTGGCGATCATCGCCCCGGAGACGAAGTCCGAGTAGTCGAGGACCTCGATCTCCCCGTCGACGAGAGTGAGCTCGACATAGGGCCGCGGCTCAAAAAGCTTCTCGACGCCCGCCTCGATCAGCTCGCCCACCGGCACGGCGTGCGGCACGTTCCCGGTGAGGTAGCGGGTGAAGATGTCGCGGGCCCCGTCGCGGGTGGGGCGCTGCACCCGGATCTTGACGTCGAGCCGCCCCGGGCGCAGCAGCGCCGGGTCGATGAGCTCCTCCCGGTTGGTCGCACCGATGATGATGACGTTGGCGAGGTTCTCCACGCCGTCGAGCTCGGTGAGCAGCTGCGGGACGATGGTGGTCTCCATGTCGGAGGACACCCCCGACCCGCGGGTGCGGAAGATCGACTCCATCTCGTCGAAGAAGATGATGACGGGACGGCCGTCCTCCGCCAGTTCCCGGGCGCGCTCGAAGATCAGCCGGATGCGGCGTTCGGTCTCGCCGACGTACTTGTTCAGCAGCTCCGGGCCCTTGACGTTGAGGAAGTAGCTGGCGGAGCCGTCGCCCACGCGCGCGGACAACGAGTTGGCCACCGCCTTGGCGATCAGCGTCTTACCGCAGCCGGGCGGGCCGTAGAGCAGCACGCCCTTCGGCGGGCTGAGCTGATAGTCACGGTAGAGCTGCGGATGGGAGAAGGGCAGTTCAACCGCGTCGCGGATCTGGTCGATCTGCTCGTCCAGGCCACCGATGTCGGCGTAGGTGACGTCCGGGACCTCCTCCAGCGAGAGCTGCGCGACCTCCGTCTTGGGGATGCGCTCCAGCGCGACGCCTGCCTTCGTGTCCACCAGCAGGGTGTCCCCGGCGCGCGCGGTGCCGCGCAGCGGCTCGGCCAGGCGTACCAGCTGTTCCTCACCGGTGGAGTTGGCCACCAGGGCGCGGTTGCCGGTGATGCGTTCGGTGAGCATCCCCAACTCGCCGGTCTCCGGGAAGCCGCAGGTCTCCACGACGATGGAGCCGTCGCCCAGGCGCACCAGCGTGCCCGGGAGGAGTTCAGCGCGATCGATGTGCGGCGAGATCTTCAGGCGCATGCGGCGGCCGGAGGTGTACACCTCCGCGTCATGGCTGCCCTCGCTGTCCCCGAGGTAGACGCCGTAGGTGGAGGCTGGCTCCGCGAGGGCGTCGACCTGGGCGGAGAGGTCCTTGAGCCGGTCCCGGGACGCTTTGAGCAGCTGGGACAGCTTGGCGTTGCGGCTGCTCAACGTCTGGACCTCACGCTGCAGGCGAGCAGGATCGGTGATCTGGGAGCTTTCCATACCTCAACTGTAACCCCCGCCACCTGAGGGCCTGCTCATCCCCGGGCCATTCCCAGGGAGACCCCTGGCGGGACGCTATTTGCGGGCGCGGCGCTGCGGGCGCGGCGGGGTGACCCCGTCGGCGAGTCGCCGGGCCCAGACCAGGAAGGCGGTGTGCGCGTTCATCCGGTGCTCCGGGCGGGTGGCCAGACCCTCCACCTTCCACTCGCGCACGAGCGATTCCCAGGCCTTCGGCTCCGTGAAGCACTGCTGGGCGCGGATACCCTCCATCACCTTCATCAGCTGCGGAACGGTGGCCACGTACGTCATGAACACCCCGCCCGGGATGAGCACCTCACGCACCACGTCCAGGCACTCCCAGGGCTCGAGCATGTCCAGGATGACCCGGTCCACCGGACCGCCGAGATCCTCGACGCCCACCTGCGTGAGATCGCCCAGGCGCGGATCCCAGGTGGCGGGACGGCCGCCGAAGAATTCGTCGACGTTGGACTCCGCGAATTCGAGGTGGTCCTCCCGGATCTCATAGGAGATGAGCCTGCCCTCGTGCCCGATGGCGCGCAGCAGCGCCATGGACAGGGCACCGGAACCGGCGCCCGCCTCCAGTACCCGCGCGCCGGGGAAGATGTCGCCCTCGATGAGGATCTGGGCGGAGTCCTTCGGGTAGATCACGGCCGCGCCGCGCGGCATGGACAGCACGTGGTCGACCATGAGGTGGCGGAACAGCAGGTACTCCCCCGCCATGGAGGAGCGGATGACCGTGCCCTCCTCCATGCCGATGATGTCATCGTGGAGGATCTCACCCTTGTGGGTGTGAAACTTCTCCCCGGGGCTCAGGACGATGGTGAAGTGCCTGCGTTTGGCGTCGGTGAGCTGGACGCGGTCGCCGGGCTGGAAGGGGCCGGAATTGGCCAATGGAGACTCCTTGAGGGGGTGGATCAACGATTGATCAAGTATGCCTCAAGCGCGTCGACGAACCACAGCTGGTCCGAGACCCCGGCCAGCTCGCGGGCGGAGTGCATGGACAGCAGCGGCACGCCGACGTCGACGGTGGCGATACCCAGGCGGGTGGCGGTGATCGGGCCGATCGTCGAGCCGCAGGGCACGGAGTTGTTGCCGACGAAGGACTGCGAGGGCACCCCGGCGGCCCGGCAGGCGCGCTGCCACTGGGCGACGGTCTCCGCATTGGAAGCGTAGCGCTGGTTGGCGTTGATCTTGACCACCGGGCCGCCGTTGATCAGCGGGTGGTGGCCGGGGTCGTGCTTGCCGGCGTGGTTGGGATGCACCGAGTGGGCGGCATCGGCCGATACGCAGCTGGAGCGGGCGTACATACGCCGCAGGCCCTCCTCATCCGCCCCCAGGGCCAGGCCGGTGCGGGTGAGCACATCCGCCAGGATGGGGCCGGCCGCACCGGTGGTGCTGGCGGAGCCGACCTCCTCGTGGTCGAAGGCGGCCAGCACCAGGACGTCCGCGCCGGTGTCGCCGGATTCGATCGCGCGCAGCAACGCCAGCAGCGAGGCGTGCACGGAGCTGAGGTTGTCCATCCGGCCGGCGGCAATGAGCTCGCCGTCCGCGCCGAAGACCTGTCCCGGCTGGGTGTCGGCGGTGATCAGGTCGAAGCCGTCGATGTCGTTCTTGTCCACCCCCACCGTGGACGCCACCACATCCAGCACCGAGGAGGCACCCTCCCCCGCCAGGCCGAGCACCGGCTGCATGTGCAGCTGTCTGTCCAGGGTCAGTTCCTTGGAGCGGTCAAGGTGGACAGCCAGGTGCGGGATCCGGGCGATGGGGCCGGTGTTGACCAGCCGCACGGAGCCGTCACCGAGGACGACCCGGCCGGCGAAGGTGAGCTCCCGGTCCAGCCAGGAGGCCAGGATCGGCCCACCATAGACCTCCACGCCCGCCTGCGCCCAGCCGCAGGTCGAGGACTCCGGCACGGGCTTGAGGGTGAAACCCGGGGAATCGGTGTGGGAGCCGAGGATCCGGAAACCGGAATCCGGGGAGGCATCCTCCGGCACCCACCACGCCATCACCGCCCCACCGCGGACCATGACGTGGCCGCCCGGGGCGGCGTCCCACGGGGAGGTCTCCTGCTGGGGGGTGAAACCGGCGTCGACAAGCCGGTCGGCGACCACGCGTGCCGCATGGTAGGAGCTGGGTGAGGCCGCGATGAAGTCGAGGAAGTCACGAGTCTGATTCATGTCTCCAGCTTGCCATGGATAAAGTGAGGGCCATTATGACGTCGACTGCTCCACGCCCCCTTGCCCTGTCCCCCTCCCGTGCCTCCGACTACCAGCAGTGCCCCCTGCTCTATCGGCTGCGCGCCATCGACCGGCTCCCCGAGCCGAAGACGATCCCCCAGGTCAAGGGCAACCTCGTCCACGCCGTCCTCGAGCACATGCACGCCCAGCCCCGGGAGGAACGCACCTACCCGGCCGCCGTCAGGCAGCTCAAGCCCCAGTGGGCGGCGATGACCGCCGCCGATGCCGAACTCGATGAACTGGTGCCCGAGGAGAACCTGCTGGACTTCCTCGTCGAGTGCCGCAGCCTGCTGCGCGGTTACTTCGAGATGGAGAACCCCCAGGGCTTCGACGCCCACGCCGTGGAGATGTACGTCAACACCGTCCTGCCCAACGGCGTGCCGGTCCGCGGCTTCATCGACCGCGTCGACGTCGCCCCCACCGGGGAGGTCCGTGTCGTCGATTACAAGACCGGCAAGAAGCCCATCCCCCGCTACAGCCACGACGCCCAGTTCCAGATGCGCTTCTACGCTCTGGTGTACTGGCGCCTCAACGGGACCATCCCCCACCAGCTGCGCCTGATGTATCTCAAGGTCCTCGACTCGATGTTCCTGGCACCGTCGAAGGAGGAGCTCGAGTACTTCGAACGCGACTTAGGCGACCTGTGGGCCAAGATCGAGGGCGACGGGAAGGCCGGGCGCTTCCGGCCGAAGACCTCCAAGCTGTGTGGCTGGTGCTCCTTCCAGGCGCAGTGCCCGGAATTCGGGGGTACCACGCCCGATTATCCTGGTTGGCCGGGCAGCACCGCGGATTAAGAACGGCTGCCCGTCCCGCTCAGAACAGTCCTGAGATCCGTCCGCCCTCGTCGATGTCGATGTGGTCGGCGGCCGGGTGGTCCGGCAGCCCCGGCATCGTCATCACTGATCCGGTCAGCGCCACGATGAAGCCGGCGCCGGTGCGCGGGAGGAGTTGGCGCACGTGCAGGGTGTGGCCGCTGGGGGCGCCGAGCCGGGTGGGGTCGTCGCTGAAGGAATAGGGCGTCTTGGAGATGCACACGGGCAGCTTGTCCCAGCCGTGCCGTCTGATCACCGCCAGGTCGCGCAGGGCCTGCGGGGTGTACTCCACCCTGGTGGCCCGGTAGATCCGCCGGGCGATGGTCTCGATGGACTTCTCCACCCCCTGGTCGGGGTCGTAGAGGCGAGTGACGCCTTCGGAGAGGTGCCCCAGGACGGTCCGGGCCAGGTCCTCGGCGCCGGCCCCGCCTTTCGCCCATACCTCGACCTCCGCGAGGGGGACCCGGAAATCTCTCGCCCATGCCTTCATGAACTCCCGTTCGGCGGGGGTGTCCGTGGTGAACAGGTTGACCGCCACCACCGGGTTCACGCCGAACTGCTGGATGTTGGACAGGTGCCGGGCGAGGTTCTTCACCCCGGCCTGGAGGTGGTGCAGGTCCCCGCGGGTCAGTTCCTCCCGCGGCATACCGCCGTTGAATTTCAGGGAGCGGATCGTGGCGACGACCACCGCTCCGTGGACGTCGAGTCGGCCGTAGCGGGCGGTGATGTCGAAGAATTTCTCCGCCCCCAGGTCGGAACCGAAACCGGCCTCGGTGAGTACGATCTCCGAGTGCCGGAGGGCGACCTGCGTGGCGATCAGGGAGTTGCAGCCGTGCGCGATGTTGGCGAAGGGCCCGCCGTGGACGTAGGCCGGGGTGCCGCCGAGGGTCTGCACGAGGTTGGGGTTGATCGCCTGCTTGAGCAGGGCGGCCAGGGCACCGGTGGTGCCGAGGTCTCCGGCGGTGACCGGTTCATCGTCGAAGGTGAAGGCCACCGTGAGCCGGCTGAGGCGGTGTTTGAGGTCCGCGAGGTCCGTGGCCAGGCACAGTACCGCCATGATCTCGGAGGCTGCGGTGATGGTGAAACCGGTCTCCCGCGGGGTGCCGTGGGCCGGGCCACCCAGGCCGGTGACGATGTCGCGCAGGGAACGGTCGCTGACATCCAGGCAGCGCTGCCACACGATGCGCCGGGAGTCGATGCCCAGGACGTTGCCCTGGTGGACGTGGTTGTCCACGAGTGCCGCCAGGGTGTTGGTGGCGGCGGCGATGGCGTGGAAATCCCCGGTGAAGTGGAGGTTGATCTCCTCCATGGGCACGATCTGGGAGTATCCGCCCCCGGCGGCCCCGCCCTTGATCCCCATGACCGGGCCCTGGGAGGGTTCCCGCAGTGCGGCGGCTGCCCGGTGGCCCAGCCGGGTCAGGGCATCCGCCAGGCCGATGAGCACGGTGGATTTGCCCTCCCCCGCCGGGGTGGGTGAGATGCCGGTGACCAGCACGAGCCGGCCCCGGGGCCGGCCTGGCGGTAGCCGGGTGATGTCCACCTTGGCCTTGTCCGGCCCGTAGGTGATCAGGGCCTGCGGCGGGATGCCCGCCCGGGCGGCGATGTCGGTGATCGGCTCGAGGGTGTGTGCCTGCGCGATGGCGACGTCCGTCAGTGGTGTGCCCATGAGGCCAGGTTACTGCCCGCGGGGTGGCCACGGAACGGAAAGACCGCCCGGCACAGTCGGGTGTGCGGGGCGGTCACCGGGATGAACCGGGGGCGCGGGAACTACTCCTCGCCGTCCAGGTAGAGCTTGCCGCGGAACACCGGGTGCATGAGGTTCTCCTTGCTCAGCACACGGTCCAGGACGTCGGGCTCCATGAGCCCGCGCTCCAGGACGATCTCCTTGACGGAACGGCCCGTCTCGGCGGCCTCGCGGGCCACCAGGTCACCGTTGTGGTGGCCGATGAACGGGTTGAGGTAGGTGACGATGCCGATGGAGTTCTCCACATAATAGCGGCAGACCTCCGGGTTGGCGGTGACGCCCTCGATGCACTTCTCCCGCAGGGCGGTCGCGGCGTTGCCCAGGAAACGGATGGACTGGAACAGCGACTCGGCGATCACCGGCTCCATGACGTTGAGCTGCAGCTGACCTGCCTCAGCGGCCATGGTCACGGTGAGGTCATTGCCGAAGACCTTGAAGCAGACCTGGTTGACCATCTCCGGGATGACGGGGTTGACCTTGCCCGGCATGATCGAGGAACCGGCCTGGCGCGGCGGGAGATTGATCTCGTTGAGGCCGGTACGCGGGCCGGAGGAGAGCAGACGCAGGTCGTTGCAGATCTTCGACAGCTTCATCGCCGCGCGCTTGACACCCGAGTGGGCATGGACGTAGGCGCCGGTGTCGCTGGTCGCCTCGACGAGGTCGAGGGCGGACTTGATCTCCAGGCCGGTGACCTCGCCGAGGGTCGCGGTGACCTGGTGGCGGTAACCGGGCGGGGTGTTCACGCCGGTGCCCACGGCGGTGGCGCCGAGGTTGACCTCGAGGAGGCGGTCCGCGGCGTTGCGCAGGACGGCCTGTTCCTCGGCCAGGTTGTGGGCGAAACCGTTGAACTCGTCACCGAGGGTCATCGGCACGGCGTCCTGCAGCTGGGTGCGGCCCATCTTCAGGATGTCCTGGAACTCACGGCCCTTCGCGCGGAAGGCCTTCTGCAGGTCCTCCATCTGCTGGATGAGGGTGTTCAGGGTGGCGTGCAGCCCGAGGCGGAAGCCCGTCGGATAAGCATCGTTGGTGGACTGGGACATGTTGACGTCATCGTTGGGGTTGATGATGTCATAGCTGCCCTTCTCCTCTCCCAGATACTCCAGCGCCAGGTTCGCGATGACCTCGTTGACGTTCATGTTCACGGAGGTTCCGGCACCACCCTGGAACACGTCGAGGGGGAACTGGTCCATGCACCGGCCCTCGTTGAGGATCTGGTCGCAGGCCCACACGATGGCCTCGTGCTTCTTCGCCGGCAGGGTGTGCAGCTGGCGGTTGGCCATGGCGGCGGCCTTCTTCACCTGCACCAGACCGTGGATGAACTCGGGCACGTGGTTGATCGTGGTGCGCGAGATCTGGAAGTTGTGCAGCGCGCGCATGGTGTGGATGCCGTAGTAGGCGGTGGCCGGGACCTCGAGCTGACCGAGGAGATCCTCCTCGGTCCGGGTCTTGCGGACGACCGTCGTGGTGGTCTCAAGCGATGCGTCGTCAGCGACGTCCACAGACTGCTCCGGGGGGTTCGCCATGGTGGTGGGGGTTCCTCTCAGTGATCGAGCTCTCAGAAGTGAAATCGTGGAGATTCACCTACCCATAGTAGCCGGAGCCTTTCCGGCCCCTATATCCGGGCGATACGCAGCTCGGTGGCGAGGATCGCCTCCGCACCGAGCTCAGAGAGCTCGTCCATGATGGCGTTGGCGTCCTTGCGCGGCATGAGGGCGCGCACGGCGACCATGTCCTCCCGCGCGAGCGGGGAGACCGTCGGGCCGGACAGTCCCGGGGTGATCTTCGTGGCCTCGATCAGCTGTTCCCGGGAGACGTTGTAGTCGAGCATGAGGTAGTTCTGGGCGCGGAGGATGCCCTCGATGCGGCGCAGCACCACCTTCTGCTCAGCGGTGACCTCGACGTCCTTGCGGCCGACGATGACCGCCTCCGAGGAGACCAGCGGCTCACCGAAGGGGGCCAGACCCTGCTGGCGCAGGGTGTTGCCGGTGGACACGACATCGGCGATGGCGTCGGCGACACCGAGCTTGATGGAGATCTCCACCGCGCCGTCGAGACGGATGACCTCGGCTTCCAGGCCACGGGCGGCGAGGTCGTCGCGCACGAGGTTCGGATAGGAGGTGGCGATGCGCTTGCCCGCCAGGTCTTCGACGGTCCAGATCTCATCGGCAGGGGCGGCGTAGCGGAAGGTGGAGCCACCGAAACCGAGGGAGAGCACCTCGGTGACCTCGGCGCGGGAGTCACGGGCGAGGTCGCGGCCGGTGATACCCAGGTCGAGCTTGCCGTTGGCCACGTAGATGGCGATGTCCTTCGGGCGCAGGAAGAAGAACTCGACGTCGTTGACCTTGTCGAAGACGTTGAGTGCCTTGGTGTCCCGGCGACCCTTGTAGCCGGCCTCGCGGAGGATCTCCACGGCCGCCTCGGACAGGGAACCCTTGTTGGGGACTGCGATCTTGATCATGGTGGTCTCCTAGAGGTTCTTGTAGATGTCTTCGGGGGTCAGCCCGCGGGCGACCATCATGACCTGGGTCCAGTAGATGAGCTGGCTCATCTCCCCGGCCAGTTCCTCGTCGGACTCGTACTCGGCCGCGATCCAGACCTCCCCGGCCTCCTCGATGATCTTCTTGCCGATATGGTGCACGCCCTTGTCCAGGGCTTCCACGGTCCCGGAGCCCTCGGGGCGGGACGTGGCACGTTCGGTGAGTTCGGCAAACAGGGAGTCAAAGTTCTTCACGGGAGGACATTATTCCATGCCCCGTTGTTCAGCGCTCCAGTTGGTGGAACCAGTGGAATACCGTGTCGGCGTTCACACCCTCGAAATTATTCCGGTCGTGCAGAGATTCCAGCGTGACCACGCCCTCCGGCACCACCGTGTCCGAGTACCAGGGCAGGCCGATGACCCGGCAGCCCGCTGCCACGGCGGCGGTCATGCCGGTGAAGGAATCCTCGAAGACGAGGCAGTCGGCGGGGTCCGCGCCCACCTGCTCTGCTGCACGCAGGTACATGTCCGGGGCGGGCTTGGGGCTGGGCACCTCATCACCGGCGACGGAGCCGGTGAAGAAATGTGTGCCGACGGCCGCGATCGACAGGTCCGCCAGCACCCGCTCCGTGTTGGTGGTCACCAGCATGGGCAGCTCCCGGGTGGCCAGATCCGCGAGCAGCCTGGTCACCCCCGGATTCGGGGCGAGCTCGGCGTGCATCAGCTCCGCCATCCGCTCGTACATGAAGGCGCGGTAGCGCGGATGGTCGTCCTCGGTGACGGTGAGACCGGCGTGGTTCGCGCACACCTGGACGGTATGGCCGAAACTGCCGCCGATGGTCGTCTCCCGCAGCGCCGGCGTCAGCCGCCGGCCCATGCGTTCGCTGAGTTCATAGGTGAACCGTTCCCACAGGGGCTCGGTGTCGACGAGGGTGCCGTCCATGTCCCAGAAGATGGCGGCGGGGGCGGTGGTGGTGGAAGAGTTAATCGATCTCCGGCAGCTCGGCGAGTGCCTCATCGTCCGCGCCGGTGGCGGCGGAGGCGTCATGGATGAGTTCATTGAGCTCGGCCGTCTCCTCAGGCTCGAGCACAGCATCGTGGTTGCGCCCGTTGAAGGCGAGGAGGGAGTCGACGGTGACCTGGACGACCTTGACCAGCGTGTCCGCGGTCGGGTCGGCGGGGAGGACATCGAGGGCATCGAGAAACTTCTCGAGGATCCCCCGCAGCTCCGGCAGGACCGCCGGGTCGAAGGGCTGCTCCCAGAACTCCTTCTCGTCCGGCTTGAGGTAATCACCGGTGGCGAAGGAGTGGAGGTTGGAGAGGAATTCGTCGACGGTCGGCTGGAATTCGGCGCGGATGGTCATGAGCGTCATTGTCCCCGAAATCTAGCGGACCTGCACGCCAAGAAGAGCGTCGAGTGCGTCACGCACCACCTGCGCGGCGCCCTGTTCGGTGGCCCCGCGGTCGGCGGCCGCCCAGGCGTCCACGGCAGCCAGGGCCCCCGGGGTGTCCAGATCATCCGACAGACGGGCCCGCAGCTGCTGGACGAGCTTGCGGGCGGCGGCCAGGGATCCGGCGTCCGCCACGGCCCGGCACCAGGTGTCCAGGCGCGTCTCAGCCTCGGCGAGGATCTCATCGGACCAGTCCCGGTCGGCGCGGTAATGGGAGGCGAAGACCCCCAGCCGGATCGCGTCGGGGCTGTGGCCTGCGGCCGTGAGCTTGTGCACGAAGACCAGGTTGCCCAGGGACTTGCTCATCTTGACGCCGTCGAGACCGATCATGCCGGCGTGCACGTAGTGGCCCGCCATGCGGTCGACACCGTGGCCGGCCTCCGCGTGGGCCGCGGAGAACTCGTGGTGCGGGAAGATGAGGTCGCTCCCGCCGCCCTGGATGGCGAAGGAACCACCGAGACGGTTGGTGGCGATGGCGGAGCACTCGATGTGCCAGCCGGGTCGACCCGGGCCGAAGGGGGATTCCCAGGCGGGTTCCCCTTCCCGGTGCGCCCGCCACAGCAGGGCGTCCAGCGGGTCGCGCTTGCCGGGGCGCTCCGGGTCGCCACCGCGTTCGGCGAACAGCTCCGCCATGGTGGCGCGGTCGTAGTTGGACTCATAGCCGAAGTTCGCGGTGGCGTCGACGGAGGCGTAGACGTCCGGGTGCTCCGGGTCGTCGACGACGTAGGCGGCGCCGGCGTCGAGAAGCTTCTGCACCAGGTCGATGACCTCATCGATGGTCTCGATCGCACCGATGTAGTCGCGCGGCGGGATCACCCGCAGCTGCTCCATGTCGGAGCGGAAGAGATCGATCTGACTGTCCCCCAGCTCACGCCAGTCCACGCCGTCGCGGGCGGCGCGCTCGAACAACGGATCATCCACGTCGGTGATGTTCTGCACGTAGTGGACGCCGTGGCCCTGGTCGAGCAGCACGCGGTGGACCACATCGAAGGTGAGGTAGGTGGCCGCGTGGCCGAGGTGGGTGGAGTCGTACGGGGTGATGCCGCAGACGTACATCCCGGCGGTGCCGTCCACCTCCACCGGGCGGATGACCCCATCCGCCGTGTCGTACAGGGAGAGGGGGACGGGTGTGCCGCTGATCTGCGGTACCTCAGGTTGTGGCCATGAACGCATGAACCACACTCTAACGGACGACCATTGGCTCCCCCAGCCGGGAGGCTACATCGGTTGCAGCACCCCGAAGGCCAGCAGCGCCATGACCAGCAGGCCGACCGGGATGCGGTAGACAGCGAACCAGGCGAAGGAGTGGCTGGCGACGAACTTCAGCAGCCAGGCGATCGAGATGTAGCCCAGCACGAAGGTGATCAGGGAGCCGATGCCCAGCTGCAGCGCGCTGGCGGCCTGCCCGGACTGGGGTGCGAAGGCGTCGGGGAGCGAGAACAGTCCGGAGGCGAGCACCGCCGGGATCGCCAGCAGGAAGCTGAAGCGGGTGGCCACCTGGCGGTCGAGGTTCATGAACAGGCCCGCGGCGACGGTACCGCCGGAGCGGGAGACACCCGGGATCAGGGCCAGACACTGAGCCAGGCCCATCACGATGGCGTCCTTCATGGTCAGCTCGTCGTAGTTGCGCTGCTTCTTGCCCATCTTCTCCGCGAGGATGAACACGAAGGAGAACAGCACCAGCACGGTGGCGGTGATCCACAGGTTGCGCAGCCCCTCGCGAATGAGGTCACGGCCGAAGAAACCGATGACGGCGACCGGGATTGTGCCGACGATGACCATCCAGCCCATGCGGTAGTGGAAACCACGCAGGTCCTTGTTGAACAGACCCTGGAACCAGCCGGTGAGGATCTGCCAGATGTCCTTGGCGAAGTAGACCAGGACAGCTGCTTCGGTGCCCAGCTGGACCACCGCCGTGAAGGAGGCACCTGCGTCGGCCCCGAAGAAGAGCTCGGAGACGATCCGCAGGTGGCCGGAGGAGCTGACCGGGAGGAACTCGGTCAGTCCCTGGACGATGGAGAGCACGACGACCTGCAGCCAGGACATCTGCTCGGGGACGGTGGCGGCCGCGTCGGTGGCCGCAGCGAGGATGGACACGTCATTCACCCGGACCACCGTACTACTACTGTAGAGGAGGTGAAGCAGCGAATGGTGGGGGTCAGCGGCCTCCGGGTCTCGGACATCGGACTGGGGACGGCGACCTGGGGTGAGTCAACGTCGATGGATGAGGCACGTCTCATCCTGCGGGAATTCCTCGACGCGGGCGGCACCCTCGTCGACTCCTCCACCAGCTACGCGCAGGGTCAGGCACAGCAGGTCCTGGCCGAGGTGCTCGCCGACGCGGACGTGCCCCGCGAGCGCCTCGTGCTCTCCTCCTCCGCCGGTATCGCCCCCCGCTCCCCGGTGGGCCGGCGGGTGGACTGCTCCCGCCGGGCACTCATGCAGCAGCTCGACGCGACGCTGCAGACCCTGGGCACCGACCACCTCGACCTGTGGTCGGTGGGTTACTGGGACGAGAAGACCCCGCCCGCGGAGGTCGCCGACACCCTGGACTGGGCGGTGCGTACCGGCCGGACCCGCTATGCCGGGGCGCGTGACTACGCGGGCTGGCAGCTGGCGGTGACGGCGGCGCGCAACCCCTCCCCCGGGATCGTCGCCACGCAGCACGAGTACTCCCTGCTCACCCGGGAGATCGAGGAGGAGCTCATCCCCGCCGCCCGCCACCTGGGGGTGGGCGTCATCGCCGCCGCGCCCCTGGCGCAGGGTGTGCTCACCGGCAGGTACCGCAGCACCCTGCCCCACGGTGTGCGCGCGGAGGTCCACGCACGGCTCGGCGGCCGGGCCCACACCATCGTCGATGCGCTGACCACCGCCGCCGACGGACTGGGCCTGCCGCCCGGCGTCGTCGCGCTGGCCTGGGCCCGGGATCGGGTGGGGGTCTCCTCCGCCGTGGTGGGCGCCGGCAGCGCCGCGCAGCTCCGGCAGCTGCTGCAGGTCACTGACACGGTTCTGCCCAGAGCCATCGTCAAGGCGCTGGACGACGTGTCGCGCTGATAGGCTCATGGATCGTGAAAGCCGGACGTCTGACAGCCCTGGCGGCCTTGACCGCCTCGACCCTTCTCCTGACAGCCTGCGGTGGCGGGCCCACGGAGGACGTGCCCGACATGGGCAACGCCGTAGCCGAGGTCTCTCCGCCCGCCACAGACCCCGCCGGCCGGGTCATTGAACTCGCGGCCGGCCACGCCGAGGTCACCGACATGGAGACCGCCGGTGACGTCATCGGCCTGCGCTCCGGCGGCACCCTCGCGCTGGGTACCCTCGGCCAGTTCGAGATCGGTGCGGTCACCGAGGTGACCATCCCCGAGAACTGCGGTGACCTCACCGCCTCCGCCGACACCTTCGTCCTCGCCTGCCGCGAGGAGGTCCTGCTTGTCGACGCCGCCTCCGGCGACACCGAACGCCGCAGCATCGCCGGCACCGACGCCGCGCCCTCCATCGCCGCGACCCTGACCTCCACCGGCGAGCTGATCGTGGCCGGCGCCGAGGACGACCGGGTCCTCGTCTTTGAGGAAGGCTCCGGGGAGCCGGTGGAGACCATCACCGTGGCCGGCCACACCAGCCAGCTCATCGCCGTGCCCCGCGAGGGCCAGGACGACGCTGTCGTCCGCACCAACCACGTCAACACCACCATCCAGGACATCCACTGGCGCGACGGCGAGCAGGGCGGCACCCTGCGCATCGGCCTCGGTGTCGGCCGGATCGCCGCAGGTGAGAACGGCCTGCTTGTCGCCTCCGACAACATGGGCTCACAGCTGACGATCTACACCGCCAACGACGTCGTCCGGCTCCATCAGGCCGCCCCCGTCGACCCCAGCCCCTGGGCTGTGGCCTGGGATGCCGGCCGGGACCTGGCCTGGATCACCTCCACCGCGGAGAACACCCTGGCCGCCTACGACGTGTCCAGCGGTGTGCCCGAGCGCCGGGCGTCGCTCGACACGGTCGCCGACGCCCAGAGCCTCCTCGTGCTCGAGGACGGCACCCTCGTCCTGGCCTCCGCCACCGGTGACGGCCTGCAGATCATCGACAACCCCGACATCACATCCCAGTAAGGACCCCAGCCTTGTCTCTGCGCCACTCCGCCTATCAGCTGGCACTGAAGGCCATGTTCAACCTCCCGCCGGAGCGCATCCACGGAATCATCAACGACGGCCTCGGCCTCCTCCAGACCGCCGGCCCCGTCAACCGGGTGCTGGGCAGGGTCATCCCCGTCAACGACCCGGTCCTCGCCCAGGAGGTCTTCGGCCGCACTGTCCCGCGTCCACTGGGTCTGGCCGCCGGCTTCGACAAGAACGCCGCCGCCGCCGACACCTGGACCGCCCTGGGTTTCGGCTACTCCGAGCTCGGCACCGTCACCGCCTCCCCGCAGGAGGGCAACCCGACCCCGCGCCTGTTCCGCCTGCCGGAGGACAAGGCGATCCTCAACCGCATGGGCTTCAACAATGAAGGTGCGGCCGCCGCCGCGGAGAACCTGCGCCGCCGCCGCTCCGATGACGTGATCGGCATCAACATCGGCAAGACCAAGGTCGTGCCCGCCGACCAGGCCGTCGACGATTACCGTCGCTCCGCCTCCCTGCTCGGCGACCTCGCCGACTACCTGGTGGTCAACGTCTCCTCCCCCAACACCCCGGGCCTGCGCGACCTGCAGGCCGTGGAGTCCCTGCGCCCCATCCTCGCGGCCGTCCAGAAGTCCACCGACACCCCCGTGCTGGTGAAGATCGCCCCCGACCTGTCCGATGAGGATGTCGACGCCGTGGCCGACCTCGCTCTGGACCTGGGGCTGGCCGGCATCGTCGCCACCAACACCACCATCTCCCGCGAAGGGCTGAACACCCCGGCCGATGAGGTGGCTGCCATGGGTGCGGGTGGCATCTCCGGCCCGCCGGTCGCCGAGCGTGCCCTCGAGGTCCTGCGCCGTCTCCGTGCCCGCGTGGGCGACAAGCTGGTGCTCATCTCCGTCGGCGGTATCTCCACCCCGCAGCAGGCCTGGGAACGCATCACCGCCGGCGCCACCCTCCTGCAGGGCTATACCGGCTTCATCTACGGCGGTCCGCTGTGGATCAGCGACATCCACCGGGGCATCGCCAACCAGATCCACCGCCACGGCCTGACCAGCATCACCGATGCCATCGGTTCCGAACTGGAGTGGCTGGCCAACCCGGCCCGCGGCTAGAAGCCTGGGCTCACTCTGGGAGACAACCAGCTGAGCAGCGCATTCCGGTTGGTCAGGGCAGCAAAAACCGTCGCCCGATCGGCGTGGATGAGGAGGCAGGCGCGGTCCGCTCTCCCCATGCCTGTCACTCAGTCCTTCGGGATCAGTGAACGGCGGATGACCAGACCCGCCAGCAGCGCCGCCACCGCATACATGGCCAGCCAGTACTGGCCCATCACGTACAGGGCCACGCTCGGGATGAAACGGCTGAAGATCACCAGGGCCACCGCCACGATCAGGGCGATGACCTGGGCGCGGCTGGCAGCCTGATCCCGGCGGACGGTGGCGAAGGCACCGAAGATGATCACTGCGACGATGATGACGAGGAAACCCGGTGTCACCACGAACGGAGCCATCCACCCGTCGGTGAACACCGAGACGACGGTGAACACCAGCAGGGCCACGGCCAGCGCCATGAAGGCGCCGCCCACACGCAGCGCCACAGGCACGCGGAAAGTCCGTTCAGGGGAATCGTTTTCGCTCATGGTCTTTAGAGACTACTTGTTTTCGTACCAGCCCCACAGGATGGCGCGGCCGATGGAGTGGAAATGAAGGTTGAAGCCCAGCACCGTGGGGGTGGCGGAGGGGTCGACATCGAGCTTCTCGACGTCCACCGCATGCACCGTGAACAGGTAGCGGTGCGGCGCGTGGTCCGAGGGTGGGTTGGCACCGTAGTAGGTGCGCTGTCCGGCGTCATTGGCCAGGCTGATCACGCCCTCGATGCCGAGGTCCTCCGTCGAGCCCGCCCCGGTCGGTAGCTCGGTCACCGAGGCCGGGATGTTGAAGGCCGCCCAGTGCCAGAAACCCGCCCCTGTCGGTGCGTCCGGGTCGAGGCAGGTGATTGCTAGGGACTTCGTCCCCTCCGGCAGATCGGACCAGGACAGCTGCGGGGAGATGTTGGCGGGGGCGCGCTGCGCCTCATCAAGCTCATCGCCGTTGTTGAGGTCGGCGGAGGTCAGTGTGAAGGAGGGGAGGTCCTTCAGCGGGGCGTACGGGTCGGGTCCGGGGCAACGGGTGTCTTCTGCGTAATTGCTCATGCCTACGTTGTACCCGAGAAGAAGGGGCCATGTCCCCGGCTTCGCCCACCGCTCCCCTTTTCCAGGCCCCCATCACACCCCTGAAACTAGCTTTGAGCTGGCGATTTGTACGTTTCCGGCGAGTAGGGCTACAGTAATGCAGGTGCCCAGCCGAGAGCATGGACACAGAGAAGTAGAAGATCACCCTGCCCGGGTGGCGGAATGGCAGACGCGCTAGCTTGAGGTGCTAGTGTCCTATTAACGGACGTGGGGGTTCAAGTCCCCCTCCGGGCACAGAATCAACAGACAGCCCCGGTTCCTGACAGCAGGAGCCGGGGCTGTTTCGTCATGCGCCCCCGGCAGCGGGAAATCTGCCAACATCAAGATCGATCTGCTCATCCGGGCACAGGAGGACGGCTACCTGCCGGACCCCTCCGACGTACCGGGAGCGTAGACTTCCTTTCCGTGAAACAAGTCGGGCAGTCCATGGTGGGTCTGTTCCGGGATGCTGTGGCCGGCATCGCGGAATGGTCCTGGCCCCGCCGCCTGGCGGTCGCGGCAGCGTTACTGTCCTGCATCGCGGTGACGGTGCTCGTGGAGATCCCCTCCGTCGCGACCCTGCAGGACTGGGCCGGTGCCGCCGGCAACCCCTTCGTCGTATTGTTCTGGGTTGGCTATGTGGCACTCACGCAGTTCCCCGTCCCCCGCACCATCCTCACCCTCGCCAGTGGTGTCCTCTTCGGACCGTGGCAAGGTGCACTCATCGCGCTGACCGCGACCACGGCCTCCGCCGCCCTGAGCCTGCTGGTGGTGCGCGGCCTCCTCGGGGACTGGATGTCCACCCGGCTCACCCACCCGGCGGTCGCGGGCGTCAACACGCGTCTGGAGGAGCGGGGCTGGCTGGCGGTGACCAGCCTCCGGATGATCGCAGGCGTGCCCTTCTCCGTCCTCAACTACGCGGCGGCCCTGACGAGTGTGCCGCTGGGAATGTTCACCCTCGCCACCTTCGTTGGTTCTGCCCCGGGCACAGCGGTCACCGTCCTGCTCGGCGATACCCTCGCGGGTGATACCGATCCCGTCGTCATCGGCCTCACCGTCCTGCTGGCGGCGGTGGGTGTGGTCGGACTTGCGGTGGACCAAAGACTCCCGGTCAAGTCTGTGACGTAGACTTATCTCAACGTCGCCATTTGAAGGAGTCCACGCCATGCTTGCTGTCCACGCCCGTTACCGGGGCAAAGAGGCCCGCCGCGCCCTGCTGGTGCGGCGTTCCGCAGAGGCGCTGTCCACGCTCGAGGGGGTAGGGGAATTCCAGGTCCTGGGGGTGGAGGATATCTGCGCGGCGGTCGACTCCCCCGCCGCCCTGTGCGACACCGTCATGGCGCTGCTCTCCGACGGGAGCTGGGCCGTGGGTATCGGCGTGGTCCCGGGTACCACGGATGAGGATCTCACCCGTTCCACCGCCTCCGGTGCGCTCCGGGGTGGGGCACGGGCCGGGACGGTGAAGGTGGCCAGCCTGCCCAAGGGCACCTCCACCCTCGCCGACGATATCGCCGCCGTCTTCGCGCTGATGGGTCACGTGCTGAGCAAGCGCACCCTGGAGGGCCGGGAGGCCACGTCGCTGGTGCGCTCGGGGCTAAATCAGAATGAGGCCGCCGAGGAGCTGGACATCTCCAAGCAGGCGATGTCCCAGCGCCTGCAGGCGGCCGGGTGGCAGGCGGAGTCCGCCGGATGGCGGCTGGCGGTCAACCTGCTGACCCGCGCGGAGGCGGGCCGGTACGACTAGCGTACCTCGGGCTCCGGTTCGGGCTCCGGCGACTCAGCGCCCAGCTGACCGATCTCCAGGGCGGAGTTCTCGGTGCGCCGCGGGCGGGCGATCTCGTGCGGTTCCGGATCGACGGGCTTGTTCGCCACCGCAGTGGCGGCAGCGACGGCGGCGGCGATCTCCGGGTCCGTGGCGGTGTTGAACCAGTCCTCGGTGTCCTCGGCCCCGGCCATCTCCCGGGTCTCTTCGTCGACATGGGAAGGCTCGTAGCGGAAGACCCCCTCCTCGTCCTTCTTGGCGAAGGCCTTCGCGAACTGCTCGAGGGAGTCCCCGAACTGGGAGGGGATCATCCACATCGTGGAGGCCTCGCCCTGGGCCAGCTGCGGCAGCTTCTCCAGATACTGGTAGGCCAGCACCTCGGGAGTCACCTTGGAGGACTTGATGGCGGCGTTGACCTTCTGGATGGCGCGCGCCTCACCCTGCGCCTGGAGGAAGCGGGCGGCACGATCACCCTCGGCCTTGAGGATCATGGCCTGTCGCTCGGCCTCGGCCTGCAGGATGGCGGCGTGCTTCTCGCCCTCCGCGGAGAGGATACGGGCCTGCTTCTCGCCTTCGGCGGTCTTGATGTCGGATTCGCGGCGGCCCTCGGCGGTGAGGATCATGGCACGCTTCTCACGGTCCGCCTTCATCTGCATCTCCATCGACTGCTGGATCGACGGCGGCGGGTCAATGGCCTTGAGCTCCACGCGGCTGATGCGCAGTCCCCACTTGGAGGTGGCGGCATCCAGCTCACCGCGCAGGCGGCGGTTGATGGTGTCGCGTGAGGTCAGCGTCTCCTCCAGGGTCATGCCGCCGACAACGTCGCGGAGGGTGGCCACGGAGATCTGCTCGACACCGACGATGTAGTTGTCCACACCGTAGATCGCCTTGGCGGGATCGTTGATCTGGAAGGTGACCACGATGTCGATGGCGACCGTCAGGTTGTCCTGGGTGATCACGGCCTGCGGCGGGAAGGAGACCACGCGCTCACGGGTGTCGATGCGGGTACGGACCCGGTCGATGAACGGGACCAGCAGGGTCAACCCGCCGGACACGGTGCGGGTGTAGCTACCCAGGCGTTCGATGACGGCAGCCTCCCCCTGCGGGATCAGGGCGATGGATTTGATGACGACGAACGCCACGAAGGCGAGCGCCACCACCAAGAGAATCAGGCCGATGGCTTCCATGGTCTAGTGCTCCTTCCACACGACGGCGGTGGCGCCGTCGATGTCAACGACGGTGACGCGCTCACCCTCGGCGAATGTCAGTTCGGGGTCCAGGGGGCGGGCCGACCAGATGGAACCGTCGAGCCGCACCTGGCCGGTGCTGCCGTGGACCTGGGAGATCACCTCTGCGGTGGTGCCGACCAGTGCCCGGACGGAGGTGTCCAGCGCTTTCGGGGCCTGCAGGTGGCGACGCAGGAACGGCCGCAGGAAAACCAGCAGGCCGAAGGCGGTGATGGCGAAGGCCACCACCGAGCCCCAGAGCGGGGCCCCCGCCAGCGACACCCCAGCCGCGGCCAGGGCCGCACCGGCGAGCATGAGCAGGGTGAATTCGCCCACGGCGAGCTCCAGGCCCGCGAGGACGAGTGCCGCGATGAACCAGATGATTGCTCCCACGTCCCCCAACGTACCAACGCGAGCTAGATCAGGTCGGACTTCTTCAGTTCGGGTGTGGTGACGAAATCGACGAGCCTTTCCACGGCACCGATGAGGGTGGAGTCCAGGTCCCGGAAGCTGGAGACGGCGGAGTAGACGCGGCGCCAGCCCTCCCGGGGATCCGACCAGCCGAGACGCTCACACACCCCGGTCTTCCAGTCCTCCCCGTAGGGCACCTCCGGCCAGGCGCGGATACCGACTGCCGCCGGCTTCACTGCCGCCCAGATGTCGATGTACGGGTGGCCGGTGACCAGCACGTGCTCCCCCACCGTCTGCGTCATCCGGGTCTCCTTGGAACCCTCGACGAGGTGATCGGCGAGCACCCCCACCCGCCGACCCTGACCCGGACCGAACTCCGCGAGGCGGGACTCGAGATTGTCCAGACCTTCCAGATACTCGACAACCACACCCTCCACGCGCAGGTCGTGCCCCCACACCTTCTCCACGATCGCGGCATCATGAATACCCTCGACCCAGATACGGGAGGGGGCGGCCACCTTCGCCTCGAGGTTCTCCACCTTGCGGGAACCGGAGTTCGAGTGGCGGGGAGCCTCCTTCTTCTTCGGGATGTGCCGGATGAGCGTGACCGGTCGGCCGTCGATGAGGAAGCCACCACTGAGCAGCTGGAACAGCCGCTGCACACCGCGACGGTCCTCGAGACGGACGAATTCCCCGTCGTAGGTCCGTTCCCAGCCGACCACCGCCCCGACATAATCCTCACCGGTGACCTCGACCACCAGACCGGGTGTGGCCTCCACCTTCGGGTACTCACGGGGACGGGAACGGGCATGTCCGGCGAAGATGTCGCCGCGATATGGATCACGGAAGCTCATGTCGGCCCAGTCTATCGGCTACACTCCCCCGCCATGGATATCCGTACCGAAGTCTGGTCCCCGCTGCAGAACACCGCCGTCTGGCTCGGTGCATGGCTGCACGGGCTGACCCCCACCGACAATCTTGTCGGGGCGCTGACGGATCTGGGCGGGGAGGGCCTCGTGGGGGTGCTGGGCGACATCCGCCGGACAGCCACCGGCGTGGCCGCCGATGGGGAGCCGGTGCTCCGGCTGGTGCTCTCGGGCCCCGGGGAGGCACCCGCCCTGCCGGCGGGCGGGGCGGCGGCTGAGGCGGCGTCGGCAGGCGGGCTCGGTGCCCTCGTCCTCCGCGACGTCGATCCGCTCACCTCCCACATCCTCATTCCCGATGCGGCGGGCGACTGGCAGTGGTTCGTGGAGGACAGTCCCCTGCCTGCCCCGGCGTGGCTGAGCCCCGGGGAGGCGGACCAGCTGCTCACGCAGGCCACCACGGAGGCGGCCCGCCTCGTGACGGCCTCCGGCTACCGCACCGACGCGCTGAACTCCCCGCGTCTGACGGTGGGCACCCTCGCCGACTTCTATGACACCCCCGGTCTGCCGGCGGCGGTGCCCGGGCGGGCGGCAAAGCTGTTTACCCGGGCGGACCGGGTGGCCGCGATCATCGAGACAGTCATCGCCCGGATGAACGACCACCGCATCGACCCGCAGCTGCTGGGCCTGTGGCGGCACGTCCGCGCCGCCCGGATGTCCGGCGTGGCCTATGCGGTCCGGGAGTTCGGCCGGCTGACCTGACAGCAGCCCGGCCGGCAGGCGGCACCGTTGACGGTGCAGCCCTGCACGGTGACGGTGCCCAGGCCGGCGCGGGCGGAATTGTCCACCAGCTCGTCGATGATGTCGACGACCATGCCGGCGAACTCCTGCTCGGGGCCCGCGGTGCGGGTGCGTTCGACGAGGATGCCGGCGTCGCGGGCGGCGTCGGCAAGCTCGGTGTCGAGGTCCCAGATGACCTCCATGTGGTCGGAGACGAAGCCCACGGGGCAGACCACCACGGCCGTGACCCCCTCCTTCTCACCGATGGCGAGGGTGTGGTCGACGATGTCGGGCTCGAGCCACGGGGTGCGCGGATTACCGGAGCGGGACTGCCAGACGACGTCGTAGACGTCCACGCCGGCGGCCTGGGCGATCAGCCGGGAGGCCTCCCCGACCTGGCGGGAGTAGAGGTGCGGGTCCGTCGGGCCGCCGGCGGCCTCATCCGCGGCGGTGGGTACGGAATGGGCGGTGAACAGCAGGCGGGTGGTGTCCAGCTGCTCCGCCGGGATCTTCGCATAGGCCTCCTCGACGGCCTCCGCCATCACGCTCACGAAGGTGGGGTGGTCGAAGAACTGGCGCAGCTTGGTGAACTCGATCGCGGCGAGCCCCTTGTCCTCCAGGTGCGCGATGACGCGGCGGATGTCCTCGTTGTACTGCAGGCAGGCGGAATAACCACCCCAGGCGGAGGTCGCGAAGACCAGGGCGCGGCGCACACCGTCGGCCACCATCTGCTCGGCCGTGTCCTCTGCGAAGGGGTGCCAGTTGCGGTTGCCGAAGTAGACCGGAAGTTCCTTCCCCCGGGCGGCCAGCTCCTTCTCCAGGTTGGTGATGATCTCGCGGTTGAGGCGGTTCAGCGGGCTCACACCGTCGAAGTGGAAGTAGTGCTCACCGACCTTCTCCAGGCGCTCGCGCGGGATGCCGCGCCCCCGGGTGACGTTCTCCAGAAAAGGAACGACCTCCTCGTTTCCTTCGGGACCACCGAAGGAGAGGACGAGAAGGGCGTCGAAACTCAGATCATCAGTCATACCGCTCAGACTATCAACCATTCGATTGACGTCTGAGCGGAAGGTGACTAGATCAGGCGGACGGCATGGTCGGACATACCCGACCAGCGCACCGGTGCCTTCTGCACAACCGAACCGGAGTTGGGGGCCTCGAGCATCATGCCGTCACCGAGGTAGATGGCCACGTGGTTGCCGCCGCCGGGACCGTAGAAGATGAGGTCGCCGCGCTGCATCTGCCCCGGATCGACCTTTGTGCCGTGGTTGTACTGGTAGCCGGTGTAGTGCGGCAGGGCGATGCCGGCGCCGGCGAAGGCGTAGAGCACCAGGCCGGAGCAGTCGAAACCGACCTTGTTGAAGTCACCGAAGGAGTCGGCGACGCCGCCGTCCCGGATACCCTGCGTGGGGCCGTTGGCGTTGCCGCCACCCCAGGCGTAGGGCATGCCCAGCTGGGACTCGGCACGGGCGATGACAGCCTCGATCTGTGCCGCGCGGTCACCGATCGCGGCGACCTCGCCGGAGGCCTGCTCGGTGACCTCCTCGATGGTGTCGATGACGGGGGCGGTGGTGACGTCCGTGGACGTCTCTGCGTCGGCGGTGTCACCGGCCAGCCCCTCCGGGTTCTGGACAGCGGCGATGTCCGCCGGGGCAGTCTCCTCATCCGCGACGGCAGGGTACGGGTTCTCCAGCGTCGTGTGGTCCGGCTGCGATTCTGCGATGACGGCTGCCGCGGCGGCGACGGCGGCAGCCGTTGCCGCATCGCGGAAGGCCTGTGTCTGCTCCTGCTCACGGGCGCGCTCGGCGGCCTCCTGTTCCGCCTGTTGCTGCGCCTCGGCACGGAGGCGGGCCTCCTCCTCCGCACGCTGGGCGGCCTCGCGGGCCTCGCGGGCTGCTTCCTCAGCTGCCGCCGCCTCTGCTTCGCGACGCTCGCGCTCCTCCTGAGCGGCCTGCGCCGCTTCCTCGGCCGCGGCCTCCTGCTCAGCGCGTTCCTGCTCGCGCTGCTGTGCCTCTGCGTCGCGGGCGGCCTGCGCCGCTTCCTCCGCCGCTTCCTCCGCCGCGGCTGCAGCCGCGGCGGCCTCCTCCGCTTCGAGGCGGGCAGTTTCGGCGGCCGCGGTCTCCTCCTCGGCGATGCGCTGCGCCTCAGCCGCAGCCTCCGCGTCGGCGGCCGCCGTATCCTCGGCCTCCTTGCGGGCGGCCTCGGCAGCCCGGTACTCCTCCGCGTCCTGCTGTGCCGCATTACCGGCGGCAATCTCGTTGCGGGCTGCGTTGAGCTGTTCCTGCGCGGCATCACGCTCGGCAGCCAGGCGGTCGCGCTCCGCGGTGAGGACGGCGATCTGTGCGTTGTTGGTCTCGATGGCTGCACGGGCGTCGGACTCCCGGGTCAGCGCCCTGGCCTCCCGCTGTTCCGCCAGGTCGCGCGCCAGGCGCAGCTGGGATTCCCGGTTGGCCTGCTCGGTGCGCAGCTGGTCGAGCTCCTCGATCGCGGCACGCTGCTTCTCTGCATGGGTGCGCAGGTAGGTGCGACGGTCCAGGGAGTTATCGGAGGCCTCCTCACCGGCCAGCGTGGCCACAGCGGTCGGGGTGGTCGTCCGGCGGTAGGCCGCGCGGGAGATTTCATCGAGTTGGGCCTGGGCCTCCTCGATCTTCGCCTGGGTCTCATCCAGTTCCGCACGGGCGGTGATGACGGCCTGACGGGCCTGCTCGGCGGTGGCCTGCGCGTCATGCAGATCCACGAGAGCCTTGTTGACCCCCTCGTGCAGTCCGCCGATTTCGAGGGTCAGCCGGTCCATCTCGGACTCGGTCCGGGTGATGTCACCGACAAGTCCGGTGGCGGTGACCGCCGGGGTCTCGGGGGTCGCTGTGGCCACGACCGGCTGGAAGGCGGTGAGCGTCCCCAGGCAGAGCGCAGTGGCGAGAACCGTGCGCAGACGCGCGCGGTTGAGTGTGGTCTGGGCCACGTGTCCTCCTCGAGAACCCCCATATCAAGCTTATATCCTTGACAGGGTGAGTGTCGGGTTGATTGTTCACCGGTACAGGCGCACGGGTACCCAGACCCCGGAACGGCTCCAGGTGCCCCTTCGCGCTCGGCGTGCTTCCCCACATGCCCGTGCGATGGCAATGAGGCCGGAACTGCAATCTTCACGCGGTCCGGCCGTGACACCTGATTCTGTTGGGGTTTCCATCGACCCGTGAGCCGATAAAAGCACCATAGGACACCCCAGCCGCCCGTGACTCAATCTTTATCAATATTCACAGAAGTAAAGGTTGGCCACATGACGAGTGGCATGTGACTGACCTGCATGATCACGCTTAAGTAACGTGCATGTGATTTTGACCACATATCGCTAGTCGCAAGGTCCCGCCGGACGATAGGGGCATAACAATGTAGAAAAGAATTGATTACACCCTGTCAAGACTGGAGGCTTGATTTTTGGGAATCCCGACGTTGACGACGGGCGCCCACCACAGTGAAGGCTGACGTCCCCGCAACCCCGAGCAGGATAAGCGCGATCACGGAGGGCCAGCTGGCCGCAGCCGCATTGACGTCATCAACGAAGCGGTGGGCGGCGCCCACGACATCCGGGTTCCCCAGGAAGGGGTACTGCGCCACCTCCAGCCCGGCCCGGGAGTGCACGTCACTGACCACCGCCCCGGAGTGCGGCGCCCGCACGATGACCGTGTCCAGATCGGTGGACATCAGCAGTTCCTGGGCCACATCGCGCATGTCAGCCGTCTGCGGGGGCGTGTGCTCGAGGATGACCAGTCCCAGGGTTCCGAAGTCCGTGTCCCGGGCGTGGGCCACGGCATCGAGGAGGCCGGGTTCCAGGTCGGCGGCCTTTCCTTCTGGGACGAAGGCCCCGAAGGCGACGGCATCCTCGCCGAGCTGGCGGTTGAGATCGTCCAGGTCTACGTCGGCGGGGATCATCTTCTGTGGCCACTTCCCATCGGGATTCTGCAGTAGGGACGGCGTCCACTGCGGTCTGTCACTGTCGGTTATATCCCCCGCGGGTGTGGCGGGGGTGGCGACGCGCCGCCCTTCTGTCAGGTCAAACTAAAAAACAAGACGCTTGTACTGTTAGGATGGTGAGCGGTCGTTGGTACGGAACCTTAGTCTGGTTACGGACCATCGCGTTCTACCGGTGTGTGACTGCCTTGACCGGGGCAGATCGCCCGCGGGTATCGAACATTTCAGTTCAACAAGAGGAAATGGAGCTCCCTGTGACCGAAAGCAAGAACTCCTTCAACGCCAAGCGCACCCTCGAGGTCGGCGAGAAGTCCTACGACTACTACGCCCTCGACGCCGTGCCGGGCATGGAGAAGCTGCCGTACTCCCTGAAGGTTCTCGGCGAGAACCTTCTCCGCACGGAGGACGGCGCGAACATCACCACCGAGCACATCGAGGCAATCGCCAACTGGGATCCGAAGGCTGATCCCTCCATCGAGATCCAGTTCACCCCGGCACGTGTCCTCATGCAGGACTTCACCGGTGTCCCCTGTGTCGTCGACCTGGCCACCATGCGTGAGGCAGTGAAGACCCTCGGCGGCAACCCGGACGAGGTCAACCCGCTGAACCCGGCCGAGATGGTCATTGACCACTCCGTCATCGTCGAGGCCTTCGGTACCTCCGATGCGATCGAGAAGAACGTCGCCATCGAGTACCAGCGCAACGAGGAGCGCTACCAGTTCCTGCGCTGGGGCGCCGAGAACTTCTCCAACTTCCGCGTCGTTCCCCCGGGAACCGGCATCGTCCACCAGGTCAACATCGAGTACCTGTCCCGCGTTGTCTTCGACAACGACGGTGTCGCCTACCCGGACACCTGCATCGGCACCGACTCCCACACCACCATGCAGAACGGCCTGGGCATCCTGGGCTGGGGCGTCGGCGGCATCGAGGCCGAGGCAGCCATGCTCGGCCAGCCGGTCTCCATGCTCATCCCGCGTGTCGTCGGCTTCAAGCTGACCGGTGAGATCCCGGCCGGCGTCACCGCCACCGACGTCGTTCTGACCATCACCGAGATGCTGCGCAACCACGGTGTCGTTCAGAAGTTCGTCGAGTTCTACGGCAACGGCGTCAAGTCCGTCCCGCTGGCCAACCGCGCCACCATCGGCAACATGTCCCCCGAGTTCGGCTCCACCTGTGCGATGTTCCCCATCGACGAGGAGACCATCAAGTACCTCGAGCTCACCGGCCGCAGCCAGGAGGACGTCGCCCGCGTCGAGGCTTATGCCAAGGCTCAGGGCATGTGGCTCCTGGAGGACGCCCCGGAGGCCGAGTACTCCGAGTACCTCGAGCTGGACCTGTCCACGGTCGTTCCGTCCATCGCAGGACCGAAGCGCCCGCAGGACCGTATCCTGCTGACCGAGGCCAAGGAGCAGTTCCGCAAGGACCTGCCGACCTACGCCGACAACGAGACCGCTGAGCCGGTCCGCGCCACCAAGGTCGAGGGCGACGACTACAACCAGTCCTTCCCGGCCAATGGCGAGTCCGCTGCCGCGAACGCCGAAGGCCGTGCCTCCAAGCCGGTCATCGTGGAGTCCCCGCAGGGCGGCGAGTTCACCCTCGACCACGGCATGGTCGCCATCGCCTCCATCACCTCCTGCACCAACACCTCCAACCCGTCTGTCCTGGTCGCCGCCGGCCTGCTGGCCCGCAAGGCCAGCGAGCTGGGTCTGCAGTCCAAGCCGTGGGTCAAGACCATCTGCGCACCGGGCTCCCAGGTCGTCGACGGCTACTTCAAGCGCGCCGACCTCTGGAAGGACCTGGAGGCCATGGGCTTCTACCTCTCCGGCTTCGGCTGCACCTCCTGCATCGGCAACTCCGGTCCGCTCCCGGCAGAGGTCTCCTCCGCCATCAACGAGCACGACCTGGCCGCCACTGCAGTCCTGTCCGGTAACCGTAACTTCGAGGGTCGCATCTCCCCCGACGTCAAGATGAACTACCTGGCCTCCCCGCCGCTGGTCATCGCCTACGCCATCGCCGGCACCATGGACTTCGACTTCGAGGCCGACGCACTGGGTCAGGACCAGAACGGCAACGACGTCTTCCTGAAGGACATCTGGCCCTCCACCGAGGAGATCGAGTCCACCATCGAGGGTGCGATCTCCCGCGAGCTCTACGAGGCTGACTACGCTGACGTCTTCAAGGGCGATAAGCAGTGGCAGGATCTGGAGATCCCGACCGGAAAGACCTTCGAGTGGGACGACAACTCCACCTACATCCGAAAGGCGCCGTACTTCGACGGCATGCCGCTCGAGCCGGAGGATGTCACCGACATCAAGGGCGCTCGCGTCCTGGCCAAGCTGGGCGACTCGGTCACCACCGACCACATCTCCCCGGCCTCCTCCATCAAGCCGGGCACCCCGGCGGCCCAGTACCTGGACGCCAACGGTGTCGAGCGCAAGGACTACAACTCCCTGGGTTCCCGTCGTGGCAACCACGAGGTCATGGTCCGCGGCACCTTCGCCAACATCCGTCTGCAGAACCAGCTGGTTGACATCACCGGTGGCTACACCCGTGACTTCACCCAGGAGGGTGGCCCCCAGGCCTTCATCTACGACGCCGCCGAGAACTACAAGGCCGCCGGCACCCCGCTGGTCGTCCTGGGTGGCAAGGAGTACGGCACCGGTTCCTCCCGCGACTGGGCTGCGAAGGGCACCAACCTGCTCGGCGTGAAGGCCGTCATCACCGAGTCCTTCGAGCGTATCCACCGCTCGAACCTCATCGGTATGGGCGTCATCCCGCTGCAGTTCCCGGTCGGCGAGTCCCACGAGTCCCTGGGCCTGGACGGCACCGAGACCTTCGACATCGAGGGCATCACCGCGCTGAACAACGGTGAGACCCCGAAGACCGTCGCGGTCACCGCCACCAAGGAGGACGGCTCCACCGTCAAGTTCGATGCGACTGTCCGCATCGATACCCCGGGTGAGGCCGACTACTTCCGTAACGGCGGCATCCTGCAGTACGTCCTCCGCCAGATGATCGCCTCGGCCAACGCCTAAGCGCATCTCTGCCGCAGTATGAACTGCCCTTGAGAGGGGGCTGCATCCCCGGTCAGGCGTCATGCCAGCCGGGGAGGGCAGCCCCCTCTCCCCTTTTTTCTTCGCAGTAAGGAGGTCCCCTCATGCCCGTGGTCAGCAACACCGAACTCTCCCGCCGTCGTCTGGAGATCCTCGAAGGCGCCCGGCGGTGTTTCGCCGAGCACGGATATCACGGCGCCACAGTCCGGCGCCTGGAGGAGGCCACCGGCAAGTCCCGGGGGGCCATCTTCCACCATTTCGGCGACAAGGAGAACCTGTTCCTCGCGCTCGCCCGTGAGGACGCCGCCCGTCAGGCCGAGTTGGCCGCTGAGGAGGGCCTGGTCGAGGTGATGCGGGATATCCTCCATCACCCGGAGCGCCACGAGTGGCTGGGCACGCGCCTGGAGATCTCCAAGATGCTGCGTACCGACGCCGAATTCCGCGCGCAGTGGCAGAAGCACCAGGAGGTCCTCGACCGGGCGGTACGGGATCGTCTCGCCCGCCTGGTCGTGGACGGCCGCATGCGTACCGACGTCACCCCGGAGGTCCTGCACACCTACCTGGAGACCTTCCTCGACGGTCTGATCACCCGCCTGGCCTCCGGTGGATCCACCGAGGGGCTCGAGCAGGTGCTCGATCTCGTGGAGGGGACCGTGCGGCACCGCCCGTAGAGCCGGACGGGTCGACGTATAGAATCTCTCCCTATGCCGAACTTCCTCCTCGTCTCCCTGCGTTCCGGTGAACTGGCTGAGCAGATCGCCGCCGCGGAGCTGCGTGATTTCCTGCGGGCGACCCGGCTCGACCCGGCGGATCTGACCCATGTCAATATCGCCGAGGTCAGCCAGACCGCGGGTGAGCTCGACGGTTATGACGGGGTGCTGGTCGGTGGCAGCTCCCTGAACATCACCAACCCCCACTGGGACGAGTGGCAGCTGCACGTGCACGAGGAGATGGCACGTATCAGCGGTTCGGGGGTGCCGGCCTTCCTGGTCTGCTACGGGGCCAGCTGGCTCAGCCACATGCACGGCGGGCAGGTCGGCCCCGCCCATGCTGAGGGTTCCGGGCCCACTGTCATTGAGCTGACGGAGGAGGGCAGGCGCGACCCGCTGTGCGCGGGTCTGCCCGAGACCTTCACCTCCCTCACCGGGCACACCGAGAGCGTGGAGCTGCTCGGTGCGGACCTCACCGTGCTGGCCACCGGCCCCTCCTGCCCGGTGCAGTTCCTCCGGGCGGGTGAGCATGTCTGGGCCACCCAGTTCCACGCGGACATGGATGCACAGGCAATGAAGGACCGGATGGACTTCTATTACGACTACGGGTACTTCTCCCCCGACGACTACCACACGATCGTGGCCTCGCTCCCCTCGATCAACACGACGTGGAGCAACCGTCTGCTCGCCAACTTCGTCGATTACTGCACCAGCCGGGCAGGCGCCAGGGCCTGACCGGTCCCACTCCGGGGAGGCCTCAGTCGGTGGCAGGGTCAGATTCCCTGGGACGGTATATCCCGATCTCCTTGCCATCATCTCGGATGAGAGATTCCGGTGGCTGCCGGAGTGCCACCGCAGCCTCCACGTAGTCTCCCGAAGAACCTGCGAAGTTGAGGACCACCAGGATGTAGAGGGTGAGCCGCAGTTCAGCCGGTACCAGTAGAAGCGCGGTCAGCAGAATCGCTCCCCACAGCAGGCTGGGAGCGAGCGCGACGAAAGTCGTGGTGCCGGGGTTGAGGTAGGCGGGGCTACCGGTGGTCACGAAGGGGAACTTCACGGCATAGGTGGGCTTGACCCCGGTCCGCCAGCGCAATACGAGGCCGTGGGTGAGCTCGTGCGCAGCCAGGTAACACAGTCCTGCCAGGATGGTCAGCACCGTGGTGGCCAGGGGGCCCCAGGTGGCGGCCGCCGGCAGCTCAAGCCTGATACCCAGGGCGATGGCGAGGACCGCCACAGCCCCAGCAGTCCCCTGCACCCACAGGTTGAACCCGCGGTTCCTCTTCAGGTCGATGGTGGTGCGCCGGTGATAATCCACCGGTAGTCGGCACGTATTCCTGGCTCTGAGCTCCATGGTTTCCTCAATTCCGGAGATTGTGGACGGGTACGCGGGGGCCTCTTCAGCATGGCAGAAAGTCCGGGGTTGACGGCCGGTTCCGGTGGTGGACAGATCGGACTCCCATCAAGTTAATGACGTGTCATCATTTATGGTACTATGAAGCCCATATCCAACCAACGAGTCATCAGGAGCACGAATAATGATCACTGACACCCAGATCCTGTCCCCCGCCACCGGCATGGACGCCGTCACCCTCCGGGTCGGCGACCTGGAGAACATGACCTCCTACTACTCCAACACCCTCTCCCTGGAGCCGCTGGAGGAGAAGAGCCACCGCGGCCAGGTCTACCGGGTGCTGGGCCGGGGCACGGTCCCCTTCATCCGGTTGATATCCACGCCGGGGCTGCCGGCGGTGGACCGAAGCCAGGCCGGCCTGTACCACACCGCCTGGCTCTTCCCTGACCGGGAGGCGCTGGCCGCCACCGTCTACCACAGCGCCCGGGACCCGCGCAGCCGCTTCGTCGGTTCCAGTGACCACCTGGTCAGTGAGGCCTTCTACTTCACCGACCCGGAGGGCAACGGCATCGAGCTCTACATCGACCGCCCCCGGGAGGAGTGGGTGCACCAGGGCGGCGAGATCGCCATGGACACTCTCCCCCTCGACCCGCAGAAATTCCTCACGGAACATCTCCAGGAGGACCGGATCGCCATGACCGGCACGCTGGCAGGCAAGGTCGGCCACGTCCATCTGCAGGTCGGTGACATCGCACGGGCACGGGAGTTCTACGTCGACGCCCTCGGCTTCGAGCCGACCCAGACCGGCTACCGTGGGGCCCTGTTCGCCTCGGCCGGCGGATACCACCACCACGTGGCCATGAACTCCTGGCACAGCCGCGGCGCTGGCCCGCGGGCGGCGAGCCTGGGGCTGGGCAGCCTGGCCATCACGGTGCCCGACAGGGAGCAGCTGGACCAGGTGGCACAGCGGCTCAGGGACCGCGGTCTCTGGTTGGCCGATGACGGCCACACCCTGAGCACCCGGGACCCCTGGGACACCCTGGTCACGCTCTCGCTGCCCGGCACCAGCACCGAACAGCTACTCCGGGAAATCTAGATCTGCCGGATCGCGGCTTCCCCGGCCTCGGCGCCGCCCTCCGCATCAACGAAGGGCAGGATCTGCCGGTCGGGGAGATTCTCGCGGGTGGACATCTCCACCAGCACCTTCGCCACCAGCTCGCGTGAAGTGGTCACGGAGTCATCCGTGGGCCGGACATTATCGACGACCGCCAGTCCCCCGGCCGGCTCCATCGTCAGCGCACCCGGCGCGAGGATGAGGTACTCCAGTTCCGTGGAGAGCAGGCGGCGGTCCACGGACTCCTTGGAATCCGCATAGGGGAAGAAGGGGTCCTCCGGATCCACGCCGTGGTCGACGGATCCCAGGTAGGAGACCATGAGAAGGCGGGGGGTGTCGCCTCCCTCCTTCCGCAGCTGCTCGAGGGCGTCGATGCAGGCGAGGGCGCCGTCGCGGTCGATGGCGTAGGTGGCCTTCGCGCCGTTCTTACCGGCGTTGCCGGCGGTCCAGATGACGGTGTCGTGGTCCCGGAGCAGGGCGGCCCAGTCATCGACGCTGAGGCCGGTGAGGTCGCGGATCAACGGGGTGGAGCCCAGCGCCTCGATGTCCGGGGTCTGCTCCGGGTTGCGGATCAGCGATGTCACGTCCAGGCCGGCTGTGATCAGGCGTGGGGTGACCAGCTGCGCGACCTTGCCGTGTCCGCCGATGATGAGAATATTTCCGGTGTTCCTGCTCTGTGCATCATTCATGTCCCCACCCTACGGAAAGTTTCCGGGACGCATGCCCGAAACATAGGCGCGGTTGGCCCAGCGTTGGACTGCCCGGGCTGCCGGGGCGCCGATTTTGGCCAGCCACCAGGCGTGGCGGGAGAAGGCGATCACCCGGCCGGTGACGGTGCCGTCGGGGGCGAGGTCGATGATGAAGGCCTCCTCCCCCAGTTCCACGTGGGCGGGCAGGGTGCCGTAGACGAGGACCGTGCGGGTGGGGGTCTGCTCCTCCAGAAGGATGTAGCACGATGACATCCGCGGGCCCATGTACAGGCGGACGAGCGGCCCGAAGCGTTCCGCGTGCACGCGGGCCCGCCGGTGTGCCTGCCAGGTCAGCAGCCGGTGGCTGGCCTCGCGGAAGCAGTCCTCACCGTGACCGAGTACCTCTTCGTGATCGGTGATCGTCCATCTGTTCAGGCCCAGCTCACCGGGGGTGCGGCCGGCGGCCAGCTTCAGGGTGGCCAGCCGCAGGTGGGCGGGATAGGTCAGGTCGGAGCGGGTGGTCACTTCCTACCGAGGCTCCAGTACGCCGCGGGGCCGAGGCCGTTGATCAGCTGAGCCAGGGCCCACGCCCACTTCGGGCCCCGGACCTTCTCCGCCGGGCGGCGCGAGAGGTCCACCCAGGCGGCGATCTTGGCCGAGACCTCGACGACGACGCCGACGATGAGGCTGATCCGGGCGGGGGTGGACATGGCGGTGAAATCCGTCCGTAGTTTGGCGAGGCTGGGGTTTCTGCTGCTCATGGCTCTCACTCTACCGGCCGCTCCCCCAGCGGGTGACGCGATTACCATGGATGCATGTTCGCAATCATGACTGTCACCGGGGCTGACCACACCGGGATCATCGCCTCCGTCACCACCGCCCTCGCCGAGATGGACATCAACATCCTCGACGTCTCCCAGACCATCATGGACCAGTTCTTCACCATGATCCTGCGGGTGGAGTTCGATGAGACCTCCCTCGACATCGCCAGAATTCAACAGGCGATGGAACCGGTGGAGAAGTCTCAGGGGCTGGTCATCCGGATCCAGTCCGAGGCACTGTTCACCGCGGTCAACGAGATCTAGGCGGAAGGACGCGACCATGAGCTTCCACCTGAACTCCCGCAACATCCTCGACACCATCGAGATGATCGAGAAGTACCGCCTCGATATCCGCACCGTGACCATGGGGATCTCGCTGCTCTCCTGCAGCCGGACGACCATGGCCGAGACCTGCCAGGCCGTCTACGACCGGGTGGTCACCCAGGCAGCCCGGCTCGTCGAGGTCTGCGAGAGCATCGAGGCCGAGCTGGGCATCCCCATCGTGAACAAGCGGATCTCCGTCACCCCGGTCGCCCTGATCACCGCCGGGCTGGAGGGCAACCCGGCTGATGTGGCCCGGGCCCTGGACCGGGCGGCGAAGGAGGTCGGCGTCAATTTCCTCGGCGGCTACTCCGCCCTGGTGGCCAAGGGTGCAACCACCTCCGAGAAGGCGCTCATCCGTTCCATCCCGGAGGCCCTGAGTGAGACCGACCTGGTCTGCGGCTCGGTCAACATCGCCACCTCGCGCGCCGGCATCAACATGAATGTCGCAGCTGAGATGGGCCGGGTCATCAAGGAGGCCGCCGAGCTGACGAAGGACCGTTCCGCCATCGCCTGCGCGAAGCTGGTGGTCTTCGCCAATTCCGTCGGCGACAACCCGTTCATGGCCGGCGCCTACCATGGTGTGGAGGAACCGGACTGCGTCGTCTCCGTCGGCGTCTCCGGCCCCGGTGTGATCCACCGTGCACTGGAGTCCCTGCCGGAGGCCGCCACCCTCGACCAGGTCGCCGAGGAGATCAAGAAGGCCGCCTTCAAGATCACCCGCGCCGGCCAGCTCGTCGGAGACATGGCCTCCGAACGCCTCGGCGTGCCCTTCGGCATCGTCGACCTCTCCCTGGCCCCCACCGCGGAACAGGGGGATTCCGTCGCCCACATCCTCGAGCGCATGGGACTGGATCAGGTGGGCACCCACGGCACCACGGCGGCGCTCGCCCTGCTCAACGACGCGGTGAAGAAGGGCGGCATGATGGCCTGTTCCCGCGTGGGTGGGCTGTCGGGCTCCTTCATCCCTGTCTCTGAGGACAAGGGGATGATCGACGCCGTGCGCGCCGGGTCCATCACCCTGGACAAGTTGGAGGCGATGACCGCGATCTGTTCGGTGGGTTTCGACATGATCGCCATCCCGGGTGACACCAGCGCGGAGACCATCGCGGGCATGATCGCCGATGAGGCGGCCATCGGGGTGATGAACCACAAGACCACCGCCGTGCGCGTCATCCCGGTGCCGGGCACGGCCCCCGGTGACGAGGTGAATTTCGGCGGGCTGCTCGGCTATGCCCCGGTGATTCCGGTCAACCAGGTCGGCAACGCAGGTTTCATCGGCCGCGGCGGTTTCATCCCCGCCCCGGTGCACGGTCTGCGGAACTGATGCGGCTGCGCTGACGTGCGTACAATCGAATCATGTGAGTACACCAGCACATGCCACCGATGTTCAAGAGGTCTTCACTGAGCTCGGCAGCCGTCCGGAGGGATTGAGCGACGGGGCCGTGTCCGCTGCGCTGGAGAAGTACGGCCCCAATGCGCTGCCGCAGGCCCAGGAGGAGACCGCTCTCCAGCGGCTGCTGCGCCAGCTGCGTGACCCGATGATCTACGTGCTCATCGCCGCGGCGGTGGTCACCGCCTTCCTCGGCCACATCGTGGACACGGTCGTCATCGCCGCGGTGGTGATCATCAACTCACTGGTGGGTTTCTTCCAGGAGGGCAAGGCCGCGAACGCGCTGGCCGCGATCCGGGACATGCTCTCCCCGACCACGGAGGTGCGCCGCGACGGCACCTGGGCCACCCTCGACTCCGGTGAGCTGGTCCCCGGGGATGTCATCCGGTTGCGGGCCGGTGACCGGATCCCGGCTGATCTGCGCCTGTTCGAGACCGCCAGCCTGCGGGTGGAGGAGTCGGCGCTGACCGGTGAGTCCGTACCCGCGGACAAGAACACGCGGCCGGTGGCGGCGGACGCGGACCTCGGGGACCGTTCCTCCATGGCCTTCTCCGGCACCACGGTGGCGGCGGGCTCGGGACAGGGCGTGGTCACCGCCACCGGTGAGGACACCGAGATCGGCCGGATCACCACCATGCTGGGCGAGGTGCAGAAGGTCGAGACCCCGCTGACCCGGTCCATGACCCGGTTCTCCTCGATCCTGGCGGTCGGCGCGGTCGGGCTGGCGGTGCTGATGATCATCGTCTCGGTGATCCTCTACGGCACCGACTGGGGTGAGGTCCTCATGTCGGCGATCGGCTTCGCGGTCGCCGCGATCCCGGAGGGCCTGCCGGCCGTCATGGCCATCACCCTCGCATTGGGCGTGCAGAAGATGGCCGACCGCAACGCCATCACCCGCCGACTCAACTCCGTGGAGACCCTGGGCTCGGTCACCACCATCTGCACCGACAAGACCGGCACCCTCACCCGCAACGAGATGACGGTGCGCGCCATCCACACCCGCGAGCACACCTACGAGGTCACCGGCACCGGCTACGCCCCCGAGGGTGAGATCCTGCTTGATGACGCCCCCGTGACCACCGCTGATCACCCCGACCTCGCTCGGATGGCGGAGGTGGCGGTGTACGCGAATGACGCGAGCGTCGAGAAGCACGACGGTGAGTGGCAGCTGACGGGCGAGCCCACGGACGGCGGCATCCGCACCTTCGCGCTCAAGGCCGGGGAGGACGGCAGCGCACAGCGGTTGGCGGCTGTGCCCTTCGACTCCGAGTACAAGTACATGGCCACCGTCGACGACATGCCCGACGGGCCGATCATCCACCTCAAGGGTGCCCCCGACCGCCTGCTGGAGCGCTGTGACCGGCAGAGCGCACCCGGGGGTGGCACCGAGGCACTCGACGCAGCCTACTGGGAGGAGCACATCGAACGCCTCGGATTCCGGGGCATGCGTGTGCTCGCCGCCGCCTGGCGCGAGGGGGCGGAGACCGACGAACTGGACACCTCCGACGTCGACGGGGGTGGCTTCGTATTCCTCGGCCTCTACGGGATCATCGACCCGCCGCGCGACGAGGTCACCGAGGCGGTGCGCACCGTCCAGGAGGCCGGCGTGCGGGTCCGGATGATCACCGGCGACCATGCCTCGACCGCGACGGCCATCGCGAAGGAGATCGGCCTGCGCGGCGAGCGGGCGATCACCGGCGCCGAACTGGAGGCCGCCAGCGACTCCGATCTGCGCAGCATCGTCCACGACCATGACATCTACGCCCGCACCTCACCCGAGCACAAACTCCGCCTGGTGCAGGCGCTGCAGGCCAACGGCGAGGTGGTCGCCATGACCGGCGACGGCGTCAACGACGCCCCCTCCCTCAAACAGTCCGACGTGGGCGTGGCCATGGGCATCAAGGGCACCGAGGCGACCAAGGACGCCGCCGATGTCGTGCTCGCCGACGACAATTTCGCCACCATCGCCGCGGCGGTGAAGATGGGGCGCACGATCTACGACAACCTGCGCAAGGCCATCGTGTTCATGCTGCCCACCAACGGTGCTCAGGGACTGGTCATCTTCGTGGCAATGCTCGTCGGCATGACCCTGCCGATCACTCCCCTGCAGGTCCTGTGGGTCAACCTCATCACCGCCGTCACCCTGTCGCTCGCGCTGTCCTTCGAGCCGGCGGAACCGGGCATCATGAAACGCCGGCCCCGCGACCCGGAGGACTCCATCCTGGATTCGGAGGCCATCCTGCGGATCCTCTACGTCTCCGTCCTCATCGGCGGGGCCACGATCGCGGTGTTCCAGTACCTGCAGATGAACGGCTCCTCCCTGGAGACCTCCCGCACCATCGCCGTGAACACCCTCGTGCTGGGGCAGGTCTTCTACCTGTTCACGGCCCGCTTCTCCCGGGTCAGCGCGCTGCGGAAGGAACTGTTCACCACCAACCCCGTCTCCTGGCTGTGCGTGGGCATCATGCTCGCCCTGCAGCTCGCCTTCTGCTACCTGCCCTTCATGCAGGCGGCCTTCCACACCACCGCCGTCGGCTGGTTCGGTTGGGTGGTGCCCGTCGCCGCCGGGATTGTGGTCTTCCTCGCGGTGGAGGCCGATAAACTCATCCGCCGCCACTAGAATCGAGGGTGTGTCCCGCCCGCTGATCCGCCCCCGCCGACCCTTCCTCCTGCTGAGTACCCGACCGGAGGACGAGGCCGCCGCGGCCGAGTTCCTCAGCTTCCGCGCGAAGATGGGCCTGGAAGCGGACGGCCTGGTGCAGTTCCGGCTGGAGTCGCGCCCCCTGGAGCGCCTGGACCTGGCGGAGTTCTCCGGGATCCTGCTCGGCGGCAGCCCCTTCAACTCCTCCGAACCGGTCAAGGCCCCGCTACAGCAGCGCGTGGAGGCCGACCTGGCCCGCCTCATGGACGAGGTCCTCGACCGGGACTACCCGCTGTTCGGCGCCTGCTACGGGGTCGGCACCGTGGGCACGGCCATCGGGGCGGTCATCGACGGCACCTACAGCGAGAAACCCCGCGTCATCGAGGTCCGCGTCACCGGGCAGGACCCGCTTCTCGACGGCCTGCCGGAGCGGTTCCACACGATGGTCGGCCACAAGGAGGCCATCACCGTGCTTCCTGACGTCGCCGAGGTCCTGATCACCGGCGAGGACTGCCCCACCCAGATGTTTCGGGTGCAGGAGAACATCTACGCCACCCAGTTCCACCCGGAGCTGGCTCCGGCCGAATTCGAACAGCGCCTGCGCATCTACGCCAACGCCGGTTACTACGAGCCCGGCGAGCTGGGTGCGATCATCGCCGGCACTCGCGGGGTGGATCTGACCGTGGACGACGCCCTTCTGCGCAACTTCGCCCTGCGCTACGTGCGTTAGGCGAGTTCGACGATCTCCATGTACTCGTCCGACCACAGGTCCTCGTCGCCGTCAGGCAGCACGATGACGCGCTCGGGCTCGAGGGCCTTGACGGCACCCGGGTCGTGGGTGACCAGGACGACAGCGCCGGTGTAGGTGCGCAGGGCGTCGAGGACCTGCTCGCGGGACTGCGGGTCGAGGTTGTTGGTGGGCTCGTCGAGAAGCAGGACGTTGGCGCGCGAGGAGACCAGCGCGGCGAGCGCGAGGCGGGTCTTCTCACCACCGGAGAGCGTGCCGGCGGGCTGCTCGAGCTGGTCACCGGAGAACATGAAGGCACCGAGCAGACCGCGCAGGTCCTGCTCCCCTGCCTCGGGGCAGGCCTCGATGGTGTTCTGCCAGACGGACTTCTCCGGGTCGATGGTGTCGTGCTCCTGCGCGAAGTAACCGATCTTCAGGCCGTGGCCGGAGACGATGCCACCCTCACCGTCGGTGCGCTCCACCCCGGCCAGCAGCTTGAGCAGGGTGGTCTTGCCGGCGCCGTTGAAACCGAGGACGACGACGCGGCTGCCCTTGTCAATGGCCAGGTCCACGCCGGCGAAGACCTCCAGCGAGCCGTACATCTTGGTCAGACCCTTGGCGAACAGCGGGGTCTTGCCGCAGGGGGCCGGCTCCGGAAAGGAGATGGCGGCGACACGGTCGGCGACGCGGATGTCGTCGAGTCGGCCGATCATGCGGTCGGCGCGGGCGAGCATCTGCTTCGCGGCGGCGGCCTTGGTGGCCTTGGCGCCGAGCTTGGCGGCCTGCTTGTGCAGGGCGGAGGCCTTCTTCTCCGCGTTGGCGCGCTCGCGGCGGCGGCGTGCCTCGTCAAGGGCGCGGGCGTCCTTGTACTTGGCGAAGCCCATGTTGTAGACGTCGGCCTCGGCGCGGACGGCGTCAAGGAACCAGACCTTGTTGCACACGGCGTCGAGAAGCTCCACGTCGTGGGAGATCATGATCAGCCCGCCCTCGTGCTTGGCCAGGAAACCACGGAGCCAGTCGATGGAGTCGGCGTCGAGGTGGTTGGTGGGCTCATCGAGGAGCAGGGTGGTCTGCGATTTGCCGGAGCCGTTGGTGGCGGCGAAGAGGATCTGGGCGAGCTCCACGCGGCGGCGCTGACCACCGGAGAGGGTGTGCAGCGGCTGATCGAGGATACGGGCCGGGAGGCCGAGGTTGTCGCAGATCTGGGCGGCCTCGGAATCTGCCTCGTAGCCGCCGAGGGAGGCGTACTGTTCCTCGAAGCGGGAGTACTTGCGGATCGCGGCGTCACGCCTGCCGGTGTCCGTCGCGGTCTCCATGATCTCCTGCTGGCGTTCCATGGAGCTGCGGATGCGGTCGAGGCCACGTGCGGAGAGCACGCGGTCCAGGGCGGTCTGGTCGATGTTGCCCTCGCGGGAGTCCTGCGGCAGGTAGCCGATCTCCCCGGAGCTGGTCACGGTGCCACCGTAGGGCTGGGTCTCCCCCGCCAGGATTCGCATGGTCGTGGTCTTGCCGGCACCGTTGCGGCCCACGAGTCCGATGCGGTCGCCGGGCTGGACACGCAGGAGCGCCCCGGGTGCGGTGAGCAGGGTACGGGCGCCGACGCGGACTTCGAGGTCATTGGTGACAATCACAACGGGACAGTGTATCAACCTCGGCCGATATACCTAAAGGGCAGCAGATTCCGCACCCGGGGGGATAGATTGGGGGCATGAGCGCACAGCCCGACAGTTCCGGCGGCCTCAGCCGCGACTACATCGTCGAGTACCGCGCGGGCCAGTTCCAGAACGGTTCGCTGGTGCTGCGTTTCGACGCCGAACCGAACGAGCGGCAGCTCCGCGAGGCCCTCATCGCCTACGGTCTGCCCGGCCGCGCCCTGGAGGAGGTCCGCGCCCGCCCACTACAGTCGTCCGGGCCCCGGCGGTCCCCCGTGGCGCAGCCGGCCCAGAGGACGCCGTCGGCCCCACTGCCGCAGCCGGAGCTGGCGGAGAAGAAGCGCCCCGGTTGCAGTGGGGGCCGGATGTTCGTGATCCTGCTGATCATCGCCTTCGGCGCCGGGGCCACCTTCGCGGAGAACGCGAAAGTCGCCGGCATGTTCGCCGGCGACTTCCTGACCACCGAGACGATGGTCGTGGGTTGCGCGAATGCGCTCGGGGCCGCCCGCGCCGCCGCGGACCCCGGGGAGGGGTTCATCGGCGGGTTGTTCTCACAGGAGCCGACCTCGTTCGTCGCGACTCCGGCGAACGCGGCCTTCTACGTCTCCTGCCTCGCGGCGGCCTCCGGCGACTAGACGGCGAAGCCGAGCGCGCGGAGCTGCTCGCGGCCGTCCTCGGTGATCATGTGGTGGCCCCACGGCGGGAGCCAGACCCACTCAAGATCGACCTTGTCCACGATGCCGTTGCCCACGAGGGCGGCCTGGACCTGGTCCTCGATGACGTCGGTCAGCGGGCAGGCCGGGGAGGTCAGGGTCATGTTGAGCATGGCCACGTCCTCCCCTTCCCGGTCCTCGATCCACACGTCGTAGACGAGACCCAGATCGACGACGTTGATGCCCAGCTCGGGGTCGATGACGTCGTGGAGATACTCGGTGACGTCGAAGGCCAGCGACTCATGCTCCGGGGTCAGCGACTCAGGGCGCTGACGCTGGACGGCATCGGTGGGGTTCTGTCCGGTGTTCTCGGTCATTTCTTCTCCCTTTCATTGAGAGCGTCGGAGGTCGCGGCCTGGAAGGCCTTCCAGCCGAGCAGTGCGCACTTCACGCGGGCAGGGTACCTGGCCACACCGGAGAAGGCGATGCCGTCGCCGATGAGGTCCTCGTCGCCCTGCGCGGTGCCGCGCGAGGTGATCATCTTCTCGAACTCCGCGAGCTTGGCCATGGCCTGCTCCACCGGCTGCCCGATGATCTCCTCGGCCATGACGGAGGTCGAGGCCTGGGAGATGGAGCAGCCCTCGGCGTCGTAGGAGACGTCCTCGACACGCGAACCGTCCTCGGAGAGCTGGACGCGCAGCGTCAGCTCATCACCGCAGGAGGGGTTCACGTGGTGGACCTCCGCCTCGAACGGGTCACGCAGACCCGCGTGCTGCGGGTGTTTGTAGTGGTCCAGGATCACTTCCTGGTACATGGACTCCAGATTCATCAGTTCACCCCGAAGAATTCCCGGGCGTGGTTGATGCCGTCGACCAGGGCGTCGACCTCAGCACGCGTGTTGTACAGGTAGAAACTGGCCCTCGCGGTGGACTGGACCTCCAGGCACCGGTGGGCCGGCCATGCGCAGTGATGTCCGACGCGGATGCACACACCCTGACTGTCGAGCACCTGACCCAGATCGTGCGGGTGCACACCGTCGAGCACGAAGGCGATGGCCGCCCCGCGGTCCTCGGCGGTGGTCGGGCCGACGATGCTCAGCCCCTCGACCGTCTGCAGACGCTCGAGCGCGTAGGCGGTGAGATCCTTCTCGTGGGTGTGGATGGCGTCCATACCGATCTCGTTGAGGAACTCCACCGCCGCACCCAGCCCGACGACCTGACTGGTCATCTGGGTGCCCGCCTCGAAACGCTGCGGGGCGGGGGCGAAGGTGGACTCCTCCATCCGCACGACCTCGATCATGGAGCCACCCGTGAGGAAGGGCGGCAGCTCATCGAGGAGGGGGGCCTTGGCGTAGACCACGCCGACACCGGAGGGTCCGCACATCTTGTGGCCGGAGAAGGCCGCGAAATCAACATCCAGCTCGTGGAAGTCAACGGGCATGTGCGGGACGGACTGGCAGGCATCGAGCACGGTCAGGGCACCGACGGCCTTCGCGCGACGGACAACTTCGGCCACGTCGACGACCGCACCGGTCACATTCGACTGGTGCGTGAAGGCCACCACCTTGACGGTCTCGTCGAGCTCGAGGGAATCGAGGTCGATCCGGCCGTCCGGGGTCGCCCGGTACCACTTGAGGGTGGCACCGGTCCGGCGGCACAGCTCCTGCCAGGGCACGAGGTTCGCGTGGTGCTCGAGCTCGGTGATGACGACGGTGTCGCCCTCCTTCACCTGCAGCGCACCCGCGCGGTCATCGCCCAGGACGTAGGCGACCAGGTTGAGGCCCTCGGTCGCGTTCTTCACGAAAGCGATCTCATGGCCCTGCGCCCCGACGAAGTCCGCGATCTTCTCACGGGCGTTCTCGTAGGCGTCGGTCGCCTCCTCGGCCAGCTGGTATGCACCCCGGTGGACGGGCGCGAAGGTGTTCAGCACGAACTCCTCCTCCGCCCTCCAGACCCGCAGCGGACGCTGCGAGGTGGCCCCGGAATCCAGGTAGACCAGCGGTCGGTCATCGCGCACGGTGCGCGAGAGGATCGGGAACTCAGCCCTGATCTTCTCAACGTCCAGTGCGCCTGACTCCACGGTGTATCCGGCCATCACAGGAACTGATCGTAGCCGTCGGCCTCGAGCTTGTCGGCGAGTCCGGCATCTCCGGTGTGGACGATGCGGCCGTCGGCGAACACGTGGACGAAGTCCGGGTTGACGTAGTTGAGGATGCGCTTGTAGTGGGTGATCATCAGGATGCCACCGTTGGTCTCATCCTGGTAGCGGTTGATCCCGTCGGAGACGACGCGCAGGGCGTCGACGTCGAGGCCGGAGTCGGTCTCATCCATCACGGCGAAACGCGGCTTGAGCAGGTCCAGCTGCAGCACCTCGTGGCGCTTCTTCTCGCCACCGGAGAAACCCTCGTTGACGGAACGCTCACCGAAGGAGCGGTCGATCTGCAGGTTCTCGCGGGCGGTGTTGAGCTCCTTGATCCACTCACGCAGCTTCGGGGCCTCACCACGCACGGCGGTGACGGCGGAGCGCATGAAGTTGGAGGAGGAGACACCCGGCACCTCGGTCGGGTACTGCATGGCCAGGAACAGGCCGGCACGGGCGCGCTCGTCGACCTCCATCTCGAGGACGTTGACGCCGTCGAGCAGGATCTCGCCCTCGGTCACCTCGTACTTCGGGTGGCCGGCGATGACGTAGGACAGGGTGGACTTGCCGGAGCCGTTGGGGCCCATGATGGCGTGGATCTCACCGGACTTGATGGTCAGGTTGACGCCCTTGAGGATCTGCTTCGGCTCTTCGGAACCGTCCGTCGGCAGCACCTGTGCGTGGAGGTTCTTGATTTCCAGGGTGGACATGTACACGTCTCTTTCGGGTCTAGAAATTGGGTTCTTTAAGGGGGTTAAGCGTGGACGGACTCGAGCTCGGCGGCGACGCGCTGCTCCAGTTCCTCACGGATCGACTCCACCGGGATGCGGTTGATGACCTCGGAGAAGAACCCACGGATGATCAGGCGGCGTGCCTCGGCCTCGGGGATACCGCGGGCCATGAGGTAGAAGACCTGCTCGTCGTCGAAACGGCCGACGGTGGCGGCGTGGCCGGCACCGGCGATCTCACCGGTCTCGATCTCCAGGTTCGGGATCGAGTCGGCGCGGGCACCGTCGGTGAGCAGCAGGTTGCGGTTGACCTCGTAGGTGTCGGTGCCCTGCGCGTTGGCGCGGATGAGCACGTCACCGACCCAGGTGGCGTGGGCGTCCGGGAGATCTGAGCCCGGATCGGCCTGCAGCGCGCCCTTGTACATGACGTTGGAGCGGCAGTTCGGCACGGAGTGGTCGACGAGGAGACGGTTCTCGAAGTACTGGCCGTCGTCGGCGAAGTAGACGCCGAGCAGCTCGGCGTCGCCGCCGGGGCCGCTGAAGTCCACGCGCGGGACCATGCGGACGATGTCGCCGCCGAAGGTCGCGGCGTTGTAGCGCAACGTGGCGTCACGGCCCAGCAGGATGTGCTGGCCGGAGAGGTGGACGGCGCCCTTGTCCCAGTCGGCGTCGACGATGACGGTGAGACGGGCGTTGTCGCCGACGACGAACTCCAGGTTGTCGGCGTGGGTGCCGGTACCGGTGTAGCGGACAGCGACGACGGCGTCAGCGCCGGCGGCGATGTTGACGGTGGTGGCGCCGAAGGAGGTGACTCCCTCACCGCGCCCGGTGACGGTCACGACGACCGGCTCGCTGAGGACCGAGTCCTTGGCGACGTCGATGTACGTCGCCTCGGTCATCGAGGTCCAGGCCTGCGCGGCGACGCGGTCGGTCGGGGCGCCGGCGCGGCCGAGCCGCTCATCGTCCTTGCCCACGGTCTCGACGGTGACGGAACCGGTGGCGGACGACGGGACGTCGACACGCACATCCTGTTCGACGGCCTCGGCGAACTTGCCGTTGTGCAGGCCGCGGATGCGGCGCAGGGAAATGAAGCGCCAGACCTCGTCCCGCCCGGCCGGAACCGGGAAGTCCTCCACGTTGAAGGAGGCGAAGACGTCACCCTTGTTGTTGTGCGGGGTGGCGGCGTCGACAGTTGCCTGTCCAGTGGTAGCTGTGGTCATCGGTTAGCCCACCGATCCTTCCATCTGCAGTTCAATGAGTCGGTTGAGCTCAAGCGCGTACTCCATCGGCAGTTCCTTGGCGACGGGCTCGACGAAGCCACGGACGATCATCGCCATGGCCTCCTCCTCCTTGAGTCCACGGGACATCAGGTAGAAGAGCTGGTCCTCCGACACCTTCGACACGGTCGCCTCGTGGCCGAGGGTGACATGGTCATTACGGATGTCGTTGTAGGGGTAGGTGTCCGAGCGGGAGATGTTGTCCACCAGCAGCGCGTCACACTCGACGTTGGAGTACGAGTGGTGCGCATTGGCGTTGACCTGCACCAGACCACGGTAGGCGGAACGGCCGCCACCACGGGCCACGGACTTGGAGACGATGTTCGAGGAGGTGTACGGCGCCATGTGGGTCATCTTCGCGCCGGTGTCCTGGAACTGACCCTCGCCGGCGAAGGCGACGGACAGGACCTCACCCCTGGCGTGCGGACCGGTCATCCACACGGCCGGGTACTTCATGGTCACCTTGGAGCCGATGTTGCCGTCGACCCACTCCATGGTCGCGCCCTCTTCTGCCTTGGCGCGCTTGGTCACCAGGTTGTAGACGTTGTTCGACCAGTTCTGGATGGTGGTGTAGCGGCAGCGGCCGCCCTTCTTCACGATGATCTCGACCACTGCGGAGTGCAGCGAATCGGACTTGTAGATCGGGGCGGTGCAACCCTCGACGTAGTGCACGTAGGCATCCTCGTCGACGATGATGAGGGTGCGCTCGAACTGGCCCATGTTCTCCGTGTTGATGCGGAAGTAGGCCTGCAGCGGGATGTCCACGTGGACTCCCGGCGGGACGTAGATGAAGGAGCCACCGGACCACACCGCGGTGTTGAGTGCGGAGAACTTGTTGTCGCCGGCCGGAATGACCGAACCGAAGTACTCCTTGAACAGCTCCGGCTGCTCCTTGAGGGCGGTGTCGGTGTCGAGGAAGATGACACCCTGCTCCTCCAGGTCCTCACGGATCTGGTGGTAGACGACCTCGGACTCGTACTGTGCGGCGACGCCGGCGACGAGGCGCTGCTTCTCGGCCTCCGGGATACCCAGACGGTCGTAGGTGTTCTTGATGTCCTCGGGCAGGTCCTCCCAGGACTGGGCCTGGCCCTCCGTGGAGCGGACGAAGTACTTGATCGTGTCGAAGTCGATGCCCGACAGATCCGCACCCCAGGTCGGCATGGGCTTGCGGTCGAAGGTGTTCAGGGCCTTGAGGCGCTCCTCGAGCATCCACTCGGGCTCGTCCTTCTTGGCGGAGATGTCGCGGACGACCTCCTCGTTCAGGCCACGGCGCGCGGATGCGCCGGCCTCGTCGGAGTCGTGCCAGCCGTAGTTGTACGGACCGATCGACTCGATGATCTGGTCATCGCTCATCGGGGTCTCCGGCTTGGTCGAACCGGGGTTCTGCGTTGCCTGGGTCATGATCCGCTCCTTTCCTCTGGAAGATTCTCAATGGGTGTCAACGGGATGTTGGTCGTGCAGATGCCGTGGCCACCGGTGATGGTGGCCAGCGGCTGGACGTGGAGGCCGACCAGGTTCGAGATGATCTCGTGCTCGGCCTCGCACAGTTCCGGGTGTTCAGCGGCCACATTGGCTACCGGGCAGTGGTGCTGGCAGATCTGGATGCCCGCACCCGCCCGGGTCACGGTTGCGGCGTACCCGTGGCGGTCGAAGGCGTCGGCCAGCTCACCGGCCGTGCGCTGGATGGAATTCTCGTCCCCGTCCGCCGGGGTCACCCCCTCGACGATGCGCTGGATGCGCTTGCGTGCCAGCTTACGGACAGCCTCTTCGCCGCCCGTCTCCCGGAGGGTCTCCAGCGCGTCCACGGCCAACTGGTCGTAGGAGTGGCCGAAGATGGAACGCCCCCGGGGGGTGAGCCGGAAGGCCTTGGCGGGACGTCCGCGGGTGGCGGTGGCTGACCGTGGTCTGCGGTCGACCGCCTCCCCCAGGCCCTCTGCCACCAGGATGTCCAGGTGCCGCCGGACTCCGGCGGCGGACATGTCGAGGCGGCCGGCGAGCTCGGAGGCCGTGGACGGTCCGTGCTTGAGCAGCATGAGCATGATCTGACGACGGGTGTCTCCTTCCACCGATCGGGTTTCGGGAACGGTCGGGTTTCCATGCTCCTGGGATTCTCCGGACACTGTCGTCTCCTCCTCACACTGACTCGGGGTGCTGCCTGATACTCGAATTCGTGGGAGCCACCTGCGGGGATCAGGAAAATCCCCGAGACGGTCCTACTATTCGACAACACTAGTGTTCCCTAATTCATTCCCACTGTCCAACCTTGCGAATCCCCGGCGTGTCCGCCGTCGCTGCCCGGGTGGCTAGGATGACCGTGTGCACATCAGACGACCGGGGGTCCTCAGCTCCCTGAGCGCCAGCCTGCCCCGGATGGGATACGCCGGCTCCCGGTCCGCGCTGCTCCACGTCGACCCGGGCGCCGATGACCAGCCCCGCTCCGGGCGCCTGGGCGTCCGCGAACTCAACCGTTTCCAGGTGCTGCGCTGGATCGGCACCATCGGTGCCCTGCTCATCGGACTCGGCGCGCTGGGGGCCGGGGCCCTGCCCGTGGTGGGCAACCCCTACTCCTCTTTCCCCGGTGGCACCTTCATGTCCCGGATGTTGCAGACCTCCTCGATCATGGTGCTCGTCGGCGTCGGCCTGCTCGTGCTGGCCTGGGTGTTCATGGGGCCGTTCGTCGGCGCACCCTACCGCGGCACGGTGCCCGGCCAGGCGACCGTCACATCCTCCCTGATCAAACGGACCTTCGCCGCCTGGGTGCTGCCCATCCTGTTCACCGCTCCGCTGTTCACCCAGGACATCTACTCCTATCTGGCGCAGGGCGCGATCGTCGCCCGCGGGATGGACCCCTACGCCGCGGGGCCGGTGGACCTGCTCGGCACGGAGGACCCGCTGGCCCGCTCCGTGCCGTTCATCTGGTCCCACTCCCCCTCCCCCTACGGACCGGTGGCCCTGGGCCTGGCCTCGGTGATCAGTCGCGTCACCGCAGACTCCATCATCATGGGTGTCATCGGCCACAGGCTGATCTCCCTGCTGGGGCTCATAGCCGCCGGCTGGGCCATCAGCCGCCTGGCACGGCGCTGCCGGGTCAACCCCGTCACAGCGTTGTGGCTGGGCATGCTCAACCCGTTGACGATCCTCCACCTGATCGGCGGCATCCACAACGAGTCCATCCTGCTCGGCCTCATGCTCGTGGGCATGGAGCTGGGTCTGCGCGGGGTGGACAAGCTCGGGGGGCGCAACGGCCAGCCGGTGGACACCTCCGCCGGAGCCGGACTCGTCGCGGCCTCGGCGGTGCTCATCGCCGGGGCGGGCATGGTCAAGGTGACCGGTTTCCTGGCGCTGGGCTTCGTGGGTATGAACCTCGCCCGCCACCTCGTACGGGTCGGGCGCGGCCCGGTCAGCGCCATCGCCGCCGCCGTCGCCGTACAGGTGGTGCTGCTGGCGGCCGCCATCGCGGCGGTGACCGCGGCGACGGGCATCGGCCTGGGCTGGGTGACGGGCCAGGGCGGGGCGGCGTCGATACGCAGCTGGCTGTCGATGACCACCGACATCGGCGTGGTCACCGGATTCATCGGCATGCTGCTGGGCCTGGGCGACCACACCGACGCCATGCTCAGCGTCACACGCACCGTCGGCGTGCTCATCGCCGCCGGCTTTCTCGTGCGCATGCTCTTCGCCACCTTCCGGGGCACGATCCACCCGGTCGGCGGCCTGGGTGTGGCCACCTTCGTGCTGGTCATCCTCTTCCCCGTGGTCCACCCCTGGTACATGCTGTGGGCCATCGTGCCACTGGCGGCGTGGGCGAACCGCTTCCTGTTCCGCGTCGCCGTGGTCGCCTACTCCACCTTCTTCTCCTTCACCGTCCTGCCGCGGGGACTGTCCCTGCCACCGGCGACGGTCGGGACGATCTACCTCGGTTCAGTGCTCGCCCTCAGCGTCGTGATTGCGCTGGGCTGGTGGCTGATGCGGCGCCGCGCGGCCCGTGGCCTACACTGAATAACCGTGTCTGCAACTTTCGGTGGAGCGTCTGACCCTCTGGTCGGGCCCGCTCTGGAACTCAGGGACGTGGTCAGGAACTTCGGTGCCACCACCGCCGTCAACGGGATTTCGTTGAGCGCCCGGCGGGGCGAGGTCTTCGCCCTGCTCGGACCCAACGGCGCCGGCAAGACGACCACGATCGAAATGTGCGAGGGCTTCATCCGCCCCACCTCCGGTGATATCCGCGTGCTCGGACTTGATCCGGTCACCCAACCGGACGAGGTCCGCCGCCGCATCGGCATCATGCTGCAGGGCGGCGGCTCCTACTCCGGCATCCGGGTGGGCGAGATGCTGCGCCTCGCCGCCGCCTACAACGACGATCCGCACGACCCCGAGTGGCTCATCGACGTCCTCGGCCTCGAGGGGGTACGCAACACCACCTGGCGGCGCCTGTCGGGCGGTCAGCAGCAGCGGCTGTCCCTGGCCCTGGCCCTCATCGGTCGGCCGGAGCTGATCTTCCTCGACGAGCCGACCGCCGGGATGGACGCCCAGTCGCGTCTCGCGGTGTGGGAGCTCATCGACGCCCTGCGTGCCGACGGCGTCACCGTCATCCTCACCACCCACCTCATGGACGAGGCGGAGGCCCTGGCCGACCACATCGTCATCATGGACAAGGGTGAGATCGTCGCGCAGGGCACCCCGGCTGAACTGACCACCAACGGTGAGACCGGCGCCCGGGTGACCTTCGCCACCGACAGCCCCCTCGACACCGCCCGGGCCGGCCGGGAGATCACCCGCCGCTGCCCCGGTGCCGCCCCCATCGAGGCGATCCGCCCCCTGCACTACTGCCTGTCCACCGTCGCCACCCCGGCGCTCATCGCCGCCCTCACCGACGCCGCCGCCGAACAGGACGTGCTCGTCCGACGGCTCGACGTCGACCACCGGAACCTGGAGGAGGTCTTCCTCGATATCACCGGACGGAATCTGAGGAGCTGACATGACCAAAGAAACCATGACCACCACCCGCTTCGCCCCCGGCACCTTCACCCCTGCCCCGAAACGTGCCTCCGCCGCCCGCATGTTCGCCGCACAGGGCCGGATGGAGACGATCCTGTTCCTGCGGCACGGCGAGCAGCTGCTGCTCAGCGTGATCATCCCCCTGATCATGCTCGTGGCCACCGCCCGGATGCCCCTGCTGGGTGAGGAGACCACCATCCAGCAGATCCTGCCCATGATCCTGGCGATCGCCACCACCAGCTCCGGTTTCACCGGCCAGGCCATCGCCCTGGCCTTCGACCGCCGCTACGGGGCCCTCAAGCGCACCGGTGCTTCCGGGGTCCCTGCTTCGACGATCATCGCCGGCAAGGTCATCGCCGTCGCTGTCATGGCCGGCCTGCAGACCCTCCTGCTGGGCACTGTCGCGCTTGTGCTCGGCTGGCGGGCCGAACCCCTCGGCGTGCTCCTGGCCCTGGTGGTGCTGTTCATCGGCGTCGCCGCCTTCAGCGCCCTGGGGCTGCTCATGGGCGGGACGCTGAGCTCCGAGCTGGTGCTCGCCCTCGGCAACCTGATCTGGGTCCTGCTCGTCGGCGTCGTCGGCTGGGTGCTGTGGTCCCAGGGGTTAGACGTGGCCGGTTGGTGGACGCTGGTCCCCTCCGTGGCACTGGCCTCCGGCCTCACGCTGGCCTTCGACGGCTCGCTGCCCTGGCTGGAGATCCTCGTCCTGCTGGCCTGGGCGGGTGCGGCGTCGGCTGCGGCGGCGAAATGGTTCCGCTTCGAGGCGTAGATATTCCCCACACCCCACACACCGGATCACTTCTCCGGACCTGCCGGAACACACAGATAGGATGGGTACCGTGACTGACACCGTGACCGCCACTGACAACCCACGAACCTCCCGCGGACCCTCGGTCCGCCTCCAGCGCATACTGGCCTTCATTCTGCTGCTGGCCCAGGGTGGCATCACCGTCACCGGCTCGGTCGTGCGGGTAACCGGATCCGGCCTAGGCTGCGACACCTGGCCCAACTGTCACGAGGGTTCGCTGGTACCCGTCGCCGGCGCCGCCCCGGCCCTCCACCAGGCGATCGAGTTCGGCAACCGCCTGCTCACCTTCGTCCTCGCCGCCATCGCGTTGGCCGTGTTCATCGCGGTGCTCCGGGCGGGCCGTCGACGAGAAATCAAGGTTTATGCCTTGATTTCTGGTATTGGTATCATCCTGCAGGCCGTCATCGGCGGGGTCTCCGTGCTCCTGGACCTGCAGTGGTGGGCCGTGGCCATCCACTTCCTGCCGTCCATGGTCCTGGTGTGGATCGCCGCCCTGCTGTACATGCGCCTGGCCGAACCGGACGATGCCCAGCCGGTGCGGATGTTCCCCGCTCTGATCCGCACGCTCACCGTCGTGGCCGCCGTGGCCCTGGCGCTGGTGCTCATCACCGGCACCATGACCACCGGAGCCGGGGTGCACTCCGGTGACGCCGGGGTGGGTATGGAGGGCCGCCTGGAGGTGGACATCAAACTGATGGCCTACATCCACGCCAGCGCCATGTACCTCTATCTGGCCGCCACCCTTGTGGTCACCTGGCTGCTGCACCGCCACAAGGCCCCGGCCGCCGCCCGACAGACCGCCTACGTCCTCATCGCGATGATCCTCGTCCAGTGGGGCATCGGCCTGATCCAGTTCTACCTGGGTATCCCCCGCTGGACCATCCCCGTCCACATCGCCATGTCCTCGGTCGTGGTGGCCTTCTCCGCCTTCCTCTACGCGCACGGTCTGCGCCGCACCAGTTACACCCCACTGCGCGCAAAGGCCGACGCAAACGCACAGCGGTAACTAACCTGGATGCCATGAAGGCAATCCAGATCACTGAAACCGGAGGACCCGAGGTCCTCGTCCTGCGCAACGTCGAGGCGCCGGTCCCGGGCGAAGACGAGGTACTCGTCGACGTCATGGTGGCCGGCGTCAACTACATCGACACCTACTACCGCGAGGGCGTCTACCACGCCGGACTCCCCTTCATCCCGGGACTGGAGGGCACCGGACGGGTCGTCCACGACCCCCTGGGCGAGATCGCCGAGGGCACCGTCGTCGCCTGGTCCGAGGCCTTCGGCTCCTACGCCGAGCAGGTGTGCGTCGCCCGTGACCGCCTGGTCGCCGTCCCTGAGGGCGTGGAGCCGGAGGTGGCGGCCTCCATGCTGCTGCAGGGCATCACCGCCCACTACCTCACCCACGGTGTCTATGACCTGAACGAGGGCGATTCCTGCCTCATCACCGCCGGTGCCGGCGGCGTGGGCCTGCTGGTCACCCAGATGGCCGCGGCGAAGGGCGCGCGGGTGTTCTCCGTGGTCTCCTCCGACGAGAAGGCGGAGCTGGCCCGCGAGGCCGGCGCCACGGAGGTCTTCCACTACTCCGAGAACCTCGCGGAGGTCGTGCGCCGCCGCAACGGCGGGGTGGGCGTGGACGTCGTCTACGACGGCGTCGGCAGGGACACCTTCGGCGAATCCCTGGAGGCCGTGCGCCCCCGCGGCACCGTCGCCCTGTTCGGTGCGGCCTCCGGGCCTGTGGAGCCCTTTGACCCGCAGCTGCTGAACACCCACGGCTCAATCTTCCTCACGCGCCCCTCCATCGGCGCCTGGACGTCCGGGGAGGGCGAGTTCCGCATGCGCGCCCAGGCAGTCACCCAGGCCATCGTGGACGGGACACTGCAGTTCCGGATCTCCGGTTCCTATGAGCTTGCCGACGCCGCGCAGGCCCACCGCGACCTCCAGGCACGAAAAACGACCGGGTCGATTGTCCTGCACGTGCAGGACTGACCGCGGTCGTCGATGAGCTGCGCCGGGAGACTAGAAGAACGTGGTGGTCCAGCCCAGCATGGAGCCGATGGTCTCCCAGCCCAGGACGGCGTCGATGGACAGGGCCACGAAGACCAGTGCCAGGTAGTTGTTCGAGAGGATGAACAGCTTGAGGGGCTTGACCTTTGTGCCCTTCTTCACGCCGTTGTGCAGCAGGATCGCCGAGATGAGGAAATAGGCGCCACCGGCCACGGCACCGGCCAGGTAGATCCAGGAGGCGGCCGGGACGAGCAGCAGGGTGGTCAGCACGGTCGCCCACGTGTACCAGACGATCTGGCGGGTGACCTCGACGGGCTCACGGACCACCGGGAGCATCGGCACGCCGGCGTTCTTGTAGTCGTCGCGGTATTTCATGGCCAGGGCCCAGGTGTGCGGCGGGGTCCAGAAGAAGATGATGAGGAACAGCACGATCGCCTGCCACCACTGGGCGGGCACGCCCTCAGGCAGGTTGTCGGTGATGACGGCCCAACCGACCATGACGGGCATGCAGCCGGCGGCACCGCCCCAGATGACGTTCTGCCAGGTCCGGCGCTTGAGCCACTTGGTGTAGACGTAGACGTAGAACCAGTTCGTCAGCACGATGAAGAAGGCCGCGAGCCAGGAGCCGCACAGCAGCCCCAGCCACAGCACCGACAGAACCAGCAGCGTCCACGCGAAGATGGTGGCGTTGCGGTTGGACACGGTGTGGCGGACCAGCGGACGGGCGCGGGTGCGGCCCATCTTGTGGTCGATGTCCGAGTCGGCGACCATGTTGAAGGTGTTCGCGGCGGCGGCGCCCATCCAGCCACCCACCAGGGTGAGCAGGATGAGGACGATGTTGTTCTCGCCGCGGTCGGCCTGCAGCATTGCGGGGATGGTGGCTACGAGGAGCAGCTCAATGACCCTCGGCTTCGTCAGCGCAATATAGGCCTTGATTGTCTCCAAGGGAAAGTTCCTCCAACGGCAGGTGTGTGAAAAGACGGGGGCGCATCTCAAGGTGGCGCCTACCTGGACTGGTCGGGTGGGGCGGCGGAAAAGTTCCCGGCCGCGATAAACCTCGGGGATCCAGCCCTGCCATCCTAACGTCCACCTCCCCCAGCCTGATAATCCCCCACCAGGTCCGGAGAATCTTGTGTGGGCCGCAGCACCCCGGGAGACGTTGAGTCACTAAGGTGGTGGGTGCTGTGGCTGCCCGGCGCCTGCGTGCCGGATCGCACACCACCAGAACCCCCTTGACGATCAACTTTGAAGTGAGGAATCCGATCGTGACCCTGTCGCCCGACCTGCAGGCCCTGACGGAGCGCCGTTACCCCACCGACTGGACCGAGACTGACACCCGCGCGGTGGACACCGTCCGCGTCCTGGCCGCCGACGCGGTCCAGAACTGCGGCTCCGGCCATCCGGGTACCGCGATGTCCCTGGCGCCGTTGGCCTACACCCTCTACCAGCGGGTTCTGGACCATGACCCCAACGACACCGACTGGATCGGCCGCGACCATTTCGTCCTGTCCTGCGGTCACACCTCGTTGACCCAGTACATCCAGCTCTACCTCGGCGGCTTCGGCCTCGAGATGGATGACCTGAAGGCACTGCGCTCCTGGGACTCCCAGACCCCGGGCCACCCCGAGGTCCACCACACCCGTGGCGTGGAGATCACCACCGGCCCGCTGGGTCAGGGCCTGGCCTCCGCCGTCGGCATGGCCATGGCCGCCCGCCGTGAGCGCGGCCTCTTCGACCCGGAGACCCCGGCCGGCGAGTCCCCCTTCGACCACTTCATCTACGTCATCGCCTCCGACGGTGACCTCCAGGAGGGTGTCACCGCTGAGGCCTCCTCCCTGGCCGGCACCCAGCAGCTGGGCAACCTCATCGTCTTCTGGGACGACAACCGCATCTCCATCGAGGATGACACCCAGATCGCCTTCACCGAGGACGTCGTCGCCCGCTACGCCGCCTACGGCTGGCAGACCATCGAGATCGAGGGCGGCGAGGACGTCGCGGCCATCGAGGCCGCCGTGGTCGCCGCCAAGGCCGAGACGGAGCGCCCGACCTTCATCCGTCTGCGCACCGTCATCGCCCACCCGGCCCCCAACGCCCAGAACACCGGCGCCTCCCACGGCGCAGCCCTCGGTGCGGAGGAGGTCGCCGCGACCAAGGAGATCCTGGGCTTCGACCCGGCAGCCCACTTCCACATCGACGATGAGGTCCTCGCCCACACCCGCAAGCTGGGTGAGCGCAGTGCACGCAAGCGCGCCGAGTGGCAGCCGAAGTTCGACGCCTGGGCCGAGGCCAACCCGGAGGCCAAGGCACTGCTCGACCGCGCCACCGCCCGCGAGCTGCCCGAGGGCCTGGCCGAGGCCATGCCGAGCTGGGACGCCGACGCCAAGGGCGTGGCCACCCGCAAGGCCTCCGAGGCCGCACTGCAGATCCTGGGTGAGCAGATGCCGGAGCTGTGGGGTGGTTCCGCCGACCTGGCCGGCTCCAACAACACCGTGATCAAGGGCTCGCCCTCCTTCGGCCCGGAGCACATCTCCACCGACACCTGGTCCGCCGAGCCCTACGGCCGCAACCTGCACTTCGGTATCCGTGAGCACGCCATGGGCTCCATCCTCAACGGCATGGCCCTGCACGGCCCGACCCGCCCCTACGGCGGCACCTTCCTCATCTTCTCCGACTACATGCGCCCGGCCGTCCGCCTGGGTGCCCTGATGAAATCCGACGTCTACTACGTGTGGACCCACGACTCCATCGGCCTCGGCGAGGACGGCCCGACCCACCAGCCGGTGGAGACCCTGGCCGCGCTGCGTGCCATCCCGGGCCTGTCCATCATCCGCCCGGCCGACGCCAACGAGACCGCCCAGGCCTGGGCCGCCGCGCTCGAGTACCGCGAGTCCCCCAAGGGGCTGGCCCTGACCCGCCAGAACGTCCCGGTGCTGGAGGGCACGAAGGAGAAGGCCGCCGAGGGTGTCCGCCGCGGCGGCTACATCCTGGTCGAGGGCTCGAAGGAGACCCCGGACGTCATCCTCATGGCCACCGGTTCCGAGGTCCAGCTGGCTGTCGAGGCCGCGAAGACCCTGGAGGCCGAGGGTGTCGCCGCCCGCGTCGTCTCCATGCCGTGTGTCGAGTGGTTCCTGGAGCAGGACGCCGCCTACATCGAGTCGGTCCTGCCCACCGCCGTCACCGCACGTGTCTCCGTCGAGGCCGGCATCGCGATGCCGTGGCACCGTTTCACCGGCACCGCCGGCCGCAACGTCTCCCTCGAGCACTTCGGTGCCTCCGCCCCCTTCCAGAAGCTCTTCGAGGAGTTCGGCATCACCGCCGACGCCGTGGTCGAGGCCTCCCGCGAGTCCATCGCCGCCGCCCAGTAGCCGTACATCCGACCTTCAAGTAAAGGACACAACCATGACCCACATTGACGAGCTCGCCTCGCTGGGCACGTCCACCTGGCTGGACGACCTCTCCCGCGAGCGTCTCACCTCCGGCAACCTGCAGGAGGTCATCGACAACAAGTCCATCGTCGGCGTGACCACCAACCCGTCCATCTTCGCCGCCGCCATGAGCGCCGGCGACGCCTACGACGAGCAGATCGCCGCCCTCCGCGAGGCCGGCGCCGCCGTCGACGAGGCCGTCTACGCCATGACCGTCGACGACGTCCGTGACGCCTGCGACATCTTCCTGCCCATCTACGAGGCCACCGACGGCCGGGACGGGCGCGTCTCCATCGAGGTGGACCCACGTATCTCCGCCGATCACGATGCCACCATCGCGCAGGCCCGCCAGCTGTGGAAGCGCGTCGACCGCCCGAACGTCATGATCAAGATCCCGGCGACCTCCGAGTCGATCCCGGCGATCACCGACGCCCTGGCTGAAGGCATCTCCGTCAACGTCACCCTCATCTTCTCTGTGGCCCGCTACCGCGAGGTCATCGCCGCCTACCGCACCGGTGTGCAGCGCGCCGCCGCAGCCGGCCATGACGTATCGCAGATCCGCTCCGTGGCCTCCTTCTTCGTCTCGCGTCTCGACGTCGAGATCGACCGCCGTCTCGAGGAGATCGGCTCCGAGGAGGCCCTGGCCCTGCGCGGTAAGGTCGGCATCGCCAACGCCCGCCGCGCCTACGCCGTCTTCCAGGAGATCGGGGAGAAGGACCTCCCCGAGGGTGCACATGTCCAGCGCCCCCTGTGGGCCTCGACCGGTGTGAAGAACCCGGACTACCCGGCCACCCTCTATGTCACTGAGCTGGCCGGCCCGGAGACCGTCAACACCATGCCGGAGCCCACCATCGACGCCGTCCTCGAGCAGGGCGGACTCCACGGTGACACCCTCAGCGGTACCGCCGAGGAGGCGCAGGCCGTCTTCGAGCAGCTCGTCGCCGTGGGCATCGACCTGGATGACGTGTTCGAGGTGCTGGAGCGGGAGGGCGTCGAGAAGTTCGTGGCCTCCTGGTCCGAGCTCCTGGATTCGATGGCCACCCAGCTGCAGTAACACCCGGCACCCTCCCCACCGAAAAGGAAGAGAACGCGCATGCCCCTGCCCGTGACCGACACTGATGCCTGGGTCAACCCGCTCCGCAGCACCGAGGACAAACGGCTGCCCCGGATCGCCGGCCCCTCCGGCATGGTGATCTTCGGCGTCACCGGTGACCTGGCCCGCAAGAAACTGCTCCCGGCCATCTATGACCTGGCCGGCCGTGGTCTCCTGCCCGCCGGATTCACCCTCATCGGTTTCGGGCGGCGTGCCTGGACGAAGCCCGAGTTCGAGGCCTACGTCCGTGAGGCCGTCGAAGCGGGTGCGCGTACCCGCTTCCGCGAGCACGTCTGGGAACGGCTGGCGGAGGGCATGCACTTCGTCGAGGGTAATTTCGACGACGACGGTTTCGACCGGTTGGCGGCCATGCTCTCCGAGATGGATGCCACCCGCGGTACCGCCGGTAACTGGGCGTTCTACCTGTCGGTGCCACCGGACTACTTCTCCGATGTCTGCCACCAGCTGCAGCGCTCCGGACTCGCGGAAGCCGGGGAGCAGTCCTGGCGGCGGGTGATCATCGAGAAGCCCTTCGGCCACGACCAGGCCACCGCGCGCGAGCTCAACCAGGTGGTCAACTCCGTCTTCCCGGAGGAGTCGGTGTTCCGCATCGACCACTACCTGGGCAAGGAGACGGTGCAGAACATCCTGGCGCTGCGCTTCGCCAACCAGCTCTTCGACCCGCTGTGGAACGCGCACTACGTCGACCACGTGCAGATCACCATGGCCGAGGACATCGGCCTCGGTGGGCGCGCCGGCTACTACGACGGTATCGGCGCCGCCCGCGACGTCATGCAGAACCACCTCCTCCAGCTGTTGGCCCTCGTCGCCATGGAGGAGCCGGTCTCCTTCGACCCGACGGAACTGCAGGACGAGAAGGTCAAGGTGCTGCGCGCCACGAAACCCGCCTACCCGCTGAACCGGACCACGGCACGTGGCCAGTACGCCGCCGGCTGGCAGGGCTCCCACAAGGTCCGCGGCCTGCGGGAGGAGGAGGGCTTCGATCCCGAGTCCATCACCGAGACCTACGCGGCCTGCACCCTGGAGATCAACTCCCGCCGCTGGGCGGGCGTGCCCTTCTACCTGCGGACCGGGAAGCGTCTGGGCCGCCGCGTCACGGAGATCGCCCTGGTGTTCAAGGAGGCCCCGCACCAGCCCTTCCTCGAGGGGCAGACCTCCTCGCTGGGCAAGAACGCCATCGTCATCCGCGTCCAGCCGGACGAGGGTGTGCTCATGCGCTTCGGCTCCAAGGTACCCGGCTCCGCGATGGAGGTGCGTGACGTGAACATGGACTTCTCCTATGCGGAGGCCTTCACCGAGGAATCCCCGGAGGCATACGAACGCCTCATCCTGGATGCACTGCTCGACGAGTCCAGCCTCTTCCCCACCAACGAGGAGGTCGAACTGTCCTGGGCGATCCTCGACCCGATCCTGGATTACTGGGCGGAGAGCGGGCAGCCGGAGGAGTACGAGTCCGGTACCTGGGGTCCGGTCAGCGCCGACCGGGTGCTCGAACGTACCGGCCGTGCCTGGCGCCGTCCCTAGAAGATCCGAGAAAGGCCGTACATGATCATCACCCTGCCGGACACCGACACCCGCAACATCGCCACCAGTCTGCTCGAGGCCCGGGAGAACTACTCCCAGACCACCGGGCGGGTGCTCACCCTCATCGTCGTCGCCGCGCTCGACGACGACGTCGACCACATCATCTCCGTCACCCGTGACGCCTCCCACGAACACCCCGCCCGCGTGCTGGTGCTGCTCACCGGCAGTGGTGAGGGGAAACCGCATCTCGACGCCGAGGTACGCGTCGGCGGTCACGCCGGTGCCTCGGAAATGGTCATCATGCGCATCAACGGCGAGATGGTCGACCATCTCGCGGCAGTGGTCACCCCCCTGCTGCTGCCCGACACCCCCGTCGTCGCGTGGTGGCCGACCACCGCCCCCGACAACCCCTCGGCCCACCCGGTGGGCCGGCTCGCCCAGCGCCGGATCACCAACGCCGATTACTGCGCCACCGACGACATCCTCTCGCAGATGAGCCGCTCCTACGCCCCCGGTGACTCGGACGTGGTGTGGTCGAAGATCACCGGCTGGCGCGGCATCGTCGTCTCCGCCCTCGACCGCCACCCGCAGGAGGCCGTCGAGTCCGCCACCCTCATCGGCCCGGCCCACGAACCCTCGATCGACATCGCGGCCGGCTGGCTCGCCGACCGCCTCGGGGTGCCCGTCGCCCGCGTGGTGTGCGCCCCCGGTGACGATCACCGTCTCTTCCCAATCCGTTCCCTGCGTTTCGACCGGGCCTCCGGGCCGCTCACCGTCGAGGTGGTCGACCACCGCACCATCCGCGTGCAGCTGCCCGGCAACCCCGAGTCCCTCGTCGCGATGAACGCCCGTTCCGACGCCGACTGCATCGCCGAGGAACTGCGCCACCTCGACCCCGATCTCGCCTACGCCAATGCCCTGCGCGGCCTCAGCCGCGTCGCGCACTGACCCCAGTGAAGGAAAACATGGTCTCCCTCCGTCGTCCCGACACCCTGTCCACCCTCATCGACCAGGCCGCAACCTCGTTCATCGACGTCATCACCTCTGTCCAGGCCACCGGCCGCAGCCGCCACCGTGACGGCACCGCCCGGATCGTGCTCACCGGCGGCGGCGCCGGCATCGGCCTGCTGGAGCGCGTCCGGGTCCTGGAGGCCGAGGACCCCAGGATCGACTGGTCGCATGTCCACGTCTTCTTCGGAGACGAACGCAATGTGCCCGTCACCCACGCCGATTCCAACGAGGGGCAGGCCCGGCAGGCGCTGCTCGACCACGTGGACATCCCCGAGGAGAACATCCACGGTTACGGCCTGGGTCAGGTCGCCATGTGGGAGGCGGCCGACAACTACCAGGCGGTACTCAACGAGGTGGCCCCGCAGGGCTTCGACCTCCACCTGCTGGGGATGGGCCATGAGGGCCACATCAACTCACTGTTCCCCCACACCGAGGCCGTCCGGGAATCGGAACGGCTGGTCATCGCGATCACGGACTCCCCCAAGCCGCCGGCTGAGCGGGTCACCCTGACGCTGCCGGCCATCCACCGCGCCGACCAGGTCTGGCTGCTGGTCGCCGGGGCGGAGAAGGCGGAGGCTGCGGCGCACGTCCTCGCCGGTTCCGATCCGGCCGCCTGGCCTGCCGCCGGGGCGCGCGGCAATGACGACACCGTCCTGTACGTCACCGACGACGCCGCAACCGACCTGGACCGGTGATGCCCGGCCGCCTGCCCTCCTGGCGTGACTACGCCGCCTTTCTCCCGGAAGGCAGGCGGAGGCAGGTCGCTGCGCCGACCACGCAACGGTGGATGTGGCGCGGCCATGATGTCCGCATCCTGCGCCGCGGTGCGGGGCAGGCACCGGTCCGGGTGCTGCTGGTCCACGGGGGCGGTGGGCACGCCGAGGCGCTGTGGCCGCTGGCCTCCCTCATCCGGGCCGACGTCGCCGATCTTGCCGCGGTGGATCTGCCTCTCTACGGCTCCACTCTCCCGGCGGATCCGGCTGCGGTGCGTTACGACGACTGGGTGGGTCTGCTTGTCGACTTCATCGCGACGGAGGACGACGGCCGCCCGCTGGTGCTGCTCGGCGCGAGTATGGGCGGGCTGTTGTCCGTGGAGACCGCGGAACGCTCAGGCCGGGTCGCCGCGGCGGTGGTCACCTGCCTGTTGGACCCCGCAGACTGGCGGGCCCGTCTGGCCATGGCCCGCTTCGGTCTCCTGGGTGTGCTGGGGGCGGCGCTCCCGCGCCGACTCCCCGGCCCGCTGGCCCACCGGCTGATCCCCATGAACTGGGTGGCCGACCTCGGTGCCATGAGCCGCGACCCGGGACTCACCTGGTTGTGCGCGACGGATCCCCGCGGCGGTGGTGTGCAGGTACCGGTGGATTTCCTCGCCTCATACCTCCGCTACCCCCACACCCGACCCGAACAGGTGGAGACGCCGGTCCTGCTGGCGCATCCGGCCAGGGATGACTGGACGCCGGCGGAGATCAGCGTCCGGTGGCTGCGGCGCAGTCCCGCGCAGGCCGGGATCCGGCTGCTGGCGGAATGCGGTCACTTCCCGGTGGAGGAACCGGGCCTGGGCCACCTCATCGAGGAGGTCGAGCAGACCTGCCTCGGCCTCGTGGCTGACTAGCCGCCGTAGGCCTGGATGAGGTTGAGGGCGATGATGCAGACGATCCAGATGATCGCCATGAAGATGGTGTAACGGTCGAGGTTCTTCTCGACGATCGTCGAACCCGACAGGTTCGACTGCACGCCACCACCGAAGAGGCTGGACAGGCCGCCGCCCTTGCCCTTGTGCAGCAGCACGAACACCGTGACGAGCACGGCGGAGAGCACGAGGATGATCTGGAGCGCAAGGGTCATGGTGCTTGGTGGTCCTTTGAGGGGTCGGCGGGTGAAACTCCTGGACAGTCTACATCAGGACTAACCGGAGTTGCGGAGGGCGGTGGCGAGCCCGTTCATCGTCAGCTGGATGCCGCGGGAGACGGCCTCGCGGCTGTCACCGGCACGGTGTCGGCGCAGCAGCTCCACCTGGATGATGTTCAGGGGCAGCAGATAGGGGAAACGGCGCCGCACGGAGCGGGCCAGGGCAGGGTTGTCCGCCAGCAGCTCCTCGCTGCCGGTGACGGTGCTGAACATCTCCCTGGTCAGTTCGAATTCCGCGGCGATGATGCCGTGGATGCGTCCGGCGATCTCGCGGTCGTCGACAAGCCGGGCGTACAGGGCGGCCAGCTCCATGCCGGCCTTGGACATGACCTGGGCCATGTTGGAGACGACCGAGGAGAAGAAGGGCCACGTCTCGTAGAGGGCGCGCAGTTCGGCGATGCGCGCCTCGCGGTCCTCCCCTGATTCGATCCACTCCTGCAGGGCCGTGCCTACGCCGAACCAGCCGGGCAGCAGCACGCGCGCCTGCGACCAGGCGAGCACCCACGGGATGGCCCGCAGATCCTCCACGCCCTTTGTCTGCTTCCGCGATGTCGGACGGGAACCGATGTTGAGGGCACCGATCTCACCCAGCGGGGTCGACTGGGTGAAATAAGGGATGAAGCCGGGATCCTCGTGCACGAGGGCGGAGTATTTCCGGCGGCTGATGGCGGCCAGTTCACGCATGATGTCCACGGCGCGTGCCCGGTCGGCCAGTTCGTCGACCGGCAGGAGGCTGGCCTCCAGCGTCGCGGAGACCAGCGCCTCGAGGTTGCGGCGGGCGGTGCGCGGCGAGCCGTACTTGGCGGAGATGATCTCGCCCTGCTCTGTGATGCGCACGGAACCATCGACCGCGCCCTGGGGTTGGGCGAGCAGCGCCTCATAGGAGGGGCCGCCGCCCCGGCCGACGGTGCCGCCCCTGCCGTGGAACAGACGCAGACGTACCCCGTGCTCCCGGCCGGCCGCCACCAGCTGGGTCTCCGCGTCGTAGAGTGCCCAGTTCGCGGCGAAGTAACCCCCGTCCTTGTTGGAGTCGGAGTAGCCCAACATGACCTCCTGGACGTTGCCGCGCTGGGCGAGGTAAGCCCGGTACAGCGGCAGCTCCCACAACCTGCGGAGGATGTCGGCGCCGGCCTCGAGGTCGTCGATGGTCTCGAACAGGGGGATGATGTCGATGCTGCCGCCCGGCCCCTCCCCGTTCGCCCGGATGAGACCGACTTCCTTGAGCAGCACCATCGGCTCGAGGATGTCACTGACCGACTGGGCCATGGAGATGATCTGGTGCGGGATCATGTCCGCACCGAAGCGGGCGACGCTGTCGGCCGCCTGCTGGATGAGGTCGAGTTCCCGCTGGGTGGCCTCGCTGAAACGGCGGTAGCCGCGCGGGACGAGCGGGCGTGGGGTGCGCAGTTCCCGGGTGAGCAGCTCGATCCTCTCCTCCTCCCCCAGCGAGTGGTACGCGGGGTGGACGTGCGCAGTGGCGAAGACCTCGGAGAGGACATTCTCGAAGCTCTCGGAGTTCTGGCGCAGGTCGATCGAGTGGAGGTGGAAGCCGAAGCTGGCGACCGCCGCCCGGATGGTGGCCAGGCAGTCGTCGGCGATGATGGCGTCGTTGGACATCCGCAGGGAATCGTCGACGATCTTCAGGTCAGCGTCGAATTCCACCGGGGAGGTGTAAGGCTCGTGCACGCGGTGCCAGGTACCTTCGACGGCATCCTCACCGATGAGGGCGGCGGTGGTGGCCAGGATGCGCCCCCGGATGCCGTGGACGGCACGGCGGTAGGGTTCGTCGACGCGTGAGGCGACATCGTTGTGGCCGCGGCCGGCGAGTTCGACCAGCTCGACGGTGACCGCGGTCATCCGGTCGGAGAGACTGAGTTCGTTCTCGAGGTCGTGGAGCTGGTCAGCGTAGTGGCGCAGAACGGTCTGCGCGGCCCGCCGGGAGGCGTAGTCGAGGGTCTGGGCGGTGACGAAGGGGTTGCCGTCGTGGTCGCCCCCGATCCAGGAGCCGGGGCGGACGATGGCCCGGGCCGCACTGCCCTGCAGTTCAGCATGGAAACGACCCGTGAGGGTGTCGTGGACGTCCTGGTTCAGCGCCGGGATTTCCTGGAGCAGGGAGAGCAGGTAGTAGCGCAGGCCGACCTCGATCTCGTCCTCGATGCGGGGACGGGACTGGCGGATCAGCGCGGTCTGCCACAGGATGGTCATGCGCCGGCGGATGCGGTGCTCGATGTCCGCGAGCCGTGATTCGGTGCGCGCCGTCGGATCGGCGTCCTGGACGCGGTGCCGGTCCAGCATCAGCCGGGTGATGTTCTTCTGGGCGTCGAAGACCGTGCGGCGGCGTGTCTCCGTGGGATGCGCGGTGAACACCGGGGCCACCAGGGCCTCCGACAGGATCTTCCCGACGTCCGCGGCCCCTACCCCGGCGGCCTCGTACTTCTCCCAGGTCGCCTCGAGCGTGGAGTCGGGGACCCCGCCGCCGTCGAGGACGGCCTCATGGTTGAAGTCGTCGTGGATGTCCTCCGCCAGATTCGCCATGAGGGCGAAGTGGCTGAAGGCCCGGATGACGGGGGTCGCGCGGTGTGGGTCGATGTTGCGGAACAGATCGACGAGCACCTCCAGGGAGGCGTTGCCCTTGGCCACCTCGAATGCCTGGCGGCGGGCGTGTTCAACCAGGTCAAAGACCTCCTGCCCCTCCTGTTCCGCGATCACCTGGCCGAGGATCCGGCCCAGATAGCGGATGTCTTCCTGCAGATGATCACGGTCGGCCATGAGGTGGGTTCTCCTGGTGTTCGGTGGCGGGGTCGGGTCAGGCGACGGCGCCTGCGGCGGCGGCCGCGAGACGGGCGAATTCCTCGCCGTCCAGCGAGGCACCGCCGACGAGACCGCCGTCGACGTCCGTCTGGCTGATGATCTCCGCGATGGAGTCGGTCTTGACGGAACCGCCGTAGAGGATGCGGATGCCGGCGGCGACCTCCTCACCGGCGAGCTCACGGATGAGGCCACGGATGGCGGCGCACACCTCCTGCGCGTCGGCGGCGGAGGCGACCTTGCCGGTGCCGATGGCCCAGACCGGCTCGTAGGCGATGACGGTCTTCGCCAGGTCCTCGGCGGACAGACCGGCGAGGGAATCGCGGGTCTGGTTGACCACGTGCTCGACGTGGGTGCCGGCCTCGCGGATCTCCAGCGGCTCGCCGACGCACACGATCGGGCTGATGCCGTGCCTGAGGGCGGCGGCGGCCTTGGCGGCGACCAGCTCATCGGATTCGTTGTGGTGCTCGCGGCGCTCGGAGTGGCCGACGATGACCCAGGTGCAGCCGAGCTTGGCCAGCATCTGGGCGGAGACCTCACCGGTGTAGGCGCCGGACTCGTGCTGCGAGACGTCCTGTGCGCCGAAGGTGATGTTCAGCTTGTCGCCGTCGACGAGGGTCTGCACGGAGCGAATGTCGGTGAAGGGAACGGTGACGGCGACGTCGACCTTCTCGTAGTGGTCCTTCGGCAGGGCGAAGTCCAGCTTCTGGACGGTCGCGATCGCCTGGTGGTGGTCCAGGTTCATCTTCCAGTTGCCGGCGATGAGGGGGGTGCGTGCCATGGTGGCACTCCTTTCAGGTGGGGAAACCGGGTGCTAGCGGTTGAGGACGGAGACGCCCGGCAGTTCCTTGCCCTCGAGGAATTCGAGGGAGGCGCCGCCACCGGTGGAGATGTGGGAGAAGCCGGCCTCGTCCAGGCCGAGGACGCGGACGGAGGCGGCGGAGTCGCCGCCGCCGACGACGGAGAAGGAGCCGTTGTCGGCGGTCGCGTCGATGATGGCCTGGGCCACGCCCTTGGTGCCCTGGGAGAACGGTGCCATCTCGAAGACGCCCATCGGGCCGTTCCAGAAGACGGTCTTCGAGGTGGCGAGCACCTCGGCGAACTTCTCCACGGACTCCGGGCCGATGTCCGGGGACAGCCAACCCTCCGGGATGCCGTCGAGGGCGACAATCTTGTGCTCGGCGTCGGCGGAGAACTCGGAGGCGGCGATGAGGTCGACCGGCAGGACGATCTTGTCGCCGAAGCGGGCGAGGAGGTCCTTGCAGGTGTCGATCATCTCCTCCTGGAGGAGGGACTTCTGGGTGTTGTAACCCTGGGAGGCGAGGAAGGTGTAGCACATGCCACCGCCGATGATGATCTTGTCGGCCTTGCCGGCCAGGGCCTCGATGACGCCCAGCTTGTCGGAGACCTTGGAGCCGCCGAGGATGACCACGTAGGGGGATTCGGGGTTGGTGGCGGTCTTCTCCAGGACGGAGATCTCCTTCTCCACCAGCCTGCCGGCGTAGGCCGGGAGACGCTTGGCCACGTCGTAAACGGAGGCCTGCGCACGGTGGACGACGCCGAAACCGTCAGAGACGAAGGCACCGTTGTCGGCGGCGAGCTCGGCGAGCTGCTCGGCGAAGGCGCCGCGCTCGGCCTCGTCCTTGGACGTCTCGCGGGCGTCGAAACGCACGTTCTCCAGCAGGAGGACATCGCCCCCGGTCAGGCCGTTGGCACGCTCGTGGGCGTCCTCACCGACGACGTCGCCTGCCAGGGCCACGTACTGGCCCAGGGCATCGGACAGGGCCTCGGCGACCGGGGCCAGGGAGTACCTGGCGTTGACCTCGCCCTTGGGGCGACCGAGGTGGGCCATGACGATGACCTTGGCGCCGCCCTCGACGAGCGCCTGCAGGGTGGGCAGGGAGGCGGTGATGCGTCCCGCGTCGGTGATCTCACCGGCGTCATTGAGCGGGACGTTGAAATCCGAGCGGACGAGGATGTGGCGGTCTTCGACACCCTCGTCGAGCAGGTCCTGCAGGGTCTTGACGGTCATGGCTGGCTCCTTGACTCTATGTGTTGATGAGTGAAAATGGCGGCTGAAGATGGTGGCTCCGGCTGGACAGCCGAAGGGCCCGGCGTGTGCCGAGGCACACCCGGGCCGCAGGGCCGCACCTCCCCAGGCCTCAGCTGTGGGCCGGGAAGATGCCGGGTGTCTCTACTGGAGCTTGGCGGCGACCAGCTCGGTCAGACGCAGCAGCTGGCAGGTGTAGCCCCACTCGTTGTCGTACCAGGCGACGACCTTGACCTGGTCGCCGATGACCTTGGTCAGGCCGGAATCGAAGATGGAACCGTGCGGGTCGGAGATGATGTCGGTGGAGACGATCGGGTCCTCGGTGTAGGCGAGGGTCTCGCCGAACTCACCCTGCGCGGCCTCCTTGATGATGGCGTTGACCTCCTCGACGGAGGTCTCGCGGGAGGCGGTGAAGGTCAGGTCGGTGGCGGAGCCGGTGATGGTCGGGACGCGCAGGGCGTAGCCGTCCAGCTTGCCCTTCAGCTGCGGCAGGACCAGGGCGACGGCCTTGGCGGCACCGGTGGAGGTCGGGACGATGTTCACGGCCGCTGCGCGGGCGCGGCGCAGGTCCTTGTGCGGGGCGTCGTGGAGACGCTGGTCACCGGTGTAGGCGTGGATGGTGGTCATCAGACCACGCTCGATGCCGAGCTTCTCGTCCAGCACCTGGGCGACGGGCGCCAGGCAGTTGGTGGTGCAGGATGCGGCGGAGATGACGTTGTGGTTCTCAGCGTCGTAGTCCTGGTGGTTGACGCCGTAGACGAAGGTGGCGTCCTCGTTCTTCGCCGGGGCGGAGATGATGACCTTCTTGGCGCCGGCCTCGATGTGGGCCCTGGCTGCCTCGGCGTCGGTGAAGAATCCGGTGGACTCGATGACGATGTCGACGTTGTGGGCGGCCCAGTCGAGGTTCTTCGGGTCACGCTCAGCAGAGACGGCGATGCGCTTGCCGTCGTAGGTGATGGAGTCATCGTCGAACTCGACCGCGCCCGGCAGGCGACCCAGGATGGAGTCGTACTTCAGCAGGGTCGACAGGGTCTTGTTGTCGGTGAGGTCGTTGACGGCGACAACCTCGACGGCCTCGCTGCGCTCCAGGACTGCACGGAAGAAGTTACGGCCGATGCGGCCGAAGCCGTTGATGCCTACGCGGATGGTCACGATAATCTCCTCGGGTTTGTGAATAGTCATGTCCGGATGTGACCGCGCTATCCGTCGCGTTGACTATGTGTCACGGCCCATCAGGTCACAGTTTAGCGACAGTTTCCCACCCCCGCAGCGGTCAAACAGACGGATCCGGACCTGTGGACACGTCATATCCCCGCTTCCCGGCCCGCCGAACCCCGGGAACTGATGAATATCGCTGTCAACAGCGCCTCAAGCCCCTGGCAAGGAGCAGGCAGGGGAGAAATTAAATCCGCACCCGCAGGCCCGTTCCACCCCCGAATGGAACAGAACTGCCGCTGTCAGGCCCCTTCGAGGAGGTCGTCGGTGACAGCCTCGTTGGTGTCCGACAGCCCCAGCTCCTCCGCCCGCTTGTCGGCCATGGACAGCAGACGGCGGATGCGGCCGGCGACGGCATCCTTGGTCATCTGCGGATCCGCGAGCCGGCCCAGCTCCTCCAGAGAGGCCTGGCGGTGGGCCACACGCAGCTGCCCGGCCTCAGCCAGGTGCTCGGGAACATCATCCCCGAGGATCTGCATGGCGCGCTCCACGCGGGCGGCGGCGGCAACAGCTGCGCGGGCTGAACGGCGCAGGTTCGCGTCATCGAAATTGGCCAGCCGGTTGGCGGTGGAACGGCTCTCCCGCCGCAGACGCTTGTCCTCCCACTCCAGCCGGACCTGCTGCGCACCCATCCGGGTCAGCAGTGCGCCGATGGCGTCACCGTCGCGGATGACCACCCGGTCGGTGCCGCGGGTCTCCTTCGTCCGGGCGGCGATACCCAGCCGCCGGGCAGCACCGACCAGCGCCAGCGCCGCCTCCTGGCAGGGGCAGACCACCTCGAGCGCGGAGGAACGCCCCGGCTCGGTGAGGAAGCCCTGAGCGAGGAAGGCCCCGCGCCAGGCCGCCTCGTTGTCGGCGACCGTGCCGGAGATCACCTGCGGCGGCAGACCGACCACGGGATGCCCGGAACGGGTGACCAGTCCCAGCCGCCGGGACAGATCCCGGGTGCCTTCCGTCACGCGCAGCAGGTGGCGGGAGTTTTTCGAGGCCCCGCCCGGGCTGATCGTGTGCTCGTGCACCTCGACGCCGTACATCTCCGTCAGGGACTCCGCCAGACGCCGGGCGACGTCGCCGGAATCGAGTTCGGCCTCCAGCACCAGCCGCCCGGCGATGACCTGCATCTGGCCGGCGAAACGCAGCAGCGCCGCGGTCTCGGCGACCCGGGCGGACTGCCGGGGAACCACCACCTTTGCGAGTTCGTCCTTGACTCTTGCCGTCAACGCCACGGGTGCGACCGCCTTTCTCTCGAGCTGCCCTGTGATCCGGACCAGTCTAGTCGGAGGCTCCCCCACCCCGGGCCTCCCGGTACAGGCCCGTGAGCGCGGCAGCCAGTTTGGAGGGGTCATGTTTGTTGATGCGTTGGCCGTTGCCGTCCTCAGTGCGCAGATCCTCGTAGACGATCGTCGCGCCCAGCCCGGCGGCGGCCCGCTCCAGGTAGGAACGCTCCGCGGCGGTGGGGATGGTGTCCGCGTCGACGAGGATCCGGTCGATGCGCAGGGCGGGTGCGTGCTGGCTGAGCATGTGGATGTGACGTTCCGAGGAGAAGCCGTGGGTCTCCCCCGGTTCCGCCGAGAGGTTGAGCACGACCACCTTGAGTGCACCGGTGGCGTTGAGGGCGTCGACGATGCCCGGGATCAGCAGGTGCGGGATGACGGAGGAGAACCACGAGCCAGGGCCGAGGGTCACCAGGTCGGCTGCCTCGATCGCCTGGACTGCCGCACCGCAGGCCTCGGGACGTTCCGGGATCAGCCGTACCCGGCGGACCGTGCCGGGGGTGGTGGCCACGGCAACCTGGCCGCGGACGGGGCGGATGACCCGGGGGTCGTCGTCAAGCCCGGCGACGTCGGCCTCGATCTCCAGCGGCTGGTTGCACATGGGCAGGACCCGGCCGTGCGAGCCGGTGAGCTCGGCGACCTTGTCCAGGGCCGCCTGCTCGTTGCCCAGGATCCCGGTCAGCCCGGCGATGAGCAGGTTGCCGACTGCATGACCCGCCAGTGCGCCGGTGCCGCCGAAGCGGTGCTGCAGGGTCTGGGCCCAGAGACTGCCCTCCTCGTCGTCACTGGCCAGGGCGGCGAGTGCCATGCGCAGATCGCCGGGCGGGATGATGCCGAGCTCGCGGCGCAAGCGACCGGAGGAACCGCCGTCATCCGCGACGGTGACCACCGCGGTGATCGATTCCGGTGCGCTCAGCCGGGCGGCGACGAGCGTCTGGTAGAGGCCGTGACCGCCTCCCATCGAGGTGATGTGCAAGATTTCCTCCCGGGAAGTCAGTTACGGTTGCAGGGTCAGTGTCGGTTGATGTCGCGGTGCATGACGTTGACGTCGATGTCACCCCGGTCCCGCAGCCGGCGTCCGAGTTCCTCGGACACCGCCACAGAACGGTGGTGGCCGCCGGTGCAGCCGACGGCCACGGTGATGAAGTTCTTGCCCTCATGGCGGTAACCACCGAGCATTGAGTCAAACATATCGACGAACTTATCGATGAATTCCCCTGCTCCCTCCCTGCTCAGCACGTAGTCACTCACCGGTTCATCAACACCCCGGAAACCGCGCAGCTCCGGGATCCAGTAGGGGTTGGGCAGGAAACGGACATCGATCATCAGGTCCGCATCCTGGGGGGCGCCATGTTTGAAACCGAAGGACTCGAGGGTGACGTGCTGGCGGTTGTGCGCCATCGTTCCGAGGGATGCCTCGATCGCCCGGCGCAGATCGTGCACCGACAGACTCGAGGTGTCGATGATGATGTCCGCCTGTTCCTTGATGCCGTTGGTGATCTCCCACTCGCGCTCGATGCCCAGGTACAGGGTGTCCTCCCCCTGCAGGGGGTGGGTGCGGCGCACGCTGTCGAAACGGCGGATGAGTACGTCGTCGCGGGCGTCCATGAACAGCACCGTGGGATTGAGCCCCTTGTCCGTCAGCTCCCGGAGGGTGGCACGCAGGTTGCCGCCGAACTGGCGGGTGCGCACATCGACGAGGAAGGCGACCTTCTCCACCGGGGGATCCTGCGCCAGGCACAGCTCCAGGAAGTCGACGATGAGCTGCGGCGGCAGGTTCTGCACCACGAAGAAACCCTTGTCCTCCAGTACCTTCGCCGCGGAGCTGAGTCCTCCACCGGACATGCCGGTGATGAGGACAGGGGGTGTCGAGAAGCGGGACGGCACACCGGAGGTTGAGGTCATGGGGACATCCTATCGTGGGTATCGGGATGGAGATGGTCGTAGACGGCGGCCGCCAGGCGGGGGCCGAAACCCCGCACCTCGGTGATCTCCGCCTGGCTGGCGGCCTTGAGCTTCTTCACCGAACCAAAGTGCTTGACCAGCTCGGTGCGACGGGTCGCGCCCAGTCCCGGTACGCCGTCGAGTTCGGAGACCCGCATCCGCTTCGAACGTTGTTGCCGGTGGTAGGTGATGGCGAACCGGTGCGCCTCGTCACGGATCTGCTGCAGCAGATACAGCCCCTGGGATGCGCGCGGCAGGATGACGGGGTCGGACTCCCCCGGCATCCAGATCTCCTCGAGGCGTTTGGCCAGGCCGATGAGGGTGACATCCACGATACCGAGTTCGTCGAAGACCTTCTGCGCGGCGTTGACCTGGGGCAGACCACCGTCGACGATGAACAGGTTCGGCGGGTAGGCGAAACGCCGCTGGTCGGTGCTCATCTCCTCGACGCGTTCGTCCGCGAAGGTCTGCGCCTCCGTCTCCTCGTCGGGCACGGCCAGTTTGTCCTGGTGGTGGCGCAGGAAACGGCGCCGGGTGACTTCCGCGATGGAGGCCACGTCGTCAGAGTGCCCGCCGCCGGCGGCCTCCCTGATGCGGTAGCGGCGGTAGTCTGATTTCCGCGGCAGGCCGTCCTCGAAGACGACGAGCGAGGCGACGACATCGGTGCCCTGGATGTGGGAGATGTCGGTGCACTCGATGCGCAGGGGCGCCTCCTCCAGGCCGAGGGCCTCCTGAATGTCCTGCAGCGCCGCGGAACGGGCCGTGAGGTCGCCGACGCGTCTGAGCTTGTGCTGGCGCAGGGATTCCCTGGCGTTGCGTTCCACGGTCTCCATGAGGGCACGCTTGTCACCGCGCTGCGGCACCCGCAGGTCCACGGCTGCGCCCTTGAGCTCGGCGAGCAGGGCGGACACCTCCCCGGCTTCCGCGGGCAGATGCTGCACGAGGATCTCACGCGGCACCACGGCCCCTGGCTTCGGCGGGTTGTGCGAGAACTGGTCCACGCCGCGGCGTTCGATCTGCTTCTGCTCGTCCTGTGCATCCACCCGGGCGCGTTCCACCGCGTCCGAATAGAACTGGATCAGGAAGTTCTGGACGAGCACCTCGATCGGTTCTTCGGTGCGTTCGACCACCCAGCCGCGCTGGCCGCGGATCCGGCCGCCGCGGACGTGGAAGATCTGGACGCCGGCCTCCAGCTCGTCGGAGTCGACGGCGATGAGGTCGGCGTCGGTGCCGTCGCCGAGGACCACGGCCTGCTGCTCCATCACCTTGTTGATGGCCCCCAGGTCATCACGCAGGCGGGCGGCGCGCTCGAATTCCAGCTCCTCGGCGGCCTGCTCCATCTCGCGGGTGAGCTGGCGGACCACCTGGTCGGTGTGCCCGGCCATGAAGGAGACGAAACCGTCGACGATCTCCCGGTGCTCCTCAGGGCTGACGCGGCCCACACACGGGGCGGAGCATTTGTCGATGTAGCCCAGCAGGCAGGGCCGGCCGAGCTTCTCATGCCGGTTGTACACGCCCTTCGAACAGGTGCGCACCGGGAAGACGCGGGTGAGCAGGTCGAGGGTCTCGCGCACCGCCCAGGCGTGGGAGTAGGGGCCGAAATAGCGCACCCCACGGCGGCGGGGGCCGCGGTAGAAGAAGGCCCGTGGGATGTCCTCACCGGTGGACACCGCCAACAGCGGGTAGGTCTTGTCGTCGCGGTATTTGACGTTGAAACGCGGGTCGTAGCGCTTGATCCAGGTGTACTCCAGCTGGAGGGCCTCGACCTCGCTGGCGACGACGGTCCACTCCACCGAGGCGGCGGCGAAGACCATCTGCCGCGTGCGCGGATGGAGGGTGGTCACATCCTGGAAGTAGTTGGCCAGCCTGGCCCGGAGGCTGTTGGCTTTGCCGACGTAGATGACGCGGCGGTTCTCGTCCCGGAATCGGTAGACGCCCGGCTCCGTGGGAATGGTCCCCGGTGCCGGGCGGTAGGTACTCGGATCAGCCATAAACCGACGATACTAGTCCTGCGGCATGTAGCGGGCCTCGAGCTCGCGGAACTGCGAGACGGCCCTGACCACGGAGGCGCCGTCGGAGGCCTGCATCGCCCACATGGGGACGTACTCGAACTCCGGCAGCTCCAGGCGGGCCATGCGGGCGCCCTCCGGGAAGAACAACCCGTAGATCACGGCCCAGGGGTAGAACCGGGTGCCGATGATGTTGCGGATCTCCACGCCGTCGGCGTTGGCGCGCACCCGCGGGCGGGTGAAGGAGAGGTAGGCCAGCACGGAGATAACCACGCCGACGCCCGGGAAGGCCAGCTTGTCGATGAACGTGACGGTGGCGCCCGTGAACTCCAGGTCCAGGAAGTAGCCCATGAAAATGTGCACCGCCATGACGATGACCACTGCGATCCAGGCGAAGCGCTTCAGCGAGGCCGAACGGACCTCCAGCTCCCAGGGTCTGGTGGTCGTCCGCGCATGCGGGTCGAGGGCGGCGTAGAAGGCACGCTCCTCATCCGTCAGCGGGCGGCGACCGGTGTTCTCGGCTCCCACGTTCTTCTCACTCACATCCATCAGTCTATCCCCGGTTCCCGCGGAGCCGACGCAGGGTGACCGCGGCGTCGAGGGCCGCGGCCATCGCCTCGCCGCCCTTGTCCTCGACTGAATCCGGGAATCCGGCACGGTCGACGGCCTGCTCCTGGTCGTTGGTGGTGAGCACGCCGTTGCCGATCGGGGTGGATTCGTCGAGCGCGATGCGCGTGAGGCCCTCCGTCACGGAATCGCAGACGTAGTCGAAGTGGGGGGTGCCGCCGCGGATGACGCAGCCCAGCGCCACGACGGCGTCATGGGTGCGGGCGAGTTCCTGGACGATGACGGGCAGCTCGAGGGCGCCCATGACGTGGGCCTCCGTGAGCTTGTCGACGCCCGCCTGCCGCGCCGTCTCCACGGCGCGGCGGCGCATCTGCTCGCAGATCTCGGTGTTCCAGCGGGCGGTGACCACCGCGACGCTCAGGCCCGCGGCGTCGATACGCTCGACGACGGGGAGTCCTTCCTTGCTCAACTGTCTGCTCCTTCGTGCTCTGCCTCCCAGCGTGCGACGGCCGGCAGGTCATGGCCCATGCGGTCACGCTTGGTACGCAGGTAACGGATGTTGTCCTCGTTGGGGGCCACCGGCACGGAGGTCCGGCCGGTGATCTCCACGCCGTAGCCCTGCATCGCGGCGGACTTGGTGGGGTTGTTGGTCATCAGGGAGATTGACGTCACGCCCAGGTCCCGGAGGATCTGGCCGGCGGCCGAGTACTCGCGGGCGTCGGCCGGCAGGCCCTGCTCCAGATTGGCGTCGACGGTGTCCAGACCGAGGTCCTGCAGTCGGTAGGCCTCCAGCTTGGACATCAGTCCGATACCGCGGCCCTCGTGGCCGCGCAGGTAGATGATCGCACCGCGGCCGGCCTCCTGCACCATGCGCATCGAGGCGTGCAGCTGCGGGCCGCAGTCGCAGCGGCGGGAGGCGAAGACATCCCCGGTCATGCACTCCGAGTGCACGCGGACCAGCAGGTCCTCCGCGCCCTCGAGCTCGCCGGCGACCAGGGCGAGGAACTCGGTGCCGTCGATGAGGTGGCGGTAGCCGACCACGCGGAACTCGCCGAACTCGGTGGGCATGCGGGTCTCCACGAGGCGCTCGACCTGGGACTCGTGGCGGCGGCGGTAATCGATGAGCTGCTCAATGGAGATCATCGCCAGGCCGTGGGTGTCGGCGAAGCGGCGCAGCTCGGGGCCGCGCGCCATGTCGGTCGGGTCATCCTCGGAGACGATCTCGCACAGCACGCCGGCGGGGCGCAGGCCGGCGAGCACCGACAGGTCGACGGCTGCCTCCGTGTGACCGTCGCGGGCCAGCACACCCCCCTTCACCGCGCGCAGCGGCACGACGTGGCCGGGGCGGGTGAAGTCGTGGCGGGTGGTGGCCGGGTCCGCCAGGCGCAGGATGGTCTCCGCGCGGGAGGAGGCGGAGATGCCGGTGGTGCCCGTCGCCGCGTCGACGGTGACGGTGTAGGCGGTGTGCCGGGCGTCCTCGTTGCGGGCCACCATGGGCGGCAGGGCGAGGCGGTCACAGTCCTCGTTGGTCAGGGCGGTGCAGATGTAGCCGGAGCTGTACCTGACCATGAAGGCCACCAGCTCCGGGGTCGCCAGCTCCGCCGCGAAGATGAGGTCGCCCTCGTTCTCACGGTCCTCGTCGTCCACGACGACGACCGCCTTCCCTGCCTTGATGTCGGCGATGGCGCGCTCGACGGTGTCCAGGCGCAGGCGGCCGTTCGGGTCCACAGATTCGTCACTCACGAGCGTCAACCTTAGCCCTCGCCGTCCCCGGCCCGGCCTTCGACCCGGGCACCGAGCATCTTCTCCACGTACTTGGCCAGGACGTCGACCTCGATATTGACCACATCACCCTCCGCGAGCTGGCCGTGGGTGGTCTCCGCGAGGGTGGTCGGGATGAGGGAGACCTCGAACCAGTCCTCCCCCACTGCCGAGACAGTCAAGGATGTGCCGTTGACAGCAATGGAGCCCTTCTCGACGACATAGCGGGCCAGGTCGGCCCCCAGCGAGAAGCGCAGCACATCCCAGTGCTCCGAGGAGGTGCGGCTGAGCAGGTTGGAGGTGCCGTCCACGTGGCCCTGCATGATGTGCCCGCCGAGTCGCGCGCCGGCAGCCAGGGCGCGCTCGAGGTTGACGGGGGAACCCACCGCCAGCCGCCCCAGGCCGGTGCGGTCCAGGGATTCCTGCATGACGTCGGCGGTGAAGCGCTGATCGTCGAAATCGGCAACAGTCAAGCACACACCGTTGACTGCGATGGAATCTCCGAGGGCGGCGTCGGAAAGCACCTTCGGGGCCTCGATGGTCAGGCGGAGGGCATCCCCCTGCGGCTCCAGGGCGGCGACGGTGCCGACCTCCTCGACGAGTCCGGTGAACATGGGTCAGTCCTTTCGGGTGAGTTCGAGCAGGACATCATCCCCGAGACGGGTGATGTTCTGCAGCTGGAAGGTCGCGGCATCGGCCAGGCTCAGACCGAGCGCCTCGCTGAGGACGGAACGGCCCTGCCCCAGCAGCGTGGGGGCGATATAGGCCTGGATGGCGTCCACCATCCCGGACTCCACGAAGCCGGAGGCCAGGTGTGCCCCGCCCTCCACGAGGACGTCGCGGGCACCTGTGTCCCACAACTGCCACAGCGCCTCGGGAATTCCGCGGTACTGCTCGAAACCGAGCCGGTGGAGATTGCGGGCGTGCCCGGTCAGGGAACGCCCGCCGATGACCACCCGGCGCGGCTGGTCGGGCAGCTCCATCTGGCCGTCACGCGCGGTGAGCGAGGGGTCATCCGCGATGGCGGTGCCGGTGCCGACGATGATGGCGTCACGTCTGCCGCGGTCCCGGTGGACGTGGCGGCGGGCGAGATCGCCGGTGATCCACTGGCTCGAGCCGTCCAGGGCGGCGGTGAAGCCGTCGAGGGTCTGGGCGAATTTCAGTGTCACGTGGGGGCGGTTGTTGCGCACGGCGGCCAGCCACGGCCGGAGCGTGTCGACGTCGCGGTCGATCCGCTCCACGCCCACGCCCTGCTGCCGCAGGTGGGCGGCCCCGCCCTCGGCGTTCCGGTCGGGGTCGGGGTGGCAGTAGTAGACGAATTCGATGCCGGCGTCGACGAGCGCCTGCGAGCACGGGCCGGTGCGACCGGTGTGGTTGCAGGGTTCGAGCGTGACCACGGCTGTGCCCCCCTCCGCCTTGTCCCCTGCCTCGCGCAGGGCCATGACCTCGGCGTGGGGGCCGCCCGCCGGTTCGGTGGCTCCGGTGCCGACGAGCCTGCCCTCCCGGTCGAGGATGGCTGCCCCGACGGGCGGGTTCGGGCTGGTGGTCCCGCGCACGGCTTCGCCGGCTGCGATGGCCGCCTGGAGTGCTTCCCGGAGATTCTCCATGCCGACCTAGACCGTGGCCAGGCGGCGCAGATTGTCGACGGCTGCGGCCGGGTCGTCCTTGCCGTAGACCGCAGAGCCGGCGACGTAGGCGTCGCAGCCGGCCTCCGCGGCCTCGGCGATGGTTTTCTCGGAGATGCCGCCGTCGATCTCGATGAGGGTCTTCAGTCGGTTGTTGTCGATGGCCTCGCGCAGGGTGCGGACCTTCTCCAGCTGATCAGGCATGAAGGACTGACCGCCGAAACCCGGCTCGACGCTCATGACCAGGACGAGGTCGAAGAAGCGCAGGTCCGCCAGGTAGGGCTCGATCGGGGTGCCGGGTTTGAGGGAGAAGCCGGCGCGTGCCCCCTTTGTGCGGATGTGCTTGGCCAGGGCGACATGGTCGTCGGTGGCCTCGACGTGGAAGATGACGCAGTCAGCGCCGGCGTCGATATAGCTGTCGACCCACTTCTCGGGGTTCTCGATCATGAGGTGCACGTCGAGGTGCTGGTCCGTGATCTTGTCGACGGCCTTCGTGATCTCCGGGCCGAAGGAGAGGTTGGGTACGAAGTGGCCGTCCATGATGTCCACGTGGATCCAGTCCGCGTTCGCGACGGCGCGCACCTCCTCGCCCAGTTTCGAGAAATCAGCGGCGAGGATGCTGGGGGCGATGATCGGTTTAGCCATGCCTATGAGTCTACGCTGCGGGGCCGGCCTGCCCGTCCTCCTGTGGCGGGTGGTTGCGGTTCCGGCGGCGGCGCACCAGCACGAACACCACGGCGATGAGTACTGCGAGGATCACCAGCCACGGCACCGCCGCCATGGACACGATGAGCACCGACGCCAGGGAGGCCACGAACGCGGCCCAGGCCCGTTCGAAGGCGTTGGGTGGGCGGTAACCCTCATCGTCGACGGTGAAGGTCACGGTCAGAGTCGACAGGGCCACCTGATCCGCCAGGTAATCCAGCTGGGCGGTGAGGGAATCCAGGTCGGCCTGCCGCTGCGTGAGGGTGTTCTCGGCGGCCAGCAGGTCCTCCACGGTTCCAGCGGTGGACATCAGCTCAGTCAGGCGGTCGATGGAGGCCTGCAGTGCCGCCCGGCGCGCCTCCAGGTCAACGCGTTCCTGGCCGACGTCGGTTGACTGGGTGGACTGGGCCACCACCTCCCCGTGGTCGGTCAGGGAATCGACGACCGTCTGGTAGTTGTCCGCCGGTACGCGGGCGGTGACCGTGGCCCGCAGCTGTTCGGACCAGGTGCTGGTCTCTGAGCTGGCGATGCGTCCGCCCCGGTCCCGGACCAGGGTGGTGAAGTCCGCGGCGGCCATCTCGGGATCCTGGGTCTGCACGGTGGCGGATCCGGTGGTGATGACGTCTTCCCGCACGTCCTCGGCGGTGGAGTCGACGGCCGACCTCTCAGACTGGGCCGGGGCGGGCTCGGTGGCCCTGTCCACGGGGAAGCTGTCCTGGAGCTGCTGCTGCTCCCACGATTCTGTGCCGCAGGCGGTGCCCGCCAGCCCCAGCACCACGGCACACACCAGGGTGGCACCGAACCTTCTCGTCTTCATGCCGTCCAGCCTAGCGAAACGGGAGTGACGGCGGTCACCTACCACAGTGGTGGTGAGGGGTGTCGAGAAGCAACGGAGTTCTCCACAGTCGACGGCGACGGGCCGGGTTGTCCACAGCTCTGCGGAGTGCCCCTGGCGGGGTGTGGCCTGGCGTGGTGGGCTGGGCCCGACACCAGAAGAGGAAGAAGGGGAAACCACCACCATGAACAGCCACGAACTGCGGACCATGACGCTCACCCTGCGCGGTGCGCGCCGACCTTTCAGGAGAAACCTGGCCTTCGCCACCGACATGCCGGTCGAGGAACTGCTCGACCGGACGTGCATCGCGCTCGGCCGTTACCCCACCCCGGACGCCGTGTTCCGGCTGGACGGGACCTTCATCGGCCGCGGGGCGTACCACTTCAGCCATCCCGACCTGCGGGCCGAACTCATGCAGGAACCGCTGCCGGTGGAGCCCGGGAGGATGCAGTTGATCCTCGACCGGATCGGGGGGTGGATCTTCGACATCACCGTCGACGAGAACCCTGCCTGGTCCCTGGAGCCGATCCGGATGGAGCTGACCGATACCGTTCCGCTGCTGCCCGGACCGCAGATCCGGCTGCCGGAGTTCAACGCGGTGACGATGGTCCACGCAGGCGATCCCCTGCCTCCGGATCTGGAACGGGCCATCATCGTCGACGCCCTGCTGGAGCACATGGCCGCCGAGGTCCCCGACCCGGTCTCCGCCATGGAGCTCTACACCGTCCTGTCGGAGGCCGGGCGGCCTTTCGCGCTGCCGGAGATTGAGCCGCTGGTGCGCACCACCCCGGACGTGGAGGTGCTCTTCGAGTTGCTCCGCCTGGCCGCCGGGGAGAGCCCGCCGCGTCTGACCAAACCCGGCTTCCTGCCCGTGAAGTACACCCGCCAGCTGGTGGAGCAGTTCCCGGTGCTGCGCCCGGTACAACGCAGTTCCTACCATGGCGGTCATTTCCGCTACTCCTACTCGTCCAGGGATGCGGAGCTGCTCACCAGCATCATCGAACTCGGCCGCCGGGTCGGGGTGCTCGCCGCGGGGCCGGGTGAGCAGCTCACGGCGACCGACTTCGGTCGGGAGGTCCTCACCGGCGAGGAAGGGGTGCTGGCCAGGCTGAAGGCGGAGATCCTCCGCGCCCGCATTGGCGCGGTGCCCTACCCCACCGTGGCCGGCCCGGAGAGCCCGGGACTGACCTTCGCGCAGTTTCTGGAGAAACAGGACCCGCCGGTCAAATATGAGCGGGGCTACGAGGACGAGCACCTGTACAGGCAGTTCCTCAACGAAGAGCTCCCCCGGGATGGGTGGCGTGAGCCCCTCCCCTTCTGAACCGGCACCGGTGGTGTGTGAGAATCAGGGCACTGCCCGCCGAAACCTCCTCACCGGAAGGACCGCCTCACCATGACCCCCCAGACCAAACCGCTCGTCCTCAGCACCGACCACGAGCCGGAGGAGGGTGTGCTCATCCGGGAGATCAGGCTGAACAACCACGCCAAACGCAACAGCCTCAACATCCCCATGGTCGAGGCGATTGAGGAGGCCATGCTCGCCGCGGTTGCGGACGGCGCCCGGGTGGTCCTCCTCCACGGCGAGGGCACGGTCTTCTCCGCCGGGGCCGACCTGTCCGGCGACGTCTACGCCGGTGGCTTCTACCCGCGGCTGCTGCACATGCTGGGCACCATCCAGACCCTGCCCATCCCCGTGGTGGCCTGGGTCAACGGCCCGGCGATCGGGGCGGGCACCCAGCTGGCGATGGCCTCCGACCTGCGGGTGGTCTCCGGCACGGCACTGTTCCGCGTCCCCATCGCCGACGTGGCGATCGCGCTGGACGAGGTCACCATCGCCACCCTGGAGAACCTCGTCGGCGGCGCGGTCGCCCGCACGATGCTGTTCACCAACGCGCCCCTGTCCCACGAGCAGGCGGTGTCCTCCGGCTTCGCGGTCTCCCAGGGCGGATTCGCCGAGGCAATGGCACTGGCCGAGCTGGTCGCCTCGAAGGCCCCGCTGACGATGCGCCACCTCAAACACGAGTTCGCCCGCACCTCCCACCGCCCCTACGAGGAGGCGGAGCGCTACGAGGCCGCCGCGGCAGCCTGGCACTCGGAGGATGTCGGGGAGTCCCGCAGGGCACGCGCGGAGAAGCGCGCCCCGCGGTTCCAGGGGCGTTAGCTAAGCCCCACGGCGCAGCACGGCGAAGAACATCGCATCCGTGCCATGGCGGTGCGGCCACATCTGGACACTCTTCTCCGAGCCCACGTCCTGCATGGGGGCGACCAGCTCGTGCGCATCCACCTCGACCGCGCCCAGTTCGGCCACGGCGCGGTTCACGATCTGGCGGGTCTCGCGCAGATCCGGTGAGCACGTCGAGTACACGACAACGCCACCGGGACGCACCAGCTTCAGCGCGGAGGACAGCAGGTCATACTGCAGGGGGCTGAGCTCGGCGATGTCATCCTCCGACTTGCGCCAGCGCGCCTCGGGGCGGCGACGCAGGGAGCCGAGGCCGGAGCAGGGGGCGTCGACGAGCACGCGGTCATAACCCGGCTCCAGGCCGGGATCGCGGCCGTCGGCGACATGGACCGTCACCGGCAGGCCGCGGGTGGTCTTCTCCACCAGCTTCGCGCGGTGCGGGGAGACCTCGACGGCATCGACGTGGGCGGCGTCGATACGCGCCAGCGCACCCATGAGCGCGGCCTTGCCACCGGGTCCGGCGCACAGGTCAAGCCAGCGACCGGTGTCCGTCCCCTCGACGGGGGCCTCGACCACCGCGCGGGCGATGAGCTGTGACCCCTCGTCCTGCACGGCAGCCAGGCCCTCCCGGACCGGTTCCAGATCACCCGGGTCACCGGAACCGAGGTGGACGGCGTAGGGCGAGTACTCCCCCTCCTCACCACCCGTCATCAGGGCGAGCTCCTCCGCGGTGATCTCACCCGGGCGGGCCACCAGATGGACGGTGGGACGCTCGGAGTCCGCACTGAGGGCGGCGTCGAGATCCCCCAGACCCAGCACCCGGGAGAAGGACTCCGCGATCCAGGTCGGATGGGCGTGACGGAAGGCCACCGCGGCGATCTCCCCGTCAGGGGTGAGCTTCCTGATCCACTTCTCCGCAGGCGTGCGCGAGATGGTGCGCATGACGGCGTTGGCGAAGCCCTTGGCCTTCTCATTGCCGCTCGCCTCCACCAGGCGCACGGTCGTGTCGACGGCCGCGTGCGGCTCCACCCGCGTGTACAGCAGCTGGTAGGCACCCAGACGCAGCGCATCGAGCACCTCGGGGGCGATCTGGCTGAGCGGACGGCTGGAACTCTCCGCGATCACGGCATCAAGCACCCCCATGGTGCGCAGCGTGCCGTAGGTGATCTCAGTGGTGAAGGCGGCGTCACGTTCGACGATCCGCCGTTCGCTGAGCAGGCGCGGCAGGATCAGGTTGGCGTAGGCATCGTCCGCACGCACCCGGCCGAGCACCTCGTGCGCCAGCAGACGCGGGGCATCCAGGCCGGGGAAGGTCCGCGGGGCGCGGTCCTGCTTCTTCGGCTGGCCCCCTTGCCTGCCACCCTGCTTTCCACCTTGTGGCCGTGAACGCTGCTGCCTGCCCTGTGCCGGGGCCGCGTCCTGCTTCTTCGGCTGGCCGCCCCTGGACCGGGACCGGAATCCTCCGCTCATGCGAAGTTCACCTGCTCCCCTGCCTGGAGGGCCGCGTTGCCGCGGGCCCAGTCGGCGGCGTTCATCATCTTCTTGCCCGGTGGCTGCGCCTGGCCGAGGGTCACCGCCCCGCTGCCGGTGCCGACGGTGACGGTGTTCTTGTCCACGCGGACCTCGCCGGGGGCCAGGTCGGTGACCTCGGCGTCCGGGGTGACCGGGCCGAGCTTGATGCGGTCCTCGCCGAGCATGGCCCACGCGCCGGGGCCGGGGGTGTGAGCCCGGATGTGACGGTCGACGGCGAAGGCAGGACGCTGCCAGTCGACGCGGGCGTCCTCGGTGGTGATCTTCGGGGCGTAGGTCGGCTCGCCGGTCTGCGGCTGCGGCACGATCGCGCCGGCCTCGAGACCGTCCATGGTGGCGGCGAGGAGCTCACTGCCCGAGTGGGCGAGGCGGGTCAGCAGGTCATCGGCGGTGTCGGTGGGCCGGATCGTCTCGGTGACGGTGCCCAGGACGGGACCGGTGTCCAGGCCCTTCTCGATGCGGAAGGTCGCGGCACCGGTGATGTCGTCACCCGCGCGAATGGCGGCCTGCACCGGGGCGGCGCCCCGCCAGGCCGGCAGCAGGGAGAAGTGGAGGTTGACCCAGCCGTGGGTGGGCAGGTCGAGCAGGCCCTCCGGGATGAGGTTGCCGTAGGCGACGACCGGGATGGCGTCAGGGGCCAGCTCGGTGAGGCGGGCGCGGATGGCGTCACCGTCCTCGGTGCCGGCCTTCAGGGTGGTGGGGGTCAGCACCTCGATGCCGTGCTCCTGTGCGAGGGCGGACACCGGGGAGGGGTGGAGGGTGCGGCCGCGGCCGCGGCGTGCATCGGGTCGGGTGAGGACAGCGACGACCTCGTGGTCTGTCTGCAGCAGCCGTTCCAGCGCGACGACCGCTGGTTCCGGGGTGCCGGCGAAGATGAGACGCATGTGGTGGGGGTGCTCCTTCTAAGAGTTGAACCAGTCGGCGGTACGGATGGTGGCCATGGTTTCCTTGCGGTGCTCGGGGCTGAGACGTTTGAGGAAGAGCACCCCGTCCAGGTGGTCGGTCTCGTGCTGGATGCAGCGGGCCATCAGACCGGAGGCGACCAGGGCGATGGGGTTGCCGTTGATGTCCTGGCCTGAGACGCGGACGGTCCGGAAACGTTCGGTCTCCACCGAGATGTCGGGGATGGACAGGCAGCCCTCTTCGCCGGTCTGGGTGTCCTCGCCGATGGCCTCCCAGACGGGGTTGATGATGTGTCCGCGCAGGCCGTCCTCGACGTGGGTGGTGTCGTAGACGAAGATCCGCCGGGTGAGACCGATCTGGTTGGCTGCAAGGCCGACTCCCCCGGCGTCGTCCATCGTCTCGAGCATGTCGTCGACGATGCCCCGCAGGGCGTCGTCGAACTCGGTGACCTCGTCGGACCGGGTGGTCAGGACGGGATCGCCGAACAGGCGGATGTCACGGATAGTCATGGGCTGCGCGGGCTCCTTAACGCTGATGTCTGTGGTGTAGACAGTCTACGTCGCCCCTGCTGCAGGCAGAATTCACCGGTTTCAGACGAAGGAATCGAAGAGGGTGGGGTGGCCGCGGCTGCGGATCTTCGCTCCGGCGGAGTGCTGCTGGAATTCGGTGTCGTTGAACTCCCACTGTCCACCGTCGGGTGGGCACCACCCCACCCGCCCGGACCCGGGATCTGTGTCCATGTGACCCAACCCCCCGGCACCATCACGCTGATCCCGGTTGGCACTGTGATGACTGCGGCACAGAACGGTCAGATTCTCGATGTCGGTGCCACCCCCGGCCAACCACGACCGGATGTGATGGATATCCGCCTCCCCCACCCCCACCGTGCACCCGGGCCGGGTGCAGCACAACTCCTGGGCGAACAGCGCCAACCGCTGAGCCAGACTCGCTGACCGCTGCGTGCGCCCCAGGTGCAGCACCGCACCCTGCTCATCGTGGAGCACCCCCAGGTCATACCGCGCCGCCCCCAGGCGCAGGATATCGGCCGGGCCGAGCAGGTGACCGGTACTGCTCGGGAACCGGTCCCCACCTGCCACCCCCTCCAGTTCAGCCGCGGTCATCGACACCGCCACCGAACCCACCCCCTGGCGGGTGTGGGCCGAGTCTGCGGCCAGGTACCCCTGGCAGATGGCCATGAGCTGATCCACCAGACGTGCGGGCATGGGCCGGGCGTCCTCCTCCGCCGGCACCGAGGCGTTGACCCCGGGGCGCCGGCCTGGTGCGAGGGCCGCCCTGAGGACGGCGACCCCGGCGGCATCCAGGTACATCGACACCTGCGCCCCGCCGTCGGCGTCCTGGGCACCGATGATGATCTTCCGCTTGCGCAGCGCAGCGAAGGGGTCGGGCCTGCCTTCCGGGGTCCGCCCGCGCCGGTTGGCCTCCCGGATGCGCCCGCGCAGCCAGGTCCGCAGATCCTCCAGGGACCGGCGGTCGGACTCCACCAGGGCCAGGGCGAGCAGCTCCTGGTAGCTGGGCTCGGAGTGGACGTTGAGGTGCTCCAGCTCGCGGGTGATCATCGCCTGTTTCTCTGCGGAGGCTGCCTTCCGGGCGGCGTCACGGGCCTTGCGCTGGGCCTCCTCCTGGCGGCGCAGGCGTTCAGCCTCCTCGCGGCGGATCCGCTCGGCCTCTTCTTCTCGGACTCGACGCTGTTCTTCGGTCTCATCCGGTTCGGGAGCTGGTTCCGGTTCCGGCGGTGAGGGCTTCGGCGGGGCGAAGAGGTCCTCCCCGCGGCGCAGCCGGGAGCGTGCCTCCGCGCGGGACAGTCCCAGGGCACGGGCCAGGTAGTCAAGAGAATGCACCGCCCCGACATACTTCCCCGCCCCGGCGCGGTCGGCGGCGTAGGCGAAGGCAGCATCAATATAGCCCTTGGCGCCGATGACCTTCTCCAGGCGCTCGAATTCCGACCGGACCTCGTCGAAGGCCACCGCCCCAGGGTCCGCCATCAGTTCGGACAGCTCTGAGAGAGCCCCCTCGACCCGGTCGACGATCCCCATCATCCGCTGCCTACCCATATGCCGCACCCCCTACGTTCACTGTCGCTTACACGTTCGACTTTAATCCGCCCATCGAACATCCACCACCAACTTTAGAACGTTTATTCGACCACACCTTTATCCGATGTGGATCGGGTCCACCTGGATGCGCAGCGGCAGGTCGTCCTTGCGCCCGGCCTTGGCCACCGCCGCCGCCTTCAGGGCCCTGCCCAGCACCGACCGTGGGCCCAACGGCGTGCGGAGCAGGATGCGCTGCGCGGGTCCGAAGCGTTCCTCGTCGTATTCGCCGGGCAGGTGCACCCCGGGCGGGAGGTCCACCGGGCCGAGCACCTCAGCGTGCTCGGGGAGCTGGAGAATCTCCAGGAAGGTGTCCAGGGCGGCGTTGGCACCGTCGACGGCGGCCATGTGGACGGCCGGGGGGAAGCGGACGTCGTGACGCTGGGCGAGTTCCCGGGAGGCAGCCCCGACCATGTCCCACCGGATCAGCGACTGCACCACCGCCAGGCCGGGATCGGCGACGACGACCACTTCCCCGCCCTTCCAGGCCGGCGCCACGAGGGAGACGGCGGCCGCCCAGCGGGACAGCGCCTCCTCGGTGGCGCGCAGATCCTGGCGGCCGAGCAGCGCCCACGTGTCCAGCAGCAGCGCGGCACCGTAGGCCCCCTCCGTCACGAAAGGCTCCGCGCCCGGGGTTGCCACCACCAGCGCCGGCCCGGATGACACCTCGGACACCACCTTGTTGCCTCCGGAGGTGATCACCCGGGTCGAGGGGAAGGCGCGGCCCAGTTCCTCGGCGGTGCGGTCTGCGCCCAGCACCACCGCGCGCAGGCGGACGGAGCCGCACTCGCCGCAGCGGTGGCGGGCGTCGGGGCGTCCGCACCAGCGGCAGGTGGGTACCCCGCCCTGCTGCCCGGAGCCGGCGGGCAACCCCAACGGCCCGTTGCACTGCCGGCAACGCGCGGGTGCGCGGCAGGAGCCGCAGGCCAGGGTCGGGACGTAGCCCTTGCGGGGCACCTGGATGAGCGCCGGTTCACCCCGGTCCAGCGCCCCGCGCAGGGCCTCGAAGGCCTGCTTCGGCAGGCGGGCACTCGCCGCCAACGGGTCACGGACAAGTTCGAATTCGGTGTCGGCTGCCGCACGGATCAGGGGTGAGCGCTGCCGGATCACCTCCCGCGGGGCGACCAGGTCGTGGGCCCAGCCCGATTCGACCAGCAACTGTGCCTCGGCGGTGCGGGAGTGCCCCCCGAGGATCAGCGAGCAGCCTTCGAGCGCGCTGCGGGTGGTCAGCACCTCCCGGGCGTGGACGTAGGGGGCGCGGGGGTCGACGAGGTTCTCGTCGCCGTCGTGGAGGATGACCGCCAGACGCAGGTCCTGCACGGGCGCGAAAGCCGCTGAGCGGGTGCCCACCACCAGGCGGGCCTGCCCGTGCAGCACCGCGAGAAAACGTCGGTAGCGGGCCTGCGGCCCCAGGCCGGCGGTCAGCGTCGTCACCTGCTTCGCGGAGACGAGTTCCCGCAGGGCGGCCTCGAGCCTGTCGACGTCGCGCTGGTCCGGCACCACCAGCAGCGCTCCCCCGCCGTCCTTGACCACCTTGACAGCCAGGGCAGCCAGCGCCTCGGCCCAGTCGTCGCCGGGGGCGATCTGCCAGGCCGCGCGGGCCGTCTGCCCGGCAAGTACGGCATCCACGAAGGATTCGCCGTACTGGTAGGCGGACCAGGAGGACAGGTCCGGCTCGGTCACCGGCCCCAGTTCCGGCCAGGACACGGAGGTGTCCGCCTCCTCGGCGCGGGCGTGCCGGGAGGGGACGGCTGAGCGGATGAGGTCGGAGCGGATGCCGGCGTAGCGGTCGCAGAGAGCGTCGATGAGCGCGGCGGTGCGGCGTGGGTAGACGACGTCGGCTGAGATGACCCGCTCTATGTAGCGCAGCGTGCCCTCATGCTCGGATTCGGCGGCGCGCTCCAGCAGGATGGCGTCGACCAGGCGGCCGGCAAAGCGGATGCGTACGCGCACGCCGGGCTGGGCGGTCTCGTCGTCCTCAGCCGCGATCCGGTAGTCGAAGAGCCGGTCCAGGTGCGCCAGGCCCAGGAGAGGCAGAACCCGCGCCACCGACCTGTGTGCTGCGGGGACGCGGGGTGTGGCCATGGACAACCACTCTAGCGACCCAGGGCCGCCTTGAGCTCGGACACCCGGTTGGTGTGCTCCCACGGCAGATCCAGGTCGAGCCGGCCGAAGTGGCCGTAGGCGGAGGTCTGGCTGTAGATCGGTGCCAGCAGCTCCAGCTCGCGGATGATGGCGGCCGGTCGCAGGTCGAAGACCTTCTCCACCGCACCCTGGATGTCCTCGTCGTTCAGGCCCTCCGCGGCGGTGCCGAAGGTCTCCACGTAGAGGCCGACCGGGGCGGCGCGACCGATGGCGTAGGCGACCTGAACCTCGACGCGCTCAGCCAGTTCAGCGGCGACAATGTTCTTGGCCACCCAGCGCATGGCGTAGGCGGCGGAGCGGTCGACCTTGCTCGGGTCCTTGCCGGAGAAGGCGCCGCCGCCGTGGCGCGCCATCCCGCCGTAGGTGTCCACGATGATCTTGCGGCCGGTCAGGCCGGCATCCCCCATGGGGCCGCCGAGGATGAAGGAACCGGAGGGGTTGACCAGCAGAGCCAGCTCCTCGTCGACCATGTGCTCAAGGTTCGCGTCAGCGATGACCCAGTCGAGGACGTGTTCACGAAGCTGCGCGGCCAGCCACTCCTGGGTCGCTTCCGGGGCGTGCTGGGTGGAGATGACCACGGTGTCCAGACGGACAGGCCGGTCATTCTCGTCGTAGGCGAAGGTGACCTGGGTCTTGCCGTCGGGGCGCAGGTCGGGCACGATGCCCTCCTTGCGTACCTGGGTCAGGCGGCGGGACAGCCGGTGCGCCAGGGCGATGGGCAGCGGCATGAACTCCGGGGTCTCATTGGTGGCGTAACCGAACATGAGGCCCTGGTCGCCGGCACCGGCCCGGTCATCGTCCTCGACCTCCGCGCCGGAGCGGGCCTCGTGGGAGCGGGTGACGCCGTCGCCGATCTCCTTCGACTGTTCACCGATGGCGATGTTCACACCGCAGGTCCGGCCGTCGAAACCGACGTCGGAGGAGGTGAAGCCGATGTCCACCAGCGTCTTACGTACCAGGTTCGCGATGTCCACGTAGGACTCGGTAGTGACCTCGCCGACCACGTGGACCTGCCCGGTGGTCACGAGGGTCTCCACGGCGACGCGCGAGTGGGGGTCCTCACGCAGCATGGCGTCCAGGATGGCGTCGGAGATGGCGTCGCAGATCTTGTCAGGGTGCCCCTCGGTCACCGATTCGCTGGTGAAGAGACGGGTCGGGGCGGGCTTGTCGAAGGCCACGGTGGTGGCGGGGGTGTCTGACACGTGGGCGGTCCTTTTCGAAAGACAGATAGAAGGCTAGGCGGGCGCTGCTGAGCACCTCGCCCAATATAGACCAAGCTGTCTAAAACAGTCAATTGGCCTCAACCCCGCAGGGTGTCCACCGCCTCGAGGATCTGCGCGGCCACCACATGCTTGGACCCGTCGGCCACCTCCCGTACCGCTCCGTCCGCCGTGAGCAGCCAGCCCCGGTTACGCGCCTCACCGAAGACCTTCCCCTCCCCCACCTCATTGCACATCAGCAGGTCACAGCCCTTGCGCTCCAGCTTGGCGCGGGCGAAATCCAGTGCCGTGGTTGTCTCGTCACCGGTCTCCGCCGCGAAACCGACGATGGCGGCGGCGGCGGGCACCTCCCCGTCGCGGCGTCGCTGGACCGTGGTCGCCAGGATGTCGGGGTTCTCCACGAGTTCGACGGTGCGCAGCGCCTCATCGTCGCCGCCCTTCTTCATCTTCGCACCGGCCTCGGCCGCGGGCCGGAAATCCGCCACCGCCGCGGCCATGATGATCACGTCCGCCTCCGGCGCATGCTTGCCGACGGCCGCCGCCATCTCCCGTGCACTGCCCACCTTCTCGATGACCGCCCCAGAGGGGGTCGGCAGCTGGTCGGTGTCGCCGACGACGATGGTCACCTGCGCGCCCCGGTGGGCGGCGATCTCCGCCAGGGCGAAACCCTGCCGCCCGGAGGAACGGTTACCCAGGAAACGCACCGGGTCCAGGTTCTCCTGCGTGCCACCGGCGGTGATGAGCACCTTCCGGCCCCGCCAGTCGGGGCGCAGGTTCGCGCCGTCGAGGACCGCACGCACCAGATCCGCGATCTGGTCGGGTTCCGGCAGCCGCCCCGGCCCGGTGTCCTTGCCGGTGAGCCGCCCGTGGGCGGGCTCAAGGACGATGACACCGCGTTCCCGCAGGGTGGCGACGTTCGCCTGGGTCGCCGCGTTCCACCACATCTCCGTGTGCATCGCCGGTACGACGATGACCGGGCAGGTGGCCACGAGCACAGTCGCGGTGAGCAGGTCATCGGCCCGGCCCGCCACCAGTCGGGCGATGAGGTCGGCGGTCGCCGGTGCGATGACCACCGCATCGGCCTCCTGGCCGACGCGCACGTGCTGGACCTCGTCGACGGCGTCGAAGACGGTCGTGGACACCGGATGCCCGCTCAGCGCCTCGAAGGTTGCTGCGCCGACGAAGTTGAGGGCACTCGGGGTGGGCACCACCCGGACATCATCACCCGCCTCCTTCAGGTCCCTCACCAGGTGGCAGGCCTTGTAGGCGGCGATGCCCCCGGAGACTCCCACGACTATGCGGCGCGGCCGGTGCTGATCGGTCATGCAGTTGCTCCCCACGGATCCGTGTACATGTTTCAGGTCTGCCCCGACTCTACCGCGACGTCGAATCGACGAAGCGCCCCCTGACATGTGTCAGGGGGCGCTCGCAGCGGAGTGGGCTAGTTGCCTTCCTCGTGCTCCAGCAGGCCGGCGTCGATCTCGCGCAGGGCGATGGACAGCGGCTTCTCGCCGGGCTCCGGGGTCACCAGCGGGCCGACGAACTCGAAGACACCCTCGTCGTGCTGCTGGTAGTAGCTGTTGATCTGGCGGGCACGCTTGGCCGCGAAGATCACCAGCGCATACTTGGAGGACACCTTCTCCAGCAGCCCGTCGATCGGCGGGGAGGTGATGCCCTCCGGCGGATCGTAGACGGCGGTGGAGTTGGACGTCTCGTTGTTCACGTTGGTCACGTACACCTTTTTCTGATTGAAATTATTCGTTACCTGCGCTTTCCCACGAACGGGACAGGTCAGCGCGGAAGTCTGCCCTGCAGGATACCACTGATGGCCGAGACAGCGTCATCCACCTGATCATTGACCACCACATGGTCGAACCAGTCCTGGCAGGTCAGCTCCTCGCGGGCCGTCTCCAGGCGGCGGGCGATGACGTCCTCCGGCTCGGTTCCACGGCCGGTGAGGCGCTCGACGAGCACTTCCCAGGACGGCGGTGCCAGGAAGACGGTCTCCGCCTCCGGCATCATCGACTTGACGTTGCGGGCACCCTCCATGTCGACCTCAATCAGCACGGGGCGACCCTCCGAGAGGGCCTCCTGCACCGGGGCGGCCGGGGTGCCGGAACGCTGGATGCCACCGTGGATGTCGGCCCATTCGAGCATCAGACCGCGGTCGATGTTCTCCTGGAACTGATCCGGGGTGACGAAGAAGTAGTCGACGCCGTCAACCTCCCCGGGCCGTGGGGCCCGGGTGGTCATCGACACACTGAAGTACAGACGGTCAACGTCACTGCGCAGGCGATGAACCACGGTGGACTTCCCCACCGCGGAGGGGCCGGCCAGAACAACCAGCCGACTCGCTAGGTTATCGCCGGACATCCCCTAGTCCTCGGAGAAACCGAAGCGCTCCAGCAGGGCACGGCGCTGGCGGTCGCCGAGACCGCGCAGACGGCGGGTCTGGGCGATCTCCAGCTGCTCCATGATCTCCTTGGCCTTGACCTTGCCCACCTTCGGGAGAGCCTCGAGCAGGGCGGAGACCTTGGTCTTGCCGATGATCTCGTTGGTCTGGGCCTGGTCCAGAACCTCCTTGAGGTTGGTTTCGCCACGCTTGAGCTTCTCCTTGAGCTCAGCACGGGCCTTACGGGCCTCAGCGGCCTTGGCGAGAGCCTGCTTACGCTGCTCGTCAGTCAACTGGGGAAGGGCCACGGGATTCCTCCGATTCGAAAGTGAATGTGTCGGTTGTTCGGGTACATGAGTACCAGATCTCAGTGGCCTCCGCGCAAATGCCACGCGTGCAACTCACTGACTCCGGACCAGTTTAGCACCGGCCAGGGTGCGCCCCGGTCGATGTGCTGTGTTCCAGCACGTCAACGGGTTGCGTTTCCTAAAGTACCAGGTCGGGTCCCGGGAGACTCAATTCTGTTGACCTGGGAATTCACTGGCAGCCTCAACCGTGGCCGCACGCAGGGCCTCCACGTCAGGGCCGGCCCCGAGAACAGCCCGCGAGATGTTCGGGAACGCGAGCTTCTCGACACCCGCCGCAATCCGCGCGACGTCCTCCGCCGACCCACCCTGCGCGCCCACGCCGGGCATGAGGACAGGGCCGTTGAGCTGCGAGAGGTCGGGTGCCTGCGCCAGGGTGGCGCCGACGACGACACCGATGTTGCCCGGGCCGCCGTGGACCGCATTGCGGCGGGCACACTCGTCCACCACCTGCTGGGCGATGGTCCGGCCATCCGCGTCGCGGTGGTTCTGCAGCACCACGGCCTCCGGGTTGGAGGTCGCCGCGAGCACGAAGACACCACGGCCGGTCCCCTCCGCCAGGTCGAGCACCGGGGCCAGTGCCCCGACACCCAGGTAGGGGGAGACGGTGACGGCGTCGGCACGCAGCGGGGAATCCTCCCCCAACCAGGCGTCGGCGTAGCCGGCCATGGTGGAGCCGATGTCGCCGCGCTTGGCGTCCGCGACCGTCAGGCAGCCCGCCTCGCGCAGGGCTGCCAGGGTGTCCTCCAGGACGCGGAAACCGGCGGAGCCGTGGCGCTCGTAGAAGGCCACCTGGGGCTTGACCAGCGCCGCGGTGTCGGCGAAGGCCTCGACGCAGCGGCGGCTGAACTCGGCGAGGCCGGCGACGTCGTCAGCCAACCCCCAGGCCGCCAGCAGGGCGGCGTGGGGGTCGATGCCGACGCAGAGACGGCCGCGGCTGGCGGCGGCGTCGAGCAGCCGGGAACCGAAGGTCACCGCTACCGCCCCGCCGTGTGGTCGAGCTCCTGCAGCGCGAGGACGCTGAGCTCATCGTCGCGCAGCGCCTCGATGCCCTGGACCGCGGCGGTGATGCCCTGGACGGTGGTCACCAGGGGGACACCGGCACTGACGGCCGCGCCACGGATGTCGTAGCCGTCGTGACGGGCACCCGCGGAACCCGCCGGGGTGTTGAGGATGAGGTTGATCTCCCCGTTGAGGATCAGGTCCACGATGGACTGGCCCTCGGCCCCGCCACGCACGTCGGAGGCCTTGAGCACGGTCTCGCACTCGATGCCGTTGCGGCGCAGCATGGAGGCCGTGCCGGCGGTGGCCAGCAGCGTGAAGCCGAGGGAGGACAGGCGCTGGATCGGCAGGATCAGGGTGCGCTTGTCGCGGTTGGCCACGGACACGAAGATCCGGCCCCCGGTCGGCAGGGCGCCGAAGGCTGCGGCCTCGGCCTTGGCGTAGGCTGCGCCGAAGTTGTCGGCCAGGCCCATGACCTCACCGGTGGACTTCATCTCCGGGCTGAGCAGGGTGTCGAGCATGGTGCCGTCCTCGCGGCGGAAGCGGTTGAAGGGCAGCACAGCCTCCTTCACGGCGATCGGGTGGTCCAGCGGGAGGGAGCCACCGTCGTAGTCGGTGGGGATCATGCCCTCGGCCTTCAGCTCGGCCAGGGTCGCACCCATCATGATGCGGGAGGCGGCCTTGGCCAGGTGGACACCGGTGGCCTTGGACACGAACGGCACGGTGCGGGAGGCACGCGGGTTGGCCTCGATGACGTAGAGGATGTCGTCCTTGAGGGCGAACTGGACGTTCATCAGGCCCTTGACTCCGATGCCGTGGGCCAGTGCCTTCGTGGACTCGCGGACCTTCTCGATGTCCTCCGCACCCAGGGTCATGGGCGGCAGTGCGCAGGCGGAGTCACCGGAGTGGATGCCGGCCTCCTCGATGTGCTCCATGACGCCGGCGAGGTAGACGTCCTCCCCGTCGCACAGGGCGTCGACGTCAATCTCGATGGCGGAGTCCAGGAAGCGGTCGACCAGGACCGGGTGGTCCGGGGACAGCTCGGTGGCGCGCTCGATGTAGTCGGACAGGGAAGCCTCGTCGTAGACGATCTCCATGCCGCGGCCACCCAGCACATAGGAGGGGCGGACCAGGACCGGGTAGCCGATCTCGTCGGCGACCTCGCGGGCCTCCGGGAAGGAGGTGGCGGTGCCGAAGGCCGGGGCCGGCAGGTCCGCGATGCGCAGCACCTCACCGAATTCGCCGCGGTCCTCAGCCAGGTCGATGGCCTCCGGGGTGGTGCCCACGACCGGGACACCCGCGTCGGCGAGCTTCTGGGCCAGGCCCAGCGGGGTCTGGCCGCCGAGCTGTACGACGACACCCGCGACGGTGCCCGACTGGGACTCCGCGTGGTAGACCTCCATGACGTCCTCGAACGTCAGCGGCTCGAAGTAGAGGCGGTCGGCGGTGTCGTAGTCGGTGGAGACGGTCTCCGGGTTGCAGTTGACCATGACGGTCTCGTAGCCGATGCGGGAGAGCTCCAGGGCTGCGTGGACACAGGAGTAGTCGAACTCGATGCCCTGGCCGATGCGGTTCGGACCGGAGCCCAGGATGATGACCTTCTCCTTCTCCGTCTGCGGCTCGACCTCGGACTCGGCGGAGGGGTCCAGCTCATAGGCGGAGTAGTGGTACGGGGTCCGGGCCTCGAATTCGGCTGCGCAGGTGTCCACGGTCTTGAACACCGGGCGGATACCCAGGGACCAGCGGAGGCGGCGCACGCCATCCTCGCCGGCGAGCTCGGGTCGCAGGGCCGCGATCTGGGCGTCGGAGAGGCCGAAGAACTTGGCCTCGCGGAGGAGATCGGCGTCGAGCACGGGGGCGTCGATGAGCACCTGGCGGAAGTCGACGAGGGCCTTGAGTTCGGCGAGGAACCACGGGTCGACGGAGGATGCCTCGTGGAGCTCATCGACGCTGGCGCCCAGGCGCAGGGCGAGTTCCATGTCGTAGAGACGGCCGTCGGTCGGACGCCTGAGATCCTCGAGCACGGCGTCGAGATCGGTGGCGCGCTCGCCGGCGAAGGACTCGTCGGAGGTGGTCCAGAAGCCGGACTGCTTCTGCTCCAGGGAACGCATGACCTTGTTCAGGCCGCTGATGTAGTTGCGGCCGATGCCCATGGCCTCACCGACGGACTTCATGGTGGTGGTCAGGGTGTCCTCGGCGCCCGGGAACTTTTCGAAGGCGAAGCGCGGGGCCTTGACGATGACGTAGTCCAGGGTCGGTTCGAAGGCCGCCGGGGTGACACCGGTGATGTCGTTGGTGACCTCGTCGAGGGTGTAGCCGATGGCCAGCTTGGCGGCCAGCTTCGCGATGGGGAAACCGGTGGCCTTCGAGGCCAGCGCGGAGGAACGCGAGACGCGCGGGTTCATCTCGATGACGATGACGCGGCCGTCGGCCGGGTTGATGGCGAACTGGATGTTGCAGCCGCCGGTGTCCACGCCGACGGCGCGGATGATGGCGATGCCCAGGTCACGCAGCTCCTGGTACTCGCGGTCGGTCAGGGTCAGGGCCGGGGCGACGGTGACCGAGTCACCGGTGTGCACGCCCATGGCGTCGACGTTCTCGATGGAGGCGATGGCCACGACGTTGTCGTCCGAGTCGCGCATGAGCTCGAGCTCAAATTCCTTCCAGCCGAGGATGGACTCCTCGATGAGGACGTTGGCCTCAGGCGACGCGGCCAGGCCGTCGCCGGCGATGCGCTTGAGGTCCTCGTCGTTGTACGCCATGCCGGAGCCCAGGCCACCCATGGTGAAGGAGGGGCGGACGACGACCGGCAGGCCCAGCTCAGCGACGGTCTCATAGACCTCGTCCATGTTGTGGCACACGCGCGAACGGGCGGATTCGCCGCCGACGGAGGCGACGATGTCCTTGAACATCTGGCGGTCCTCGCCGCGCTGGATGGCGGGGATGTCGGCGCCGATGAGCTCGACGCCGTACTTCTCCAGGGTGCCGCGGCGGTCCAGCTGGATGGCGGCGTTGAGGGCGGTCTGACCACCCAGGGTGGCCAGGACGGCGTCGATCGGGTGGCCTTGCTCGATCTCCTTCTCGAAGATCTTCTCGATGTACTCGGGCTCGATGGGCTCGACGTAGGTGTGGTCGGCGAACTCCGGGTCGGTCATGATCGTGGCCGGGTTGGAGTTGATGAGGGTGACCCGCAGGCCCTCCTCCCGGAGGACGCGGCAGGCCTGGGTGCCGGAGTAGTCGAATTCGCAGGCCTGTCCGATGACGATGGGTCCGGAGCCGATGACCAGGACGTGCTTGAGGTCGGTGCGCTTGGGCATGTGTGTTCCTTCTTTTCCTTCCTGGTGCTTTACTTCTCGACGCCCGCGGTGCCGCCCATCAGACCGATGAACTGGTCGAAGAGCGGGTTGGCGTCACGGGGTCCGGCGGCGGACTCCGGGTGGTACTGGACGGAGAAGGCGCGGCCGTTGCTCAGGGCGACGCCCTCGACCGTCTGGTCGTTGAGGCAGATGTGGGTGACCCGTGCCGGGCCGAAGTCGGTGTCGAAGCTCTCCCCCGCCGGTGCCTCGAGGGCGAAGCCGTGGTTCTGGGAGGTGATGTCGATCTTGCCGGTGACGATGTTCTTGACGGGCACGTTGATGCCGCGGTGGCCGAACTTCAGCTTGTAGGTGTCCAGGCCGAGGGCACGGCCGAGGATCTGGTTGCCGAAGCAGATGCCGAACAGCGGGATGCCGGCCTCAATGACCTTGCGGGTGGTGGCGACGATGTCGTCGGCCGCGGCCGGGTCACCGGGGCCGTTGGACAGGAAGATCCCGTCCGGGTTGTACTGCGCCAGTTCCTCGAAGGGGGTGTCCGCGGGCACGACGACGGTGCGGATGCCGCGGGCGGCGAACTGCGCCGGGGTCGCGGACTTGATGCCCAGGTCGTAGGCGACGACGGTGTACTTCGTCTCCCCCTCGGCCGGGACCTCGTAGACCTCGGGGGTGGTGACCTGGGAGGTGAGGTCCGCTCCGGCCATGGCCGGCTGGGTGTTGACCTCGGCGACAAGCTCCTCGACGGGACGGCCGGCCTCCTCGCCGGTGAAGATGCCGGCGGGCTGGGCGCCGTTGTCGCGCAGGTGGCGGACGATGGCGCGCGTGTCGACGCCGCGGATGCCCACCAGGCCCTGGGTCTCCATCTCCTCGGGCAGGCTGCGGGTGGCACGCCAGTTGGACACGCGGTGGGCCAGGTCGCGGATGACCAGGCCGGCGGCCCAGATGCGGCCGTCGCGGGACTCATTGTCCTCGTCGTTCCAGCCGGTATTGCCGATCTGCGGGGCGGTGGCCACGACGATCTGGCGGTGGTAGGAGGGGTCGGTCAGTGTCTCCTGGTAGCCGGTCATGGCGGTGGTGAACACCGCCTCGCCGAGGGTTTGGCCGGCGGCGCCGAAGCTGAAGCCCCGGAAGGTGCGGCCGTCGCCGAGGACGAACACGGCGGGGATGCGGTTGGTGGTGGAGGGCGTCAAGGCGTCACCTTTCGCGGAAGTGTCGGGGTTATTTTGCATGTTATTCAATCAAATGTATCTTATTCAGTCACGCGGCTCGGCGGGCACGCCGTCGATGCAGGTCAGGCGGCCACGCAGGACGGTGGTGGTCACCTTCGCAGAGAACTCCATCCCTTCATAGGGGGTGTTCTCCGCCTTGGAGGCCATCTCCTCACCACGCGCGACCCAGGTGCTGCCCGGATCGACGATGGCCAGGTTCGCCGGCTCACCGACCGCGATGGGACGGCCGTGGCCCGGCAGCTGCACAATCTCCGCCGGACGCTCGCTCATCACCTTCGCCACCCAGCGCCAGTCGGCCTTCCCGGTGGCGACGAAGAGCTCCGCGATCACGGCCAGCGAGGTCTCCAGGCCCAGCATGCCGGGCTTGGCGTGCTCGAACTCGACGCACTTGTCCTCGGAGCCGTGCGGGGCATGGTCGGTGGCCACGCAGTCGATGGTCCCGTCCAGCAGCGCCTCCCGCAGGGCGAGGGTGTCGTGCTCCTCGCGCAGCGGCGGGTTCACCCGGAAGTTACCGTCGTAGGTGTTGAGCTTCTCGTCGGTGAGCAGCAGGTGGTGCGGGGTGACCTCGGCGGACATCGGGATGTCCTGGCCCTTGGCCCACTTGAGCAGCTCCACGGTGCCGGTGGTCGAGGCGTGGCAGACATGGATGCGGTTGCCGTAGTCCCGGGCCAGCAGCGCGTCACGGGCCACGATGGACTCCTCGGCGGCGCGCGGCCAGCCGCGCAGGCCGAGCTTTGCGGCGGTCTCCCCCTCGTGGGCGACCGCACCCTCGGTCAGGCGCGGCTCCTCGGCGTGCTGGGACAGCAGCACGCCCTGACCCTTGGCGTACTCCAGGGCCCGGCGCATCAGCTGCGGGTTGTCGACGCACTTGCCGTCGTCGGAGAACATCCGCACCTTCGCCTGGGAGGTGGCCATCATGCCGAACTCGGTGAGCTCCCTGCCCTCCAGCCCCTTGGTGATGGAACCGACCGGGTGCACATCGCAGATCGCGGCGTGCTGGCCCTTGAGCCACACGGACTCGGCGATGACCGGCTGGTCGGTGACGGGGTTGGTGTTGGCCATGGTGAACACGGCGGTGAACCCGCCCTTCGCGGCGGCCTGGGAACCGGTGATGATGGTCTCGGTGTCCTCGCGGCCCGGCTCGCGCAGGTGGACGTGGATGTCCACCAGGCCCGGCAGCAGGACATGCCCGCCGCCGTCAACGGTGCGGTCGGCCGCGGCATCACGGTCAGCGTCGAGGTCGGTGATCACCCCGTCCTCGATGAGGACGGTGACGGGCTCACCCTCGCCGTAGAGGTGGACGTCGACAAGCTTGAGCGTGCCTGCCTCGGCGGCGGCCAACGGACCCGTGGCGGGGTAGTCAGTGGTGGTCATGAAAACTCCTAGATTCCGGGCGCGCCGTCGGCGGCGAGCAGGGTGAACAGGACGGCCATGCGCAGGTGGACACCGTTGTTGACCTGCTGCAGGACGGCCGCGTTGCCGTAGTCGGCGACGGCGTGGTTGATCTCCATGCCGCGCAGCATCGGGCCGGGGTGCATGATGATCGCCCCCTCCTTCATCTTCGCGGCGCGCGCCTTCGACAGTCCGTAGAAGGTGGCGTACTCGCGGTGGGAGGGGAAGAAACCACCCAGCATGCGCTCGGCCTGCACGCGCAGCATCATGACGACATCGGCGTCGGGGATCTCGGCGTCGAAGTCATCGGCCACCCGCACCGGCCAGTGCTCCACACCGGTGGGCAGGAGGGTCTGCGGGGCGACGAGCACGACCTCGGCGCCGAGGGCGGACAGCAGGTCCACGTTGGAGCGCACCACGCGCGAGTGCAGGATGTCACCGACGATGAGGACCTTGCGGCCTGTGATGTCCCCGATGCGCTGACGCATGGTCACCGCGTCCAGCAGCGCCTGGGTGGGGTGCTGGTGGAAGCCGTCGCCGGCGTTGATCACCGAAGGGCCGACACCGTCCGGCGCGACCCAGTCGGCGACCAGCTGTGCGGCACCCGAGGAGGGGTGGCGCATGACGATGGCGTCGGCGCCGATGGCGGCCAGGGTCATCGCGGTGTCCTTGAGGGACTCACCCTTCTTCACCGATGAGGTGGATGCCGAGAGGTTGATCACGTCGGCGCTCATCCACTTGCCGGCGGTCTCGAAGGAGGAGCGGGTGCGGGTGGAGTTCTCGTAGAACAGGGAGTAGATGGTGCGGCCGCGCAGGGTCGGCAGCTTCTTGATCTCCCGGCCCTCGAGCGCCTCCCGGAAACGGTCGGCCTCGTCCATGAGGCCCAGGATCTCGTCGCGGTCCAGATCCGTGATGGACAGCAGGTGCTTCATCAGTTGTTCTCCCGGTTGTCTGTTCGGGTGAGGATGACGGCGTCCCGCCCGTCGATCGCCTCGAGGAGCACGTCCACACCCTCGCTGCGGGAGGTGGGCAGGTTCTTGCCCACATAATCGGCGCGGATGGGCAGCTGGCGGTGGCCGCGGTCGACCAGGACGGCCAGCTGGATGTTCTCGGGGCGGCCGATGTCGCGCAGCGCGTCGAGGGCGGCGCGGATCGTGCGGCCGGAGAAGAGCACGTCGTCGACCAGCACCACCGTCGTGCCGTCGATGCCGCCGGCGGGGATGGTGGTGGGTTTGAGTGCGCGGTGCGGTTTATTGCGCAGGTCGTCGCGGTAGAGGGTGATGTCGAGGGCGCCGACGGGAACCGTCACGCCCGAGAACTCCTCGATCTTGGCTGCCAGGCGCTCGGCCAGGGGCACTCCCCCCGAGGGGATACCCAGCAGCATCACTGTCCCGGCGTCCGGGGAATCCAACGCAGTTTTCTCGATGATCTGGTGCGCGATGCGTGCGACAGTGCGCGCGACGTCGTCGGAGCCGAGCAGCTCCACGGTCGTCGCAGCGTCCATGCGTTCACTCATCGGGACCTCCTTCCCCGCCTCTCTGTGCGGTCTTTAAAGGATGTCGGACAAAGACAGGCAATGTCCTGATGGTGTCTATGCTTGAAGACTGGTGCTGATACTAGCACCCGCCACCCCAGGGGTGCGCACCCCGACGAGGAGAGGGACAAAGCCCGTGAGCCTGACCACAAGTCACGTCGTACCGGCACCGCGTGAGCAGGTGTGGGACTGGCACACCCGGCAGGGTGCGCTCGCACGTCTGACACCCCCGTTCCTGCCCTTCACCCCGATCAGTCAGGCGGAGAAACTCTCCGACGGCACCACCATCCTCGGGATGCCCGCCGGCCTGAAGTGGGTCTCGCGTCACGACCTGTCCAACTACCGCCGCGGCCACCGCTTCACCGACGTGTGCATCAACGCGCCCATCAAGGTCCTGGCGAACTGGCGCCACGTCCACGAGTTCGCCGACCACCCCGGGGGCACGCTGATCACCGACACGATCACCACCCGACTGCCCGGCTCCGCGCTGACGCCCTATTTCGCCTACCGCCAGCAGCAGCTGATCAACGACATCGCCTTCCTCGGACGCATCGCCCACCTGCAGCCGGCCGAACCGCTCACGGTGGCGGTCACCGGTTCCCGCGGCCTGGTCGGCCGGGCGCTGACCGCCCAGCTGAGCACCGCAGGGCACAAGGTGATCCAGCTGGTGCGCAAGAACCCGAAGGAGGGCCAGCGGCTCTGGGAGCCCTGGCACCCGGCCGAGGATCTGCTCGAGGGCGTCGACGTCCTCGTCCACCTGGCGGGTGAGCCCATCTACGGCCGGTTCAACGACAGCCACAAGCAGGCCGTGCGCGATTCCCGCATCGCACCCACCGAACGCCTAGCACGGCTGGTCGCGGACTCGGAGTCGGTCACGACGATGGTCTCCGCCTCCGCGGTGGGCATCTACGGCCCCGACCGGGGCGATGAGGTCCTCACCGAGAACTCCGAGCGGGGTGAAGGTTTCCTCGCCGACGTCGTCTCCGCATGGGAGGCCGCCACCGATCCCGCCCGGGAGGCCGGCAAGCGGGTGCTGCTGGTCCGCTTCGGCACCGTCCTCTCGGGGCGTTCCGGCATGCTGCCCGTGCTCAAGGCATTGTTCTCCACCGGCCTGGGCGGCAATTTCGGCGACGGCAATTTCTGGTTCCCCTGGGTCTCGCTGGACGACGCCACCGACATCGTCACCCGCGGTGTCCTCGACCCCGCCTGGTCCGGACCCGTCAACGCCGTCTCCCCCGCCGAGTCGCTCAACCGGGATTTCACCGCCGCCCTGTCGAAGGAGGTCCGCCGCCCCGCCTTCATCCCCATCCCGTCGATCGGCCCGGCGCTGATCCTCGGCCGCGAGGGCGCGCAGGAGCTCGCCCTGGCCAACCAGCGCGTCTCACCGCAGCTGCTTCTCGACGCCGCCCACACCTTCCGCCACCCTGCCCTCGACCGCGCACTCGCCCACGAACTCGGCGGCGAGGAGCTCTATGACCGGGCCCCGGAGCTGGAGGCAGCTGACACGGAGGAGGAACCCGGCCAGCTAGGGTGGGACGGGTGACGACAGCACCCCGATCCCCCATCCCAGACACTGCTGTGTCCCCGGCCACCCCGCAGCGAATCGCAGAGCTGCTGGACGCCGAGGGACTGCAGTACCGCCTCGAATCCGCTCCCGTGGGCTCCGGTGATGAACCGGCCACCGTCGTGCGCACCGGTTTCATCAACGCCGCCATCGCCCTGAGCATCGACAACGACCACCTCATCTGCGACTCCATGTGGCGCGGCGAGGTGCCCACCACCGAGGCCCCGCGCGTCCTCGGTGTGGTCAACGAGTGGAACCAGACCCAGTACATGCCCACCCTGCGGTTCTTCGAGAACTCCGCCGGTGAGGGTCACCTGACCATCAGCGCCCTGCGCCAGATCAACGTGGAACACGGCCTGAGCCGCAACCAGATCGGCGCATTCGTCATGTCCAGCCTCGACGGCGTTCTGCGCGCCTTCGAATGGGTCGAGGGCCAGTTCCCCGACCTGGTCACCTGGGAGGAGCACGACCATGAGTAGCAGCGAACTGTCCACCGTCAGCATCGACCGCGTCATCGACACGATGCAGGGTTTCGACGTCGAGCTGGAGCGCATGGGCGACCAGGATGTCGCCACCGCCAACCTCAACGACCTGCCCGTCACCTTCGCGGTGCTCGGTTCCGTGTTCATCGTCCGCGCCGACACCGTCACCGGGCAGACCCTCAACGATGCCGACCCGACGCTCTACCTCGCCGCGAACCAGATCAACTCCGTCGGCCTCGGGGCGCGTGCCACCATCGTCGACCGCGCCGAGCACCTCATCGTGCGCACCGAGCGGGATGTGTCCATCGCCGCCGGGATGAACGACGAGCAGCTGGGCGCCTCCCTGCGTTCCGCGGTCGACGCTGTGCTGGCCACCCAGGACGCCATGACCGCCGCCGCCGGGGAACTCTCCGAGCTGCGCGCGAAGATGGAACAGGAACTGGGCGAACAGGCCTGATCAGGCCTTGCGTGCCCGCTCCAGTTCGGCCTCGACGTCGAAGTCGGCGGCGGGCCACTCCAGGTTCATCGAACGCAGCGCGTCGAGGACCAGGTACTTCACGGCCATGCGGGCGTATTTCTTCCGGTCGCCCGGGATGCAGTACCAGGGGGCGAAGTCGGTGGAGGTGCGCCGCAGCGCGATCTCGTAGGCCTCCATGTACTCGTCCCACAGCTCGCGGTCGTCGAGATCCCCGGGGTTGTACTTCCAGTGCTTGGCGGGATCCTCAAGCCGCTCAATGAGGTTCTCCTTCTGGAAATCCTCCGAGATGTGCAGCATGACCTTGATGATGCGGATGTTGCGTTCCGCCAGCTCCCGTTCATATTCGACGATGCGGCCGTAGCGGCGTTCGATCTCCTCCGCAGGTGCCATCTTACGCACCCGCTGGACGAGCACGTCCTCGTAATGGGAACGGTCGAAGATGGCGATCTGGCCGATCGCCGGCTCCTGGGGGCGCACCCGCCACAGGAAATCGTGTCGGCGTTCCTCCGCGGTGGGCGGGCCGAAGGTCGCGATCTTCAGCGCCTGCGGGTCGAAGGCGCGGAACACGTGGCGGACCACGCCTCCCTTGCCGGAGGTGTCCATGCCTTGCAATATAAGCAGGAGGCCACCGGTTCCCGGTACCTCTGCCCGGCCGTTGGCGAACAGTTTCTCCTGGAGTTCGTCGAGTTCCTCGTCATGCTCGTGGAACTCGCGTTCCCAGGCTTCTTTGTCCCACTCGAAACCGGGGGTCGATGTGGGATCGACGTCAGCGATCCGGAAATCGGGGCCGACCCGGTGGGATTTGGCCTCTTCCATCGTGAACTTGTCCATGTCCCCGATGGTAATGAAAGAGGCGGCCTACACGTCGGGGGAATCGTGCTTGCGCACCGGCCCGGGGCCCGGGTCCGCCGCACTCGCGTGGCGGGGTTCCGCGTCGAGGCCCGGCTCGTGCGGGGTGAACTGCGGATCAGAGTCCGGGTCGGAGATCGGCTCCGTGAAGGGGTTGTCGGCGGCGCCGGCCTGCACGACGTCATCAAGCACGGCGTGGATGTAGGGAGCGGCGACGTCGTTGCCGTACTGGCTGGCCAGCTCCACGCCCTCGACGACGGCGACGGGCCCGTCGACCTCGGGGTTGAACAGGATCTCCCACACGCCGACGCGCAGGATGGCACGGTCGACGGCGGGCAGCCGGTTCAGTTCCCAGGTCTCGGCGAGGTAGCGCTCGATGGTCTCGTCAATGGTGTCGAGCTGTTCTGCGGCACCGTTGATGATCTGCCGGGTGTAGTCGGCGACGGGGGCCACGGAATTATCGGGGTCGCGGGAGAGTACGACCCGGTCCTCGACGACGGCGACGGGATCGATGTCGCGTGCCTCCGCCTCGAACAGGATGTCAACGGCGCGACGGCGCGCACGGTAACGGGCGCCGTGACGGCGCCAGTTGGTCTCCTCAGGTGTATCGGTCACGTGTGATGGGTCCTAGTTGGTGACGCGGGAGAGGTACTCGCCGGTGCGGGTGTCCACCTTGACCACATTGCCGGTCTCCAGGAACAGCGGAACCTGGATCTCGGCGCCGGTCTCGACGGTGGCGGGCTTGGAACCACCGGTGGAGCGGTCGCCCTGCAGGCCAGGCTCGGTGTGGGTGATCTCCAGGTCGACGGAAACGGGCAGCTCGCCGAAGAGGGCCTCGCCCTCGTGGAAAGAGACCTGGATGTGCATGTTCTCCTTGAGGAAGGCGGCGGCGTCGCCGAACTTGTCCTCGGAGAGTTCGTACTGCTCGTAGGTCTTCTCGTCCATGACGACGTAGGAGGTGCCGTCGTTGTACAGGTAGGTCATGTCACGGCGGTCGACGGTGGCGGTCTCCACCTTCACGCCGGCGTTCCAGGTCTTGTCCACGAGCTTGCCGGTGAGGACGTCCTTGAGCTTGGTGCGGACGAAGGCAGGGCCCTTGCCCGGCTTGACATGCTGGAACTCGACGATCTGCTGCAGCTTGCCATCAACCTTGAGCACAAGGCCGTTCTTGAAATCGGCGGTAGAAGCCACGAAGTCTCTCCCTCGTTGTGGGTGGTCCTGGATATTAGACCTAACCAGACTACACCACGCGCAGTTCCTTACCGGCAGGCGTGATGATGCGGGCGGGGCCCTGCGTGATCAGCACCGTGTCCTCGATCCGGACCCCGCCCCGTCCCGGCACGTAGATGCCCGGTTCGATGGTCAGCGACATGTGCTCCTCAAGGATCCCCTCCGCAATCTGGGAGGCCGCGGGACGCTCGTGGAGCTCCAGTCCGACGCCGTGGCCGGTGGAGTGGACGAAGAACTCCCCGTAACCGGCCTCCTCGATGACGGAGCGGGCGGCGGCGTCGACGTCGACGAGGTGCCGGCCCGGGGTGGCGGCCTCGATGCCGGCGAGCTGGGCACGCAGGACGATGTCGTAGATCTCCCGGGTGAAGTCATCGGCCTCACCCATGGCGACGGTCCGGGTCATGTCCGAGTTGAAGCCGCGGGCGTGCGCGCCGAAGTCGATGAGGACGATGTCCCCGCGGTGGATGATACGGTCGCCGGCGGTGTGGTGTGGCTTCGCGGAATTGGGTCCGGAGGCGACGATGGTGTCGAAGCTGGGGCGCTCCGCCCCCAGGCGGCGCATGCGGTACTCGAGATCGGCGGCGATCTCGCGCTCGCTGCGGCCGACCGCCAGTTCCCCGGCGGCGAGCAGTTCCTCGAAGGCCGTGGAGGCCAGTTCCGCGACCTCCGCCAGGCGGATGCGCTCGGTGTTGTCCTTGGTCAGGCGCAGATCCTCGATGGCGCCGCTGACGGGCACGAGCGTGACGTCCTCGTTGCAGGCCTCCTGGAGGCGTTCGAGCTGGGCGACGGTGACGTGGTCGGCCTCGAAGCCCACGCGGCGTGGCCCCTCGATGCGGCGCAGCAGGGCGAGTGCCGACTGCCGTTCGATGACCACCGGGATGTCCGGGACCTCCTCGGTGATCTGGGTGCTGTAGCGGCCGTCGGTGGCGATCTCGGCGGTGAGGTCCTTCGACAGGACGAGCGCGCCCTGGGAGCCGGAGAACCCGGAGAGGTAACGGACGTGGATGAGGTTGGTCACCAGCATCTCGTCGATGCGCATGCCCGCCAACCGCGCGGAGAGTGCGCGTCGTCGGGTGAGGAATCGGGTGTCCGCGTATGCCATGTGGCCCTCCAGCCTGCTCGTTGTGTGATTCCCCACAACCCTAGCGGTTCGCGAGCGCCTCCAGCGCCAGGACGTACCCCCGCACGCCGAGCCCGGCGATGACACCCACCGCTATGGCGGAGAGATAGGAGTGGCCCCGGAAGTCCTCACGGGCGTGGACGTTGGAGATGTGCACCTCGATGAAGCCGGCGCCGTCGGCGACCTCCGCCAGGGCGTCGCGCAGCGCGACGGAGGTGTGGGTGAATCCGCCGGGGTTGATGATCACGGGCCAGCCCTCGTCGGCCGTCTCGTGCACCCAGTCGATGAGTTCCCCCTCGTGGTTGGACTGGCGACACTCCACCTCGACGCCGAGTTGTGCCGCCCGTTCGCCGATGAGCTTCTCGACGTCCGCGAGCGTCGTCGCGCCGTAGACCTCCGGCTGGCGTTTACCCAGCCGGTTGAGGTTGGGGCCGTTGAGGACCAGCACCTTCATCTACTTCTCCCCCGAGATGGCCTCGTAGGCGGCGCGCAGCTCCTCGGTCGAGGGGCCCTCCAGGCGGGTGGTCTCCCCCACCCCGGTCAGCGCCACGAAGCGGATATGGCCGTCGCGGTTCTTCTTGTCGCGTGTCATACCCGCGTAGAGCTCCTCGAAGTGGCCGGCCGGGTAGGTGGTGCTCAGGCCGACGGACTCGAGGATCCGGTGGTGTCGCTCCACCAGCCCGGCGTCGATGAGGCCACGGTTGGCGGCCAGGTGGGCGATGAACATCATGCCCACGCCGACGGCGTGGCCGTGGCGCCAGCGGTAGTTCTCCCGCAGTTCCACGGCGTGGCCGAAGGTGTGGCCGTAGTTGAGGATCTCCCGCAGGCCGGACTCCTTGAGGTCCTGGCCGACGACATCGGCCTTGACGGTCACGGAGCGGGCGATGAGTTCGGGCAGGTGACCGTCGCCACGCAGGCAGGCGGCCGGGTCCTCCTCGTAGCGCTGGAGGATGACCGGGTCGGCGATGAAACCGGTCTTGATGATCTCCGCGGAACCCGCGACGATCTCCGCCTCCGGGAGTGTGTCCAGACGGTCGAGGTCGATGAAGACCGCCGTCGGCTCATGGAAGGCACCGACGAGGTTCTTCCCGGCGGCGGTGTTGATGCCGGTCTTGCCGCCCACGGCAGCATCCACCATGGCCAGCAGCGTGGTGGGCACCTGGATGACCTTGATGCCGCGCATCCAGGCCGCGGCGACGAAACCGGCGAGGTCGGTGACTGCACCGCCGCCCAGGCCGACGATCGCGTCGCGGCGGCCGAAGGTCTCCGCGCCCAGGCGGTCCCACAGGGCTCCGGCGACCTGGAGGGTCTTGCCCTCCTCCGCGTCGGGCACCGGGGCGAGGACGACCTCCAGGCCACGGGCGCTCAGGGCCGTGCCGAGCTTCTCGGCCGGGGCCACCAGCGTCGGCTGATGGATGACCATCACCTTGGCGGCACCGGTGGCGGCGGCGCAGTCGGCGACTGCGGCATCGAGGTCGTGGTCGATGGTGACCTGGTACGGGGCGGGTCCGTTGACCGGAATCGTCGTCACGGGAGGGTTCCTTTGCGCGGTTGACTAGAGGGTGTCCAGGAAGCCGAGGATGCCGGCCACGGACTGCTGGGGGGTGCGGCCGTCGGTGCGCACCCGGAAGGTGGCCACCTCATGATAGAGCGGGGCGCGCTGCTCCATGAGGTTGCGGTAGTGGGCGGCCGGGTCCTCGGCGGCGAGGACGGGCCGGGTGGATTCACCGGCGGTGCGGCGCACACCCTCCTCGACGGAGACGTCGATCCACACGACGGTGTGCTGCGCGAGCAGCTGGCGGGTGGATTCGGTGAGCACCGCTCCCCCACCGAGGCTGACCACGCCACCGCTGGTCAGGGCCGTTGCGACGTGGCGGGCCTCGACCTCCCGGAAGGTGGGCTCACCGAGCTCGCTGAACACCTCGCCGCAGGGTTTTCCGTAGGCCTCCTCGATGAGCTGGTCAGAATCGACCAGTGGGAGGGACAGTGCGCGGGCCAGGCGGCGGCCGATGGTGGATTTGCCGGCCCCGGGCGGGCCGACGAGGACCACCTTCGGCCGGGTGTGGCAGACCTCCGGGCTGCTCATCTACGCCTCCCCGGAATCCTGGAACCGCAGTCGCTGGACGACATACTCGTTGTAGGCGTCGATGTTGCGGCGGGTCTCGGCGACGGAGTCACCACCGAACTTCTTCAGCACGGCACGCGCCAGGACGAGTGCCACCATCGCCTCGGCGACGACACCGGCGGCCGGGACGGCGCAGACATCGGAACGCTGGTGGATGCCGGTGGCGGCGGAACCGTCGGTCATGTCCACGGTCTTCAGTGCGCGCGGCACGGTGGAGATCGGCTTCATCGCGGCGCGGACCCGCAGGGCCTGGCCGTTGGTCATGCCGCCCTCGATGCCGCCGGCGCGGTTGCTCAGACGGTCGACGCCGTCCTCTGCCCGGACCATCTCGTCGTGGGCCTCGCTGCCGCGGCGGCGGGCCTCCTCGAAGCCGTCACCGACCTCGACGCCCTTGATGGCCTGGATACCCATGAGGGCGGCGGCGAGCTGGGCGTCGAGACGCTCCTCACCGGAGACGTGCGAACCCAGTCCGATGGGCAGGCCCTCGACGACGACCTCGACGACACCGCCGAGGGTGTCGCCGGCCTTCTTGGCGGCCTCGATCTCGGCGATCATGGCGGCCTCGGCGTCCTTGTCGAAGGCGCGCACCGGAGACTCGTCCACGGCCGGCAGGTCCGCGAAGGTCGGCTCGGGGCCGGTGTAGGGCTCGGAGCGGCCGATGGAGACGACGTGGGAGAGCACCTCGACACCGAGGGTCTCACGCAGGAAACTGCGGGCGACGGTGGCGGCGGCGACACGGGCGGCGGTCTCGCGTGCGGAGGAACGCTCCAGGATCGGACGTGCCTCGTCGACGTCGTATTTGATCATCCCGGCGAAATCGGCGTGGCCCGGGCGTGGGCGGGTGAGCTTGGCGCCGCGGCCGGAGCTCATCGCGGCGGCGACCTCCGCATCCTCCATGTCCACCGGCTCGGCGGACATGATGGTGGTCCACTTCGGCCACTCGGTGTTGCCGATCATGATGGCGACCGGGCTGCCGAGGGTCTTCCCGTGCCGGATGCCGGTGAGCAGGGTGAGCTCATCGGCCTCGAACTTCATCCGGGCGCCGCGGCCGTAGCCGAGTCGGCGGCGGGCGAGCTGCTCAGAGATTTCTTCCCGGGTCACGGAGACACCGGCGGGCATGTTTTCGAGCAGGGCAATCAGCGCCTGACCGTGGGATTCTCCTGCTGTGGTCCATCGAAGCATGCGGTCATTGTCTCATGAGGCGCCGCCCAAGTGCGATAAGGCTCCCTGCCAGGTGTCGTAGAGAACCACAATGAACGTCCCCACCAGCATGGATGGCCCGTGCGGCACTGCTTTCCCCCGCCTGAGCACCGACCGCACCACCGTCACCGCGCTCGCTGCCACCACCGCCGCCAGCACTCCGATGACCCCGCCCGCGGCGGCGGCGAGCACCCCGAGGCTCAGCGCCAGTTTCACGTCCCCGCCCCCGATGCCCCGGCCGAGAAGATAGGCCCCGGCCCAGGCCAGGCCGCCGAGGATGAGCACCGGTTCGGTGAGCAGGGCACCGGTCCCCGCCCCGAGGGCGGCGGGCAGGGTGAGGTGGTCCGGGAGGCGGCGCTGCGTCTCGTCGACAAGCACGAGCCGGACCGCCCACCAGACGGTGATGATGACTGCTCCCCCGAGCAGCAGGATCCCCCACACACCGGGGCAGACTACCGCAGCGAGGCCTCCAGCGCGCGGCGCATGGCCTCCCGCGGGGCCGACCGGCCGGTGAACTGCTCGAACTGGCCGTAGGCCTGATGTGCGAGCATGACGTGGCCCCCGACGGTGAGGTGGCCGTTGGCGGCCGCGGCGACAGTCAGCGGGGTCGGCCAGGGCTCGTAGATGACGTCGAGGATCGGCGCGTGCGCCAGGGCCTGTTCGTGACCGACGACGGCCGCGGAGGGCACCGTCGAGACGATGACCTCGGCAGCCCGGGAGGCGGCCAGCAGGTCAGAGTCGAAACCGGCGAAACGGAACTCCACCCCGGCGGGTTCGAGCAGCGGGGCCAGTTCGGCGCTGCGGTCGGAACGGTTGATCACCGTGATGTCGGTGATCCCGGCCTGCGCCAGCGCCCACAACGCGGGACGGGCGGTACCGCCACCTCCGATGACCAGGGCATGGCGCGTCCCTGCGAGCCGGTCGCCGAGCAGTTCACCCAGGGCACCGGTGATGCCGTCGCAGTCGGTGTTGTCCGCCCGCCAACCACCGGCCGTGCGTACGAGGGTGTTGGCGGAACCGATCTGCCGGGCCCGGTCGGTGACCTCATCGGCGAATTCGAGGGCGGCGAATTTGGCGGGCATGGTCACCGAGAAACCGGCGAACTCCGCCCCCGCCCCACCGACAATCTCCGGCAGCTGCTCGGCGGTGCACTCGATGCGGGAGTACTCCCAGTCGTCCATGCCGAGTGCCTCATAGCCGGCGTTGTGCAGAATGGGCGAACGGGAGTGCGTGATCGGGGAACCGAGCACCGCCGCGCGATGCCGGATGTCGGGAATCTCCAGAGGATGGCTCAACGGTTGGTGTCCAGTACTCCGGCGTCGAGGGACTGCTGCACGTCGGCGAGGTGCTCCTCGAAGGTGTCGTTGAAGACGGTGGTGCCGTCCCTGTCGATGGTGACGAAGAACAGCCAGTCACCCTCGGCCGGGTTCTCCATCGCCTCGATCGCCTCGATGGAGGCCGCCGCGATGGGGGTCTCCGGCAGGCCGTCACTGGCATAGGTGTTCCACGGGGTGACCTGAGCGCGGTCCTCGTCCGTGGTGGCGATCTCGACGTCGGGGAGTCCGTAGTTGACCGTGGAGTCGAACTCCAGACGCATCGGCTCCTCCAGGCGGTTGAGGATCACGCGTGCGACCTTGTCGAAGTCCCCGGCCGGGGCCTCGCGCTCGACCAGGGAAGCGGCGGTGAGCAGCTCATAGGGGCTGAGTCCCAGGGCGTCGGCGCGCTCGACGATGCCCGTGTCGGCGTACTGCTGAGCGGAGCGGGTCACCAGGTCGGTGATGATGCCTGTGGCGTCGAGCTCCGGGTTGACCACGTAACGGCCGGGCACGATGAGTCCCTCGAGTCGCTTGGGGTCCTCGCCCCGGGCGGCGACGGTTGCCTGCGCCCACTCGGGCACGCCGAGAGCCGCAGGGTCCGTGGTGGCGCCGACCCGCTGCAGCTCCTCAGAGCTGATGCAGTTCGACGAACCCTCCGTGCAGGTGACCTGCGAGATCTGGGAGTAGACGCCGGGACGGTTACTGCCGCCGACGACCTGTACGTCCATGAGGGTGGAACCGCCGTGGATGTCGAGGAGCTCCACCCGGTTGGCCGGATCGAGCAGGGCCTGCACCGCGGAGGCGGCGCTCATCTCACCCTGGAGGCGGTAGAAACCGGGCTGGATGCTGGCGGCCTCAGGGTTGTTGGCCGCGGCGGTCTGGAAGGCGGAGTCGGTCCTGACGATGCCGCGCTCCTCCAGTTCGGGGCCCAGCTGGGAGACCGAGGAGCCCTCGGGGATCTCGACGAGCTGGTAGACGCTGTTGCCGCTGCCCTGGAAATCACGTTCGTTCACGGTGGGTGCCTGTCCGGAGATCTGGACGCCGATGTAGACGACTGCGCCGATGATGAGGATCAGCGATGCAGCGAAGACCGCGAGTCCCCGCTGACGCCGCTTCACATACTTCGGTTCCATATTCCGGTCGCGTCTCGTCCGGGTCTGTGTGCTCATGGATGCAGCTCCTGGTTGTAGGCGGCCCGGGCGTCGAGCCAGGACTGGAGGATCTCCACTGCGGCGGCCTGGTCGATGACCTTCCGGCCGGCCTTCTCGGAGACCCCGGAGGCGCGCAACGCGGTGGTCGCGGCCACAGTGGTCAGCCGCTCATCGCCCATGCGCACCGGGATGGTCTTCCCCGCCCCGGTCAACCGCCGGTTGAGGCGGAAGGCGATCTCCTTCGCGTGTTTGACGCTGACGGAGCCGTGCCCCTTCAGATCCCGTGGCAGGCCGACGACGATCTCGACGGCGTCGTATTCCTCGATGATCTCCAGCAGGCGGTCGATGTCGCCCTTGTCGCGGTCCCGCAAACCGGTCTCCCGCGCGACGGTCTCCACGGGGGTGGCGAGTTTCGCGTTCCGGTCGGAGACGGCCACGCCGATGCGCACCGTCCCCACGTCGAGGCCGATGCGTCTGCCCGTTCCCGGGTCATCGGCTCCTGGAGTATCCGGGGTCACCTTCATCGTCGTCGGTTCCCTTTCGTCACGTAGGTCGATGTACACGGTAGCGGGGAGGCACGCCGGTCGATGACATGTCCCCCGGCGTGTCTCCGCCCCGGCTCAGCGGCCGGCCAGCTCCTCGCGCAGGGCGTGGAAGCCGGCGTCGAGCCCCGCGGGCTTCGAACCGGAGCCCTGGGCCATGTCAGGCTTGCCGCCGCCGCGGCCGTCGACGTAGCCGGAGAGCAGTTTGACCAGCTCGCCGGACTTCACCCCCAACTCAACGGCCTCCTTCGTGGCGCCGACGATGAAGGGCAGCTTCTCCCCCTCGGCGGAGGCGAGCACCACCACGCCGGGCCTGCCGGCCAGACGGCCGCGCAGGTCGGTGGCGACGGTGCGGAGGTCTCCACCGGACACACCGTCGGGCAGACGGTGGGTGAGCACGGTGAATTTACCCACCTCTGTGGCCTGCTCGACCAGGGCGCCGGTCTGGGCCGCCAGCTGCTGGCGGTGCAGGTTGGCGATCTCCTTCTCGGCGGCACGCAGCTTCTCGGTGAGCTGGGCGACGCGGTCCGGCAGCTCCTCGGTCGGGGCCTTGAGGGAGGCGGCCAGCCCGGTGGCCAGGGCGGTCTCCTTCGACAGGTATTTGAAGGAGTCCATGCCGGAGTAGGCCTCGATGCGCCGTGCCCCGGAGCCGACGGAGGACTCGCCCAGGACGGCGACGGGGCCGATCTGGGCGGAGGAGTCCACGTGGGTGCCGCCGCACAGCTCGATGGAGAAGGGCCCGCCGATCTCGACGACGCGGACGTCATCGCCGTAGTTCTCGCCGAACAGGGCCATGGCGCCCATCTTCTTCGCCTCATCAAGGGAGGTCTCGATGGTGTTGACCGCCAGGTTGGAGTCGACGGCCTGGTTGGTGATCAGGGCGATCTCCTCCAGCTGGGCCGGGCTGAGCTGCTCGGTGTAATTGAAGTCGAAACGCAGGTAGCCGGGGCGGTTGAGGGAACCGGCCTGCACTGCGGTGGGGCCGAGCACCTGCCGCAGTGCGGCGTGGATGAGGTGGGTGGCGGTGTGTGCCTGGGTGGCGCCGTGACGCCAGTCGGCGTCGACCTCGGCGCGGACGGACTGCCCCAGGTCGAGGCCGCCGGAGACGACGGTCGCCTTGTGCACCCACAGGCGCTTGCCGATCTTCTGCACGTCCGTGACGTCCAGGATCGTGCCGTCGGTGACGAGGCGGCCGCGGTCGCCGAGCTGGCCGCCGGATTCTGCGTACATCGGGGAGACGTCGAGGATGACCTCGATTTCATCGCCCGCGGCGGCATGGGTGACGGAGACACCGTCGGCGACCAGGCCGAGGATCTTCGCGTCGGCGGTCAGCTCGGAGAAACCGACGAACTCGGTCGGGTTGTTGTCCACCCACTCGCGGTAGACGGACTCGTCGGCGTGGCCGTGCTTCTTGGCCAGGTTGTCGGCCTTGGCGCGGGCCCGCTGCTCGCTCATGGCGGCCTCGAAGCCGGCGACGTCGACCTCGAGTCCGGCCTCGGCGGCCATCTCGAGGGTCAGGTCGATCGGGAAGCCGTAGGTGTCGTGGAGGGTGAAGGCCTCCTCGCCGGAGAATACCTTCGCCCCGGTCCCGCGGGTCTTGGTGGCGGCCTCGTCGAAGCGGTGGGTGCCGGATTCCAGGGTCCTGAGGAAGGCGCGTTCCTCGGCGACGGCGACGCGGGTGATGCGTTCGCGGTTGTCGGCGATCTCCGGATAGGAGGGGGTCATGGTGTCCATGATCACGGTCATGAACTGCTCGAGGGTCTCACCGGTGGCGCCCAGCAGGCGGGCGGAACGCACGATGCGGCGCAGCAGGCGACGCAGGATGTAACCGCGGCCCTCGTTGGCGGGGGTCACGCCGTCGAGAATGAGCATCATGCCGGTGCGCGAGTGGTCGGCGATGACGCGGAAGCGCACGTCAGCGGTGTCGTCGGTGCCGTATTCCGCGCCGGTGATCTCCTGGGCGGCGTCAATGACCGGGCGCAGGAGATCGGTCTCGTAGACGTTGTCCACGCCCTGGAGGAGGGCGGCGACACGCTCCACACCCATGCCGGTGTCGATGTTCTTCTTCGGCAGGTCGCCGAGGATCTCGAAGGAGTCCGGGCCGGTGCTCTGCCCGCGTTCCTTCTCCATGAAGACGAGGTTCCAGATCTCCAGGTAGCGGGTGTCGTCGACTGCCGGGCCACCCTCCTGGCCGTGCTCGGGGCCGCGGTCGTAGTAGATCTCGGAGCAGGGTCCGCAGGGACCGGGCACGCCCATGTGCCAGTAGTTGTCGGCCATGCCCAGGCGCTGGATGCGCTCGGCGGGCAGGCCGATCTTCTTCTCCCAGATCTCGGCGGCCTCGTCGTCGTCGAGGTAGACGGTGGCCCACAGGCGCTCCGGGTCGAGGCCGTAGCCGCCGTCCTCGATCGAGCTGGTCAGCAGCTCCCAGGCATGGGTGATGGCGCCTTCCTTGAAGTACTGGCCGAAGGAGAAGTTGCCGGCCATCTGGAAGAAGGTGTTGTGGCGGGTGGTGATGCCCACCTCATCGATGTCGAGGGTGCGCACGCACTTCTGGATGGAGGTGGCGGTGCCGTTGGGGTACGGCGGGTTCTGCTGGCCGAGGAAGTAGGGCTTGAACGGCACCATGCCGGCGTTGACGAAGAGCAGGTCCGGGTCCTCGAGGATGAGGGATGCACTCGGCACGGCGGTGTGGCCGGCCTTGACGAAGTGCTGGGTGAAACGCTCCCGGATCTCATGGGTCTGCACGGCAGTGGTCCTCGCTTCTGACAGATTGTTGTCTGGGTCGGCTCACCACTCTACTCCCACGGAGGGGAGACTACTGCTTCCCCCGTACAATCCGGCGCAGACGACCGATGTAGTCACGGATCCGTTTCTCCGCACCGTGGTCGGTGGGTTCATAGTAGACGGCGTCGCCGAGCTGGCCGGGCAGATACTGCTGGCTGACCACCCCGCGCGGGTCATCGTGCGGGTACAGGTAGCCCACCGCGTTACCGAGCTTCTTCGCCCCTTCATAATGGCCGTCGCGCAGGTGGGCCGGCACGTGCCCGATCCTCCCCTCGCGGACGTCCTGCTGCGCGCGGTTGATTGCCTCGTAGACGGCATTCGACTTCGGAGCGGTGGCCAGGTGCACGGTCGCCTGCGCCAGGGTCAGCCGCGCCTCGGGCATGCCGATCAGCGCGACAGCCTGTGCGGCGGCCACCGCCGACTGCAGGGCGGAGGGGTCGGCCATGCCGATGTCCTCGCTGGCGTGGATGACCAGCCGGCGGGCGATGAACCGCGGGTCCTCCCCCGCCTCGAGCATCCGCGCGAGGTAGTGCAGGGCGGCGTCGACATCCGAGCCGCGGATCGACTTGATGAAGGCGCTGACCACGTCGTAGTGCTGGTCGCCGTCACGGTCATAGCGCACGACAGCCCGGTTGACGTTCTCCCGGATCACCGCCACGCTTATCGACGCCCCGTCCGCCACCGCCTCCGCGGCCGCCTCCAGGTAGGTCAGCGCGCGGCGCGCATCGCCCCCCGCGAGCAGGACCAGCTGGTCGAGGGCCTCCTCATCGGCGGTGACGCGCCCGCCCAGGCCCCGCTCATCGACCAGTGCGCGGGTGACGACCTCGCGGACGGCGGCGTCGTCAAGCGGCTGGAGCTGGAGCAGCAGCGAGCGGGAGAGCAGCGGCGCGACCACGGAGAAGGATGGGTTCTCCGTCGTTGCCGCGACGAGCAGCACCGTACGGTTCTCCACCGCGGCGAGCAGCGCATCCTGCTGCGTCTTGGAGAACCGGTGCACCTCATCGATGAACAGGACGGTGCGCTGCCCCTGGATGAGGTCCCGGCGGGCACGGTCAATGACCTCCCGGACCTGCTTGACCCCCGAATCCAGGGCGGAGAGCCCCACGAAGTGCTGGTTTGTCGCCGTCGAGATCAGCGAGGCAATCGTCGTCTTGCCCGTACCCGGCGGGCCGTAGAGGATGACCGAGGCCTCCCCCGAACCCTCCACCAGCCGACGTAACGGCCGGCCGGGACCGAGCAGGTGCTCCTGGCCGGCGATCTCATCGAGCGTGCGCGGGCGCATGCGTGCCGCCAGCGGGGCATGGTCGCCGGCCCGGAAGAAATCGGACCCGGGCGGGCGTTCGGGCTCCGGCGCCCCGAACAACGAGTCCTGGGTCACCGGCCCGCGCCGGGCTCCGCCACCCGGTCCGCGATGCCCTGGCTGAAGGCCGCGATGACGCCGAAGGAGGGGTCGGTGCCGCGGGCGGCGTAGCGGGCCAGCGCCTCGAAGGTCTCGAAGAGATCCCGGCGCACCACGACCTCCTCCGCGGTGAACGGCCCGTGGGAGGCCGGCCGCAGCAGATCGCTGACCCCCTCGACGAGGTTCGGGTCCAGCTGCTCCTCCCCCTCGTGGAGCATCCCGATCGCCGCAGACACGGAACCGAAGTGCAGCAGCGCCACACTCGACAACGCCCAACCCAGCAGCGCCGCCATGATCCGCGAATGCAGGTGGGCCTCGTTGTTCACGTTCGGCCACAGCGAGTTGACCTCGTGGACCCACGCCTCGACGAAGACGTCCGCCTCGTCATCCGAGATGGGGTGACTGAACAGGAACTGCGGGAAACCGGCGATGACGCACGCCAGGTCGAAGCTGACGTCACGGAAACCCGCCCACTCGTAGTCGAGGAAGTGGGTCTCCTCGGCGACGATGATGTTGTCCGGCGAGAGGTCGAAGGGGGTGAAGGCCCGGTGGTGGGCCCCCAGCAGCCGGTTGCGCCCCTCGGCGGCGAACTCGCTGACCAGCTCCGGAAGCTCGATGTCAGCCTGGCGCAGCAGCTCCTCACCCACCTGGATGGACTGGATCAGCGCCGTGTCACGCAGTTCCTGGATCTCGGCGGAGTCCGGGTGCTGGCGCAGCATACGGGAGAGCAGGGTGTTGAAGTCCTGCTCCCGTTGCGCCGTGCCGGCGTGCATGCGGCCCAGGGAGGTGCCCAGGTTGCGCAGGATCGCCACCCGCCGCTCCGGGTCCTCCAGCTGCAGGAGGTCAGCGAAGGTGTCGCCGTCACCGGAGTCGCTGAGCACCATGATGCGCTTCTTCACGTCATGGGCCAGCAGCACCGGGCCTGGGCGGACCTCCTCGCTGAGGGAGGTGGTGAACTGGTAGGAGACGATCTCCCGGACCAGCGCCGCATCATCGATGGGGTCGCCGGCCTCGGGGACGTATTTGAGGATGACGGAACGCTGCTGCAGGAACGGCGATGTCGCCACGCGGGCGCGGAGTACCACCGCAGTGCCGGAGCCGCTGAGCTGAGTTACCTCGCTGAGCTCCTGCGCTCCCCCGAAACGCTTCGAGAGGAGATCCTCCGCGGTGTCGACGATGTCGGCGTGCTTGAGCTTGATCATGATGTGTTCCGTCAGACCGGGGACTATTCGGTCTTCTCGCCCTTCTTCTCGTTCTTCTTCTCCGGCCTGGCGTCGATGCCCGCCTCCTTGCGCTGCTGCGCGGTGATCGGCGCCGGGGCCTCGGTCAGCGGGTCCACACCGCCACCGGACTTCGGGAAGGCGATGACGTCGCGGATCGAGTCGAAACCGCCCAGCAGGGACACAATGCGGTCCCAGCCGAAGGCGATGCCGCCGTGCGGCGGGGCACCGTAGGCGAAGGCGTCGAGCAGGAAGCCGAACTTGTCCTGCGCCTCCTCCTCGGAGATACCCATGACCTTGAATACCCGCTCCTGCACGTCACGCTGGTGGATACGGATGGAACCGCCACCGATCTCGTTGCCGTTGCAGACGATGTCGTAGGCGTAGGCGTTGGCCTCACCCGGGTTCTCGTCGAAGGTGTCGAGGAACTCCGGCTTCGGGGAGGTGAAGGCGTGGTGGACGGCGGTCCAGGCGGAGCTGCCCAGGGCCACGTCACCGGAGGCGGTCGCGTCAGCGGCCGGCTCGAACAGCGGGGCGTCGACGACCCAGGTGAAGGCCCAGTCACCCTCCTTGATCAGGCCCAGCTTCTCGGCGATCTCACCGCGGGCCGCACCCAGCAGGGCGCGGGAGGACTTGGTTTCACCTGCGGCGAAGAAAATGCAGTCGCCCGGCTCCGCGCCGACGTGGGCGGCGATGCCGGCACGCTCCGCGTCGGTGATGTTCTTGGCCACCGGGCCACCGAGCTCCCCGTCCTCACCGACGAGGATGTAGGCCAGGCCCTTCGCACCGCGCTGCTTGGCCCACTCCTGCCAGGCGTCGAGCTGACGGCGCGGCTGGGAGGCCCCGCCCTTCATGACCACGGCGCCCACGTACTCGTTCTTGAACACCCGGAAGGTGGTGTCGGCGAAGAAGTCGGTGCACTCGGTGATCTCGATATCGAAACGCAGGTCCGGCTTGTCGGAACCGAAACGGCGCATGGCCTCGGCGTAGGTGATACGCGGGATCGGGGTGGTGATCTCGTAGCCGATCAGCTTCCACAGCTCGGCCAGGACCTCCTCGGCCAGGGCGATGACGTCATCCTGGTCGACGAAGCTCATCTCGACGTCCAGCTGGGTGAACTCCGGCTGACGGTCCGCACGGAAATCCTCGTCGCGGTAGCAGCGGGCGATCTGGTAGTAACGCTCCATGCCGGCGACCATGAGCAGCTGCTTGAACAGCTGCGGGGACTGCGGCAGGGCGTAGAAGGAGCCCGGCTTCAGGCGTGCCGGAACCAGGAAGTCACGAGCACCCTCCGGGGTGGAACGCGTCAGCGTCGGGGTCTCGATCTCGGTGAAGTCGTGGTTGTCCAGTACGCGGCGGGCGGCCTGGTTCGCGCGGGAACGCAGACGCAGGGCCTCGGCCTGACGGTCGCGGCGCAGGTCCAGGTAGCGGTACTTCAGGCGGGTCTCCTCACCGACCTCGCCACCACCCTGGGCGGAGTCGCCGATCTGGAATGGCAGCGCCGCGGAGGTGTTGAGGACGTTGAGCTCGGTGACGTTGAGCTCGATGTCACCGGAGGACAGGTTAGGGTTTTCCGAACCCTCCGGACGCGGCTCCACCACACCGGTGACCTGCAGCACGAACTCGCTGCGCAGATCATGGGCGCGCTCGGCAACATCGGATTCACGGAATACGACCTGGGCCAGACCGGAGCGGTCGCGCAGGTCGATGAAGATCACGCCGCCGTGGTCACGGCGCCGTGAGACCCATCCGGTGAGGGTGACGGTCTGTCCGGCGTGTTCTTTACGCAGTTCGCCTGCAAGATGAGTGCGGAGCACGTGCTGGTGGTCCTTCCGTGTGGGGTGGGGTGGGGCTTATAGACAACACGGGCATTCTACCTGGTCCCGCCACCCTGCTTATCGACGCCCCTCCAACCCCCGCAGCAGCCATACCGCCGGGATGGCGTCCGTACATGTACTCCACAATAATGCGGACGAGCGCATATTTTAGGGTTTTTCCCTGATCTCCACACACAAACAACTCCCCGACGATCCCGCCCACCGGAGGGCGGAGAGGGCTCCGGAAGATCCTGCTCTGACCACCCTCTGAATATGGCATGATCAGAGCATGACGTTCCGTGAAGACGCTGACATCAGCGGCCGCCGGAAAGCCACCACCGGTGGCAGAGGCGGCAGGATCGCGGCCGGTGGCGGCATCGGCTCACTGCTGCTCATCGGGCTATTTCTCCTGATGGGTGGAAATCCGGGGGACATCGGCCAGATGATCGGCGGCGGCAACCAGGCCCAGCTGCCGGGCGGGCAGACCAGCGAGCTGGAGCACTGCAACACACCCGAGGACGGAAATATCCACGCCGACTGCCGCGTCGACTACACCGCCGGTGCGGTCGACCAGATGTGGGAGACCCTGCTCCCGGAGCAGGCCGGCATCGAGTACGTCCCGCCCGGCCGCGTCGTCTTCCAAGGTGCGACCCAGTCCGGATGCGGTCAGGCCTCGGCAGCGACCGGCCCCTTCTACTGCCCCGCTGACCAGTCGGCCTACTTCGACGTCTCCTTCTTCGACCAGCTCGACCAGCTGGGTGGCACCAACTCCCCACTGGCGCAGATGTACATCGTCGCCCACGAATTCGGCCATCACATCCAGCAGCTCGAGGGCACGCTGTCACTGTCGAACTACAACGACCCCGGTGCCGACTCCAACGCCGTGAAGATCGAGCTCCAGGCCGACTGCTACGCCGGTATCTGGGTCTCCCACGCCGACAAGGGTGAGGGTGCCTGGCTCGAGCCGGTCACCCGCGAACAGGTCGCCTCCGCCATCGACACCGCCCGCGCCGTCGGTGACGACAACATCCAGCAGCGCTCCGGCGGCCAGGTCCGTCCCGACACGTGGACACACGGCTCTTCCGAGCAGCGCCAGAGCGCCTTCATCACCGGCTACAACGAGGGCACGATGGCCGCCTGCGACACCCTGGATCGCGGCGTCTACCGCAGTTAGGCACCTACCCCTCAATCATTGATGGCCTCAATCCCCTGGCGTTCCAGTTCCGTGAGGTGTCTGCGCATCTCCCGGACCCGCTCAGGCGGATGCGGCTGCCAGCCCATCACCTCCTCCATCACGCGAAGTGACGCACGGGTGCGGTAGGACCGCGTGGGGTTGCCGGGAAACCGCTTGTCCGTCAGGTTCGGATCGTCCTCGAAGGGGCCGGTGGGATTGACCCGGTATATCCTGCCTTTCCCCTCCCCGGACGCCAGCTCAGCTGCCCACGTGGCCGCATCTAGCGTGGCAGTGAGATAAATGAAGTTGGCGACCTTCCCTGTACCGAAGTTGGAATTGCGCCCAGGAACCAGCAGGTCACCGGGTTGCAGTTCAGCTTTCGTACCGTGATAGAACGGGCCCGGGTCAGTCGAGCCGTAGCGGGATGGATCAACGTTGATGGTGAGCCTCTTTCAGAGTGGGAAGGGTCACTTTACGCTGCGGTCGATCCGTGCGGAATCGCTGACATGGCCCGGCCCGAGCATGGTTCCGAAAAGCCCCTTCAGCCATCCGGTCCGTAGGAACATGATGGTGGCGAGGCCTGATCCTGCGTGAGCTCCGCCCCGGGTCACCATCCAGGTGCCCGGGGTCGGTTGTTACTCGGGTGGATCGGGGCCGTTTTCAGCCTTGGCCTGGTTGATGGCCTCCTCGAATTCCTCCTGCGCCCGGGCACGCGCTTCCGCCCCGTACTGGTACGCCTCGAATTCCTGCGCCGCCGCCCTCGCTGCTGCCCGCTCACCCCGACGTTGGCGGCGTTGCGTGTAGGTCTGCACCCAGCGTTTCTCCACCGGCGCCAACGGCCCCTCCGCATGATCCACCGCCCAGGTACCGTCGGCGAACAACCAGAACACATCCCCCGTGATGGGATCGAGCAGATAGTGCGCCTGGAGGTCAGTCTTGCGGTTGTGGTGGTGCCGGCACAGCATCACCATGTTCGCCGCTGTCGTGGGCCCACCCTCGTGGTGGTTGATCCGGTGGTCATTATCCCCACCGAATGCGAGCGTCCCGCAGCCCGGCCACCGGCAGCACCAGTCCCGACCCACCAGAAACGCCCGGATCGCTTCGGTCGGGGTGTAGGCCGGGGTGTGCGCGGTGGCAGCAGTGTCCATATCCGTGGTGCGCTCAGAGATGGCCAGCAGACGGGCGGCGGCCTGCTCGGTGAGCACACCCGCCAGCGGGTGGAACACCGGCGCACCGGGGACATCTTTGGCGGTGTAGAGGTGGGTGGTCACCGAGGTGGTGGACTGACCGAGGATGAGCATGACCATCGCGCGGGCCTGGCTGATGCC
>NZ_RXHJ01000008.1 GCF_003955685.1 Corynebacterium hylobatis
CTCACTGTCAAAAAAGACCCGAGACAGCACAAATCCCCCGGCTTTAACCGCGGGGAGGAAGTCAACCGTTGTCTATCTCTGGAGGCACAGATGCTCCGTAAGTCCCTTATCGCACTCGGCACCACCGCGCTGATCATGTCCGGCGCCACCGCGACCGCCAACGCCCAGTCCGCAGCTCCGTACCCGAGCTCCGAGGTCGCCGTCGCCCCGTCCTGGATCCAGACCGTCCAGAGCATCGTCCCGAACGCCCCGGCCGACCAGATCCAGGCCGGCACCCAGATCGGCATCGCCTGGGCCGTCTGGCGCCTGGGTTCCGCCATCATCTAAGCGAGCGGTAGTCGTCTCAGAACACAACCTCGTGTCCGGCACCGGTATGCCGGGTGGGGAGTTTTTTGTGCCCCAGAACCCGGACAGACACCCTCCACCGCCGCCGCGGGTCAAAAGAAGCCGCATCCGTGCACAACGGATGCGGCTTCTTTCTGTCCTCCTCAGCCCGGGTACGGGCTCAGGGGCTCCACCGTGACCTCCAGCCAGGGATGCAGCGGCAGTGCCGCGATCTGCTGGTGGAGGGCCTCGTGGTCGGGGGCGTCGACAAGCACGACGAGAGTGTCACTGCCTGTCACGCGCCACACCTGCGGCCAGTCCGCGAGCTGTCCGCGGCTCCGGTCACGCAGGTCGGCGCGGACCTCGGGGTCCATGTCCCCCGGCAGGTTCGCGCACAGGCGCACGAGAAAGGTGGACACTACTGGCGGGTGAAGCGGTTGATCTTGTCCCAGTCGGGCTCCAGGCCCAGGCCCGGGCCCTCCGGCAGCTTGGCGACGCCGTTCTCGTAGACGATGTCGGTGGTGGTGTAGGACTCCTTGAGCAGCATCGGGCCGAAGAGCTCGGAGCCGTAGTTGATCGCCGGGGTGGAGCAGGCGAAGTGCAGGGAGGCGGCGGTGCCGAAGGGGCCTTCCAGGGAGGTGGCGCCGTGGCAGGCCAGTCCGCCGGCCTCCGCGATGGCGGCGACCTTCTTGGACTCGAGCAGGCCACCGAGCTTGGTGGTCTTCAGGGCGATGACATCAGCGGCCTCCTCACGGACGACGGCCAGGGCATCCGCCGGGGAGCAGACCGACTCATCGGCCATGACCGGCACACCGATGCGGCGGGTGATCTCCCGCAGGGTGGCCAGGTCGTGGGCCGGGGTGGGCTGCTCGAAGAGGTCGAAACCGGCATCGGCGAGCACCGGCAGGTACTTCAGGGCGGTCATGCGGTCCCAGCGGGCATTGACGTCGATACGCAGGCTGACCTTGCCGTCGAGCTCGCGGGCGAGCTCCGCGATGCGGTGGGTGTCCACCGCCGGGTCGCCGGAACCCATCTTCAGCTTGAAGGACTTGTGGCCGTGGGAGGCGATGCGCTCCTCAATTTCGTTGACCGCCTCGTCGAGCGGCAGCACACCCAGGGCCCAGGTCAGGTCGATCTCGTCGCGCACGCGGCCACCGAGGAGGTCACGGACCGGGATGTCCAGGGCACGTGCCCAGGCGTCGTGCATGGCCACATCACAGGCGGCCTTGGCGAAGCGCATGTTGGCCACAGACTTCTCGAAGTCATTCATGATGCCGGCCAGCTCATTGACGTTGCGGCCGATCATGATCGGGGCCAGGTTGCCGTCGATGATGACCTTCATGGTCTCGGCGTTCTCACCGCCCCACCACGCGCCACCAGGGACGACGCCCTCGCCGTAGCCGGTCACGCCGCCCTCGAGGGTGACTGAGACCAGCAGGATGGGCTGGGCCGTCGCGGTGTAGGTGGCGAAGCCGTGCGGGCGGAAGAGGGGGACGTCGAGAAGCCGGGTCTCAACCTTGGCGATCTTCAGATCAGACATTCACAATCCTTTGGGTGGTAGATGAAGAAACGGGAAACGCCCCATTCCCCCTGCAAGCATAGGGAAATGGGACGTGACCTCAACTATCGGGACGAAGAACTAGTCTTCCTTGTCCAGGGCGAAGCCGTACTCGACAACGTTGTAACCGGTCTCCGGATCGTTCTTCGGATCCAGCAGCAGCTCCGGCTTCACGGCGGTGGCGACATCGTTCTCGGTCCACTCGCCACCCTGGAAGTACAGCTGGGTGGTGATCTCGCGGTAGCCCGGGCTCTTCACCTTCAGGTGCAGGTGGGCCGGACGCCACGGGTGGCCACCGTAGGAGTCGATGAACCAGCCGGTCGGGCCGTCAGCCGGGATCTGGTACGGAGCCGGCTGCAGGGTCTTGATCTCGTACTCACCGTTGTCATTGGTGACGATGGTGCCGCGCAGGTTCCATTCCGGGATGCCCGGTGCAAACTGGGAGTAGAAGCCCTCCTCATCGGCGTGCCACAGCTCGATGGTGGCACCGGCGAGGCCCTTGCCGTCCACGTCGGTGACCTGGCCCTTGAAGATCAGCGGCTGTGCGGCCTTGTCCTGATCGCGCATCGGCATCTCGCACTTCCAGGACAGCTCCGGTGCGTTCTCGACGTAGTAGGGGCCCTCGATGGAGCCCTTGGTGCCGGTGTAGTGGTGGCGGTCGTAGTTGATCTTCTCGATCTCGTGCTCGACGAAGACGTCCAGCCACAGCGGCCACTCGCCGTACTCGCCGACCTGGATCATCCAGTTCTTCAGGACGCGGTACTCGTCGTAGGTGACCTGGTGCTTGTGGGCGACCTCGGCGATGGCGGCCAGCAGATCGGTGTAGATCGCGCCGGCGCGCTCCTTGGAGGTGTCCGACTTGATGGACTCGCCCTTGAACTTTTCAGTGGCGGTGTTGCCCGAGGTGTGAGCGGTGGGGTCGCCCTGGGCGGTGGAGAGGTTCTCGAAGGACATGGGACTCCTTGTGTGATGGTTCAGATGAAGAGGCTCCCAGGAGGCACTTGATGATCCGTTGCTCCGGTGATTGTGCTCGCTGGACTGTAAACACTGTGTCCCACCTCACCAGGTTGATGCAAGTGCTTTCCACTACAGGTTTCCCCGACACCTCCCGGCCCCCTCCCCCAGGTTCCGGCAATTCCCGAGGTAGCGGGCACTTTCCGAACACCCATGACCACATTACGCCCCTACCACCCTTGCGATAACCTGGGGATGGCCCCAATGGCAACCGGGACCTTCGGGGGTGGAGTCGGGCACGATCTCCACCCCTGAACAGTCCCCAGCCACCCCCGGATACCCCCGCACCCCCTTCGGGCCGGACCCCTCCCGACGGAAAATGCAGGTCGAAGGCCGGAGGAGCCCCCGAAAAGGGTCAATATCCGCCATAATCACCCCCTACCACCACCCCCGGAGCCGGAAATTTTCTACCACCTCGACGCTCGCCACGGAACATACAAACGAGCAGGCCACGGTCGCTAAGCGAACATAATTATTCGAAAATGAACACGATCCCCCTAATTCCTCCCAGGACTTCCCCTGGTGTGTCTCAGCGCACAGATGATCCATGATGGGCGTCATAGCACAACAAGTTTCTGTTTCCTCCCAGATCGGAGATAGCCATGACCACCGCGCTCACCGCGACCACCGCAACCCGCGAGATCCTCTCCCGCGCACTGGAGAACCGCCCCGAAGAGGGCATCGTCCGCGTCAACCGCGAGGTCTTCACCGACCAGGAGATCTTCGACCTTGAGATGAAGTACATCTTCGAGGGCAACTGGATCTTCCTCGCCCACGAATCCCAGATCCCGAACGTCGGCGACTACTTCACCACCAACATCGGCCGCCAGCCCGTCGTGATCACCCGCAGCAAGGACGGCGAGCTCAACTGCCTGATCAACGCCTGCTCCCACCGTGGCGCCATGCTCTGCCGCAAGAAGGTCGACAACCGCACCACCCTGACCTGTCCCTTCCACGGCTGGACCTTCTCCAACGACGGTTCCCTGCTCAAGGTCAAGGATGAGAAGGACGGCGGCTACCCGGAGAACTTCAACACCGACGGCTCCCACGACCTGCGCCGTGTCCCGAAGTTCGAGTCCTACCGCGGCTTCCTCTTCGCCTCCCTCAACGCCGACGTTGTCTCCCTCGATGAGCACCTGGGTGATGCCCGCGTGATCATCGACATGCTCGTCGACCAGTCCCCGGACGGCCTCGAGGTCCTCAAGGGCACCTCCACCTACACCTTCGACGGCAACTGGAAGCTGCAGGCCGAGAACGGTGCCGACGGCTACCACGTCTCCTCCACCCACTGGAACTACGCGGCCACCACCTCCCGCCGCACCACCGGCGAGTCCGCCAACGAGACCAAGGCCATGGACGCCGGCAAGTGGGGGGAGCAGGGCGGCGGATACTTCTCCTTCCCGAACGGACACCTGGTCCTGTGGACCGACTGGGCCAACCCGGAGGACCGTCCGATGTACGACCGCCTCGACCAGCTCAAGGAGCTGCACGGTGAGGAGCGCGGCAACTTCATGGTCGGTGCCTCCCGCAACCTGTGCCTCTACCCGAACCTCTACCTGATGGACCAGTTCTCCACCCAGATCCGCCGTCTTGAGCCGGTCGCAGTGGACAAGACCGAGGTCTCCATCTGGTGCATCGCTCCCAAGGGTGAGTCCGCGGAGTCCCGCGCGACCCGTATCCGCCAGTACGAGGACTTCTTCAACGCCACCGGCATGGCCACCCCGGATGACCTGGAGGAGTTCCGCTCCTGCCAGAAGACCTACCAGGCCACCGCCTTCCCGTGGAACGACATGACCCGTGGCCTGCACCAGCAGGTCGAGGGCCTCAACGACAAGGCCCGTTCCCTAGGTCTGTCCTCCGTCCTGTCCTCCGGTGCCCGCACCGAGGATGAGGGCCTGTACCCGATCCAGCACGCCTACTGGGAAAAGGTCATGTTCGAGGCTGTCGAGGCCGAGGATGCCGAGGGCGAGTCCAAGCAGGTCATCGACGACCGCTTCGCGCAGGAGGCCACCGCCGAGTTCGCCAAGGCCCGCGCCGCCGCCCGCCTGGCAGCCAAGGGCGATGCCCCGGCCCGCCGCCGTCGCCGCACCCGCGGCTAGTCCCGCCCGCCACAGCCCTTCCCCACTTCTTTCCCAGCACAAAGGAGAAAACCATGACCACGTCGATTGCCGAGATCACCCGTACCGAGATCGAGGACTTCATCTACTACGAGAACCGTCTTCTCGACGACCGCAAGTTCGAGGAGTGGCTCGAGCTCTACCGCGAGGACGCCGAGTACTGGATGCCGGCCTGGGATGTCGACGACACCCTCACCCAGGACCCGCACCAGGAGATCTCCCTGATCTACTACCCGAACCGTGGTGGCCTGGAGGACCGTGTCTTCCGTATCCGCACCGAGCGTTCCTCCGCGACCTCCATCCCGGAGCCGCGCACCGGCCATTACGCCACCAACGTCGAAATCCTCGAGCGTCGCGACGGTGAGGTCGATGTCCGCTACAACTGGATCTCCTACTACTTCCGCTACAACACCACCGACCACTACTTCGGTACCACGTGGCTGACCCTGGATGTCTCCGGAGAGTCCCCGCTGATCACCAAGAAGAAGATCGTCCTGAAGAACGACTACATCCACCACGTCGTCGACATCTACCAGGTCTAGGAGCACCATCACATGACCCACCAGATTGCCCTTGCCTTCGAGGACGGCGTCACCCGTTTCATCGAATGTGAAGAGGATCAGACCATCGCTGATGCGGCCTACCAGGCCCGCATCAACATCCCCTTCGACTGCCGTGACGGCGCCTGCGGCACCTGCAAGTCCTTCTGCGAGTCCGGCGACTACGACGAGGGCGACTACATCGAGGATGCGCTCTCCGATGACGAGGCCGCCGACGGCTACATCCTGACCTGCCAGGCCAAGCCGCACACCGACATGGTCGTCCAGATCGCCACGACCTCCGTGCTGGCCAAGACCGGCGCCTCCACCCTCATCGGCACCATCACCGAGCTGGAGCGCCTGTCGGAGTCGACCGTGAAGTTCGCCGTGCAGATCGAGGACCGCGAGACCCTCAACTACCTGCCCGGCCAGTACATGAACATCGCGCCGCCGAACTCGGACTTCCACCGGTCCTACTCCTTCTCCTCCGGCCCGAGCGATGACATCGTCACCTTCCTGGTCAAACTGACCCGTGGTGGACTGATGTCGGAGTACCTCACCGACACCGCGAAGGTCGGCGACCGCCTCAACCTCACCGGCCCGATGGGCTCGTTCTTCCTGCGCGAGCCGCTCAACCCGATCCTGCTGCTGGCCGGCGGCACCGGCCTGGCCCCGGTCCTGTCGATCCTGGAGAAGCTGAGCGAGGACGAGCTTCTCGACGTCCCCGTCCGCCTCATCTACGGCGCCACCTTCGACCACGACCTGGTGGAACTGGAGAAGATCGAGACCTTCAAGGACCGTCTCCCCGACTTCGACTGGTTCTCTGTCGTCTCCGACCCGGAGACCAGGAACGAGCGCAAGGGCTACGTCACCGACCACATGGACGTGGACGAGCACCTGCATGGTGGCGAGGCTGATGTCTACCTCTGCGGCCCGCCGCCGATGGTCGAGGCCGTGCGTGTCTTCCTCAACGACCAGGAGAACCCGCCGCTGAACTTCTACTACGAGAAGTTCTCCTCCGCTGCCGGCCCCACCGGCGACTCCTCCGTCACCGCGGAGACCACCTCCACGGACACCTCCGCCGAGGTCACCATCTCCGCACCGGGTGTGGAGACCGGCCAGGTCCACCGCCTGGACGACACCACCCGCGGCATCTTCGAGGCCCGCATGGCCCTCGAGGTCGGTGTGGCCACCCTCGTGACCAACATCCTCGACGAAGAGGACTTCGTCGCATTCCGCGAACTCGCGGAGAAGGCGAACTCCTTCATCGAGGGCGAGAAGGTCACCGACCTGGCCGGCTACATCACGGCCAACGATGCCTACCACGAGTTCCTCTTCGAGCGTGCCGGCAACGACGCGATGCTGCAGGCCTACCGCAACCTGGAGGTCCCGAAGGTGATGGACCGCGAGCTGGAGAACGAGGGCTTCATGCACGCCGACATCGCCCAGGAGCACCACGACATCATCGACGCTCTCGAGGCCAAGGACCTCAGCCGTGTCCGTGAGCTGCTGGAGCTGCACAACACCCACGCCATCGAGACCATGACCCAGGTCGGGTCGTCCAAGGTGGACGCATGAGCAGTGACGCAAAAGGCTCCATGCCCACCGGCGAAGGGGTCTCCGGTATTCCGGAGTTCTTCACCCCTCAGCGTTTCGCCGGCCAGAACGTCCTGATCACCGGTGCCGCACAGGGCATCGGCCAGGCAGTCGCCCACCGCATCGCCCACGAGAACGGTTCGCTGTTCCTCGTGGACCGCGCTGAACTCGTCCACGAGGTCGCCGCAGAACTCGCGGAGGTCACCCCCGGGACCGTCGGGTCGGCCACCGCCGACCTGGAGACCTGGGAGGGCGCTGAGGGCATGGTGGCCGCGGCCGTCGAGAAGCTCGGACACATCGACGTCGTGATCAACAACGTCGGCGGCACGATCTGGGCGAAACCCTTCGAGCACTACACCCCGGAGGAGATCGAGAAGGAGATCCACCGCTCGCTGTTCACCACCCTGTGGTCGGTGCGCGCCGAGCTGCCGGCCCTCATCGACAACGGCGGCGGCACCATCGTCAACGTTTCCTCGGTGGCCACCCGCGGCGTCAACCGCGTGCCCTACGCAGCGGCAAAGGGTGGGGTCAATGCACTGGTCAGCGCTCTGGCGCTCGAAGCAGCGGAGAAGAACATCCGTGTTGTCGCCACCGCACCGGGCGGCACCCTCGCACCGGCCCGCAAGGTCCAGCGCGGACCCGGTCCGGAAGATGGGCAGGCAAAGGAGTGGTACCAGCAGATCGTCGACCAGACGATCGACTCCTCCCTGTTCAAGCGCTACGGTACCCTCGCCGAGCAGGCCGCACCGATCGTGTTCCTGGCCTCCCGCGAGGCCAGCTACATCACCGGCTCGGTTCTGCCGGTGGCAGGTGGAGACCAGGGCTGATGACAAAGGGCAGGTGTTAGCGTGGGGGTCGTGTACTCCTCCCATACCTTCGGTTCCCAGCAGGCCTCGGGCAAGATCCTGCGCACCATGATCGATGAGGTCATGGAGCTCGAGCCCGGCAACGGCCTGCTGTTCCTGGCCACCGGCCCGGTGGGGTCGGGCAAGTCCTCCCTCGTGAGGGAGCTCGCCCGTTCCCTGCCGGGCTGGTCCGGTATCCGGGTCTCGGCGCTGTCCTGGCACGCGGATGATGAGGGCTCGCTCCTCGAGCACATCCTCGACCGCGCCGGCCACGACGGCACCCTCACCGAGCTCGTCGACCGGGAGGGCGCGCGCACCGCCATCGTCATCGACGACGCCCACTGGGCGGACGTAACGTCACTGCGCAAGGTCATCGAGGCCTCCCGCCGTCTGCGGAAGGGACGCCTCGCGGTGATCATGACCGCCTCGGACAAGGACGACGCCTCTGATGACCTGCCCATGACTCGGCTGCGTGAACTGGCGGACCACTCGGTCACGCTCGCCCCGCTCGATGTGGAGGACGTGGCCGCGCTCGCCCTGTCCACCATCGGCGCCCACCTGTCCCCGCTCGCCGCGGCAGAACTGCGTGACCTCACAGGGGGCCGTCCCGGCCGTATCCAGGAGGTCCTGCAGGCCGCACCCGCGGACCACTGGCGCCTGTCCAATCCCCAGATCCCCATCCCCAAGCCCTGGCGCGCCGCGCTGGAACGCCGCACCCGCGGGCTCGACGTGAACGCCGTGCTCGTCGCCGTGGCCATCCTGCCGGGCACCGGTACGGGCAGCCCGGGGCTGATCCGTTTCCTCGCCGACGACCTGGACGGCTCGCTTGTCGACGCCGCCGTCGACGCCGACCTCCTTGAACTGCTGCCGAACTCCGGCGACCCGGTGCTGCGTTTCACCCACCCCACCGACCGCGCCGTCATCCGCGCCACCACCGGCCCGACCCAGGTCACACGCCTGCACCGCCGTGCAGCCCAGTACCACCGGGCGTCCAACAACATCGACGCCGCCCTCATTCACGAGGCCCTCGGTGTCGAGGGTACCGATGATGACACCGCCCGCCGACTTGCGGAGCGCGGCGAGCAGCTCGGTGCCGCCGGCCGGTGGCTGGACGCCGCCGACGCCTTCGCACTGGCCGCCCGGGTGGCCTCCCACCCGGATGTCTCCCACGACCAGCACCTCAACTCCATCGAGGCGCTCATCGCCGCCTCCGACATCCCCCGCGCCAGACTCCACGCCGGGTCGATGTCCCGGGCAGTCCGGGACGCGAAGGTTGACTCGATGCGCAGTTACCTGGCTCTCCATGAGGGGCGCCGCTCCGAGGCCGTCAGCCTCATCAACCGCGCCTGGGACACCCTCGAGGAAACCCGCTCCACCGACGCTGCCATGCGCACCCGTGTCGCCTCCCGGCAGGTGCTGGTGCATCTGGCGAACTGGGAACTGGAGAAGGTCGTCGAATGGGCACAGATCACCGACGACTGGGCACCGGAGACCTCCCCCACCCGCATCGAGGCGCAGTACATCTCGATGATCGGCCGCAGCGCACTGACCCGTTCCATCCCTCCAGATGTCCCGCTCCCCGGTGAGACCCCCACCCTGGCCCAGCGCCGCAACATGGCTGCCGGCTGGATCCACCTCGTCCATGACGATCCCGTCGCGGCCCGCCGCTATCTGCAGTACAACCCCGGTGACGAAGGCTCCGAGCGTATTTCCCTGTGGATGGACAGCTGGCTGGCCCGTGCCCTGTTCATCCTCGGCGAGTACGCCGCGGCCGAGCGGACTGTGGAGCGCGGGCTGGCCCGTGCGGAACGTTTCGGTATCCGCTTTCTCGAGCCGCTGCTGTTGTGGACGGGCTCGCAGATCGCCAGTTACAGGGGAGACCGCGAACTGTCCCGCGCCTACATCAACCGGCTCACCCTGAGCCACGACGCCTTCGTCATCCAGCGCATACCCTCGGCCATGTCCCGAATGCTCATCAGTGGCATCGAAGGGGACGTCTCGGGTGTGAACCGGGCAGGTGAGGCGCTCATGGCCATCAGCCGGGAGACCGACACCGGACAGCCCGGTTTCTGGCCCTGGGAGGATGTGTGGGGCCAGCATCTCGTACTCACCGGACGTATCGACGAAGCCGACGAACTCACCAGCGCCGCAGAGGAACGCGCCGCCCAGTCAGGTATCAGCTCACTGCATGCCAAACTCGCAGTACCCCGTGCCGGTATCCTCATGCACCGCGGCGACATCGAGGGCGGCATCCGCCGGTTCGAGGAGGCCATCGAACTCATCGACTCCCTCGCCATGCCCTCCTACCAGTCCCGGATCCTCTACGAGTACGGCCGCGTACTGCGCCGCCTCGGGCGCCGCCGCAAGGCCGATGAGGTCTTCGCCCGCGCCGGTGAGGTTTTTGCAGCGATGGGCGCCACCGAATTCGTCAACCGCTGCAACCGCGAACGCCGCGCCGGCGGACTGGGCACCCGCACCACCGGTGCCGGTGGGCTGACCCCGCAGGAGGAGGAGATCGCGAAGCTCGTCGCCGAAGGAGCAACCAACCGAGAGGTCGCCCGCGAGCTCTTCCTCTCCTCCAAGACTGTTGAGTACCACCTCACCCGCGTCTACCGGAAGCTCGGTGTGCGCACCCGTAACGAGCTGCCGCGGGTACTGGACGAGCTGTAGGTCAGGCCCCCTCCGGAGCCAGCACAATATCGAAGCGGCACCTGGCCCACTCGATGCCTGTCAGGTCACGGCCATCAGGCGTCGGGGTGCCGGCTGGCTGCTGTTCGAAAGCCTTGACCAGGGAATTCTTGACACCGAAGACGGAGTCCCCGATCTCCAGCTGTGGGTCTCCCTCCACGAAGATGTGGGTCACCAGGGTCCGGAGCCCCTCAGCATGCACCATGAAGTGAAGATGCGCTGCCCTGACCGGGGAACGTCCCACAGCGTCGAGCATCTTCCCGACAGGTCCGTCATGCGGGATCGGGTACGGCACAGGCGTCAGACCCCAGAAGCTGTACTCACCGTTCTCATCCGTGAACAGATGCGCCCGCCCCGACATCCGGCCGTCGTCATACTGGACGTCATATAGTCCGTCGTCATCGCACTCCCAGACCTCGATCCGGGCGTTCGGCACCGGCGTACCCTCGGTGTCGGTGACGGTGCCCTCGATCCAGGCGGGCTGGCCCACCGCACCGAAGGCGATGTCCCCACCCGCCTCGATGCGCGGGGCATCCTCCAGGAAGAACGGTCCGAAGACCGTGGCTTCGGTGGCATCCTCATAAGCCTGGTTGTTCACAGCGATGGTCTGCATCGACGCGCCCAGGGTGTCAGAGAGGAGGATGAACTCCTGTCTTTTGTCGTCGGTGATGTGCCCGACCGCAGTGAGGAACTCAATCGCCTTCTCCCACTCTTCCTCGGTCAGGCGCACATCCCGGATGAAATCATGCAGATGGGTCGTCAACGACCGCATGATCTGCTTCAGCCGCGGATCATCGGTGTCGTCGAAGGAGGCGAGCACCCGGTCGGTCAGCTCCTGTTCGATGGCTGCCTGCCGGTCGCGGGTCAGGGTGGACTTCTCGGTCATGGGGATTCTCCTCTGTCAGTTTTCAGGGCTGATGGATTCGGGGGCGTCACCGAGGGTGGCCGCCACCAGCAGGTCGCTGAGACTGCCCACCGTCACCGGCCGGGGATTCGAGGCCGGGATGATCTCGAGGGCGATGCGGGCGGCCTCCACCACGTCTCCGACGTCGAAGCCGTAGTCGGAGAGTCGCAGTGGGGCACCCACCTCCGCACGCAGCCTGTTGAGTCCCGCCAGTGCGGTGTCCGCGCCGAAGGCCTCCGCCATCCGGCGCTCCGCCTCCGGGGCGTGGGCACCGTTGAAGGCCAGGACATAGGGCAGGACCACCGCGTGGGTCTGAGCGTGGGGCAGGTCGAAGGTGCCGCCGAGGGTGTGGCAGATCTTGTGGTGGATACCCGAACCTGCCGAGGCGAAGGACACCGCAGCCAGGTAGGCCCCGTAGAGCGCCAGATCACGGCCCCGCCTTCCGGTCGGCTCCTGGACGATCAACGGCAGTCCCCCGGACAGCGCCCGGATCCCCTCCAGTGCCAGCGCAGCGTTGATGGGGTCCGCCTTCGGCGCCCACATCGAGTCCACGCAGTGTGCGATACCGTTGAGCCCGGACGCCACGGACAGGTCCACCGGCAGGGAGAGAGTGAGATCCGAGTCGTAGATGACGGTCCGCGGAAGCACCGCGTCATCGATTCCGGTGGTCTTGCGGTCGTTGCTTGTCAGCCCCCACACATTAGTGGCCTCCGAACCGGCGTAGGTCGTCGGCACCGCCACGATGGGCAGCTTATCGGTGAGTGCGACGGCCTTGGCCAGGCCGACCGTGGAACCACCCCCCACGCACACCACGAGATCAATCTTCTCCTCCCTGGCGATGGTCCGTGCCCGCTCCGCGACATCGACCGGCACATGCATCACGACCTCGTCGTGCCACACCTGGACGTCGATCTGCCTGGTGACCTGACGGGCGAGCTCCGTCTCCCGGCCCCCGGCGATGACCATGACCCGGCGTGCTCCCTCTCCGGAAACCTCGGTGGCGAGGAAGTCGGCGGCCCGTCCGGCGCCGAAGAGGACCTTCTGCCCCAGGGTGATGTGCTCGAAATTCAGCGGATCGGTGGGCCGGCCTGCCATGTCGGACTCCTTGAGTTGGGGTGGTTCTGGGTCAGGACCGGAGTGGCGGTTCAGCCGCGCCGACCCTCTCACACTGTGACCCGGTTCAGGCTGATGCCGCAATGGTGGAAACCCTTAGCCCGGGGAAGGGGCGCCGATTCACTCCTCCAGGGGCAGGGTGATGCGCACCGTGGTGCCGCAGGGCTGGTTCGGTTCATAGGTGATGTGTCCACCGTGCCGCTGCACGATGTGCTCGGAGATGATCAGGCCGATTCCGGAGCCGTCCTTCTTGGAACTGAAGGCGCCCGCCGCCAGCAGGTCCGCCGGTGGTGACTCCTTCATGCCCCGTCCCTGGTCGCTGACGAGGATGGAGACCTTCCCCCCGTCCCGTTCCGTCCGCAGCCGCATCACCTTCTCCTGCGTGGTGGGCAGGATGATCTCGTCCAGCGCGTTCATGCAGATGTTGATGATCACCTGGCCGATGAGGACGCTCTCGCCCATGACCATGAGCGGTCCCGGGTGCAGTTCGGCGAGGATGACCACCCCCTTCTCCTCCGCCCGCAGCCGGGCGAAGTAGAGGCTCTCCCCCACCGCCTCGTTGAGGTCGAAGACCGAGGTCGTGCTCTCGATCCGACGTACGTAGCGCTTGACGGAGCTGACGATGTCCGACGCCCGCTGCAGTTGCTTGGTGGCCTGTTCGACCCCGTAGGCGATCCCCCGGTCATCGTCTGATCCGTTCTTCAGGCGTTTTTCCACCCCACCCAGGTAATTCGTCGCCGCCGCCAGAGGTTGGCCGAGGTCGTGGGCCAGGATCATCGCCATGTCCCCCATCGCGTTGTAGCGGCTCAGGTACTGGAGGTTGGCCTCCTGGTAGGCGTTGCGCTTCTCCCACTCGACCTTGCCCGAGATGTCCCGGACAGTCAGCACCCGCAGGAGGCCGCCTTCGTCGATGATGTTGTCCAGATTCCCAGCCAACCACCGCAGTTGTCCGTACTTGTTGGCGACCTTGAGGCGGATGTCCACCGACCCCTCCGGCTTCATGAGCTCCGCCTTGACGCGTTCCGCGTCCAGATCCACGTCAGTGGCGGCCAGTTCCCGGATGTCCTTGTTCAGGATGTCGGACACGGAATAGCCGAAGAGGTTCGCGGCCAGGGGAGAAGCATCCTCCACCCGGTTCTCCTGGTTCAGCAGCAGGATGCCCGAGGAGGTGTGGGTCATCAACCGGTCAAGGGTACCCTCCACCCATTTGGAGGGTTGCGGCATGCCGTCAGCGTCCCGGAGCATCCGGAACTCCACCAGGATGACCGGCCCTGTTTCCTCGAGCTCCACCAGGGTGGCGAAGATTTCCGTCAGGAAGTCATCACCGTTGCGGTCCTGGTACTTCCAGATCTTCCGGTTGGAGCCGGTCACGACCACCGTCTGCAGCCAGGCGATCCCCATTTCACGCCGGTAATTCGGGTCCTGGGAGCTCATATGGTGGGCCTTCAGCGCCCTCAGCTCCTCAACGCTGTACTTGAAGGCCTCGCACGCCTTCCGGTTGGCCCAGAGAATGCGCTTGGACTGCGCTTCATGCACCAACCAGCCGTGGGCCGAATTGTCGGCCAGGGCCCGGAAATTCTCTTCGGACAGGATCATGGCCGTCACTATAGGCATCCTTCTGCTCCCCCGAAATGGGCCTTGCTCAAAGTCATGCGTTCTACCTGCACTTTCTCCCCTGGAGATAAAGAATTCCTTAGCCGTGACGCAGGTTTCTCCAATATGCACGGTGTGAACAGCGACATAGTCTCAGATTTGTCAGAGACTCCAACCACATCCGGGAGGGAAATTGTTACTCGACAGAGTCGACCTCACGATCACGGCCGAACCGCGGGGCGAAGCCCGCGACGCCGCCTTCGAGCACGCACTTGAGGTGCTGCGTGAGCGTCGCGACGAATTCCGCGATCAGGGCTACGTACCCAAGGACTTCGTCAATCTGCTCAAGAAGGCCGGAATCTACCGTGCCTCCACCCCGGAGACCTTCGGGGGTGAGCCGGAGGCCCCGACCGACTTCCTCGCACGCATCGAGGAGATCTCCACCATCGATCCGGCCACCGGCTGGGTCGCCAGTTTCGGCTCCGCCCTGGTCTACTTCTCCGCGCTCCCCCGGGAGACCCAGCAGAAGATCTACGCCAAAGGCATCGACCTCACCTTCGCCGGCGGTATGTTCCCCATGATCGAGGCAGAGAAGGTCGAGGGTGGATTCATCATCAACGGCGAGTGGCTCTTCGCCAGCGGTTGCGCCGGCGCGGACATCCTCGGTGTCGGTCTGCGCGGCGGTCCGGAGACTGAGGGACGTCCGCTGACCGCACTCATCCACCCCGAGGACGTCGAGATCGTCGAGAACTGGGACGTCGCCGGAATGCGCTCCACCGGCTCCAACAACGTGGTGGTCAAGGACCTCTTCATCCCCGACGAGTTCACCTTCATCCGGGGCGGGACCCCCAACATCGATGAGCCGCTGACCCGTTACCCGGCCCTCGCCTACGCCGCCCAGGTCCTCGCCGTCACCGCCCTCGGCGCCGGTCGGGGAGCTCTCGACTACGTCCGCGAGCAGGGTTCCTCGGCCGTCTCCGTGGTCGGCGGCGCAGCGAAAGGCAACCGCCCCGTGTACAAGCTCGGCTTCGCCCACGCGGAGGCGGAGCTTCGCTCGGCACGCGCCTTCTTCTACGAAACCACCGACTCCGTGTGGCAGAAGGCGCTGGTCGGCGAGGAGATCACCGCCCAGGACAAGGCCCTGCTCCGGCTCTCGGCCTCCCACGCCGCCCAGGCGGGCCGGAAGGCGGTCCTGGCCGCCTTCGACATCGCAGGCACCGGGGCGATCTACAACACGCACCCCCTGCAGCGCTACCTCCAGGACGGTCTCGTACCGGCCCAGCACGCGATGCTCCAGGAGAACACCTTCGAGGCCGGGGGTTCTGTCCTCCTCGGCTTCGAGGCGGGGATCCCGAGCTTCCCCTGATCCATCCACCTTCCGACAAGGAGACTTCCCCAGATGACTGAAACACCGCTGCGCACCCTCTTCTGCGTGGGCAACAACCAGAACTTCTTTGATCTGCCGAAGGACGACATCGGCCCGGTCTGGATCGCCACCCAGCAGTTCCTCACACAGCTTCGGGACCTGGAGGGGGTGTCGATCATCGGCACCTTCGACGACGACTCCCACATGGTCGGCCCCTCCGACGGCTGGCCCTGGACCTTCTACGTCCTCGCCGACGTCAAGGACCAGCCGACGGTCAAGGAGGCCTGCAACCTGCTCCGGACGATCATGGTCGGCGAGCACGCGTTGTGGCGGTACTTCAAGATCGAGGCCCGCATGGGCCGCGAGCTGACCATCCGCGACGACGTCGTCGTCTAGCCTCTTCCCCTCATTCTGAAAGGAACAACAATGTCATCCCCCACCACTCACCGCCCCAGGTTCGCCGACCTCGTCGAGGACGACCGCGTCGCCGGCCAGCTCTACACCGACCCGGAGATCTTCCGGGAGGAGATGGAGAAGATCTTCTACCGCACCTGGGTATGGGTCGCCCATGAAAGCGAGATCCCCGAGGCCGGTTCCTTCAAGACCACGTGGGTCGGAGACCAGCCGGTCATCGTCAACCGGGACCGCAAGGGCAACTTCAACACCCTCCTGAACCGCTGCCGCCACCGCGGCGCCACTGTCTGCGACCAGCGCACCGGCAAGGCCAACGGCTTCACCTGCCCGTACCACAACTGGTCCTACACCCACGACGGCCGGCTGCGCGGTGTCCCCTACCCGGACGGCTACGAGGGCATCCTCAAGAAGGAAGAGCTCGGCCTGCAGACGCTGCGCACCGAAAGCTACCTCGGCATGATCTTCGCCACCTTCAACGAGGACATCGAACCCCTGGAGGAGCACCTGGGCGACGCGAAGATCTGGATGGAACGCTTTCTCAAGCAGACCAACGGCTTCCCCGCGAAGGTCATCGGCACCCACAAGTTCCGCTTCAAGGGCAACTGGAAGATCCAGCTGGAGAACACCACCGACGGCTACCACTTCCCGATGGTCCACAAGTCCTGGATGGCCTCCGTGGACGAGGAGACCGCGGACATGATGTCCTTCATGGACGATCCGGCGGCGGAGACCCACGCCCTGGGCAACGGCCACAGCGTCGGCATCATGGCCGCCGCGCACATGGACCTCGACATCGACGACGGTACCGAGGAGATCCAGCCCCGTTTCCAGCACCTGGTCGATGAACTCGAAGCCGCCGGGGAGTCCCCCGAGAGGATCCGCCGCTACATGCGCTCGATGCACGGCTGTGGTTTCAACCTCAACATGTTCCCCAACATCGCCATGTCCTCCGCCTTCTTCCGTGTGCTCATCCCGATCTCCGTCAACGAGACCGAGATCTGGCACATGGCGATCGGCATGGACGGCGGCCCGGAGAACGTCAACCGTGAGCGCCTGCGCATCCACGAGCACTTCCAGGGGCCCTTCGGATTCGGCAGCCCCGATGACGCCGAGGGCTGGGACCGTGTCCAGATCGGCGCGGGCGGCAACCCGAAGATGCCGATCCTGATCAACCGCGGCCTCAACCGCGAGTACACGACCGAAGAGAACTGGCCGACCTCCCACGTCACCGACGAAACCGGTATGCGTGAGGCCTACTACATGTGGAAGAAGCTGATGAGCGATGACTAACCCGATTTTCCTTAACGACGAGCGCGTCCAGCGCGCCATCCAGCTGGTCTGGCACGAGGCCGCCCTCCTGGACCGGAAGGACTACCCCGCCTGGGAGGACCTCTTCGCCGACGACGGCCACTACATCGTCCCCGTGGACCCGGAGACCGAGGACTTCGAGTCCTCCCTCAACATGATCTACGACGACAAGCGGATGCGTCGCCTGCGGGTGGACCGCATGATGCAGGGCTACGCCCCCTCCGCGGTCGCGGCAGCCACCACCGTCCGGGTCATCAACCGATTCGAGGTGCTGGCCGTCTCCGACGAGGAGGTCACCCTCCGCTCCGCCCAGGTGCTCACCGCCTACAAGCGGCACAACACCGACACCCTCGGCGCCGACCTCACCCACCGGATCCAGCTGGGTGAAGGAGACAACCCGGACCTCATCGTCCAGAAGGTCGCCCGGATGATCAACAGCGAAGACGCGATCAACGCCGTCGGATTCCTCATCTAGGAGAAGAACCAGGGATGACCGAGAACACACAGAAGATCGCCCTCGTCACCGGAGCAGCCGGTGGACTGGGCAGCTACATCACCCGCCGCCTCCACGCCGACGGCCACAAGGTCGTCGTCACCGGACTGACGATGGACAAACTGGAGGACCTGGCCGGCAGCTTGTCCCCGGACGGCAGCACGGCCATGCCGCTGCAGCTGGACGTCTCCCACCGGAACAACTTCCTCAACGCACTCGACCGGGTGACGGACGTCTGGGGGACCCCCTCCATCGTGGTCAACAACGCCGCCGTCACCCGGGCCGCCAAGCTGCTGGAGCTGGAGACCGAGGACTTCGATGAGGTGCTCACCACCAACGTGAACAGCATCTTCTTCGGCTGTCAGGTCTTCGGCGCGGCCATGGCCGCGCAGGGCTACGGACGCATCGTCAACCAGGCCTCGCTGGCCGGTCAGAACGGCGGCACCGGCACCGGGGCGCACTACGCGGCCTCCAAGGGCGCGATCCTGACGACCACCAAGATCTTCGCCAAGGAGTTCGCGGGTTCGGGAGTGACCGTCAACGCCATCGCGCCGGGACCGCACGACGTGGACATCGTCGTCAACACCGTCGCCGACCGCCTGGACGAGATCGTCGAGGGCATCCCCGTCAAGACCCTGGGCAACCCGGAGTTCATCGCGAGCACCGTCTCGCTGCTCACCCAGCCTGAGGCAGGCTTCGTCACCGGAGCCTGCTGGGACATCAACGGCGGACTCTACCTCCGCTGACCCGCATCCCGCACCACCGACCACCCAGAACAGAGGGAAACACCATGGCCATGAAAGAAGTGATCGTCTCCGACATCGTGCATGAAACACCCACGATCGTGTCCATCTATCTGACGCTGCCGGACGGCACGCCGATCGGACACTACACCCCGGGTGCGCACATCGACGTCGAAGGCCCCACCGCCATCACCAGGCAGTACTCCCTCTGCGGACGGCCCGACGGTGACGACGCCTACATGCTCGCCGTGAAACGGGAGGAGGCCTCCCGCGGCGGGTCCGAGGCGTTGCACACCCTCCAGGTCGGTGACCGGCTGAAGATCTCCGAACCCCGGAACCTCATCAACATCGCCGCGGACGCCACCCACCACATCCTCATCGCCGGCGGCATCGGTATCACGCCGATGCACAGCATGGCCCGGTACATGGACGTCCGGGACATCAGCTTCGAACTCCACTACTTCGCCTCCAGTGAGGAGGAGGCCGCCTTCCTGCCGATCCTCCGGGAGAAGGTCCCGGGCAAGCTCCACGCACACCTGGGCATCTCCCGCGAGCAGCAGTCCGAGGTGCTCGACGAGCTGGTCCGGAATGCCCCGGAAGGCAGCCATGTCTACCTCTGCGGCCCGGAAGGGTTCATGGAGAAGGTCACCGACATCGTCTCCACCCGTTTCTCGGAGGAGGAGATCCACTTCGAGAACTTCCACGCCGCGGAGCTCGACGACTCGGACAACACCGCCTTCGTGGTGGAGTTGGAGGGGGAAGAGTACGACGTCCCCGCCGAGCGCAGCATCGTCGACGTCCTCAACGAGAACGGCGCCGGGATCGACACCTCGTGCGAGGAGGGGATCTGCGGCACCTGCATCATGACGGTCCTGGCCGGCACCCCGGACCACCGGGACAACGTGCTCACCAAGGGAGAGCGCGAGGCCAACGAGACGATGGCCGTCTGTGTCTCCCGGACCAGGGATCCCAAGCTCGTCCTCGACTACTACTGAGGAAGTCCCGTACCAGGAGATCAATGTCCCGGGTGCCCACCGGCTGAGGTGGGTGCCCGGGACATTTTTCTCCGTCCCCCGGAGCGACTCCAGCCGCGGGCGCGGCGGGTAGATTTCTGATGAACTTCTGGTCGGAAACCGGCCGATTCAGAGCAGAGTTCACCGGATATCGCCCCATCGAACCCCAGACAACACCAGTAGGGCCCCCGGACAGATGTCCGGGGGCCCTACTGGTGCCGGGGCAGGGTCAGATCTCGACCCCGTAGCGCAGGATGTCCCTGACGAAGGTGCCTACGCTGTCCGAGTCCGTCTTCGACTTGATCCGGGTCCGGTGGACATCCACCGTCTTCACGCTCATCCCCAGCCGGCGGCCGATGGTCTGGCTGGGCAGACCCTCGACCACCAGCTGGAGGACCTCCCGTTCCCGGGGAGTCAGCAGCGCGATCTTCTCGGCGATCTCACCGGCCAGGCTGTGGTCGATGAAACGCTGCTCGGCGGACTCGATGCCGAGCTGCACGGCGTCGAGAAGCTTCTGCGGGTCGTAGGGCTTCTCCAGGAAGTCCTGGGCGCCGGCCTTCATCGTGTCCACGGACATGCTGATGTCCCCATGCGCGGACACGAAGATCACCACCACATGCGGAGCCAGTTCATTGAGCTTCTCCTGCAGCCGGGTGCCGCTCATCGCCGGCATGCGGACGTCCAGCACGATGCAAGCGGGACGTGCCTCGTCGAAGACGTCGAGGAGCTCCTGCGCGCTGTGGCAGATCACCCCCTGGATGTCGGCGCTGTCGAGCAGCCAGGCCACCGACTCGCACAGTTCCGGGTCATCGTCCACGATGTAGACGACAGGTTCAATCCTCTCCACGCGCAGGACGTCCTTCCCGACACGTTGCTTTGTTATCACGACGATGCACTACTCCACTCAGTCCCAGACAGCTTCCGCTGTCCAGTAATTCATACCGAAGGCGCTGACGTGATGGGTCCACGGGGTGGTGCGCCGCAGGTCCGGTTCTTCGAGACGGACCGATTCGTCGGCGTGCTCCGGGCCGTCGGCCTCCACGGTCCAGTGCACCCAGTTCACCTCGCGGCCGAGTTCATCGTGGACGAACAGATCGACGTGGTGCCACCCGTAGTTGAAGGTGTCCTCGTAGCAGGTGAGGAACATCCGGTGGTGGTTGACGGGGCGGGGCGGAATCAGAGTTTCTTCTTTCACCATTTCATCTCCTTGAGGGTGGGACGGGAATCCGCGTCCGAGAACGAGGGGAGCTGGCGCAGCAGCGGTTCCAGCGCCTGTCCGAGACGCAGCAGCGTCGGCTCGCTGCCTTCCCTGCCGATCAGCTGGACGCCCATCGGCAGGCCGGTCGAGGTGCGGGCGCCGGGGACGGTGACCACCGGCAGACCCAGCAGCTGCCAGGGACGGCTCAGCTCCGGGGAACCCGTGCCCTCCTCGAAGCGGGGGGCCGGGCCGTGGGCGGCGGGGCCGACGATCACCGCATCATCGGTGAGCACGCGCATCAGCGCCCGAAGGGAGATATCCCGGCGGAAGACTGCCTCCTGGTAGCTGTCCGCGGAGACCTGGTCACCTTCATCGAGCAGCTGCTGGAGCTGGGGACTGAGTTCCCGGCGACGCTCCCCCAGCTGCCTCCCGAGCGAGGAGGCGGCCTCAAAACCCATGACGATCTTGTGGTCGTCCACCAGGGACCGGATGTGGTCGTCCCAGTTGAAGGTGTTGTGGCTGACCCCGAGCTCGGCGAGCAACTTCGGGACAATCCGCAGCAGCTCCGCCATGTGGGGGTCAAGGTTGAGCAGACCGGAACCCTCCCAGAGGAAGACGGTGAGGTCCTCCGGGCTGAGCGCCGGATCCTTCTCCCGTCCGGCGAAGCTGCGGTAGATGTAGTCGAGGTCATCGACCGTGCGGGCGAGGAATCCGAGCGTATCCAGGGAGGGGCTCATCCCGGAGACCCCCTTAAGCGAGGTGCTGCCGTGGGTCAGGACGAGGCCGGCGACCCCGCAGAAGGAGGCCGGTCGGGTCAGGGATCCCGCGGTCTGGGTCCCCAGGGCGAAAGGGATGGTCCCGGCTCCGACCGCGGCCGCGGAACCACTGGAGGACCCTCCGGGGGTGTGGGCCGCGTTGAAGGGGTTGGTCGTCGGTCCCGCGGCGAAGTAGCCGTACTCGGTGGTGACGGTCTTGCCCTGGATGACCGCCCCCAGGTCACGGAGGCGACGCACGCAATCGGCGTCCTCGGTCCGGACACTGTCATCCGCGGTGACCGAGCCGCAGCGGGTGGGCAGGCCGGCGACGTCGATGATGTCCTTGACACCGACGGACATCCCCTCCAGCGGCCGGTCCCCGGCCCCCGGCGCGGCCTCCCGCGCGGCCCTTTCCGCCGCCAGGTCAGTGAGTTCGACCCACGCCTTCAGGCGGGGTTCGTAACGGTTGATCTCGAGCCGGGACTGTGCAGCCAGGTCATCGACCGTGCTTCCCCCGCTCCGGATATCCACCGCCGCATCGGCGACAGACTTCGATCGAAAAGTCGTCGTCATACTTACTCCCAAATCTCTCGGGGCAACACAGTGATACGCCCCACACGGGTGTGTGGCACGAAGCACTCAGGTCACCGCATTGCGGTCCATGTTATGTCCCGGCACCCATATATCAAACATCTGGGGACTAAAGGTTTCCCCAGTACCGCTGTAAGGAAGGTCACTCATAGCGTGAAGCCACCGCTGCTTCACAGCGCCCCCGACCTGCCTTTCCCACCAGCCAATCTTCGAAATGGAGGCACCGTGGCACTTCGCACGACCCCCCGGAGTGGGACCCGACAAGCATCACAGACCCCCGCCACCCCGACCCGCTCCGACCGCCGGACCAACCGACGGGCGTGGACCGTCGTCGCTCTGCTCGTCGTCTTCCAGATCATCGCCTTCGCCGACAAGGCCGTCCTCGGCCTCGTGGCACCGGATGCGATGGCCGAACTTGGCCTGACGCCCACGCAGTTCGGTTTCATCGGCAGCGCATTCTTCTTCCTCTACTCGATCGTCTCCATCCTGACCGGGGTGATCGCATCCAGGGTCTCCGTCCACTGGATCGTGCTGAGCCTCGGCATCGTCTGGGCGGTGGTGCAGTTTCCGATGCTGCTCGGTGGCGGCGCTGCGATGCTCCTGGCCACCAGGATCATCCTGGGCGGCGCCGAAGGCCCGGCGACAGCGATGTCCCTGACCTCCGCCCACACCTGGTTCGCCCCCTCCGCCCGTGCCCTGCCCTCCAACCTGATCGCGATCGGATCCACGATGGGTCCGGTCATCGCCGCCCCCGCCCTGGCCCTGGTCATCAGCACGTGGGGCTGGCGCTGGGCCTTCGGTGCCCTCGGCCTCGTGGGACTCGTCTGGTGCATCGCCTGGATCTGCTGGGGCGGCAGCGGCCCCTACCTGGCGAAGAAGCAGCAGACCGGGAAGACCCCCGATGTCGCGGAGGCCGGTGAAGCCGAGGCCGAGACTGAGGCTGCCACCCCATCCGTCGACGACCAGCCGGCCTTCCCGATCTGGCGGGTCCTGCTCAGCCTCTCCTTCCTGGCCGCCCTCGTCGGCGCCGCCTCCAATTTCTTCGTGCAGGGATTCCTCACCACCTGGCTGCCCCAGTACCTCTCGACCGTCGTCGGGCTCTCGCTGCCCCAGGTCGGCGTCGTCACCACCTTCCCGTGGGTCATCGGGGCACTGGTCCTGCTCCTCCTCGGGGCGGTGGGCCACCGTCTGATGCAGCGCGGGAAGACCGCCCACCTCGCCATCGCCTCCCTCTTCGGACTGTCCACGCTGGCGGCCGGCATCTTCTTCCTGCTGGTCACCGTGACCACGGGGTACCTCTCGGTGTTCTTCCTCGCCCTCGCCGGAGGTTGCAGCCTGGTGTACCCGATGTCCGCCACCGCCGTCAGCTTCTGCGTCGGCGTGCGCCAGCGCCCCATCGTCATGGCCACCCTCGGCGGCCTGGCCGCCACCGGGGCCATCGTCTCGCCGATGCTGGTCGGACAGCTGATGTCCCGCGCCGGCTACGTCGCCCCGCCCAAGGGAGTGGCCCCTTCCCCCGAGATGGTCACCGCCATGACCACCGGGGTCCACAGCGCCTTCCTCATCACCGGCATCTTCCTCATCATCGGCGGCGCCCTGTGCGTACTCTTCCTCCGCCCGGAGAAGACCGTCCAGCGCCTCCGCAACCTCATGGACGACAACCCGTCCCGGAACTAAGACACCCCAGGAGTTACTGACATCATGTCCAACACAACCGTCTCCAAGGAATTCGAACCCAGAGTCTTCCGCGACGTGATGGGGCACTACCCCACCGGCGTCGCCGTGGTCACCGGACGTGCCGACGACGGTGAGCTGCTCGCCATGGTGGTCGGCACCTTCGCCTCCGTCTCCCTCGACCCTCCCCTGGTCTCCTTCATGCCCATGAAGACCTCCAAGACCTTCGCCCGCATGCGGGAGTGCTCCTCCCTGTGCATCAACATCGTGGGAGGTGAACAGCAGGCCGAGATGCTGAGCATCGCCCGACGCTGGGAGAACAAGCTCGACGGTGTGGACTGGTACCTGTCCCCCTCCGGGGACCCCATCCTCAAGAACTCGATCGCCTGGATCGACACCTCCCTCGCCGACATCGTGGAGGCCGGCGACCACTGGATCGCCCTCTGCCGGGTGCACGACATGGAGGTCACCAACCCGGTCTCCCCGCTGCTCTTCTTCCAGGGCGGGTACGGCAGTTTCGTGGGCACCTCCCTGATCGCCCGGCTCAGTCATGAGATCCTGCCGGCCATCCACGCGGCGCACAGCGCGGGCACCGAACTGGAGAAGCTGGCGCGGACCCTGCGTTGCGAGGTCTCCGTCTTCGCCGCCGTGAGCGAGGACGAATTCGCCACGGTCTACCACTCCATGTCCCCGGGCACCTCCCCGGAGCGGAGTTTCGCCACCAGACTGCCCATCGTTCCCCCGATCGGCGACACCTACATGTTCGACAAGTCTCCGGAGATCCAGGAGCGGTGGATGAACAAACTCAAGGATCCCTCCGAGGAGATCAAGGCCACCCACCGCCGCCGCCTCGAGCTGGTCAAGGAGCACGGCTACCTCGTCGCCCACCTGCCGGAGGAGGGCAGCGCCGCCTACGAGCAGATGATCCGTGCCAGCAACGAGTACCGCAAGGCCCGGCTGACCCCGGCGGAGGAGCGTGCCATCCACGAGATGATCGGCAGCACCACCGTCGACTACGAGCACCGGGAGATCCTCGACGACGAACGCTACAACGTCGGTTCGATCGTCTTCCCCGCGAAGGATCCGGGCGGCGAGTACACCATGACGCTGCGCATCGGCCAGCTTCCCCAGCACGTCCCCGGATTCCTCGTCAAGGACTGGATCGCCCAGTGCCTGAACGTCGTCCGCCAGATCGAACAGAACTGATCCCCCGAAGCAGAGAGAGAACACCATGAACGAGACCACTGAAGCACTTGTCGCCCGCATCGAGAAGCTGGAGGCGGAGGCCGACATCCGCCGGATCCAGGCCCGCTACATGATGCTGTGCGACACCCCCTGCCCCACCTGGCCGCCGGTGGACGACCAGGAGCGCATTGAGCTGGTCCTGGAGCTGTACACGGAGGACGCCGTCTGGGAGGGCGTCGGCGAGTACTACACCGGTCAGTTCGGCCGGGCCGAGGGCAAGGACGCGATCCGGGCACACTTCAACCGCTTCTGGCCGGAGGACCAGGACCCGAAGCTGATCCTCAACGCCCACTACCTCACCTCCGAGCAGATCTTCGTCGACGGCGACACCGCGGAAGGGACCTGGATCCACATGCAGCCCTGGCTCTTCTCCGACGGCAAGGCACTGCTTCGTTCCAGCCGGCTGTTCAACGCCTTCCGGAAGGAGAACGGGAAGTGGCTGATCACCCGGACCCGGACGGAGAACGTGTTCATCAGCGATCTCCCCGATAATTTCGCGGGAAGTTACCCCACCCAGTCTGTGCTGTTCAAATAGCCGACCCATTCCCGAAAAGGCCGAGATGCATCTCGGCCTTTTTTATTTCCCGGAATGCGACAGTGCCGAATACAGGGATCTTTATTGCGCTTCCCCTTCCGTGCGGGATATGGACCGCAGCACTACCAATTCCGCCGCACATCGACAAAATGCCAGGTCAAAGCTAAGGAAACTCCCTATATTCACTAAGATCTCCAGCCCATAACATAACCCCCATCACACTAATAGCCGCTAAGCGGCATTAATCACAGGAGGGGCTACATGCTGAAGAGATCGGCGAGAAGATTCTTGGCGATTCTCGCTGTTCCACTTATTCTGGCCGGCTGCACACCCGCTGCCGAAGATCAGAATGCGAACAGCGAAGAAGAGGTCGTGATCACGCTGGCGAGCGGATTCGCGCGGAACCACTCCAATAATGAGGGCCTCTGGATGTTCGTGGAGAAACTCGAGGAGAACGCTCCCTGGATCACCATCGATTTCAAGGGCGGACCCGAGGTCATGGCTCCGAACCTCCTCATCGAGGGAGTTGCCGCCGGTGTATTCGATATCGGCGTCATGCCCGGCGATTACTACGTCGACCAGATTCCGGCCATGGAGCTGGCCCGCTTCACCCCCTACACCCCGATGGAGGAGCGCGAGAACGGCGTGGTGGAGATCTACGACGAGATCCACCGGGACCAGCTCGACGTCAAGTATCTCGGTCGCGCCGTGGCCGGCATGCCCCAGGTGATCCTGTCCCGGGATGAGATCACGGGCCTTGAACTGCACGGCGATTCCTACCGCACCTCATCGGCGACCTCAGACATCGTCCGCGCCATGAACGGTGTGCCCGTGGACCTGCCGGGCAGCGAGGTTTACACGGCACTGGAGCGCAACGTGGTATCCGGCGCCACCTGGGCCTCGGTCGGCCCCTCCAGCCTGGGGTTGGAAGGAGTCGTCTCCTATGACCTCGCTCCACGGTTCTACGAATCCGTGGCCAACATCGTCATGAATGAACGCTCCTGGGATGACCTAGATGAACGGACCCGGCAGGCGCTGGTGGACACGATCGCCGAGGTCGAGCCGGACATCTTCGCCCACTACCTGTCGCAGACGATCGAGGAGACCCAGCAGTGGCATGACGCCGGCGTGCAGGAGACGCGCCTGTCCGATGAGGACGCCCGGGAGCTTCTGGAGCTGGCCTATTTCGACAGCTGGGACAACCTCGACTGGGAGCGGATCCTGGAGACCTCCCCCGCCGCAGCCCAGCTCCGTGACGCCTACCGCACCCCTGAAGACGAGCTCGATTTCGACCGCGTTCCCTCCGGTGCGTTCATCTCCGACACCACCGAACTTCTCGAGGAGGCACGATGAACACCGCAGATCAAGATCCCTCGCCGATGAAGGACTCCGCCTCGGACGCTCTGGAGCGTCTGCCGGACTCCGCCAATGAGACAACCGAACTCTCCACGCGTCTCTGGTGGCCCGAGAAGTCCCTCGAGTGGCTCGCCGGCCTGTTGCTGCTCATCCTCACGCTCTTCGTGACGGTGACCGTCCTGATGCGCTTCAGCGGCAACGGGGTGCTGGGGGCGGTCGAGATCTCCGCGATCGCCATGGTCGTGATCACCGCCCTGGTTGTCCCCGCCGCCACGGCGGCAGACGACAACTTCAAGGTCGAGATCGTGGACATGTTCAACAAGCCGGGGCTGGTGCGCGCCGCCACTGTGCTGGGGGCGGTCGTCCAGGTGGTCGTCTCCCTGTTCCTCGCCTTCAGTTCGCTGGAACTGCTGATCTACGACTGGAACACCAAGACCACCATGGCGGGTGAGCTGTCCATGCCGCGTTACCTGCTGTCGTTCGTCGTCTTCCTCAGCTTCGCCGTTCTTCTCCATGCCACCATCCTCTTCCTGGTCCAGCTGCTCCGGTCCCGGGGAAACAACGGCACGGAGGGTTCCGAGGGGACCGCAGGCGTGGAATCCAACAATCCGGAAGGGGCATAAACCATGGAGTGGTACATCTTCCTGCCCATCTACATCCTGGCGCTCATCGCCGTCCTCCTCCTGCGGATCCCGGTCGCCTTCGGCATCTTCGGGGTGGGCATCGTCTCCTCCCTGCTCATCTTCGGCGACATCGAGACAACCTCCCGGCTGCTCAGCCTGAGCGTGATCAGCTCGGTCAACAGTTTCACCTTCACGGCGATTCCGCTGTTCATCCTCATGGGTGAAGTGCTGTTCCGCTCCCGGATCGCGCAGGACGCCATCGTGGAGATCTCGAAGATGCTGCACCGTGTGCCGGGGAGACTGCCGATGGTCGCCATCGCCGGCGGCAGCGCCTTCGGTCTGTTGTCCGGATCCTCCCTGGCCAACACCGCGCTGCTGAGCCGTACCCTGCTGCCGCAGATGAAACAGGCCGGCTACAGCACGCACATCTCGGCCGGTTCCATCCTCGCCGCAGGTGGTCTGGCCATGGTCTTCCCGCCGAGTGCCCTGGCGATCCTCTGGGGCGGCGTCGCCAACGTCTCCATCGGTCCTCTGCTCATCGCGGGAATCGTGCCGGGCGTCATGATGGCAATCGGCTATGTGGCACTCGTCCTCTGGCACAGCCGGAAGAAGGGTGACCCTCCGCGGCTCAGCGAGGAGTCGCACCGTCCCCTGGCGGAGACCTTCCGCGGGATCGTCAAGAACCTGCTGCTGCCGGGGCTCCTGGCGCTCTCCGTCCTGGTGATCATCTTCGCCGGTATCGCCACCCCCACCGAGGCCGCCGCCTTCGGCGCCATCGCCTCGATCATCATCGCCTTCGCCGCCGGACGTTTCTCCGTCCACGATCTCATGTCGGCGGGCAAGAGCAGTGTCCGGATCACCGGCACCATCTTCATCCTGGTGATGGCTTCCACGCTCTACTCACAGATCATGGCCTACATGGGGGCGACCACCGGGCTGGTCGCCTGGGTCTCCTCGAGCATCGCCAACAGTGCGGTCATGCTGCTGCTCATCGTGTTCCTGCTCGTGCTGCTGAGCTGTTTCATCGACCAGGCGTCGATCATGCTGATCACCGCCCCGCTGCTGATGCCGATCGCGCTGCAGTTCGGCTGGGACCCGGTCTGGTTCTCCATCATCGTGCTGGTGACCCTGCAGATCGGCAACATCTCCCCGCCGTTCGGTATGGGCCTGTTCGTGATGAAGTCCACCGCCTCCTGGATCCCCATGATGACGCTCTACCGGGCGGCAATCCCCTGGATCATCTCCGATCTCGTGGTCATCCTGATCCTGTGCGCTTTCCCTGTTCTGGTCACTTTCCTGCCGGCGCTTATGGCCGGTTGACCTACGCCTAACCACGCCCCGTCGCAAACACATGAAAGAGGGGCCCCACCGAGATATCTCGGTGGGGCCCCTCTTTCATGTGTTCAGGCGACTTACGCGTTGAGCTTGCGGTAGTCGAAGACCGTGTCGATGATGCCGTATTCCTTGGCCTCATCGGCGGTGAGGATCTTGTCACGGTCGGTGTCGATGCGGACCTGTTCCGCGGTCTTACCGGTGTGGCGCGACAGGGTCTCCTCCATGAGGCGGCGCATGCGCTCGATCTCGGCGGCCTGGATCTCCAGGTCGGAGACCTGGCCCTGCGTGCCCTGGGTGGCGGGCTGGTGGATGAGCACGCGAGCGTTCGGCAGTGCGGCGCGCTTGCCCGGGGCACCGGCGGCCAGCAGCACGGCGGCGGCGGAGGCGGCCTGGCCGAGGCAGACGGTCTGGACGTCGGGGCGGACGTACTGCATCGTGTCGTAGATCGCCATCAGCGCGGTGAAGGAACCGCCGGGGCTGTTGATGTACATGGTGATGTCGCGGTCAGGGTCGAGGCCCTCGAGCACGAGCAGCTGCGCCATGATGTCGTTGGCGGAGGTGTCGTCGACCTGGGTACCCAGGAAGATGATGCGCTCCTCGAAGAGCTTCGCGTACGGGTTGGTCTCCTTGGTCCCGTAGGCGGACTGCTCGATGAAGCTCGGCAGAACGTAACGCGACTGGGGCATCTGGAATCCGTTGTTCATCATTTCTTCTCTCATATTCCCTAGTTGCTGATCGGGCCCTCAGCGTGGCTGATCACGTGGTCGACGAGGCCGTACTCCTTCGCCTGCTGGGCGGTGAACCAGCGGTCACGGTCGGAGTCAATGGTGATCTGCTCGAAGGTCTGGCCGGTGTGCTCAGCGATGAGCTCGGCCATCTCGCGCTTGGTCTGGGCGAACTGCTCGGCCTGGATCGCGATGTCCGCCGCGGTGCCGCCGACACCGGCGGAGGGCTGGTGCATCATGATGCGTGCATGGGGCAGTGCGTAACGCTTGCCCCTGGTGCCGCCGGAGAGCAGGAACTGACCCATGGAGGCGGCCAGGCCCATGCCGTAGGTGGCGATGTCGCACGGGGAGTACTTCATCGTGTCGTAGATGGCCATACCTGCGGTGACGGAGCCACCCGGAGAGTTGATGTAGAGCGAGATGTCCCGGGTCGGGTCCTCCGCCGACAGCAGCAGGATCTGGGCGCAGATCTTGTTCGCGATCTCGTCGTCGACCTGCTGGCCGAGGAAGACGATGCGTTCACGCAGCAGTCGCTCATACACCGAGTCGCCGAGGTTCATGCCCGCTCCCGGGGACGTCATCCGGATCTGATCAGTCATGTCAGTCAAACTCCTGTGTCTCTGAAATGTCGATGGCTCCCAGGGTACTAGCGCTTCACTCCGGATCGCCCTTCTGTTCGCTGACAGCGTCGCCACCCGGTTTCGGTGACGTCCACAGCAGCCCCCAGGTTATCCGGGGCCACCCCCACGTGGCGCGGAGGGCGCCGGGAAGCAGGTGGCCCGGACAGACAGATCGCCCCGGCCAGCGTGCACTGGTCGGGGCGTCTGATGTTCTGCGGAGAGGTGAGGTTTAGGCCTCTGCCTCGGCGGTCTCGGCCTCAGCGGCCGGCTCCTCTTCCTCGCCGAAGTACTGGGCGGGGTCGATCTCATTGCCGGCCTCGTCCTTGACAGAGACGCGGCAGATGGCGGCGGCCAGGGCCTTGCCGCGGCGGACGTCAGCGAACAGGTTCGCGATCTGGCCGGACTGCTGCAGCTGGCCGATGAACTGGTTCGGGTCCATGCCGTAGGACTGCGCGGTGAACAGGATGTGGTCGGTGAGCTCCTGCTGGGAGACCTCCGGGGCCTCCTGCTCGGCGAGGGTGTCCAGGAACAGCTGGGTGCGGACAGCCTCCTCGGAGTCCTGGCGGGACTGGGCGTCGAACTCCTCGCGGGTCAGACCCTGCGCCTTGAGGACCTGCTCCAGTGCGGTCTCGTCGTGGGCCATCTGGCCGAGCAGCTGGTGGAGCTGCTGGTGGACCTGCTCGTCGACGACGGACTCCGGCAGCGCGAACTCGGTCTTGGCCAGGGCGGCCTTGAGAACCTCGTCGCGGATGGCTGCGGCCTGCTCGGACTTCTTGGACTCCTCGACCTGAGCCTTGGTGGCCTCGCGGAGCTCCTCAGCGGTGTCGAACTCGGAGGCGAGCTGGGCGAACTCGTCGTCGAACTCGGGGAGCTTGCGCTCCTTGGTCTGCTGGACGCGGACGGAAACGGTGGCTTCCTTGTCCGCGTGCTCACCGGAGACGATCTTGGTGGTGAACTCGTTGTCCTCGTCGGTCTTCATGCCGCGCAGGGCGGTGTCCAGGCCGTCAATCAGGTCACCCTGGCCGATCTCGTAGGACAGGCCCTCGGTGCTGGCCTCCTCGACGATCTCGCCGTCAACGGTGGCCTTGAGGTCGATGATGGCGAAGTCGCCGGTCTTCAGCTTGCGCTTGGTGTCCTTGAGCTCGCCGAAACGGCCGCGCAGCTTGTCGATCTCCTCGTCCACGGCGGCGTCGTCAACCTCGATGGCCGGGACGGTGACCTCGATGCCGGAGAAGTCCGGGACCTCGATCTCGGGGCGGACGTCGACCTCGGCGGTGAACTCGACGAAGTCGTTGTCCTCGATCTTGGTGATGTCGACGCTCGGCTGGCCGATGGCGACGATCTCGTTCTCCTCGATGGCCTGCTGGTAGCGGGTCGGGAGCATGTCGTTGACGACCTGCTCGAGGATCGGGCCACGGCCGAAGCGGGCGTCGATGAGCTGGCGCGGGGCCTTGCCCTTACGGAAACCCGGAATGGACACCTGCTGGGCGAGTGCCGTGTACGCCTGGTCAATCTCAGTCTTCAGCTCCCCGAAAGGAACGTTGACTGTGAGCTTTACACGGGTGTCGCTCAGCTTCTCGACGGAACTCTTCACGAGTGACTCTCCTGGTTTCACATTGAATAACAGTTCATCTGGAACCGGCTTGCGCCGGACCCTACGTCGGGGCGACAGGATTTGAACCTGCGACCCCCTGCTCCCAAAGCAGGTGCGCTACCAAGCTGCGCCACGCCCCGTAGGTGTGAAGGACATTCTACCGACCGCATCAAACAGGGTCCGACATTGGGGGTCCGATAAGGGTTTGTGTCGACCTTCCGCCGCGCCCCGGGCCGGGCCATCCCCCGCGCTGGCTCCACCAAAAAAGATGTCCTGCGGCATGGTCGGAAACCATGCGGCAGGACATCACGTGGAGGGAATGACGGGAATCGAACCCGCGTCTTCAGCTTGGAAGGCTGAGGTATTAGCCACTATACGACATTCCCCTGCTTGTGCCGGATCAGTGTAGCGCATCCCCCCGGCATTCCGAAAATCCGGAACTTAATGCCTGCCAGGTACGTTGAACTGAGTGACAATAAGACTGCACACCACACCATCTGACCGCGTACGGAAGTGACTTGACCCAGTGGAACTCCTTCTCCTCCTGCTGATCATCGGCGGCGGCGCCGCCTATTTCATGAACCGCTCCAACAAGCAGAAGACCGCCGACCTCGAGGCCACGAAACTCGCCGACGCCCAGGCCGAGGCCCGCCGCTGGATCGAGCGCCTCGGCTCTCAGGTGCTGACCATCGCAGGCAGCGACGCCGCCTCCACCCAGGCCATCGCCGACGCCTCCGAACGCTACAACGCCGCAGCCTCCGCCATCTCCCAGGCGACGACGGTCAAGCAGGCGGAGCTGGCCCGCGAATCCGCACTCGAGGGGCTGCACTACATGAATGCCGCCCGCGAGATCATGGGCATGACACCGGGGCCGGAGCTGCCGCTGCTGGAAGGCCAGCGCAACGCCGGCAAGGTCACCGAACGCCGCACCATCGAGCAGGATGGTCAGACCCTGACCGCCTCCCCGGTGGCCACCGACGAGACACCGAACTACTACCCCGGCGGCAACGTCGCAGGTCGCCCGGTACCGGCCGGCTGGTACTCCCGACCGTGGTGGGCGGATGCCATGGCCACCGGCATGTGGACCGCGGCGTCAATGATGATGTTCTCCGCGATGTTCTCGGGCATGGCCGGTGTCGGCTACGGCGCCAACGCCTGGGAGTCCGGCTACGGCGAGGGCTACGAGGAAGGGCTGGCCGCCGGTGGCGAGGACATGGGCGGCGACATGGGTGGCGAGGACATGGGTGGTGACATGGGTGACGCCGGCGACGGCGGTGGTTTCTTCGGCGGTGACGGCGGAGGCCTCTTCGGTGGCGGTGGCGACGACGGTGGCGGCTTCTTCGACGGCTTCGACTTCGATTTTTAGGCGTACCATGCGGTGTTATGGCACCGCAGATTCCCACCATCACGCTCAATGACAACACGTCGATCCCCCAGCTGGGGTTCGGCGTGTTTCAGATTCCGCCGGAGGACACCGAACGCGTGGTCTCCACGGCGCTGGAGGCCGGCTACCGGCACTTCGACACCGCCGCCATCTACGGCAACGAGGAGGGTGTCGGGAAGGCGCTCGCGGCCTCCGGAATCCCGCGGGACGAGTTGTACATCACCACGAAGCTGTGGAACGACCGCCACGGTGATGCGGAGACCGCGTGCAGCGAGTCCCTGGAACGCCTCGGGCTGGACCGGCTGGATCTCTACCTCATCCACTGGCCGTGCCCGGCGCAGAACCGCTACGTCGAGGCCTGGCAACAGCTCGTCGAGCTCCGGGACAAGGGCCTGACCCCCTCAATCGGTGTGGCGAATTTCCTGCCCGAGCACATCGACCGGCTGGAGATGACCTCCCGGGTCACCCCGGTGCTCAACCAGATCGAGCTGCACCCGGCGTTCCAACCGTGGAAGGACATTGACGCCGCCCGGGTCCACGGCATCAAGGTGGAGGCCTGGGCCCCGCTGGGTCAGGGCCGCAACGATGTACTCGAGCAGCCGGAGGTTGTCGACACCGCCGAGACCCACGGCGTCACCCCGGCGCAGGTGGTCATCCGCTGGCACCTGCAGAACGGGGTGATCCTCATCCCGCGTTCCTCCCGCCGGGAACGCATCCGGGAGAACATCGACGTCTTCGGCTTCGAACTCAGCGAGGACGAGATGTCCGCGATCACTGCACTGGACGAGGGTGAGGCCGGTCGGGTCGGAACACACCCGCTGGATATGGAGCCTTAGCCAGTTTCTGGCTGACCGCGACCCACCTGCCGTCGCGGTACTCCAGCGCCCCTTCGTCGGCGAATTTCTCCAGCCAGCCGGTCATGGGCCAGAAGCCCCAGATCTCGTGGAAGGTCTCGGCATTGCGCAGGATGTCATGGAAGTGCTCCCACGGCGGATCGGAGACCGGGTGCCACTGGTGGTATGCGTGGGCCCCGCCGACCCACACCAGTGGAATCCGGCGGGCACGCAGATGCTGGCCGAAGTCGGTGTCCTCCGCCCCGTAGCCGGTGTAGCTCTTGTCGAAGCCGCCGAAGGTGCGGCGGATATGCCGCCACAGGGCGGTGGTCACCGCGAAGGACAGGGACCAGAAGAGCTTGTAGTCGTGGCCGTCGGCGAACAGCAGCGTGCCGGCCGGGGGGTTCGGGCGCCCTGGGTGGGGGTCGGGCCGGTTGGTGCGGGTGTCGCCGTCCCGCAGGTAGGTGACCGGACCTGCGACGACAGCCTCGGGGTGGGCGTCGAGCGCCAGCCGGTACTGGTCCAGGAGGTCCGGGCCGGGCAGGCAGTCCGCGTCGAGGAATACGATCATCCCCTCCCCGCCGGGATCGACCTTGGCGGCGACGTCCCCGCCGAAGTTCCGGGCACCGGCGAGGGAGAACTCCCCCAGGCCGAGAACCTCGGAATCGGGCAGGGCCTCGGCGAGAACATCAGCGTCGCCGAGCGCGACAACAAGGTGTCGCACGCCGGGTGGGAGCGCCGCCGCCTGCCGGGAGACATGCCGCAGTCTGCGGGCATCAGAGAGAGTCACCACAGTCACTGGGGTATTCACAGCTCAGTCACCTTCCGGATCACTTCGGCCGCACGAGAGGCCGCACGAGAGGCCGCACCGGCAGTCTGCCACCGGTGCCAGTTGCTGTCCAACGATTGCGCCTGTCCCAGCAGGCCCGGCCAGGCCCCGGGTCCGGGGAAGTCATGGGCGACGACGGCGAGGCCGGCGGTGTCGAGAAGCGAGGCGGTGGCCCGCTGTTCGGCGAAGGGGCGTTCCTGCGGCAGGATGACCGCGCGGGCCTGCGCGGAGGCGCGGACCGCGCGGACCAGGGTGTGACAGAAGGCCTCCATCCCACCCGCATAGGGCTCACGGATGGGATGGCGCGCCGGCGCGATCAGGGTGATCCGCCGCCCGCCCCGGGCGGGGTTCATCGACCCACCACCTTCCGGTAGAGCCCCCGGTGGGCCGCCCGGATCTGGCGGAGCTGTTCCACCCGGTCCCCGGCGTAGGGCACCGGCCCCCGTTCATACAGCGTGATCAGGGCGCGCGCGGCATCGAGCGGGTCACCGGTGCGGCACTTCTCGACACCGCGCGGGTCATCCGCCTGCCCCTCGTACATGCCGCAGTCCGGCACCGCCACTGTGACCCCGAGGTCCCGGCACATCTCCAGCCAGCCGGAGTGGGACCCCCGCTGGTAGGGCAGCAGCACGGTGCGGCAGGCGGCGACGGCAGCGTGGAGGGTGGGGTCGGCCATCGGTGAGTGGACCCACAGTTCCAGGTGCCCGGCTGCCTGATCCTTCCCCAGCGCGTGGATGATGTTCGCCGCCGCCGAGTTCTCGTGGAGATGGATCCGCAGCGGACGGCCCAGCGCGCGGTACACGGCGCGGCCGAGAATGCGGTAGAAGACGGGGTCGGCGATGACGTTGCTGCGCAGCGATTTGAGGAAGACCCCCACCGCCTCCCCGCGGCCGGTCCCCGGCGGCGGATCCGTGACCACCCGGGGATGCGGGATCACCTCCGTGCCGGCGGGGAGACGGCGGGCGGCCTTCCCGGTGAGGGTGAGGTGGGCCGCGGCGGCGTCGACAAGCAGGCGGACTTTCTCGTGGTGCTCCTGCTGGTCCACCAGATGGGGGTTGTCCAGGTCATGGACGGTGACCACCAGCGGCACCCCACGGCGGCGCAGCGCCTGCGTGAAAGCCACCGTCTGAGCCGGGCTGAGATGGTCGAAACCGAAGTGGAGATGCACCAGATCGGGTAGTTCCTCCTCTGGCAGCTGCTCCCACCACCCGGCCCCGAGCGCCGGATGGGGCCACCAGTGGCCGTCGATGTCCGGGTCCGGCAGATAGGTCACATCCTCGGGTCTGACCGCGGCGGTGTAAACGTGACCGGCCGGGATGGACAGGACCTGTAGTCCTCTGCCCGCCTGATGCATTCCGCCCCTTTCTCCGTGAAACACATAAGCCCGAGACATATAAGCAATGATGAATTCTACTGCAGAAGATCAACTGTAGACCGTTTCCGACCTGCAGTTCAGCGAAAAGCCCATTCCCGTTGTCAGATTGGCGCCATGACCTCCCCGCCTGAGCTGGCCCGCCACACCGGCGGCCACGTGGTCCGGGACACCGGTCCCCTGCTACTCGGCCCGGTGCACGTCACCTTCACCGACCTGATCGTGTGTAACTCCCGGCACGGGGCCTCCTTCTTCGACTCGCCGGTGGAGATCATCCCACTGCCGGTGCCGACCGTGGATTCCCCTACAGCCCGGAACCCGGCACGGTGGGCATCCTCGGTTTCATCTACCCGGGTAAGGGCCACGACGACCTCATCCGGGCGCTGGCCGGCATCGGGCTGGAACTCCGGGCTCTCGGCGGGGTGAGTACTTGCCGTTGAGTGCGGTGTCAGTCTGTCCATCACCGGTTATCTTCCTGAGGAGGAGCTCGCCGCGGAAATGGGCCGGATCGCGGTGCCGGTGTGCGCCCACCGCCACTACTCCGCCTCCGGTTCGCTGATGACCTGGCTCGGGGCCGGGCGGTGGCCCGGACACACCGGAATTGTCTCCGACTGGCGGGAGGCCCTGCTCGAGGCCGTCGTCGCCGACGACGGTTCCTCCCTGCAGCGATCCGATGAGACCAGCTGGCGTTTCATCATCTCCGCCGTGCTCACCTGCTCCCGATCCTTCTTCGGGGAATTCGGTGGTTTTGATCCCACCCTTGCCGGCTATGGCGGGGAGGACTGGGAGTTCGGCTTCCGCGCCGGGCACGCCGAGGCACGCTTCGTGCACGAGCCCCGGGTACGCCCCGCCACGCGGGGCGAACGTATCAGGATCCTGCTGCGTTCTGCGGTGGTGCCGGTCCGCCCGGTCACGGACCTGGTGGAGCAGATCTGTACGGCCGGGGGCGAAGCCAAACTACTCGTCGTGGGGGAGGCGGTGGCCTCGGCCCGGACGCGGCGTCGCGAGGCACTGGGTGGCCGGAGAGTCGGGGACAGAAAAACCCCGCACCACGAGGGTACGGGGCGAAACAGACCGGACTACTGCTCCGGCAGGACCGGGGCGATACCGGTGCGCTCGTAGTCGGCGAGGATGTCGATGCGGCGCTGGTGGCGCTCCGCCTTCGACCACTCCTGGTCCAGGAAGGCATCCACGATGGCGAGTGCCTCCTCCTCGGAGTGCATGCGGCCGCCGAGGCCGATGAGCTGGGCGTTGTTGTGCTCGCGGGCCAGGCGGGCGGTCTCCGGGGACCAGGCCAGGGCGCAGCGGGCACCCGGGACCTTGTTGGCGGCGATCTGCTCGCCGTTGCCGGAGCCACCGAGGACGATACCGAGGGAACCCGGGTCGTTCACGGTGCGGGAGGCGGCCTCGATGCAGAAGGCCGGGTAGTCGTCGTCGGCATCGTAGGTGTGGGCGCCACAGTCGATGACGTCGTGGCCCTGCTTCTTCAGGTGCTCGGCGATGATGTTCTTCATGTCAAAGCCGGCGTGGTCTGCTCCAAGGTATACGCGCATGGCACTGACTCTACCCAGACTGGTGGGAGGGATCACGATCCGACCGGGTCAATCAACGACCTACTCCCGCCCGCGGCGAATTAGATCTGCGGGTTCTCGGTACGCGAGCGCTTGATCTCGAAGAAGTAGGGGAACTGGGCGAGGCGCACGGCGGCGTCGAAAAGCTCGCCGGCCTCCTCTCCCGTGGGCACGCGCGTGATCACGGGACCGAAGAAGGCGGCGTCACCAAGCTTGATCACCGGTGTGCCCACCTCATCGCCGACGCCGTCCATGGCGGACTGGTGGAAGGCGCGGAGCTGGTCGTCGACCTCCTCGGTGTTGGCTACCTCGGCGTAGGAGGCGTCGAGACCGACCTCCTGCAGGGCGCGGGCGATGAGCTCGTCGTAGGCGCCGAAGTCCTTCTTCCCGGCCTCCTTGCCGGCGTGGAGGATGGTGCCCAGGGCGGTGTAGAGGTCGTCGACCTTCTCGGGTTCCTCGGTGGCGACCTTGGCGAAGACACGGGCGGGGCCCCAGGCGGCCTTCATCATCTCGGTGTAGCCCTCCTCCAGGTCGCGGCCGTCATTGAGCACGGCCAGGGACATGGGGGTCCACTCGACGGTGATGTCGCGGACCTTCTCCACCTCCTTGACCCAGCGGGAGGTCTGCCAGGCGAAGGGACAGGTGACGTCGAACCAGAAATGAACGTTGTTTGTGGTCATGGCCCCCAGGATAGGTGGAGATTAGGCTGAGGGTGGCCACCGTCCGCCCCAGTGTCAGGAGACACACCCATGACCTCGATCAACCTCACCCGCGATGAGGCAGCCCACCGCGCCCGGCTGCTCACGGTGGACAACTACGACATCAGCCTGGACCTGACCGGCTCCGACACGGAGTTCTCCTCCGTGACCACCGTGACCTTCACGGTGCGCGAGGCGGGGTCGACGTTCATCGATCTGCGGGCCAGCCGGGTGGCCGGAGTGCACCTGGACGGCACCGACATCCGCCGCCAGGCACTGACCCTGGACGGGCAGGGCTACGACGAGACCCACGGCATCGCGCTGGAGAACCTGACGGTGGGCCAGCACACCCTGCGGATCACCGCCACCTGCCCATATTCCCGGACCGGTGAGGGACTGCACCGCTTCGTGGACCCCGCGGACAACCTCACCTACCTGTACACCCAGTTCGAGACCGCCGATGCCAAGCGGGTCTTCGCCTGCTTCGACCAGCCGGACCTGAAGGCCACCTATGACATCTCCGTGACCACGCCGACGGACTGGAAGGTCATCTCGAATGCCCCGCAGCGGACGGCGCGTGCGGGCGGGCATCTCGTGCACCGTTCACGGATCAACTATCCGCTGTCGACCTACCTCATCGCCCTGTGCGTGGGCCCCTACCATGAGGTCCACTCCACCTGGGAGGGCACGCTGACCCATCACCCGGAGACTCCGCCTGACCAGCCGACGGAGCTGAGCGTGCCCATGGGACTGTACTGCCGTCGTTCCCTGGCGGAGCACCTGGACGCGGAGCGGTTGTTCCGGGAGACGAAGCAGGGTTTCGACTTCTTCCACGCCCATTTCGGCATGGCCTACCCCTTCGGCAAATACGACCAGGTCTTCTGCCCGGAGTTCAACATCGGCGCGATGGAGAACGCCGCGTGCGTGACCATCCGGGACGAGTACGTCTTCACCTCCCGGGCCACCCACTACCGTTACGAGCGCCGCGCGGAGACGATCCTGCACGAGCTGGCGCACATGTGGTTCGGTGACCTGGTGACCATGCAGTGGTGGGATGACCTGTGGCTCAACGAGTCCTTCGCCACGTGGGCGGCGGCGCTCTCTCAGGCGGAGGCCACGGACTACACCACGGCGTGGGTGACCTTCGCCAACGTGGAGAAGTCCTGGGCCTACAGCCAGGACCAGCTGCCATCGACCCACCCCATCCTGGCGGACGCCACCGACATCGAGACGGTGGAGCAGAACTTCGACGGCATCACCTACGCCAAGGGCGCGAGTGTGCTCAAGCAGCTGCAGGCCTATGTCGGCCGGGATGAGTTCCTGGCGGGCGTGCGCCGGCACTTCGCCGATCATGCCTGGGGCAATGCCACCTTCGATGAGCTGCTCGGTGCGCTGCAGACCGCCTCGGGCCGGGACCTGTCCGGTTGGGCGGAACAGTGGCTGAAGACCACCGGCATCAACCGCCTCTCCCCCGCCTTCGAGGTGGCCGACGGCCGCTACACCTCTTTCGCCGTGGCGCAGGCGGGTGCCGAGCCCGGCGCGGATGAGCTGCGCACGCACCGCGTGGCAGTCGGGCTCTATTCGCTTGTCGACGCCCACGTGGTCGCCACCGACCACGTCGAGCTCGACGTCACCGGTGCGTCGACCCCGGTCCCTGAGCTGGTCGGTGTGGAGCAGGCCGATCTGGTGCTGGTCAACGACGATGACCTCACCTACTGCCTCATGCAGCTCGACCCGGCCTCCCTGGCTTTCGTGGTCGACAACATCGACCGGATCGTCGACCCCATGGCGCGCACCCTGTGCTGGTCGGCGGCCTGGGAGGCCACCCGGGAAGGCGAGATGAAGGCCCGGGACTTCATCCGCCTGGTCGCCCGCGGTGCCGGCGCCGAGACCGAGCTGGCTGTGCTGGAGCGCATCCTCGGCCAGGCCACCACGGCGCTGCGCACCTACGCTGATCCCTCCTGGGCACACGGGGAGGGCCGTGACCTGCTTATCGACGCCTTCCTCGCCGGCGAACACGAGGGCACGGAGGAGACCTCCCTGGTCTTCGCTCAGGCGCTGACCCGCCTGCCGCTCAACGACGCAGCGGCCGACCACTTGGAGCAGGTGCTCGCCGATTCGCATGATGCCGAGCTGCGCTGGCTGGCACTGGCCGCACTGGTCGCCTACGGCCGGGCCGGGGCGGCGGAGATCGACGCCGAGCGTGGCCGCGACCGTTCCGCGTCCGGCGCCCAGGCCGCCCTGCGGGCCGAGGCCGCCGTCAACGACCCGGCCGTGAAGAAGCGTGTCTGGGCGGAGATCGTCGCCGGGGACCTGTCCAACCTGGCTGCCCGCCACAAGATGCAGGGCCTGGTCTACCCCGGTTCCACGGAATCCCTCATGCCGCTGGCCGAGCCCTATTTCGACGTGGCCATGAAACTGTGGGAGCACCCCTCGACGGAGATGGGCCTGAATTCCCTGACCGGCCTGTACCCGGTGTGGGATACCTCCACGGAGGGGCTGGCGCGTGCCGACGCCTTCCTCTACCACGATCTGCCCGCCGGTCTGCGCCGCATCATCGCGGAACAGCACGACCGGGTCGCGCGCGCCCTGCGCAACCGGGCGGTGGACGCCGACTGAGTGCAGGAACGCAGATGAGGAAACCTTCATCTGCGTTTCATAGTGGCTTCACAGCCGGGCCCCACAATGGAGACGATCACGGGAGATCTCTCCCCGCGCCGCCTCCCGGAAAGGACCGTCATGTCAGCGATCCGCCGCTTCGCGCCCCTGCTGGCCATCTTCGCCCTGCTCGTCTTGATCGGGGTCGGTGGCGCGACGCTGGCCAACAACAACCAGTCCCCGGACATCGACCCCGCCACAGCGATCCTCAACGTCGAGGAGGCGCCATCCACGGTCACCAGTACCGCGCCACCTCCCGACGGGGAGCCGACCGATGGGGAGCCCGGGGAGCCCCGTCCGGTGGAGCAGCCGACGGCGCCAGCCCCGGCCCCCGCTCCGGCCCCCGCCCCGGCCCCGATGCCGGTGCCTGCTCCGGCCCCCGCACCGCAGCCGCCGTTGTACTACCAGGACTTCGACGACGACTGGGATGACGATGACTGGGACGATGACGATTGGGACGACTGGGATGACGATGACTGGGACGACGACTAGACCGCGGCAGCTCCTGCAGGGGCTGACGGGTTCGCTGCGGTGGCGGATCGTCGTCTGGATCACCGCAGTCGTCCTGGTCGCGCTCACCAGCGTCGTCGTGCTCACCCGCTCGGTGCTGCTCTCGGAGGTGGCCAACAGCGCCAACGCGGCCGTGGAGCAGGAGATCGAGGAGTTCCGCCGCTTCGCCGCCGAGGGCACCGACCCGGAGACCGCCGCGCCCTTCGCCTCCCCGCAGCGGCTGATCCAGGTCTATCTCGCGCGGCAGATCCCGGACGACAACGAGCTGATCATCGGCATGACCGAGGGCACGCTCATCCAGATGGACCTGACCGGCACCGGCCGCCGTCACCCGGATCCGCTGGTGTCCACGGAACCACTCGTCGATGAGATCCTCTCCCCCACCACCGTCTCCGGGGTCTTCGACGATCCGGACCGCGGCCGCACCCACTGGGGGCGCGTCGATCTGGAGTCCGGAACCGGCCAGCCCAGCGCGCATCTGGCGGTGGCCTATTTCACCCAGGAGAGCCGGCAGGCGGTCAACGCGCAGGTGCGTCTGCTCTCGGTGATCGGCCTGGGCGGGCTGGCGGCCTCGGTGTTCATTGCGTGGCTGATCGCCGCACAGATCCTCGCCCCGGTGCGCAAGGTGCGGGAGGTGGCGGCGTCGATATCCAACTCGGATCTCACCCGGCGCGTCCCGGTGCAGGGGCGTGATGAGATCGCCCAGCTGGCGACGACCTTCAACGCGATGCTCGACCGCATCGAGGCCGCCTACCATGACCAGCGGACCTTCGTCGATGACGCGGGCCATGAACTGCGCACCCCGATCACTGTCGTCCGTGGACAGCTGGAGCTGCTGGAATCCTCCCCACCGGAGGAGCGCGCCCGTTCCATCGCCTTGGCCACCGCCGAGCTGGACCGGATGTCGCGGATGGTCAATGATCTGCTCACTCTTGCGGTGGCTGATGCGGGGGATTTCCTGCACCCGGCGCCCGTTGACGTCGCTGAAATGGCCATCGACATCGAGGACAAGGCCGTGACCATGAGCGACCGGATCTCGCTTATCGACGTCGCCGAGGGCACCGTCGTCCTCGATGAGCAGCGTGTCACCGAGGCGGTACTGGAGCTGTACAACAATGCCCTGCGCTACAGCGAGGGCAGCATCGACCTGGCCACCGACTTCCTCGGCGAGGGTGCGGACCGGAGGTTTCGCATCTGGGTCCGCGACCATGGCGAGGGCATCCCCGCGGAGAAGCGCGAGCATCTTTTCAGCCGCTTCTCCCGTGGGGAATCCTCCGGCACGCAGCGCCCGGGTGGGGCAGGCCTGGGCCTGTCGATTGTCAAGATCATCGGTGAGGCCCACGGCGGGCGGGCGTTCGTCGAGTCCGCCCCCGGCCTCGGATCCATCTTCGGGCTGGAGATCCCCGCCCCGGAAGAGTCCCTTTCAGAAGGAGCAGAGCAGTGAGCAGAATTCTCATCGCCGAGGATGACCGCGGCATCGCCGATTTCATCAACCGCGGCCTGAGCTCGGCCGGTTATGCCTGCGATGTCGTCGATTCCGGGGCGGCGGCCTTCCACATGGCCCGCTCCGGTGACTTCGACCTCATGATCCTCGACCTGGGCCTGCCCCACATGGACGGCTCGGAAGTCCTTGAGGAGCTGCGTTCCCTGCGGGTCAGCCTGCCGATCATCGTGCTCACTGCACGGACCAACCTGGAGGCACGGATCCGCAGTCTGGAGGGCGGGGCCGATGACTACATGCCCAAGCCATTCCAGTTCGCCGAGCTGCTGGCCCGGGTGCGCCTGCGCCTGGCGGACAAGGCCAATGTCGGCGACGAAGGCGGGGCGCTGCTCACCCGCGGGGACCTCTCTCTGGACCTGCGGACCCAGAAGATCCGGATCGGGGAGAAGTCGAAGGACCTCTCGCGTCGGGAGTTCGGGCTGCTGGAGACCTTCCTGCGTCATCCGGGGCAGATCCTGTCCCGGGCGCAGCTGCTGAGCATGGTGTGGGGCATGGACTTCGACCCCGGTTCCAACGTCGTCGACGTCTACATCCGGACCCTGCGCAAGAAGATCGGGGCGGAGCGGATCGAGACGATCCGGGGTTCCGGTTACCGGCTGGTCTGAGCGGCTTTCTGGGGGACGCGCCTTGCCGGAAAGGGGCGCGTCGTAAAATGTCACGTCAACAACGTGGATTTTCACTGCCCACCTGGGCTTATAAAGATACCCGCACTGGTATTTTGTGACATTTTACGTACGCCCGTTTTAACCGTCCACCAGTGCCCCGGTGACCACGCGGATACGCGCGACGTCGGAACGCAGCACGCCCACGGCATGCTCGAGCGGCACCCCGTCACCGGTGGCGGTGTTGCGGCAGATGCGCAGCAGCGGCTGGTTGCCGGTGATGCCGAGGACCTCCTGCTCCCAGGCGGAGGCCACGCCGGGGATGATCGTCTCGGCCTTGTGTACGGGGCGCAGGTTCCAGTGGACACCGAGCAGTTCGTACATGGGGCGGGAGAGGTCGACCTCCAGCAGGCCGGGGACGCGTTCCTCGGGGAAGTGCGTCTTCTCGATGACCATCGGTGTGCCCTCCACCGAATGGACCCGCACGATACGGAAGACGGGGGCACCAGGGTCGATGCGCAGGGCCTCCGCCACGATGCTCTCCGCGGGCACACTGGTCGCGCGGTGGACCTCGCAGCTGACCGCCATCCCCAGCTGCCGCAGCTGCGGCAGGACACCCTCCATGCGGGTGAGTTCGACGACGGGTGGGGCGGAGCGGACGAAGGTGCCGCCGGTGCGGCCGCGACGGCGTTCGATCAGCCCCTCCATCTGGAGGACGTCGAGTGCGTGGCGCACGGTCATCCGGGCCACACCGAATTCCTCGACGAGTTCACGCTCCGTGGGCAGCCGGTCCCCGGGGGCCAGTCCGCGGCTCTCGATCTGCTCGCGGATGCCGTCGGCGATGACGAGGTAGGTCGGGGAACGTCGGGACTGGAGATTCACCCGGACAACACTAGCCAATCCATACGGTAAGTCGAATATGGGTGCCGCCGCATGTTTCCTCCGAGGTCGGTCAGTCGCGGAAACGGGCCGGGACCTCGGCCTCCCCGAGCACCAGCATGAGGCGGTTGGCCCAGTTGAAGAAGGCGGTGGCGTACAGGTGGTCGATGAGGGAGGCGTCGTCCAGGCCGACCTCGCGCAGCTTCGCCACGTGCTCCGCGCCGTAGGAGACGGGGGTGGTGGTCAGCGCGACAGATGCCTCGCGGATCGCGTTCCACCGCTCGTCACCGAGGTCAGCCGCATGCCCCTCGTCGAGGAGCTTGTCGACGCTTTCCGCGTCCCCGCCCTCCTCCACCGAGCGCACCGAGTGCACGGAGGCGCAGTACTCGCAGCCGTTGTAGCGGGAGGCGACGGTGGCGGCGAGTTCACGTTCCGCGCGGCTGAGGCCGCCGTCGGTGTTGTAGAAGATGTCCAGGTCCGTGAGCGTACGGGCCTTCAGTGCGTCCGGGTCACGCGCCAGGAGGCGGAAGTAGGCCATGTCGGCGCGCTCGGGGCGGATGAGGGAATCCAGCTGCGCCTGCGTGAGTTCGGCCTTCGGCACCGGGGCGACCCAGGCCTTCCAGCCCAGGGAGTGGCGCACGAAGCGGCTGGGTCGGTCCAGGTCGGGATAGGTGGTGATGTCGTCGTGGAGCTGCCAGTCCGGGGTGACGCCGCTGGCGCGGGCTGGGGCGGGCACAGCCACGTCGCGGCCGGCCAGCACCTGCAGACCGTGGATGACGCGCAGCTGGAAGGCCAGGAAGGAGATGAGCTGGGTCAGGGAGACGGTGTCATCGGCGGACCAGCCGTGGGCCGCGAGGTGGGCCATCGCCTCCGGGCGGGCATCGCGGGGGTGGAAGACCAGCAGGTGGGCGATGTCGAAGGCCGCTGCCAGCCGCTCCCCGAGGGCGTCCGCATCGTGGAGGACGAAGCCACCGTCCCAGTAGGGTCCGGTGGAGCGGCCGGCCTCGATAGCGGCGTCGACTGCCTGCGGGAGGGTGGCGGGGGCGTCGTCAAGCAGCAGCTCCGAGTAGAAGGTGCGGGCGTTGGCCGCTCCGTGCAGGCCGGCGACATAGGTCGCCACGGCGTAGCGCTCGCCGTAGCTGAACGTGCCCGGCGCGGCGGGTTCGAGCAGGGCCTCGAAGCTGTTCTGGGCGTTGGTCAGGGCGTCGGGGCGGGCGCCGCGCAGGCGGGCCAGCGGGTGGTCCGGGCCGAGGGCGGAGAGCAGGTTGATGATGTCGGTCATGATGATCACAGTCCCAGGTTGAGGTCGCCGCCCCGGTAGCTGCGACCGGGGATGGCGTCGATGAGGTTGCGGGTGAATTCCGATTCCGGGTTCTCGAAGACGTCTGCTGTCGCACCGTACTCGACCTGCCGGCCGGCGCTCATCACCGAGACGGTGTCGGAGATCTGCCGGACCACGGCAAGGTCATGGGAGATGAACACGTATGTCAGGCCGAGTTCGGTCTGCAGTTCGTCGAGCAGGCGCAGGATCTGGGCCTGCACGGTGACATCCAGCGCGGAGACGGCCTCGTCGAGGACGACGAGCTCGGGTTTCAGGATGAGGGCACGCGCGATGGCCACGCGCTGGCGCTGGCCGCCGGACAGCTCGGCGGGGCGCCGGTCCGCGACCGCCTGGTCGAGGGCCACCAGGTCGAGGTGGCGGTTGACCTGGGCGTTGACCTCCCCGCGTGTGAGGCGGCTGAAGTTGCGCAGCGGCTCGGCGATGATCTGGCCGATGGTCTGCCGCGGGTTCAGCGAGGAATAGGGGTTCTGGTAGACCAGCTGCACGTCCCGGCGCAGCTCCCGGCGGGCCTTCGCGTCCGCGGTGGTGATCTCCGTGACACCGATGCGGATGGAACCGGCCGTCGGCTTGTTGAAGGCGGCGATGGACCGGCCGAGCGTGGTCTTGCCGGAACCGGATTCGCCGACGATGGCGTGGGTGGTGCCCCGGGGCACGGTGAAGGAAACGTCGTCGACGGCGGTGAAGTCCCCGAAACGCTGGGTGACGGAGTCGACGACAAGCAGCGGTTCGGCCTCTCCGTCGACCTCGCGGCGGCGGTCGCCGGCCAGGGTGGCGGTGGTCAGGGAGGGGGCGTCGGCAAGCAGCTGGCGGGTGTAGGCGTCCTGCGGGTCGGTGAGCACGCTGGCGGCGATCCCGGACTCGCGGACGGTGCCGCGTTCCATGACCACGATGTGGTCGGCCCGGTCACCGGCCACCGCCAGGTCGTGGGTGATGAACAGGATGCCGATGCCCAGCTCCGCACGCATCTCATCCAGCAGATCTAGGATGACCTTCTGCACGGTGACATCCAGGGCACTGGTCGGCTCATCCGCGATGATCAGCTCCGGTTCCAGGGCCACGGCCGCGGCGATGAGCGCGCGCTGCTTCATGCCGCCGGACAGCTCATGCGGGTACTGGTCGTGGCGCTTCTCCGGGTTGTCGATGCCCACCCGCTCCAGCAGTTCGATGACCCGGGTCCGGCGTGCGGCCCTGTCCCCGCGGCCGTGGATGGCCAGCCCCTCCCCCACGGACTCACCGATGGTCTTGACCGGGTTGAGGGAGTTGTTCGGGTCCTGCGGGATCAGACCGATGCGCTTCCCGCGCAGCTGACGCCACTGGCGCTCACTGAAGCCGGTGACGGACCCGCCGTCGATGCGGACCTCACCGGCATCGATGCTCGCGTTGCGCGGCAGCAGACCGATCGCCGCCTGCGCGGTGGTCGACTTGCCGGAACCGGACTCACCGACGATCGCGGTGATCTCGCCGGGGTGTACCTGCAGACTGACGCCGTTGACGGCGTTGACCTCCCCACGCGAACTGGCGTAGGAGACAACGAGGTCGGTGACCTCGAGTAGAGGGGTGGTGCCTGCCATGTCAGGCCTCCTTCCGGATCGTGTGGCTGAGGTAGTTCGCCGCGCAGACCACCGCGACGATGACGACACCCGGCAGCACCGTCAACCACCAGGAGGTGGCCATGTAGTCACGGGCATCCGAGATGATCAGGCCCCACTCCGGGGTCGGCGGCGGCGCACCGTAACCCAGGAAACCCAGGGTGGACAGCTGCAGGATGGCCGAACCGAACTGCAGGGCCGCCAGCGCCAGCACCGGGGTCAGGGAGTTGGGCAGGATGTGCCGGAAGAGCACCTGCGCCTGGGTGCCACCCGAACCGTAGGCGGCCTCCACGAAATCGGAACCGGCGACGCTGAGCACCTGGGACCGGGCCAGGCGGGCGAAGGTCGCCACCGAGGTGATGCCCACCGCGATGGCGGCGTTGATGGTGCCGAAACCCAGCAGGATGATCACCGACAGGCTCAGCAGCAGCGCCGGGATGCTCAGCAGCACGTCCACCAGGCGCATGAGCACGGAGTCGACCCAACCACGTCGGGTCCCGGCCACGAGGCCGATCAGCGTACCCACCACGAGGCCGACGAGCACGGCGATGAGCGCGCCGGCCAGGGATTCGCGCGCACCCCAGACCACACGGGTGTACAGGTCACGGCCGACGGAATCGGTGCCGAACCAGTTGGTGCCGTTGGGTTCCAGCAGGGGTTCGAAGGTGCCGGAATTCGGGTCGTGGGTGGTGAACAGCTGCGGGATAAGGGCCCACAGGACGGCCAGCACGAGGATCACCGCGGCCACGACCGTGCCCGTGCGGCGGGCGGTGAGACCGCCGGTACGGGTACCGCGGCCGCGTCGGGGCAGGCGGGTGGCGGGGATGGTGGTCAGGGTGCTCATGCTCGAACCTTCCTGCGCAGACGGGGGTCGAGGACCGGGTAGAGCAGGTCCACGATGAGGTTGATCAGGACGTAGAGGGTGGCGGCGATGACGACCACGGCCAGCAGGACCGGGGTGTCGCGGTTGGCCACGGCCTGCACGGTCATCTGGCCGATGCCGGCGCGACCGAAGACGGCCTCGGTGACCACGGCGCCGCCGACGAGTTCGCCGAAGAGCAGGCCGGCCATGGTCAGGGCGGGCAGCATGGCGTTGCGCAGGATGTTGCGCCAGAAGATCCAGGCCTCACCGGCACCGCGGGAGCGGACCACCTGGATGAAGGGCTGGCGGTTGACCTCGTCAATGGAGCGGATGAGCACCTGGGCCAGGGGCGCGGAGATCGGCACCGCCAGCGTCAGCGAGGGCAGGATGAGCGACTGCAGCGGGGTGGCGTCGATGACCGGCACCCAACCCAGGCGGAAGGAGATGACCTGGATGATGACGATGCCCAGCCAGAAGGTGGGCAGCGAGACCATGAAGGCCGGCAGGGAACGGACGATGTCGCCCACGAAGCCGAAGGTGCGGGTGGTGGCCAGTACGGCGATGAGCAGGGCCAGGAGGATGGCCAGGATGAAGGAGGCCACGGACAGGGCCACGGTGCCGGGCAGAGACTCCACGATCATCGTGGACACGGCGGTGCCGGTCTGCACGGAGTAGCCGAAGCTGCCGGTGAGAAAACCCCCGAGCGCCTGGAGGTACTGCAGGAGCAGGGGTTCGTCGGCGCCGTAGGTCTCCCGGATGCGGGCGATCTCCTCGGCGGACAGGGCCAGGTCGGGACTGGCGTAGCGGGCCATGACGCCGTCGGAGGGCAGCGCCGAGAGCAGGAGGAAGGCCACGGTGTAGGTGATCAGCAGCACCAGGACGGCCTGTCCGATGCGGCGGAGGATCTGTGCGCGGGTCATTACTGCTCCTCCCCGGCGGTGTCAGTGGTGTTTTCGTCGGTATCTTCCAGCCAGACCCCGTAGAAGGAGGGACGGCCGATGGACTCGGGCTGGAAGCCGTGGACATAGGGGGCCACGCCGAAGACCTGAGGCTCCTCGAAGAGCGGCAGGATGTAGGCCTGCTCGGTGAGGTAGTCCTGCACCCGGCGGGTCATCTCGGCACGCTCTGCCTCGGTGGGCAGGGCGGCGATCTGGCCGAGCATGTCCTCGAGGACGGGGTCGTGGATCTCACCGGTGGTCTTGTCCCCGTTGAGCAGTTCGTTGCGGTTCTCCGAGTGCCACATGGACTTGATCACGTCGTAGTCGGCGCGGCCGACCATGGTGTGGCGGATCTGGATGGTGTTCCAGTCCAGGGAGTCGGCATTCTGGGTGGCGTTGTCACCGGGGTTGAGGTGGATCTCCACGCCGATGCGACGCAGGTGCTCCTGCACCTTGGTCACCACCTCGCGGGAACGCGGCTGCGGGACGGCCTCGTTGATGGTGAAGCTCAGGCGCTCCCCGTCGCGGGTGCGGATGCCGTCCCCGCCCAGCTCCCAGCCGAGTTCGTCGAGCAGCTGCTGCGCCCGGGCGGGGTCGTATTCATAGGCGCCGGGCTGCTCTTTGTAGCCCAGCGCGGTGTGCGCGATGGCGGAGGTGGCCTGGACATAGGAATCGGAGAAGAGGGTGTGCATGATCTCATCGCGGTCGATGCCGTGGATGAGGGCCTGGCGCATGCGGATATCCTGCAGGTGCGGGTGCATGAAGCGGAAGCTCAGGGAGTTGTTGACGCCGTTGGTGCCGTGCCAGATGACGTTGAGGCCCTGCTCCTGCAGGTGCCTCTCGACGGGCGCCTCCACCTGGCGTGCGATGTCCGCCTGCCCGGCTATCAGGCCGCCGACGCGGACGGATTCCTCGCTGGCCAGGATGAAGTCGATGGCGTCGACGCGGGCGCGCCCCTGGTGCGGGTGGGTCGGCGGGGCCCAGTCGTAGTCCTCGCGGGCGGCCAGGCGCAGGCGGGTGCCCAGCTGCTCGGATTCGATGACGAAGGGGCCGGAGCCGATGACGCCGGTGGCGTTGCCCGGCGCGAAACCGTCGTTGGCCAGGGCGAGGGTCCCGTCGGAGAGCAGGCCGGCGTTGATGGAGCTGGTGGCCTGCGCGAAGCCGGGGGCGGGGGCGGAGAAGTGGAAGCGGACGGTGTCCTCGTCGATGACCTCACCGCGTTCGTAGTTGGTGATCTGCTCGGAGGAGGTGAGCACCCGGTCGGAGTCCCCGAGGCCGTAGAGGTCGAAATTGGCCACCACGTTCTCGGCGGTCAGCGGGGTGCCGTCGGAGTAGGTGACGTCGGTGCGGATGTCGAAGGTGAATTCGGTGGCGTCCTCGTTGATCTCGGGCAGGGAGGTGGCGATCCACGGGCTGAGTTCCAGGGTCTCCGGGTCCTGGTAGAGCAGGCGGTCGGTGATGTTGTTGACCACGCCGCCGTTGGGGTAGAAACCGGCGGCCGGCGGGTAGAGCGTGGCAAAGAAGATCGGCTCGAGGTAGGTCAGCCGGTTCTCCTCCACGGCGGAGGGCCGGGAGGTGCAGGCGACGACCAGGCTGAGGCTGGCGAGCAGCGCGAGGGCGACACTGATCCTGCGTCCGAGGTCGCGGAGGCCTCCGGTTCGGATGTGCACGTAGTTCTCCTGGGTGGCGAAATAGTGAATAGTCTTATGTTTGAACAGCAACCTTACACCCACTAGACTGCCCAGTACTATTCACATAGACAACTTAGTCTTAATTGCTCAGGAGAAACTCCTTGTCCAATCCCTCCCCCGCCATCGCCATCGTGGGACTCGGCCCCCGCGGCATCTCCGTCGTGGAGCGGCTGGCCGCCCTGATCGAACCCGGTACGGAGCTCACCCTCCACCTCATTGACGAGGCCCAGCACGGCGCCGGCCGGGTATGGGACACCACGCAGACCCGCACCCTGTGCATGAACACGCTCTCCGCCGCCGTCACCCTGTTCACCGAGCCCGGTTCCAGCGTCCAGGCCCCCGTGCTGGAGGGCCCGATCCTCCACGACTGGATCCGCCACCTGCGCGGCGAGGAGATCAACCCCGCCGCCGCGGCCCTGCTCCAGGCGCACCCACCCGCCCCGGAGGTCGCCGAGGCCTTCGCCGGGGAGATCGCCGTCACCCGACCGGAGTCCAACCCCTCCCGCGCCCTCTACGGCGCTTACCTGCGCTGGGTCCTCGACGTGGCGGTGGCCCGCCTGCCCGAGTCCGTCAAGGTGATCGCCCACCACTCCCGCGCGGTGGATCTGCAGGAGACGGACACCGGCCGCGACCGGATCACGCTGGCTGACGGCGCCACCGTCATCGCCGACGCCACTGTCCTGGCCCTGGGCTGGCACCAGCCGGGGCCAACTCATGAGGAGAACCTCCTGGCTGAATCGGGGCTGACCTGGATCCGCCCCGGCAACCCCCTCGAGCAGCCCGTGGAGCAGATCCCGGAGTCCGGCACCGTCCTGGTCCGCGGCCTGGGCATGGGCTTCTTCGATGTCATGGCGCTGCTCACCTTCGACCGGGGCGGGCAGTTCCACGAGGACGCTGCTGCGCGTTCCGGCCTGCGCTACGAGGCCTCCGGACGGGAACCGCACCTGGTGGTCACCTCCCACCGCGGTTATCCCTACCTGCCGAAATCCGAGTACCACTCCCTGCCGCCTGCCGCGGAGCTGCGCCGCCTCAAGGCCGTCATCGCGCAGCTGCAGGGTGCGGGGCGCATCAACTTCGACACCCAGGTGTGGCCCGCGGTCATCGCCGACGCCTACGAGGCCTACTACGCCACCCTGGCGCGGGTTCGCCCCGGGGCCGTCGACCTCCCCGTCACCGGGTTCGCGGAGCTGCTCGACGCCCTCGTCGCCGCAGGCGGCATCACCGGAGATCTGCGGGGCGTCGATAAGCTGCTCGCCGCACACAGCCGCGAACCTTTCAGCCTGCGGACCTGGCTGGAACCCCTGGCCGGTGTCACCGGCACCCGTGCGGAGCTGACCGCACACATAGCCGACCGCATGGCCGGTGACATCCATGAAGCCACCCTGGGTCCGGACAGCCCGGCCAAGGCCGCGCTGTGGTCGATCAGCGCCTCCCGCAAACCCACCGCGATCCTCGGCGCGCAGGACCGCTACACCTTCGAGTCGCGCCGCAACCTGCACGCCACGATGATGTCGCTGGGGCAGATGGTCGGTTCCGGCCCACCGCTGTTCCGCACCCGCCAGCTGCTCGCCCTCGTCGACGCCGGCCTGGTCAGCTTCCTCGGCGCGAACCCGAAGATCCGCGTCGCCGGCGGGGAATTCGTGGCCACCTCCCCCACCACGAACAAGACCGAGGTCCGCTCCCCCGTTCTCGTGGACGCCTGGATGCACAGCCCCGATGTGCGCCGCCGCGTTGACCCGCTGGCCGTGTCCATCGCGGGGGCCGGCCGCAGCCGCGCGTACCACCTGAGCACCAGCGACGGGCAGTCCATCGCCAGCGGCTCCCCCGAGGTCGACCCGGAGACCCGCCTGCTCATCCGCGCGGACGGCAGCCCGGATCCGCGGCTCAGCCTCATCGGCATCCCGACGTGGGGTCAGCTGCCCGACACCACCATCTCCCCCATGCCGGGCACCGACGCCCTCATGCTGCAGGAGACCGACGCCGCGGCGCGCACGGCCCTGGCCACGGCGCTGGGCTGACTATCTCCGGTCGCCGACCTCGATGCGCGGTCGCACCGAGACGTCCGTGATCTGGGTGCTCGGCCCGGCGTCTACCACCGTCCGGATGGCCCGGGCGATCTCCACCGGCTCGATGAAGTATCCGGCCCGGTACTCCTTCCCGTCCTGCGCGTAGAGCCCCTCCAGCATGGGGGTGTCGGTGGGGCCGGGGGCGACGGTGGACACCCGCACCCCGCCCACGGACTCGGCCTTGCGCAACCCGTCAGCCAGCGCGTAGAGCGCGTGTTTGGTGGCGGCGTAGACGATGTTGTCGCCGTAGGAACCACGGCCGGCACCGGAGTTGATGAACACCACGGTGCCCTGCGCCTCCCGGATGGCGGGCAGCAGGCGGCGGGTCAGCTCGGCGGGCACGACCACGTTGAGGTCCAGCGCATCGCGCCAGTCCACCGGCCTGGCGGATTCCACGCTGAACTTCGTCGCGACGGCCGCGGCGTGGACCACGACGTCAACCCGCGTGAGCTCGGTGAGCCGGTCGACGGAGGAGGGCGCCTCCTCCCCGAGCAGGTCCGCGACCAGGTCGGAGTTGACGGGCGTGACGTTCGAGAGTGCACCGAGTTCCGCCAGGGCCTCGTCGTTGCGCCCGAGGGCGTAGACGTGATGGGTGCGGGCGAGGTCCACGACGATCTCGCGGCCCATACCGCCCGTCGCGCCGGTGACAATGGCGATTGCTTCGGTCATATCATCGACTGTAGCCGGGCCTGATGGCGCGCGGACCAATCTGTCCGAAAGAGGAGGATCATGCTTACTGTCGTGTTCGGCGTCCTGGTCGGGCTGGTGATGCCGGTGCAGACCAACGCGAACTCGCGTCTGCGCCTGTCGGTGGGTTCGCCCTTCCTTGCCTCCCTGGCCTCCTTCACCGTCGGCTTCCTCGCTCTGCTCGCCGCCGTCCTGCTTCTCGACGCCCGCCTGCCCGACCCCTCCCTCACCACCGGCCATCCCGCCTGGCTGTGGTCCGGTGGCCTGCTGGGCGTGGTGGTGCTGACCGCCAACATCTTCCTCTTCCCGCGCCTGGGCAGCGTGCAGACCGTGGTATTGCCCATCACGGGGCAGGTCATCATGGGTCTGGCCATCGACCATTTCAGCCTCTTCAACGCACCCCAGACCACGCTCACCGCCATCCGCTTGCTCGGAGCCCTGCTGCTGGTGGCCGGCGTCCTCGGTGCCATCGGGCTGGCGGACGCCCTCCTGCACCCGCACCGGGATCCCGGTCTCGCCGGCGCACCGGGAAGCGGACCTGGCCTGTGGGGCTGGCGGATCGCCGGGGTGGTCGCGGGCATGTTCTCCGCCACCCAGACCGCGGTCAACGGCCAGCTCGGCGTGGTGCTGGACACCGCCACCGGTGCCGCCCTGATCTCCTTCGGGGTGGGGGTGGCCGTGCTGCTGCTCATCGTGCTGGCCGGCCGGACCCCCTGGCAGCTGACGGTGCCGGAGGGTCAGCGGCGCAACCCGTGGTGGATGTGGATCGGCGGTTTGCTGGGGGCGGTCTTCGTCTTCGGCAACGCCTTCCTCTCCCCCGTCATAGGCACGGGCCTGACGGTGATGGTCATCGTGCTCGGACTCATGGCCGGCAGCCTGCTCATCGACCACTTCGGCCTGCTGGGGGCGAAACGCAAACCGGCCACCGTGCTGCAGGTCCTGGGACTTGCGTGCATGGTGGCCGGGGTGGCGGTCATCCGCCTGCTCTGAGGCGGGCGGGATCGCAGGTTAGTTGCGTGCCCACCACTTGTCCAGGGTCAGGTTCGCGATGGTGATGTTGTCGATGTACTTGCCGCGGACCGCGTCGGTGCCGGTGGCGGAGCGGGCGATGTCCTCGCTGCCGGCGCCGCGGAAGAAGACGGGCACCAGCATGTTGGTGTGGTTGCCGGAGTAGTAGTCATGGGCAGGGACCTCACCGACGGCACCGGTCAGGGCCTTGTAGTCCGGCGTCTCAGACTGGCCCGAGAGGTAACCGGTCTCGTGGTCGGCTGTGACGATGACCAGGGTCTCGTCCCAGGAGGAGTTCTCCTCGACCCAGGTGACAACGGTCTCGACGGCTTCGTTGAAGGCCTGGACCTCCTCGATGTCACGAGCAATGTCGTTGGCGTGGCCGGCCCAGTCGATGGCGCCACCCTCGATCATGAGGTGGAAACCGTCCTCGTCCTGGTTGAGGACGTTGAGGGCGCCCTCGGACATGGTGGCCAGGTCGACGACGTCGTTCAGCGCGGTGTCGTAGGGGGTGACGGAGTTGCCGGAACGGTCGTGCTGCAGGGTGTCGGCGACCTGCGCCAGGCCGAAGTAACGCTCGCCGTCGAGTTCACCGTTGGCCAGGGCCTCGAAGTCGGAGTCCTCCTCGATGAAGTTGAACTCGGTCTCACCGTTGGACAGACGCTCGTACTGCTCAGCGGTCATGTAGTCTTCGTCGGCGGTGGTGACATGCTGGTTGTCGTTGTTGAAGAAGGGGTGGCCGGCGCCCATGATGACGTCGAGATCGCTGTTGATCATCTCCTCCGCCATGTTGTTCAGGTCGTTGCGGTTCGGGTTGTGGGCGGCCCAGGCTGCCGGGGTGGCGTGGTTGAAGGGAACGCTGGAGACGACACCGGCCGCCTTGCCCTCGGCCTTGGCGCGCTCGGAGGTGTTCTCCACGGACGCGTCGGTCTCGTCGACGCCGATCTTGCCGTTCTCGGTCTTCTCACCGGTGGCCATGGCGGTGCCGGCGGCGGCGGAGTCGGTGAAGTTCTCCTTGACGTAGTTGTGATCGGCCCAGGCGCGGTCCGGCTCATAGGAGTTGTCGTGCTGGAAGGTGGTCATGGCCAGCTGGTTCCACTTGTCGCCCTCGTAGACCTGGACGGCCTCGCCCGGCGCCTCGGAGAGATCCGAACCGGCCTCACCCTCGACCTGGTAGCGGGTCTGCCCGGACTCGTAGAGGTTGGCGGCGGCCACATGGTTGTAGCCCATGCCGTCACCGACCATGTAGATGATGTTCTTCGGGGCCGTCTTGACGCCCGGCAGACCCGTGGAGGATTCGTGCCCCATGGAGGAGCCGGTGAAGGCGGTGGCGGAGGGGGCCACGAGACCGGTGAGCATGATGGCGCTGGTAGCTGCGGCAAGGATGGTGCGCGGCATGCGGCGGGAGAGAGACATTCGAGTCCTTCGGAGATCGTCAAGTGCGAACAAAGCGGAGAGGGTGAGGAAGCAGAACGCGACCACCGCAGGACATCCCGCGGTTAACCCTCAACAGCACCCTAAGGACGCTTCATTAACGACCCCTTACCCACGGGTTAATGTTCAGACTATTTGAGATGACCTTTAGGGGGTCTGCAATATAGCCTGCTACCTGCACTTATGGTTTCTCCAGAAAGTTTTCCTCACGGACCTGTGGCGAAACCCGCGATCACGGGCACGCGAAGGCCATCCCGTGAGGACGCGCCCGCGACCAGCCCGGAAAAAGCAGAAAAAACCCGCGATGGGTCCGAAACCCCGGCTCACCGCGGGTCCGTGATCGCAGGGTCCCGCTACCTCCCCTCCGCCCTCACAACGGGGAAGCCCCCGCCCGGTGACCATTCACCGGGCGGGGGCTGTGCGGCAGGGCAGGAAGAGCTAGGCCTCCACGGCGGAGTCGGCGACCGCAGTGGCGGCGGCGACGGCCTCAAGAGCGACATCGATGTCGGCGAGTAGGTCGTCGAGGTCCTCGATGCCGATGGAGATGCGCACCAGATCGCGCGGGACCTCCAGCTGGGAGCCGGCGGCGGACTGGTGGGTCATGGTCGCCGGGTGCTCGACGAGCGACTCCACACCACCGAGGGACTCGGCCAGGCAGATCAGGCGGGTGTTCAGGCAGAACACGCGGGCAGCCTCCTCGGAATGGAAGCGCACGGAGATCATGCCGCCGAAACGCCTCATCTGACGCTTGGCCACCTCATGGCCCGGATGGGACTTCAGACCCGGGTAGAGGACGGTGGAGACCAGGTCGGAGGCCTCGAGGTGCTCGGCGATGGCCTCGGCATTGTCGCAGTGGCGGTCCATGCGCACGGCCAGGGTCTTGATGCCGCGGGCGGTGAGGTAGGCGTCGAAAGGCGAGGGGATCGGGCCGACGCCGCCCTGGAACCACAGCAGCCTCTCATCGAAGGCCTCATCGTTGGTGACCACGACGCCGCCGACGACGTCCGAGTGGCCGCCGAGGTACTTGGTGGTGGAGTGCAGGACGTGGTCCGCACCCAGGGCCAGAGGCTGCTGCAGGTAGGGGGAGGCGAAGGTGTTGTCCACCACGAGAGCGGCGGAACCCTTGATCTTCGCGATGGCGGCGATATCGGTGATGCTCAGCGCCGGGTTGGTGGGGGTCTCCAGCCAGATCAGCTTCGTGTTGTCCCTGAGTGCGGACTTCACGGCGTTGACGTCGGTGGTGTCGACCACGGTGTACTCCACACCCCACTCACCGAAGGCCTGGTCGATGAGGCGCCAGGTGCCGCCGTAGGCGTCGTGGCCGAGGACGAGGTGGTCGCCCGGGCGCAGGAGGATGCGCAGGACGACGTCGGTGGCGGCCATGCCGGAGGAGAAGGCGCGGCCGTACTGCGCACCCTCCAGGTTGGCGACGGTCTTCTCCAGGGCGTCGATCGTCGGGTTGCCGCAGCGGGTGTACTCGAAGCCGCCGCGCAGCTCGTTGAGGCCGTCCTGCGCGAAGGTGGTCGACGCGTAGATCGGCATGTTGATGGGGCCGTAGAGGCTGTCGGGCTCATATCCGGCGTGAATGGAACGGGAAGAAAAACCATTGAGTCCGTGAGTCATGTCGGCCACTATAGACCAAGCGGTCCATGATGACACCACTGTTTCCGAATTATATGCAGAGCGCGAACCAGCGTCCCGCCACGGTCTCCAGGGAGACCGGCAGCTCGTAGAGTGCGGAGAGGTTCTCCGAGGTCAGCGTGTTTTTCACCGGCCCGGCAGCCAGCACACGGGAGTCCTTCATGAGCAGGACATCGCTTGTCGACGCCGCGATCTCCTCCACATGGTGCGTCACCAGCACCGTGGTCAGCTCCGGACGCAGCCCCCGCAGCTCATCGAGGACACGCAGCAGCAGCTCCCGGCCCGGCAGGTCCAGGCCGGTGGTGGGTTCGTCGAGAAGCAGCAGCTCCGGTTCCGTGATCAACGCCCGCGCGATGAGCGTGCGCGCCCGTTCGCCCTGGCTCAGCTCCATCCAGCGGCGCCCACGTTTATCAGCCAGGCCGGTCAGCTCCAGCAGCTGCTCCAGACGCTCCAGCTCCGCGGCCGTCGGCGTCCAGCGCGGCAGTAGCCCGTTGGAACCGGTGACACCGCTGAGCACCAGCTCCGCCACCGGGTAATCCCCCAGCCGCTGGCGCGGATCCACCCAGCCGATACGGCGGCGCAGCTTCAGCAGCTCCACCCGGCCGAGACGCTCACCGAGGATGTCGACGGTGCCGGTCGTCGGGTACCACCAGCCGCCCGCCAGCTTCAGGGCAGTGGATTTGCCCGCCCCGTTCGGGCCGAGCACCGCCCAGTGGGAACCGGCCGGCACCCGCCAGCTCAGGTTCTCCACCAGCCGGGTGCTGCCGCGGCGGACGGTGACGTCATCGAGGAGAAGAGCATGGTCAGTCATGCGGGCCAGTCTAGGCTGGAAAACATGAGCACCCCGAAGTCCCTCTATGAGGAGGTCGGCGGCGACGCCACGTTCGCCCGGATCTCCGCCGGTTTCTACGAGCAGGTCAGAACCGATGACATCCTCGGCCCCATGTACCCCGACGATGACTGGGAGGGCGCCGAGGCACGGCTGAAATGGTTCCTCGCCCAGTACTGGGGCGGGCCGGCCACCTTCAACGAACAGCGCGGCGCACCGATGCTGCGGCGCCGCCACTTCGAGTTCCACGTGGACCGTGAAGCCGCCATCCGCTGGCTCGAACTGATGAAGGTCTCCCTCGACCAGATCGACGACGAGACCATCCCGCCCGCCTACCGCCACCAGATCTGGGAGCACATGGAACGGGTGGCGGCGATGCTGATCAACCAGCCAGATCCGGGAACGCCAGGCGCACCGGCTCACTGACCAGGCGCCCGACGCGGGTCATCACACCCGGGGCCAGCCCCGGGAAGCGGGAGGTCGCCCCGTCCACCCCGAGTTCCGCGATCGCGCGGACGAACGGTAGGGTCGCCCCCGTCAACGCCCGGGTGGAGGTGTTGGCCACTGCACCCGGCATGTTGGGCACCCCGTAGATCAGCGTGTCGTGGACCTGCAGGACCGGTTCCTCATGGCTGGTCTTGCGGGAGGACTCGATGCAGCCGCCCTGGTCGATGGCCACATCCACCAGCACCGCCCCCTTCTTCATGCGGGCGACCAGCTCGTCCGGCACCAGCGTCGGGGCCTTCGCACCGGCGACGAGGACGGCACCGATGACCAGATCGGCGTCGAGAAGCTCCTCCTCAATCGACATCGGGTCGGAGAGGATGGTGCGGACATTGCCCTGGTAGAGGTCGTCGAAACGCTCCAGCACCCGAGGATCGAGATCCATGACGGTGACCGAGGCACGCGAACCCTGCGCCATGGCCACGGCCGAGGCGCCCACCTGACCGCCGCCGAGCACTACGACCTTCGCCGGCGAGATACCGGGCACACCGGAGAGCAGCACACCGCGACCACCCTTCTGGCTCATCAGGTGGTGCGCCCCCTCCTGGACCGCGAGGCGGCCGGCGACCTGACTCATCGGGGTGAGCAGCGGCAGCCCGCCGCGCGCATCGGTGACTGTCTCATAGGCCAGCGAGGTGATGCCGGAGTCTACCAGCGCCTGCGTGCACTCCCGGGAGGCGGCCAGGTGCAGGTAGGCGAAGAGGACCAGGTCCTCCCGCAGGAACTGGTACTCCTCCGGCAGCGGCTCCTTCACCTTGAGCACCAGCTCCGCCTCGTTCCACACCTCCGCGGCGGTGGCCGCGATACGCGCCCCGCGCTCCGCGTACTCCGCATCGGCGAAGGAGGAACCCTCGCCGGCACCGGTCTCCACGATGACCTCGTGTCCCTCGGTGATCAGGGTGGCGGCACCGGCCGGGCTCAGCGCAACACGCCCCTCGTTGTTCATGATCTCTCTGGGGATACCGATGCGCATGGCGTAACTGTCCTCTCTACGGACCCTGCGGTGTGACCGTGGCTTCTTGATGGCTCCGACCATTGTGCCACGTCAGCCCCGCCGGACAGCAAAGGCTCTCCCGCGTTCTCCCACGCTGCGGCGACGACCGACCGGATCTAACATGTGGGCGGTGAGCACAGCACCGGAACCCCGCCGCCACCTCGGGGAGGTCATCCGCAGCTTCGGACTGCTCGGACTGACCGCCTTCGGCGGGCCCACCGCCCACCTCGGCTACTTCCGCACCGAATTCGTCACCCGGCGCGGTTGGCTGAGCGAACGCAGCTACGCCGACATCGTGGCCCTCGCGCAGTTCCTGCCCGGCCCCGCCTCCTCCCAGGTCGGCCTGGCCCTGGGTTACCACCGCGCCGGCTGGGCCGGGATGTTCGCCGCCTGGCTGCTGTTCACCCTGCCCTCCGCGCTGGTCCTGGCGGGTTTCGGACTGTTCATGGCGGGTGGGGTGGTAGATGCCGGACAGGGGTGGATCGCCGGACTGCTCGCGGCGGCCGTGGCCGTGGTCCTGCACGCCGTCACCGGCATGGCCCGGTCCATGGCGGACACGAGGTTCACCGCCACCGTCGCGGTCCTCGCCGGGCTGGCGGTGCTGGTGCTTCCCGGACCCTTCACACATGTGGCAGTGCTGCTGGCGGCGGGCACGGTGGGCGTGCTGCTGCTCCGCGACGGGCGGGACGACGGCGGTGGCGAGGAGCTCGAGGGGATCCGTCCCGTCCCCGCCCGGGCGGCGGTGGGCAGCATCGTCGGCCTGGTGGTCCTACTGGTGGGACTGTGGGCGGGGGCCGCGCTGCTGGGCGGGGAACTGCTCACCCGCGCGACCGCCTATCTGCAGACCGGCTCGCTCGTCTTCGGCGGCGGGCACGTGGTGCTGCCGCTGCTTGAACAGCAGACCGTGGCCACCGGCTGGGTCAGCCAGTCGCAGTTCCTCGCCGGTTACTCCGCCGCCCAGGCCGTACCCGGCCCGCTGTTCACCTTCGCCGCCTACCTCGGGGCCGTCGACGGTGGGGTGTGGGGTGCGGCGCTGGCGGTCGTGGCGATCTTCCTGCCCTCGGCACTGCTCATGACCGCGGGGCTGCACTTCTGGGGCCGGTGGCGCCACTCCCCCGTCCTGCGGGCCGCCTTCACGGCGGTCAACGCGGCGGTGGTGGGTCTGCTGGGCGCTGCCTTCTGGGATCCGGTGCTGGTACATGGCATCACGGGAACCAGTTCCCTGGTCATCGCCGCCCTGTGCTGGCTCGGTCTGGCGAAGTGGGGCCTGCCGCCCTGGTCGGTGGCGGCTTTCGCGGCGCTGGCCGGGGCGGTGCTGCTCTGAGCCGGGTGGGCGGCGGGATAATACGGGGCGTCGTCACATGTCACATCAACAACTTATTCCGCCGCTGGCGAACTGGGCTTATGCGGCAGACTGAGCTTGTTGACGTGACATGTGACGAAGGTGCGCATTTTCCGACATGACACGTCACCGACTCACCCGACCACGGGGCCGCCTAGAACAACGACAGGCGGGTGGAACGGTAGACGGTGCCGAAGGGGGCATCGAGACGCACCCAGCGCCCCAACACAGAGACCCGCAGGTGACGCGGGATGTCAATGGGGGCGGCGAAACCCGGGATAAGCCCCAGGGAGGTGCAGGCGAAGATCATCCGCATGGTGATCTCAGCGGTACCGGCCTCCTCCTCGACGGTGAGGACGACCTGGTCCAGCAGGCTGGCCGGCGGACCCAGCGGACCGGAGAACTGGCGCGCCAGGGCCTGACCCTTGTCGGCGAGTTCCCGGACCACATCAACGGGGATGTTGCCCACCAGCATGAAACCCTCGGCGGGCGGCAGTGCGCCGGGCCAGTTCGGGTCACGGGCGGGCCCGATGGTCTCGGAGCCGTCGCGGAGGGCGTCGAGAAGCTCCATCGCAGAGACCACCGCTCCGTCACGGGAGGCGGTGCCCTGGATGCGGCGTGAGGCGACAACCTGGAACGGGGTGGTGACGAACACGTCCACCCACTCGCCCAGTTGACGGAACCTCACGGAGGCGGAGGCGTCGAGATCCACCGAGCGGCCGATCAGCGACTGCAGTCCCGGCGCGCCGTCGAGGATCCGCAGCGATTCGGTGATCACTGCGCGGAGTCGCCGGCCTCGAGCTCATCCACGTCGGCGGCACGGGTGAGGATCTTGATCTCCTTCTGTGTGATCGACCGCGGGCGCTCGGTGTTCATGTCGATGGCCACCTGCACGCACTCGACGATGCAGGCGACCCGGCCCTGACGGTCCTTGATCTCCTGGCGGGTGGTGAAGGAGGTGTTGCCGATCTCCACGACCTGCGTCTCGATGAGCAGCTCAGTTGTGTCGGGCAGCACCGGACGCAGGTAATCGACGTCCAGGTGCCGGACGAAAACCGCGAAGTCGTGGCCCCGGGCGGTGAACTCGTCCTCGGCGAACTGCAGACGCGCCTCCTGGGCGACCTCCACGTAGTTCGCGTTCATGATGTGGCCGTAACGGTCAAAATCGGACCATCGGACCGGCACGCTCGTGACGTGCAGGGCGGAGTTCTGGTCGGCGTTCATACGGGGGAGGTTCCTCTTCCGGTATTGCTCTGGGTCTCGCCCGGTCTCGCACGGCGGGCGCGTGTATTCCCATCCAATCTATACCGGATCAGTCCGAAGAGGGGTCCGGGGCGGCGGAGAGTCGGTGGACGGCGTTATCAGCCCTCAAGTTCCGCGATGAGCTGCCGGACGCGGGCGTCGATGTCGTCACGCACCAGGCGCATGCGTTCGGCACCCTCGATGCCGCGCTCCGACGGCTCGTCGGTCACCCAGCGCTCCAGTGTTCCGCGCGCGTCCGCCGGCAGCTCCAGTTCGGCGTCGGCACCGAGGATGATGGTGCGGTCAACCCGGCGCAGCAGCTCGGGGTCAACGCCCTTGGGGGTTCCCCGGGACATGTCGGCGCCGACCTCCGCGATCACCTCGATGGACTGGGCGTTGAGCCTGGTGCCCGGTTTCGTGCCGGCGGAGTGGATCTCCAGGCGACCACCGGCGTGCTGCTCGGCAAGTGCGGCAGCCATCTGGGACTTGCCGCCGTTGCCGACGCAGACGAACAGGACAGACGGGGTGGTGGCGGTCATGATGCGACGGTTTCCTTTTCGGTGGCGGTGAGGGTCTGAATGGAGGCGGTCCTGCCGGCCGGCAGGGTGGGATCATTGGGGAAGAGCTTCGGACCCAACCACAGCATGACGTAGACCAGCCCCACGAGCACGGGGATCTCGATGAGCGGGCCGATGGTGCCGGCCAGCGCCTGGGCCGAGGTCGCCCCGAAGGTGCCGATGGCCACCGCGATGGCCAGCTCGAAGTTGTTGCCTGCGGCGGTGAAGGACACCGACGCTGACTGGGCGTAGCCCATGCCCGAGGCCCTGGAGGCCGCAAGGGAGATGAAGAACATGCCGACGAAGTAGATCAGCAGTGGCACGGCCAGTCGCGCCACGGTCCAGGGCTGGGAGGTGATCTGTTCGCCCTGCAGGGAAAACAGCAGGACGATCGTGTACAGCAGGCCGATCAGGGACAGCGGAGAGATGGCGGGGATGAACTTCGACTCGTACCAGGCCCGGCCCCTGATCTTTTCACCGATGATCCGGGAGAGGACACCGGCCAGCAGGGGGATGCCGAGGAAAACGAGGACGGCGGTGACGATGGCCCAGAAGGAGAAATCGGCGGAAGTGGTCTCCAGGCCCAGCCAGGAGGGCAGGACCTGCAGGTAGAACCAGCCGAGCACACCGAACATGAGCACCTGGAACACGGAGTTGACCGCCACCAGCACGGCGGTGGCCTCCCGGTCACCGCAGGACATGTCGCTCCACACCAGCACCATGGCGATGCAGCGGGCCAGGCCGACGATGATCAGGCCGGTGCGCAGTTCCGGTTCGTCCGGCAGGAAGGTCCAGGCCAGGGCGAACATGAGGGCCGGGCCGACGATCCAGTTGAGGATGAGCGAGACGCTCATCAGGCGCTTGTCCGAGGTGATCTCACGGGTCTTGTCGTAGCGGACCTTGGCCAGCGGCGGATACATCATGACCAGCAGGCCCAGCGCGATCGGCAGCGAGATGCCGCCGACCTCCATGGAGCCGAGGAAGGGGGCCAGCCCGGGGATGCCGCGGCCCAGCAGGAGTCCGAGCGCCATCGCGAGGATGATCCAGACCGGAATATATTTGTCGAGGAAGGAAATACGGGCGGGCCTGACTGGTGCGGTCATCGGCGACCTTTCGAGGTATTGACGTGTATCGATATCCAAACTACTTCCCTTATCGATGGCCGTCAATATATGCTGGCCACATGACGGTCGTCCGAATTCTTCCCCTGTCCGACCTCTCCGAATGCTGTTCCCTGGGCAGCGGCCCGCTCAGCGACGACGAGGCCACGCGCTACGCCGCCCTGTTCAAGGTGCTGGCCGAGCCTGCCCGGCTGCGGATCCTCTCGCAGCTGGCCGCCGGCGGCTGCGGGCCGGTCAGCGTCAACGAACTCACCGAGCGACTCGGACTGAGCCAGCCGACCGTCTCACACCACCTGAAGAAACTGACCGAGGCCGGCCTGCTGCACCGTTTCCGGGAGGGGCGCACGGTGATCCACTCGGTACGCCCTGAGCTGTTCGCCGAGCTGCGAACCGTCCTCCAGATGGACTGACCCTCAGCCCTTGAAACGGAACAGGAGCCAAGGACATTCTCATGAGAAATCCGCACGTCTTCGGAGCGATCATCATCGGGGGCGGACAATCGGGCCTGGCCACCGCCTACTACCTGCGCCGGGCCGGGGTGGACACCCTCATCCTCGACGACCAGGCCGCCCCCGGTGGAGCATGGCGGCATGTCTGGCCGTCCATGACGCTGTTCTCCACCGCCGACTTCTCCAACCTGCCCGGCAGGCCGATGCCCGCCTTCGACGGTTTTCCCCCGGCCCGTCATGTCGTGGACTATCTGGCCGACTACGAGAAACGCTACGACTTCACCATTCACCGCCCCGTCCGCGTCACCCGGGTGGATCATGACGAAGGGCTGTTCACCGTCCACTCCCCCGAGCAGTCCTGGCTGGCCAGAAACGTTGTCGCAGCCACGGGAACCTGGTCGGCGCCCTTCGTCCCGGCGTACCCGGGCGCCTTCACCGGGACGCAGTGGCACTCGGCGAACTACCCCGGCGCCGAGCCCTTCCAGGGGCAGTCAGTGGCTGTGGTCGGGGCAGCGAACTCCGGCGCGCAGATCGCGGCAGAACTCAGCCAGGTCGCCCGAGTCACCTGGTACACCCGGCACGAACCACGCTGGATGCCCGACGACGTCGACGGGCGCGTGCTGTTCCGGCGAAACCGGCAGCGAGCCCTGGCGATCCTGCGCGCTGAAACCGACCCCGGACCCGACTCCCAACTGGGCGATATCGTCATGCTCCCCCACGTCCGCGAGGCCCGGGATTCCGGACGACTGACACCCACCCGCATGTTCGACTCCCTCGATGAGGTGAAGTCCGACCACCTCATCTGGTGCACCGGTTTCCGACCCGCCCTCGGACCGGTCCGGGGGCTTCTCGACGGCCGCGTCCCGGCAATCCCCGGCCTGCACCTGGTCGGCTACGGCGACTGGACCGGCCCGGGATCAGCCACGATCACCGGGGTGGGCCCCTCCGCCAAGCAGGCGGCCCAGGAGATCAGTGCCGCTCTCGGCGCATAAGCCCGGATCCACCGATTGGGCTGCGGTTATTGCGGCGTGTTAAACGACGAGATGCCCCTGCGATCAGGATAAATGGGGCTTAGACAGTTCACTTTCCTACAGCTCCAGGAGCATCCCGCAGGTGCAAGAACAAGCCCTCTGCCAGGCAGAGCAGAACGGCCTTTAACTGCCATTTCCATCGCCTGGCCTGAGCAGAGGCAGGCATATATCGTCAATGATCCGGTCAATCTCGCGGTCTCTCAGCGGCGCCGTATCGGGCCTTCCGGTGAAGAAGAGTTCATTTCGCATCAGGACGATGGGCAGTTCGGCGACATGCTCGGGCAGTGGCCTGCTGCCGATCTCGCCCCGCTCACGCGCAGCGGCCAGAACCACGTGGAGTGCGTCACGGGCCCAGGAAGTCGTGGTCTCGGTGAGCTTCGGGATCTGCTCGGGCGGCAATTCGGCCAGGATGCCCCGCAATGTCTCGATGCCGATGCGGGAGAAGCGCTCGAAGACAGCTCGTGCGAGCAGCCTGAAGTCTTCGCGCAGGTCGCCCGTGCTGGTGGGTTCCGGGTCCGAAGGAGTGGGTCTGATCCAGGCGTCGACCACCATGAGCGCGCGCGATTCGTAGCGGCGGTAGATCACTGGCTTGGATGTCTGCGCGCGCCGGGCGACCCCCTCGAAGGTGAGTGCGGCGTATCCGTGCGCCTCAAGCTCGTCGCGCACGGCCTGACGGATCGCCTCATCCAGTTCCGCGCCACGGCGCCGCGTGGCTTTCGCAGGCGATTCTTGCGATGACAATGGGGCTCCTTGGTCAAGATACGTTGCGTTTCTTGTTCCTCAAGCATACGCTATCGCCATGCACGATACGCAGCGTATCTTATTCAAAGGAGTTTCCCGTGACTGATCCCACTCACCGAGCCGGATGGGGCCGCTGGTTTCGGCCCTTCATCGTCGTTCTGGTCGCCCTTGCAGCCGGGGTGCTGCTGGTCGCTCCGATGGTGACGATGGAACCGCGTGAGCTTCCGATCGCGGTCGTCGATCTCGATGCGGGCTTCGAGACCCCGCAGGGCACGCTCGCGGCCGGGGAACAGGTCGTCGGCACGGTCACTGCGAGCGGTGCCGACGGCATGCTCGCCTGGCAGAGCCTCGACTCCCAGGAGACGCTGGATGAGGCGCTGGAGAACAACGACATCTATGCGGCTCTCGTGGTCCCATCGGATTTCAGCGAGTCTCAGGTGATGGCCCGACAGGGCGCGGGAGAGGTGTCACCGTTGACGTTGATCGTCAATGAGGGCAAGCATCCGATGGTGAGCGCTCAACTGTCCGGCTCGATCGATGAGCTGACCGCCGGCATCGATGTGCCGGTCGAGGTGGAAGCGTACAACGAGATCCCGGCTTCGTTGGGGTTGTCGGCCACGGTGCTGCCGATGCTGTTCATGATCCTCGTCTACCTCGCCAGCTACGTCGGCGGCATCGTGATCCGCTCTACCTTCCCCCTCTACGCCGGCGAGACGGCACAGACTCAAACCCCATCGAAGGGTCGAGGGGCAGCCACCCAGCTCGGACTCGCTGTCCTTACCGCGACGATCGTCGGAACCGTGTCTGCCGGCGTGCTCTCGGCGTTCGCACCGGATCTGGACTTCTCCTTCACCGGCGCAGCTGTGTTCCTCGCTATCGCATCGTTTGCCCTGATGACGCTCGTGATCGGCTCGATCAACTGGCTCGGCATGGCGGGCATGATCGTGCCGGTCGCCGTCCTACTGCTGGGTCTGGGCACGGCGAACCTGCCCTACGAGTTCCTACCGAGCTTCTGGCAGGACTGGGTGTACCCGTGGAACCCGCTGCGCTTCCTCGCTGAAGGCTCTCGTGCATTGATGTTCCAGAGTGCTGGGTGGTGGAACCCCGCCACACTCGGACTGATCGTAACCGGGGTCGTGGGTGTCGCACTCGTGGGAACGTCGGTGCTGAAGCCCGCCAAGAAGGAGGTCAACCGATGACGCCCGATAGCACGCTCGTCCCGATTCCGCAGCCGAGAACCCTGCCTGTGGCGGGAACCTGCTCGAGGTGGATATTCATGGAGGCATTCTCGGGGTGATGGACAAGGTCGCCGAGTACGGCCCGATCTTCCGCTTCCGACTCCCCGGCACCGAGATGGTGATGGTCGCCTCCCAGGAACTCGTACACGAGCTGTACGACGAATCCCGCTTCGACAAGAAGGTGCACGGCGCGCTGCAAGGCGTGCGGGACTTCGCCGGCGACGGCCTGTTCACCGCGACACCGAGGAGCCGAAATCAGATCAGAAACTCGACCCAAAGCTCATCGGTGGATCGAGGATAAGCCGAAGGCCTGCACCCTGTGCAGGGTGCAGGCCTTCGGGAGTTGCGTCGTGCTGACCGATCAGGACTAGCGGGTCAGGCGGCGGTGGGTGACACGCGAAGGACGTGCGGCGTCGGCGCCGAGGCGCTCGACCTTGTTCTTCTCGTAGTCGCCGAAGTTGCCCTCGAACCAGTACCAGCGGCCCTCCTCCACGTTGCCTTCCCAGGCGAGGATGTGGGTACAGGTGCGGTCCAGGAACCAGCGGTCGTGGGAGATGACCACGGCGCAGCCCGGGAATTCGGTGAGCGCGTTCTCCAGGGAACCGAGTGTCTCCACGTCGAGGTCGTTTGTCGGCTCATCGAGCAGGATCAGGTTGCCGCCCTGCTTGAGGGTCAGCGCCAGGTTCAGCCGGTTGCGCTCACCACCCGAGAGCACCTTCGACGGCTTCTGCTGGTCCGCGCCCTTGAAACCGAAGGCGGACAGGTAGGCGCGCGAAGGCATCTCGTTCTGGCCGACGTGGATGTAGTCCAGGCCGTCGGAGACGACCTGCCACACGGTCTGCTCCGGGTCGATGTTCTCGCGGCCCTGGTCCACGTAGGACAGCTTGACGGTGTCGCCGACCTCGACGCTGCCGGCGTCCGGCTGCTCAAGGCCGACAATGGTCTTGAACAGGGTGGTCTTGCCCACGCCGTTCGGACCGATGACGCCGACGATGCCGTTGCGCGGCAGGGTGAAGGAGAGGTCCTTGATCAGGGTGCGGCCGTCGAAGCCCTTCTCCAGGTCCTTGACCTCCACGACCTTGTTGCCCAGGCGCGGCGGGGTCGGGATCTGGATCTCCTCGAAGTCCAGCTTCCTGTACTTCTCGGCCTCGGCGGCCATCTCCTCGTAGCGCTCCAGACGGGCCTTGTTCTTGGCCTGACGTGCCTTCGGGGAGGAGCGCACCCAGGCGAGCTCGTCCTTCAGGCGCTTCTGCAGCTTCTGATCCTTCTTGCCGGAGACCTCGAGGCGTTCGGCCTTCTTCTCCAGGTAGGTGGAGTAGTTGCCCTCGTAGGGGTGCAGCTGGCCGCGGTCGACCTCACAGATCCACTCCGCGACGTGGTCGAGGAAGTAACGGTCGTGGGTGACGGCCAGGACAGCGCCCTTGTAGTCGGCGAGGTGCTTCTCCAGCCACAGGACGGACTCGGCGTCCAGGTGGTTGGTGGGCTCATCGAGCAGCAGCAGGTCCGGCTCGGACAGCAGCAGCTTGGCAAGGGCAACGCGGCGGCGCTCACCACCGGAGAGGTGGGTGACCGGGGAATCCGACGGCGGGCAGCGCAGTGCCTCCATGGCCTGTTCGATCTTGGAGTCGACCTCCCACGCGTCTGCGGCGTCGAGGGCCTCCTGCAGGACGCCCATCTCCTCCATCAGCTCATCGGTGTAGTTGGTCGCCATCTCCTCGGCGATCGCCTCGAAGCGCTGCTTCTTCTCGAAGATCTCGCCGAGACCCTCCTCCACGTTCTCGCGGACGGTCTTCTCCTCGTTCAGCGGCGGCTCCTGCAGCAGGATGCCGACGGTGGCACCCGGCTGGAGGAAGGCCTCGCCGTTGGAGGGCTGGTCAATACCTGCCATGACCTTGAGGACGGAGGACTTGCCGGCACCGTTGGGTCCGACGACGCCGATCTTGGCGCCCGGGTAAAAGGCCATCGTGACGTTGTCAAGGATGACCTTGTCGCCGACGACCCTTCGCACATTCTTCATCGTGTAGATGAACTCGGCCATTTCTCCCCTTGTGTGTGATGCGTTAAAGACACTCCACAGGGTACATGACCGGCGTGTATATACCCGAACGGCCGCTAGAAGGGCGCATCCGGCTGTCCGGCCGCCCCCACCGGCTGCCCCAGGGGTGACTCCGGCAGGTGCGAGACATCGGTGAAGGAGTCGGCGGGCTGTTGTTTGATCTCGAGCTTCTGGTCGTAGATGTCGGCCATGTCCTGCTCGGGAATCTGGATGCCCTCGATGCGGCGTTCGCTGGCGTCCATCTTCCGGGAGGCGGCGATGTAGTAGGTCAGGTCAAGGCCGATGCTGCTGGCCTTGAGGACGAGCTGGGTGCGCGGCTTCTCCTCCCCGGTCACCTGCCATTCGGTGGTGACCAGGTGGCCGGTCGCGATGACCGGCATGCCCTTGTCCAGCGAGACCCTGCAGTGCCGGGCCAGCGAGCCCCAGGCCTCGACGGTGATGTAGGCCGCGTCGCCGTCGATCCACTTGTCGTCCTTGAGTACGCGGCGGTTCACGGCCACCCGCATGCTGACCAGGTCAGATTTGGACGGTTCGAACTGTTTGAGGACGGGTGTCCGGGTCAGGTTGCCGGTGATGGTGGTGGTTGATGTTGCCACGGTAGTTCCCCCTGGTGTCTGTGAATGATGGTGACACCCCGCACCCTGCCACTGCGGTGGGGCGGTGACAACGAGGCGTCGATAAGCCTGTGGACAGACCCCCGCCATCCACAGGCACGGGTGCACCGTGCGGGATCAGGGCTTGCGGGGGAACTCATCCCCGTAGTAGTCAGGGCGCGTGGAACCACCCTCGGCCATGCGGGCGAGCATCTCGTTGTAGACCTCGTACTCGTCGCTCTCCCCTGCCTCGACCTTCTTGTCGTACTCCACCTCGGTGGCGCGGTCATCCCGGCGCCAGCCCAGGAACAGCAGGATGAACACCAGACCCAGCGGGAAGGAACCCGAGGCCCAGCCGATGCCGCCACCGACCTTCTGATCCTCCAGCAGATTCAGCTCCCAGGGCAGACCCAGGCTGGTGTAGAAGTCCTCGCCCATCACCGTGGTCAGCTGCATGAGGTAGATGCCGGCGAAGAGGTGGAAGGGCATGGAACCGACCAGCCACGCCAGGCGGATCGCCGTGGGACGCTGCACCGGCAACGGGTCCGGGCCAACCAGCTCCCAGAAATACAGGTAACCGGAGAGCAGGAAGACCCAGTTCATGGACAGGTGCCCGGCGTGCTCGGAGATCATCAGCTCGTAGAAGGGGATGAAGATGTAGAGCACGTAGAAGAAGAACAGAAACTGGGCGGTGTTCACCGCCGGATGGCTAATGATCTTCAGCAGCGGCGCCTTCGTGATCGCCACGACCCAGTCATGCGCCGAGGGCTGCCCCGGCGCGCCCGGCTCGTAGGCCGCCATGATCAGGGAGAGTGGCCCGCCGAGCACGAGGAAGAGCGGCACCACCATCGACAGGATCATGTGCACGATCATGTGCATCGAGTAGGTGGCCGGCATGTTCATGCCCAGGCCTGAGCTGGTGGTGACGAACAAGGAGACCGTGCCGGTCAGCCACATCGCCGTGCGCAGCCACGGCCAGGTCCCACCCCTGCGGTGGACGCGCCACACGCCGTAGAGGTAGCCGGCGGTCATGAGGATGGCGATGGTGCCGAACATGACGTCAAACCGCCACATGGTGAACACGTTGGTCAGCGTCGGCTTCTCCACCAGGTCATAGCCCATCTGGATGGCCATCTGCGAGAGGTTCGGGTCCCGCGGCGGGGGCGGCGGGGTGCGGCCCATGGTGATGGCCACGCCCGTCACGGCGGCCATGACGACGGCCTCACCGACCGCGAAACGCAGGAAGAGCCGCGGCCGGGTGTTGATCTGCGGGATGGTGATGCTGCGGTGGATCCAGCCGAGGAATCCCAGCACCAGCAGGCCCACGGTCTTGGTCACCAGGATGTAGCCGTAGGTGGTGGTGAACCAGTCGGACCACTCCACGCGGACCGCGGCGTTGACCAGGCCGGAGATGATCATCACCAGGATGGCGAACAGCGCGATCCGTGAATAACGGCGCAGCCCCAGCTCCATGTCCGGGCCCAGGCGGCGGCCGTGCGCGATCAGCGCCATGAGGCCACCGACCCAGAAGACCATGCCCAGCAGGTGCCACAGGTAGGAGTTGGTGCCGTAGTCGTGCGCGCCGCCTGCCGCGGCGTGACCCTCCATGCCCAGCGGCACGACCGTGAGAACAGCGCCGACCAGCAGCAGCGGCTGCGCGATCCACTTCCGGAAGATCAACCCCGCGATGCCGACGACCGCGGCGAAGGCGGCCACCACGGCCCAGGCCTGCGCCGTGGCGACCTGGCCGATGGCCACCGCCCACATGTCCGGGGCGAGGGTGTCCCGGAAGGGCGTGCCCGAGACATCGGAGAGCACCAGCGGGATCATCAGCAGCGCGACGAGCGCGAAGCTCAGCGCCGAGAACGCACCGGTCCGCGCGGCGATGTCCCCGTCGACGGTGAGCGGGGCCTCCACCAGGCGCGAGTTGTCATTGTCCGGCACCTTCGGCGAGATGTAGAAGGCCGAGAACATGAAGGAACCCACCGACAGTGCGGCGAGCATCCAACCCACCGCCCGGAAGAAGGGCAGGCCCCAGGTGGTCACCGGCCCCGGGTCCGGGATGCCCAGCGCGATGAGTGAATCCGTGAGCAGCCCGAAGGAGATCGTCGCGCCCACGAGCCCCGCGACGCCGAGGAAGAGCAGGTAGAGCGGCCAGGTAGGCCGCACCCTGCTCGTCCTGCTTATCGACGCCCTCTTCGTCCCGGCCTGCTCTTCTACCTGCGGTGCTGACATGGCACCTACCCTAATGCCCGGCCGGTTTCCGACCTAGCCGGTGGCGGGAGCCACCGTCCTCACCTCATCCTCGAGGAATTTCTTCCGCGTCATGAGGTAGGCACCACCGAGCATCAGCACTCCGGAAGCGGCGTAGAGGATCATCGCGGCCTCCCAGCCGCCGGTGGCGGAGAACAACCAGCCACCGGCCAGCGGGCCGAGGGTACCGACGAGATAACCCACACCCATGGCGAAACCGGAGATCACGGCGGAACCGGCTTCGGTCCGGGTGCGGCGGTTGAACATCGCGATGGCGAAGGGGAAGGCACCGCCGCCGAGACCCATGATGGTCACCCACAGGGCCGGGATCCCCGGCGCCAGCAGCAGGCCGGTGAAGCCGATCGCGTGCACGACACTGAGTGCCGCCGCCAGGGGGAAGGGCTGCTCCATCTTTGCCGCGATGAGCGGCACGATCAGCGCCATCGGCAGCGTCATGAAGGTGTAGATGCTGAACACACCGGCGGCCGCGCCCAGATCCAGTCCCCGGTCACCGAGGATGGTCGGCATCCACGCCAGCACCGCGTAGGTGTTGAACGATGCGGTGGCGTAGAACAGGGCCGTACCCACCGCCGTCGGGCTGCGCAGCAGGGAGCCGATCCCGAACGAAACGCCCGCCGACTCCTGTGCCCCGGCGGTCTCGCCCTGGGCCGTAGCGGGTGCGGAGTCCTTCCGGAACAGCTGGATGGCCCACGGGATGATCGCCAGGAAGGAGATCAGCGCCCAGGACGCCAGCGACCAGCGCCAGCCGGCGGCATTCGAGATCGGCACCGCCGTGAAGGCGGGCAGGGTGGCGCCGGCCTGCATCAGCAGTGCGAAGGTGGTCAGCATGATCGCCTGCCGGTCGGGGAAGTACTTCTTCACCAGCGGTGCGCCCGCCACGTTGCCGAAGCCCATGCCCAGCAGCGAGACCGCCGACAGGACGATGAACAGGGTGGCATCGGTGGCCATCGCGCGGGCCACGGCACCGATGGTGGCCAACGTCATGCCGACGACCGCGACCAGCTCGGTCGAGGTCCGCCGCGCCAGCATCGGCGCCAGCAGGCCACCCGCACCGAACATGAGCGTGGGCAGCATGCCGATGATGCTGGCACCGGTGACCCCGATGCCGAGCCCCTCCCGGACCACCGGGAGAAGCGGGGAGAGGCCCGTGACGGCATAACGCAGGGAGATACCCAGCAGAATGATGCCGGCGATCAGCAGAATCCGGCCGCGCCACAGGCTCTGGCGCGGGGCTTCCGGGTCGGCGTCCGGGTCAGGTCCGGCCCCGCCGAGGGGCGCCGAACCCGTGGCAGGCTCCGTCATGGCTACACCGCCGCCTTCGAATCACCGTCGATGTTGAGCATCTGACCGGAGATGGAGCGCGCGTGCGGGCCGGCGAGGAACAGCACCAGCTCGGCGATGTCCGCTGCGTCGACGAACTGCTGGACCGCCTGGTTGGCCAGGGCACTCTCCCGCTCCTCCTCCAGGGTGCGGCCGGAGATGTCGGCGCGGCCCTGCAGGACGTTCTCCATGCGCGGGCCGGCCACGGCACCCGGGTGGATGGTGTTGGAGGTGATGCCGAACTCCCCCAACTCCCGGGCCAGGGTCTTGGCGAAACCAACCAGGGCGAATTTCGTGGTGGAGTAACCGATGCGGTTCGGGTAGCCGAAACGCCCCGCCAGCGAGGACATGGTGATGATGGAGGGGGCGTCGGATTCCTTCAGCAGCGGCACCGCCCGCTTGGTGACGTTGAACGTACCCCGCAGGTTCACGTTGATCACCGCGTCGAAATCATCCTCGCCGTATTCGGTGATCGGCTTGGTCGGCCCGGCGATACCGGCGTTGTTGACCAGCACATCCAGACCCCCGAGGTGGCTGCGCACGTCCTCGAGGATCTGGTCCGCCGCCGCTGGGTCGGCGATGTCGCCCACCGTGCCGGTGACGTTCTCCAGCTCGCTGGTCACCTTCTCTACGGCCTCGGCATTGATGTCGGCGACATGTACCTTGGCCCCCTCACGGACGAAGGCCCGGGCGATCTCCAGGCCGATGCCGCCAGCTCCGGCGGTGATGAGAACTCGCTGTGCCATGGTGGTGCTCCTTATTCGTCGCCCCGGACAATCCACCGGGGTCTGGTTGACTGATCGATCGCAACTAAGCGTGGTCCTGACACATCCGGCATCCAGGTGACGCCGGACACAACCCCGATGCTACATACCGCCCCCGGTTCATGGATTTTCACTGATAAGGGCCATTCAGCGAACTTTTCCGCTTCTGTCACGCGGTGCGCTACTATTTAGCGCGCATGCCTCCGTAGCTCAGTGGATTAGAGCAGTCGGCTTCTACCCGATTGGTCGCGGGTTCGAATCCTGCCGGGGGCGCGATGTGACGCCTCCCCGCCGCCCTTATCCAGGCGGCGGGGAGGCGTCTTTTGAGCCGGGGGCAAGAAAAGTGGTGAACTTCGCCAATTCCAAGCGGCGATCCTCTGCGGAGGTCACCGGAAATCCCCGGTCACCCGATAGAAACTCCTCACCCGACAAAAGGAGAAGGACACCCGCGGGAGTCGGTGCGGGTGTCCTTCTCAGCTTGAGGGGCTTCTACAGGAAGCCGGCCAGGACGGAGGTGACGAAGAGGACGAGGACGCCTCCGACACGGTTGGTCAGCGCCGCGAAGGCCATGAGGTGGAGGCGGTTGGCCGCGGTGAGCACGGCGACGTCACCACTGCCACCGGTGTCGGCCATGACCAGGCCCGGGGTGATGGAGGACTCGATGAAGTTCATCTTCACCAGCCAACCGACGATGCCGGAAGAGACGGTGGCGATGATGACGGTGATGACGATCAGGGGTATGAAGGTCGGGTTGGCCAGGGAGTCCAGGACCTCACCGATGTCGATGTAGGTGATGGACACGCCGACCAGCAGGGCCGGGACCAGGTAGGACTGGATGTAGTCACCCCAGGAGGAGGCGGCCTCGGTCAGGTCCTTCGGGAAGAGGTTGGACAGGTTGAGCGCCAATGCGAGGAGGATGACCCAGGCGTAGGCGTGGAGGCCGGGGAACATCTCGCCGAGGACGGTGCCGGCGACGTAGAGGACAGCGGTGATGGCCAGGCCCTTGCCGAGTGCGACGAGGTTGCCGGATTCCTTCTTCTTGGGCATCGACAGGTCGCGGCCCTGCTTCTTCACACGCAGCAGGTCGCCGTAGCCGTTGAAACCGGGGAAGGGCTGCTTCTTCAGCTTGCCCATTGCGTTGTAGGCGCCGGCGATGAGGATGCAGACGATGTTGGCCAGGACCACGGCGGACATGAGGTCACCCATGAAGTCGCCGGACTCGCCGCCGAGGCGGGTGGCGTACATCTCGGACATCGGGACCGCGCCGACGCCCAGGCCACCGGCCATGATCGGGGCGGCGATGAACAGCACGGCCTCGAGACCGCCGAAGCCGGTGACGGTACCGAGGAGGAACAGGCCGCCGAAGGTGGCGGTCAGGGCGCCGATGAGCGGGACGACGAAGCGGGGGCCGGCCTGGATGAGCAGGTCACGGGGCATGCCGATGACACTGCCGACGATGACGGCGATGACGAAGAAGTCCAGGAAACCCTGCGCCGTCATGAAGTTGGTGACGACGTCGATGCCGTTCTGGGGGAAGACCGCGAAGTGGATGAGAATCGCCGGCATGAAGGTGCACAGCATCGTGGGCAGTCCGACCTCGCGGACATACGGGACGAGGTTGCCGATCCAGATGAGCAGGCCGCCGATGATGATGGTGATGGCGAAGCCGCCGAGCATGTTGTCAGGGACCACGCCCATGTTCATGGCTGCGATGACGATCGCGAAGAGGATGCCGAACCACAGGGGCGGGAAGCCTGCGATGCGGCGCCACGGGGGTTCCTTGCTCACGGTGGTGCTGCCGACGGAGCCTTCCGGTGGGGTGAAGGTCTCGACGAGAACCTTGCGGGTCGGGTTGTCCCGATCGCCGATGCGGGGGAATTTGACGTCCTCGGGCCTGACGGGTGCTGGTTCGGTCATGGTGCGGGGGGTGTTCTCGGACATGGGAGGGTCTCCTGTCAGGCGAGTGCGGGGGCGGCAGCCACGAAGTCGGCTGCGTCTGCTGAGAGCTGGGTCAGTGCCGCAACATCAATGCCGGTGTCGACGCCGAGTGCATGCAGATGTTCAACGAGTTCGAGGGTGCTGAGATTTCCGGCCGCCCCAGGGGCGAAGGGGCAGCCGCCGAATCCACCGAGGGCGGAGTCGAAACGGGTAATGCCGAGTTCGAGAGCCGCGGTGACGGTCTCAAGTGCCCGGCCGTGGGCGTTGTGGAGGTGGAGGGACAGCGTCACCCCGGGGAAGGCCGCCTGGACGGCCTGGATGGAGTCGATGACCTGGGCGGGTTCGGCGTTACCCAGGGTGTCGGCCAGGCCGATGGTGGTGATGCCGAGTTCGGTGAAGGGGCGGACCACCTCGACGAGCCTGGCGGCTAGGATCTCGCCCTCGAAGGGGCAGGTGAAGGCCGTGGAGATGCCGCCGATCACGGGGGTGCCCGCCTTCTGGGCCGCCTGGATGGCAGGGGCCTGGTTGGCCAGCATCTCGCGGGTGGTGCCGCCGGCGTTGGCGGAGCTGTGGGCGTCGGAGGCGGAGGCGACGACAGAGATCTCGCTGGCGCCGGCAGCCTCGGCCCGGGTGACGCCGCGGGCATTGAGTGCCAGGGCGATCCAGCTCACCGCATCCACGGGCCGGGCGGCGAAGAGGTCGTCGGCGTCGGCCATCTGGGGCACGCGCTTCGGGTTGACGAAGGAGGCTACCTCGATGCGGGGGACGCCGACCTCCTGGAGACGGCGGGCGATCTCGAGCTTGCGTTCGGTGGGGACGATGACGGACTCGTCCTGGAGACCGTCACGGAGGAAGACGTCGGTGATTTCCACGTACATGCCGGTCATCCCTTCACCAGTGCGTCAGTGGTGGAGTCGGCCAGAGCGCGGGCCGCGTCCTCGTCCAGACCGGCAACGTCACGCAGGACCTCGAGGGTGTGCTCGCCGAGCTCGGGGCCGAGCCAGCGGGTGGAGCCCTCCGCGCCCGGGATCTTGGGGACGACGCCGGGGAAGCGGACCGGGCGCGGCTCCGCGTCGGTCTCGACCTGGACGAGGTGCTCCTCGACCATGCCGCGGGCCTGGTAGTGCTCATCCTCGGCGATGCCGGGGGCGTCGTAGACGGGGCCGGCGGGGACGCCGGCGGCGTCGAGAAGCTTCTGTGCTTCCTTGAGCGGGACTGACCGGGTCCAGGCGGTGATGAGGTCATTGAGTTCCTCCTCCCGGGCCTGGCGGCCTTCCGCGGTGACCAGGGACTCATCCTCGGCGAGGTCTGGGCGACCGATGACGTTCATGAGGCGCTTGAACACGCTGGAGGCGTTACCGCCGATGACGATCTCAAGATCGTCGGAGCAGGGGTAGGCGCCCATGGGGACCACGCCGGGGAGTTTTCCGCCGGAGCGCTGGCGGACCATGCCGTAGGCATCGTATTCCGGCACGAGGGATTCCAGGAGGCTGAATACGCCCTCGTAGAGTCCGACGTCGACGACGCGGGCGTCGCTGTGGCGGCCGCGGGCGCGCTGCAGCATGAGCATGAGTGCGCCGAGTGCGCCGTAGAGTCCGGCAACGGTGTCGGCCATGCTGGCTGCGGCGCGGGCGGCCGGACGGTCAGCCTCGCCGGTGACGTAGCGCAGGCCACCGAAGGACTCGGCGGCGCTGCCGAAACCGGCGCGGTTGCGGTAGGGGCCGGTCTGTCCGTAACCGGAGATGCGGACGAGGACGGCGTCAGAGTTGAGTCCGGCGATGACGTCCGGGCCGATGCCCCACTTCTCGATGGTGCCGGGACGGAAGTTCTCGATGATCACATCGGAGGCGGCGATGAGACGCTTGACAGCGTCGATGCCGGCGCCGGTGCGCAGATCAAGGACGACAGAGCGCTTGTTGCGTCCCACGGTGCGGAAGAGCATGGAGATGTCACCGACGGGGCGTCGCCAGTCACGCAGCTCATCGCCGCCGGGCTTCTCAATTTTGATGACGTCCGCCCCGAAGTCGCCGAAGATGCGGGAGGCGAAGGGGGCTGCGATGTAGTTGCCGAGTTCCAGAACCCGGATTCCGTCGAGCGGCATATTACTGGTGTCCTGCTGATTCTGCGTCATGACTAGTTCCCATTCAGTGGTAGTTCACGTTCTACTGAGTGAGAGCCTAGGCATGTGATCCATTCTGCGCAAGAGCCAACTTGAGTCATGTCTCACACTTTTTGCAAATCCCCAGCACAGTCGAGGTGCAGATGTCAGAAAATTTATCCCACTGAATGAGACCTAATCTCCCACCTATTGAGCAAAGGGGAATGACGGTGCTAACTTGAACGTGTCAGAGGTCACTGGAGATCTCGGTGCCCGAAAAATGGGTACTACACCCTCCGGAGCGCAGCGTCCGGGTCAGACACATATGGACAAGCCACTCATTCATCACTGGAGGATCTGATGTACACCGTCTCCGAGGCCGTCGCCCGCACGCTGGCGTCCAACACTGACACTTTCTTCGGGCTCATGGGCAACGGCAACGCCTGGCTCGTCGACGCGCTCGAACGTCTCGGCACCCCCATGGTCCCCGTCCGCCACGAGGTCGCCGCCGTGGCCTCCGCCGACTCGTACCACCGCGTGACCCGGAAGCTTGCCGTCGCGACCACCACCTACGGCCCTGGCTTCACCAACGTCATCACCGCGCTGACCGACGCCGCACTTTCCCACACTCCGCTGGTCTACGTCGTGGGGTCCGCCCCGGCCGCCGCACCGCGGGACTTCGACATCGACCAGGACGCAATGTCCACCGCCGCAGGTGCCCACGTCCTCACCGTCGGCCCCGACAACACCGCAGCCATCACCCAGCAGGCGGTGGACCTGGCACTGGAGACCCTGCGGCCGGTGGTCCTGTCCATCCCCTATGATCTGGCCGACCAGCCGGTCACCGAGGCCGGCGCGCAGGCACCTGCCCCCGCGCAGCCCGCGGTCCGCGCGGTACCGGTGGTGGACGCAGCCTTGGAGAAGCTCGTCGGCGCCACCCATCCACTCATCGTCGCCGGCCGCGGGGCCCGCGCCGCCGCTGCCGACCTGATCGCGTTGGCCGAGCTGCTGCGCGCTGACGTCGCCACCACCGCCCCCGCCCGCGGCACCTTCCCTACCGGTGAGCACCGTTACCGCGACCTTGGTATCAGCGGTGGCTTCGCCGCCGAGGGTGCTGCGCGAGAGATGCAGCGCGCGGACGTCGTGCTCGTCGTCGGCGCCGGACTCAACCAGTTCACCACCTCCTTCGGCAATGCCTACGGCGAGCACGCCACCATCATCCAGATCGACATCGCCGAAACCGCAACCAACCCGCGGGTGGATCTCTTCCTCTCCGGCAACGCCACCGACGTCATCCCCGCCCTTCTCGACGGCCTGCGTTCCCGCGAATACATCGCAGGAAAGCGGCAGCGACTGGAAACAGACCCCACCGCCCGCGCACTCGGCGAGGAACTCGCCCCCGACGGGCGCCTCGACCCACGCAGCCTCATGGTCCGCCTCAACCGGACCATCCCCGCCGACCGCCTCATCGTCTCCGACGGCGGACACTTCATCGGCTGGGCGAACATGTACTTCGACGTCCAGGGTCCTGACCACCTCATAATGGTGGGCACCGCTTTCCAGTCCATCGGCCTGGGTTTCCCTTCCGCCCCGGGCGTGGCGACGGCCGCCGGCGAGCGCACCACCGTCCTGGTCACCGGCGACGGCGGCGGACTGATGGGCATCGCGGATGCCGAGAGCTTCATCCGCACCGCCCACCGCGGCGTGGTCATCGTCGTCAACGACGCCGCCTACGGTGCTGAGATCCACCAGTACGGCGCGAACTCCAGGGGGCTAGCGGAGAAACCTATGCTGATCCCCGAGATCAACTTCGCGGGGATGCTCTCCCCCCTCGGCGCGCAGGGCACTGTTGTGCGCACCCTCGACGATCTGGCCGACTTCGAGGAGTGGATCGCCTCCGAGTCCACCGGCACCTATGTGCTGGACTGCCGGGTCTCCCGCAGCATCGTCGCCCCCTACATGAACAAGGCGCTGCAGAAGACCACCGTCTGAGCCCCGCCGGGGCACTTCATTCCGGCCGCGGCGAGGTGCTAAACAAGGGGTGACACCCCGGACCGCAGGTCCACCCCGGGGCCGGAACAAAGAGGAGAATCATGGACGGCGACAAACCCGGAAACAGGATGCTCGAGCGGGTGGCCGCCATCCTGGATGCAGTGGAGGACGAACCACGGCTGGCCGCCGACATCGCCCGGACGACGGGACTGTCGCTGTCCACCACCCACCGCCTCGCCCTGTCGATGGCGGAACTGGATTTTCTCACCCGTTATCCAGACGGCACCTTCGGGCCGGGCACCCGGATCCTGCAGACCTACCGCGACGCGGTCAGCTACCAGCCCCTGTGGGAATTGGCCTCCCGGGCCCAGGAATCCGTCCAGCTGTGGGTGCGCTACCGCGATGAACGCGTGTGCCGCGTCTCCATCGACGCCCCCCACGAACTCCGTGTCACCCTGCCGCAGGGTTCCCGGCTGCCCCTGCCAGCAGGTTCCGCCGGACAGATTCTGGCTGGAACCCCGGAGGCGGAGAAGCAGCTGAGCCAGCACAGCTGGGTCGAGTCCGAGGGCAACCGGGTCCCCGGCGTCGGTTCGGTCAGCGCCCCCGTCATTGTCGACGGGAAAATCGTCGGCGTCGTGTGCCTGGCTGCCCCCCTCAGCCGCGTGGTCCGCAGCATCGGGCAGGACTACGGGGATCTGGTGGCTGAGACAGCCGCGAAGATCTCCCGCCTGCTGGTGTAGTAGCGGCCGTCCCCCGCCGCTCCGCACGCTCCCAGGTGATCGGTTCGTGGGGGAACGTCCGGCCTGTCCCCGCCTGCGCGGGGAGAACTCGATGTTTCGGTGGGTGGTGCCGATCATGTAGGGGCCATCCCCGCCTGCGCGGGGAGAACCGCGCACCCCGGGTAACTGGTTGATGATCAGCGGACCATCCCCGCCTGCGCGGGGAGAACAACGAGGACACCTTCCTCATCGACAACACCACCGGACCATCCCCGCCTGCGCGGGGAGAACAGTGAGTTCCACCGCGTCATCAGGGGTGATGTGGGACCATCCCCGCCTGCGCGGGGAGAACGAGCCGTCACCCCGAAGTCGGTGGAGAAGATCGGGACCATCCCCGCCTGCGCGGGGAGAACGCACCCCATTTGATGGAGAACTCGGTTTCCCAGGGACCATCCCCGCCTGCGCGGGGAGAATGTGCTTCGGCCACGGTCATCATGCGGTCACTCAGGACCATCCCCGCCTGCGCGGGGAGAACCCAGGAAAGTTAGGGGCCGGTCATGGGGAAGGCGGACCATCCCCGCCTGCGCGGGGAGAACTTCACGAAGCCCCCACTGTCCGCGAACCAAAGGGGACCATCCCCGCCTGCGCGGGGAGAACCACAGCTCCGTCATCGAGTCAAAGATCAGCAGGGGACCATCCCCGCCTGCGCGGGGAGAACTAGCCGCTGCACTCAAAATGCGGTGTTTGCGGGGGACCATCCCCGCCTGCGCGGGGAGAACGTGGTGCGTCGCTGATGATGACGGCGCAGGCGGGGACCATCCCCGCCTGCGCGGGGAGAACTCGATGGCGTTGATGCCCCAGTCTTCGATCTCGGGACCATCCCCGCCTGCGCGGGGAGAACTTTTAGGAGTCATAGCTACCATTCCAGCTTTCAGGACCATCCCCGCCTGCGCGGGGAGAACGTGGTGACAGCACCGAACCCAGCGGATGCCTGGGGACCATCCCCGCCTGCGCGGGGAGAACCGTGGAAGGTGCTGGCAGATCACCCCGGAGAAGGGACCATCCCCGCCTGCGCGGGGAGAACGATCTTCGTCGGGGTGAGCCACAAGTTCTTTGCGGACCATCCCCGCCTGCGCGGGGAGAACATTGTCCGCAGAAGATCCGCCACGGAGAAGTCGGGACCATCCCCGCCTGCGCGGGGAGAACGTTCCCCGGTTCATGGGGACGGTCATGCACACGGGACCATCCCCGCCTGCGCGGGGAGAACGCTGATGGCTCGTTCTACTACGGCTACAAGACCGGACCATCCCCGCCTGCGCGGGGAGAACCTCCTCTCCTAGAACTGCAGGGCTGCAACACGAGGACCATCCCCGCCTGCGCGGGGAGAACCGTGTCGTCACACTCCGCGGCCGACTCCAACAGGGACCATCCCCGCCTGCGCGGGGAGAACTCGCCTGGGTAATTCCCGGCGCGATCTTGGAAGGGACCATCCCCGCCTGCGCGGGGAGAACCGATGACGATGACGACGACCCCAGCGCCCCCGGTGGACCATCCCCGCCTGCGCGGGGAGAACACCTCGTCAACATTCTCAGGCTGTCCGTTCTCGGGACCATCCCCGCCTGCGCGGGGAGAACGTCAGGCCGAAGGAGAAGCACTTCTGCGAGTTGGGACCATCCCCGCCTGCGCGGGGAGAACGGGACAGTCCAGGCCCTTAGAGGTCAGGGACCGGGACCATCCCCGCCTGCGCGGGGAGAACACCTTCACACCGGTGCCGACAAGGGTCACGCCGGGACCATCCCCGCCTGCGCGGGGAGAACTGCCCTACAATGGCTAACATCACTGACGAGCAGGGACCATCCCCGCCTGCGCGGGGAGAACGAGGCCCGTGCACGGCAGCAGTTGGAAGATGAGGGACCATCCCCGCCTGCGCGGGGAGAACATCGGGGTTGACAAAACCGAGCCGTACGCCAAGGGACCATCCCCGCCTGCGCGGGGAGAACTCAACGAGAACTACGACCTCCTGGCTGAAGCCGGGACCATCCCCGCCTGCGCGGGGAGAACAAGTAGTGGACCCCCTCGGAGTAGACGGTTCCGGGACCATCCCCGCCTGCGCGGGGAGAACTTGATGATGACCTTCGCGACGTGCGTCTTACCGGGACCATCCCCGCCTGCGCGGGGAGAACTCGGTCGACTTCGGAGGCTGCAGGGGGAAGGTGGGACCATCCCCGCCTGCGCGGGGAGAACCGGGTGTAGGAGGTGTTGTAGCAGGAGGTGCAGGGACCATCCCCGCCTGCGCGGGGAGAACGCCTGGCCAGTAGAGGAGTATGCCTCGGAGAAGGGACCATCCCCGCCTGCGCGGGGAGAACTGGTGATCGTGGCCGATACAGCAAGGCTCCGGGGGACCATCCCCGCCTGCGCGGGGAGAACAGGCCGTATCACGGAAGATTCTGGGGCGCAACCTGGACCATCCCCGCCTGCGCGGGGAGAACCGGCCTCTGGCTCGCCCTCTTCCTCGGGATGTGGGACCATCCCCGCCTGCGCGGGGAGAACGAGATTGCCCTCGCCCTGGGGGTTGACCCGAGGGGACCATCCCCGCCTGCGCGGGGAGAACTTCGATTCGAGAACGTTTTGCCACGGCTCCTCCGGACCATCCCCGCCTGCGCGGGGAGAACGCAAGGTCCGGGGCGGCGGCAGCGAGACGCACGGGACCATCCCCGCCTGCGCGGGGAGAACGAGGCCCCGCATTCAAAATGCGGTAGTTCTCGGGGACCATCCCCGCCTGCGCGGGGAGAACTTTGGAGTCAGCGGCGGGCATCGAGGACGTCACGGACCATCCCCGCCTGCGCGGGGAGAACGGTCCCCCACCCACTCGGTGGAATCAATGACCCGGACCATCCCCGCCTGCGCGGGGAGAACATCATCGCCGTCATCGGCGTCGCCATCCACCGCGGACCATCCCCGCCTGCGCGGGGAGAACCAGGCCGAGCATATCGAACGGCTACAGGCAGCGGGACCATCCCCGCCTGCGCGGGGAGAACTGGAGGACGACAACGACGCTGCCCTGGCGACCGGGACCATCCCCGCCTGCGCGGGGAGAACCTGGTCCTGCACGACCATCTGGACGGACTTGCCGGACCATCCCCGCCTGCGCGGGGAGAACCGGGAGGTCAGCGGGGAGAGCACATCCGAGACCGGACCATCCCCGCCTGCGCGGGGAGAACAAGTCCTGGTAGCGGGTGGTCTTCTGCCACTCGGGACCATCCCCGCCTGCGCGGGGAGAACACTAATTAACCAGGGAAAATAGTTGGTCCATGCGGAATTTTACATCACTTTGTTCGGCGTCGACGTGTGACTCGCTGTCGGGACGCCTGTGACCAGCCGGCTTTCATGGAACCCTTGGCGGTGGTGATCGGATGGCGCATGAGAGTAATCCCTTCGAAGTCGGTTGGCTCCCATTGGCTGCGATGAACCCGGACTTCGAAACCCTGCTCGTTGGAGCGGGTAGGGTAGGTCATGATCGCCCGCCCGTTGGTGAGTGTGCTGATTATCAGAGTCCATAGCTCATCACGTACTCGAGCACTGGGTTTGCCCACGTAGACCCCGGGGTTTATCTCCATTAACCATCTGGTCAGATGGCCACTCAGCTTGGCGGGCGGAGAGGAGAGCACGATGGTGATCATTCCGAAGTGAACTCTCCTTGCTCATCAGATTGCTCGTAGTTGGTGCCGCCAGCGACTTGGCGATCACCGCCGTCCCACAATTGGATGATGTCAGCCCAGAAATCCTCGGTGGGGGAAGCGTCATCATCGATAAGCAGCGTCTTCAGGTCTTCTGCAACACGCTCTACTAGCCGGAGCTGCCTAAATTCGTCGCGCATTGCACGGCGGGTAATCGAAGCGACATCGGAAATCTCAGCGCGACCGGTTTTGTTGAGATCAGCTACGACCTGGAAAGCCAGGGGAATGGATGTTTCGGCTTTGTAGAGGTCGGCAATATCGTAAACGAAGGCGCGATCGTGACCGGTATGGATGAAACCCAACCCTGGGCTGCAGCCGAGAGCTGCGATCACGGAGTGGCATAGTCCATAGAGGCAGGTGTGAGCAGCAGATAATGCCTGATTGATGGGGTCGCTGGCAAAAAAGTCATTTGGATCATAAATCCGTCGATGCCAATCGACTTTGTATTTTTCAGAGCTCTCACGATAAATCCGTCTGACTCTCGCGCCTTCTTTACCGCGGAGCTGCTGCATGTTCAGGCCAGCAGTATCTTCCCCTGGAAAACGCATGGCATACATCGCTCGCGCAACCGACATACGAGATTTCCTGTTACTTACCTTTTCAGCCTGTTTAACCAGGAGTTTGTCAGAGCGGGCGATGGAGCGGCCGTGGGCATAATAGCGAACCCCCTCTTCCCCGACCCACACCAGCGAACAGCCAGAATCGGCGACGACGGAGACCGCCTGGTGGGTGAGTCGGGTGCCGGGACCCAGAAACAGCACGCTCAGTGCGGCAACCGGCACATGGACAACGCCTTGTTCATCTGTCGCGGTAAGCGCACCCCCGTCTCTGCCCAGAGTGCAGTGTTCCAGGTAGAGGAAGCTGACCCGGTTGTCGGCACGGTGCAGTTGTTGGGGTTTCGACGGGGGCATTCCTGTGTTCATGATGTTATTTTCAATGGTGCGAGGGTCAGCAGGCCACAGCCGTATCCACGAGCTTTTCCGAGCCCAGAAGTGAGAACCAAGCGAAGGGAATCAGCGGCGGTGACTTCAAGTACTCCATCGAAGGTCACCTGCTGGATAGTGACGCGTCGGCCGTTCCGGTTGAACACCATCCGAGTTGAGCGGTTCACGGAAGCTGTTGGTTCCCCCGCATCATCTGCAATCCGAGCTCCCAGCTGCTCCTGCCGCTCAATCAGCCAGCGGAGCTGGTGTTCCGCGGTGATATGAGCGACGCGTCGCTTCTTTCCTTCTTCTGTCACGGTGTGCACCGGGTTTGCGGTCAGCCGGAAGGCATAGCGCTGCCCCTTGGTGATGCGGTTGAGCATCTGTGAGTAATCACTGGTCTGCCACGAAGGTTCCTGTGCCCACCCGGATTGTTCCTGCAGATGCTCAAAGGACGGGATAGAAGGACTGACCACATAAAGAGCGGTCTCTTCACGGGTCCGGTCGATTCTCCACAGCACTCGTCCTTCCTCGGTCTGCGCAGAAGAATCCGGAGGAAATGACGATAGCACCGCAGCATGCATCATCTGCGGGTTTGCCAACAGTGCACGGGTCTGTCTCCGTTGATTGTTCAGATACATTCTTGACAGATACATCTACACACCTCCCAGCAGTTCAAAAGGATCATGTTCCTGGGGCTTCCTACCGAGCGAATTCTCGATGGTCACCCAATCGTGTCTGACTGCCCTCAATCCGTAACTACGCTCCTTCGGATCAAAGCTCTGTGGCTGGTCTCGCAGAAGCTCATCGGCCAATTCCCCATCCAGGAGGTCACGACTGATCGGGAGATGAACCTGGGTAGAGATTTTCTTTCGGTACCAGTCGGCTGCGATCCATCCCTGAGAATGCAAAGTAGCCTCCAGATCGGTGTCCACGATGCCCAGTGAGATTCTTTCACCGGGAGGACAGCTTCGTCGCCCGAGGTAGAGCGGGAAGACAGGTGTGTGGAGTGCCTGCTCCAGTCCTTCAAGCACGTCAAGCGCTCCCTCTATACCTACGATGAATCGATAATCCTGCAGGTAGTAGCGGTTGGTCAGTGGCTTGGCCTTGCCTGTTCGCCAGTCGATCTCCGTCTGGAAATCCCTCAGTACACTACCCACCTGATCAGTACGTACACCGAAGCGAAGCTGAACCAGGTCAGCCACGGATTCCTCGCGGGGACGCCCCTGGGCCGCGGCGAGAAGGCCGATCACACCGCTCTTAGTCGGCGATGAAGCTGTTGATCGGTTGACGAATCTGCTGTCAACACCCCACGATTGCAAAGGGCCTGACAATCTCATGACCAGAGTAGGCATTAGTCCTCCTGTGAGGATGCGCGGACGGCTTCTCCGGCACGGGTGATGATCTCTTCGAAACCGAGCTTCTCAGTGCGCTCGACGAGTACCGCCTGCAGGGCCTCAGAGTCAGCGGCCTGGGTGAACATACCGAAGGAGGCCACCGGCTTGGTTCCATACTGTGCATCGCCGTCGACGGCGTACCTCGCTAGTTCCACCGCTGCAAGTGGCACCGCGTTGCCTTCGTTGCGGACCGGTTCCTCAAATGCATTGACCAGGCTCACCGGCTGATCTTCACGGACCTCGACCAGGAGGAAATCGGGGCGGGTACGGTTGGCAAAAGTATTCTGCTTTCCGGTGGGCATCGAGGTGACGAAGGCACGCGTGAATGCTTCCACGGCGCGTGCCGCAGCTTCTGCATCCCCGACGTTGGAGACGAGCTTATCGACGTTGATGGTCGCATACCGGTAGAGCGCCGAGGATACGAATTCCTGGGTGCCGATCATTCCGGCACCGGCGTTGTCCTCGGAAGCATTGTCATCGACGGCAGTGTAGTAGTCGAACTCTCGGGTGGCCTTGTGCACGGACAGCGCGTGCTCGACCTGGCAGGAAGCGTCCACATTGGCTTCTGGGGCGTCAGCAAGCATGCGACCGAACAGGGCGACGTCAATGGCGGCGTTGCCTTGCAGGGCTGCGCGCGCCTGCTTCTTGGTCGGCTTTGCACCGTCAAGCTGATCAAGTGCCAGCTGCGCCAGCTGATCAATTTCTGCACGGGAAAGGAAGAGCAGGTAGCCGGTTTTAGCCGGATCCTCCTCATTCTTCTTCTTTTTTTCCATGGTGATACCGGCGACCTTGAGGATGTCCTCAGCGGCGGCTTCGGAGGCCGGAACATCAAGGTCTTCGCGGAGCTCGCGGATCTTTTCTCCGACGCGTTTGACCGCCTGGAGAGTACGCTCACCGAGCTCAGAGACGTCGAGAAGCTCCTTGAAATCATTGCGGACGGCGCGCTTCCAGGCTTGGCTGGACACACGGTGGCGCTCGACGCCGCCGAAGAGCGCGGACTTGGGGGAACCGGTGTCGTCACGGTTGATGCAGGACGGCGGAACGAGCTGGATGAGGTGGAGATCGATGAAGGTAGACATGGTGATGGGATCCTTTCAGATTTTAGGAGAGTGGGACTTCATCGGATTCGGTCTTGCGGGGTGCCGTGTAGAGCTGGCGGCCCCAGTTCAGCCGAACCTTGTCGCGGGAGTCGTAGTAGTGGAAGTCATGGATGTTGGCAGCCAGTTCCATGAAGTCCAGGTGAACCGATTCACCGCGAAGCTGGGTGATCAGGCCGCGCAGATGCCAGAGCAGCTCATCGACGGAATCCGAGGTGGACAGCGCATTGAAGCGTCGAAGGATCGGGGATTCTTCATCGAATCCCTTCTGGGGATCCTTGCTCATGATGTACTGCCTGACCGCGGATCCGAGTCCTCGGCCCTGTCGGTGCATGAGTTCGCTCTTACCCTGCTGCTGGATGGCGAAGAGCGCGAGTGCGTTGTGCACTGCGGTCTCGCCTGCACTCGGGGCATCGGACTTGCCGATGAGGCGGGAGGGAAGATCTCCCAGGGTGATCCCCCAGACCTCCGGAACGGAGCCTGGAAATTCGTTCACCGCACGACGCAGACGCGCGAGGTGGGCCTTTGACGTGGATGTTCCTGATGCGACGCCGGCCCCGAGTACATGGAGTTTGGAAGCCACATGCGCTTTGACCGCCTGACGGTCAGTCTTGGGCTCAGGCGAACCACTGAGCAACTCAGTCATTATCAGTCCTTTCTTCATTGGTGTTCATGGAAGAGTCAGCCGGCCCGAGGATCTTGTGGAGCGCACCTCGCAGGCGGTTAATCGCCACCGGCCCGGTGATACGGGAGGAGTCCTTGATTCGTCCAGCCCACACGCTCGGCGGTTGGCTGGACAGGATCTGATCCGCGATCTCCAAGGTGCTTGAGCGCAGCTGCTGGTTCCAATCCTGAAGCAGTGCGTCAGGATCAGGAGATTGTGAAAGCGCTGCAAGCCACTCGCGGAAGGGAAGGTCAACCGCGAAGTAGAAACGACTCTGGATCTCGTCTGAGTCCTTCGCGGCATCGCCGGAAACTGCGTAAGCGATGTTGCTGTTGAAGGTCCGCAGAGCGTAATCCACGTCCTCTGTGCGCCTGATGGCCATCCGTGCAATGGATCGCAGTACTTCCCCGTCCTCAGACATCAGCAGCGCCGAAACCTGCAGGGAATCGCTGATGATGTCGGCATAGCTAGAGCTCTGGGACCCGTAGAGCATGGAGACCATCCGCATCTTGATCGGATGTTGTGGATCCAGATACCCGAGTGCTGTCAGGTAACCGATCCAATCCACAGTCAGTGCAGGCTTGGAGGTTGGCGCTCCGTCTGCATACTTGGACTTCGCTTTGACTGAATCTGCGTTGGGTAGCAGATTCGGCAGAGACCTCCACACCGCTCGGCCGGGTTGCGCCGACGACGGCATGTAGCGGATGCTCTTAGCCTTTGTCGTCTGCGGATCACTGAAACGCCAGGGGGTCATGGTTTCGGTGTCATCCTGGATGGTGTACCCGAGCGCATCGCCGTTGGTGACCAGCACGCCGGTAACCACGTCGTCCTCCCAGCGCAGGCGGAGCCGACGCTGGGGCCAGGTGAGCAGTTCCACCGGACCGGCAGCACCGTTTTCAGCATTCACCTCATATCCGGCTCGAGGCGCTGCCATCAGAGGTTCCTCCAGCTCCCACACTGGTACGTCGAACTCCGAACCAGCCTGTTCCCGCCACGGGCGGTAGTTGAGAAGCAGGGTCTCCTGGAGGTTGGCACCCTCCAACACGGTACCCCCTAGCCAGCCGGCCCATCCGATGCCGAGCGGGTAGCCCTTTCCACCCTTAACCCGCGGGTCCCTGACATCTCCGGATTTGATCCCGGAGAAGTCATAGGCATTGGCATGGATGAGGTAATTGGCGGCGGCACCCGGTGATAACGAGTCAATTTCTGTGCGCATGGTGAAAAGATCTCCGACGCCACCAGCATCCGGGATGAGAATGTCCAGGGCCTTCCACTCATTTTTTGAGGTGTGAAGATCAGCCACCTGCAGGAATGGTCGCTCTGGATGACGGAGATCAAAACGGTCATGCATCCGGTTCAGATAGTCCTGAACCTCGTCGTCATAGACACTCCCGGCATCCCACTTCTTCTGCCAGTGCTTGGATGCACGAGTCTGTCGCTGCCACTGCGGGGAGTCCCAGGAACGGTAAAGGATGGCCAGCAGCACGCGGAGAATCGCGAAATTCGTTGTCTCCAGGGGCGCAGCGATGCGCTGATAGTTCTGTGCATTGCTGAGTAGCTCGGTGATTGAGACCAGCTCGGGCAAGCCGTCGGCTGTAAGTATCTCGATCCAGGGTTGATCAAGCAGATTGAATCCCTGCGTTGGTTCACTCATGGTCGCCTCCTGTCTGTGTCATAGTTCTTTGGTTCACTCCTTCTCCTTCCTTTCCACCAGCAGGCCCAACTGTTCGTCATAGCGGAATACATAACGCTCCACCTCCCTCGATAAGGTTTCGTCCAGGACCAGCGGCAGCATGCCTTTGAGCCAACGGGATTGCTGCCAGGACTCCTGCCCGTCGGACTCAAGATCCCCGAGGTCATCGTCGCTGAGCGTCCAGCCCGGGAGCCGGACGGTACAGCGCGCGAGGTTTCTGGCAACGGAATAGTCGAGTTCCATGGTGCCGTCGACGGGCATACCGTCGAGTTCCCGCACGTGAGGTAGTGCGTAGAGTCTGCCGTTGACATTGCGTACCACGATGACCTCGAAGGACTCATCGGCGTCGCGGACCTGTCCGGCAGCTGCCTGCTCATCGGCAATCGACGGCTGTCTGCTCCACCCCGCCAGATCCTCTGATTCCGGTTTCGGGATGCGGGCAAGCTCAGCGCGTTTGATCTGACTCTTTTCAAAGTCCATTTCATTTCTGTGCGCCTGCGCCCACTGCTCCACCCACCCGGCTGGCGCAGCGCGTTCAGTGTCGTAGCTGACAGAAACGAGCTTCTCGACGTCCACCGGTGTGGTTATCCGCCCATAGGATTCCTGGAGATGGTCTGCCAGAACACTCAGGGACCGCAGGAGAGGTGCGCTGCGGTAGACCCTGACACTGCCTTTCTGCATCGATGGTGCCGGCCCTGTGGTGTCCGGGATCCCGGCACCGAAGATCGACAAGGTCGGCTTCTTCAAGGTTTCAGGACGGAGTTCATTTAGCACTGGGTGACGGTGGAGCCGCCCGATGCGCTGAATAATCAGGTCAGTGGGGGCGATGTCACTGATCATGGCGTCGAAATCCAGATCCAGGCCCTGCTCGATAATCTGGGTTGAGACCACGATCAGCTTTTTTGGGCGTGCATCGCCAGCCTGGCGTCCAAGCTGGTGGACCAACGACCCTTCGAGATCAACCCGGTCCGAGGTGAGGAACCGCGCATGAAGTAGCACCGTCGCATCCTCCTGTGCAGAGATGAGACAGTACAGCTCCTGGGCCCGGCTGACGGTGGAGCAGATGATTCCGATACAACCACCGTCAGTAGACAGATCGAGGGCTTTGGCCGCCATCTCTGGCAGGTCGCCTTCTGAGAATATGACGTGGGTGGTGCGGTTGAGACCGTCGTGTTCCGGCGCGATGGTTTCGGTGGTGTGTCCGTCAGTCCAGGTGATACGAGGATAGACGGGGGAATCATCCAGTTTCGAGCCGGTTCCGTCATAGCCGGAAGCGCCACTGTAGTAGGCGTCGAGAAGCTCTTTGCGCATAGCTGGCGGCAGCGTCGCAGACAATGCGATCACCGGTACCCCGTACAGCCCCAACCACTCAAGCAGGCAAGTGGTGTAGACACGCATATAGGAATCGGCAGCATGGATCTCATCAATGATGACGACCTTTCCCGCCAACCCCAGGTGACGCAGGACGTTGTGACGGGATTGGAGCGTAGCGAAGAGGATCTGATCGATGGTGCCTACCACCACAGAGGCCAGCAGTCCCGTCTTCCGACCCTGAAACCACTGGGTGGCCTCCAGTTGCGTCTGATCGGCTGGCACGTCGTCATCGTGGATGGACGAGAAACCCGATGACGTCACTTCCCGGAACTCATCATTGAACTCGGACTTGCCGTGGGCGAGCACCGTGGACACAGATTCCGGCGAACCGGACTGCGACAGCCACTGCGCCACTCTGCTGAAGATGGCATCCGATGTCACGCGGGTAGGCTGGGCGAAAAACAGACCGTTGAAACCGAACTTCGATGCGGTGATATCAGCCAGCGCCAGGGCCGCTTCTGTCTTCCCCGAACCGGTCTCATTCTCAATGATGGTGAACGACGGTCTGGTCTGCGCATTGCCCACCTCGATGACCGCCTGCTGCACATTACGCAACGCCGCCGATTTCGGCAGGGCAAAACGGGAGATGAACTCAGCACTGTCCACCGGAGACGGTTGCCACCGCCCACCGAGGTTGATTCGAACCCTGGCATTGTCGAGTCGCTCCCCAGGATCCTGATACTGTCCGCTGATGAGAGGGAAATTCTCCGTCGAAGAGGCCACCCAGTCCGCAGCGATCAGGACACCAGTGGTCAGCGCCGCGACGGCATTCGGAATGATCTTGTCGTCGGCATCATTGAAGAGCGTGGCACAGCGTTGAATATCTTCCTCGCTGAGACCGGCATCCCCGATCAGAACATCCAGCAGCTCAAATCGAGCCTCCTGCCACTGGGACGAGCGGCGCATCTCCTGGGCAAGATCATCCGAGGGCGACTTGAAAGGATTGAAGGTTCCATGGTGGCCAGCGATGACAGCGAACCAGAACTCCTTGGTTATCGGATCCAGTCGGTTCCCGGTGCGCTGCCCCAACCATGCAATCAGGGTGTGGGCGCTGATGATGGAATGCGGGTTGGCGGACATCTGGTTCGGCGTGACCGCACCGTCGAATCCGGCTGCGGCGACCCGCATGGAAAGCGTCGGATTCTTCTGCTGGAAGAACGGACTCGCCTTTCCGATGTCGTGAGCGCAAGCCGCAAGCTTCAGCACCACGTCCATCGGTACTTCCCCCATCATGTCAGAGAGAAACTTCCTGGTGGCTGGAGCGAGAAGGGAATCAGAGACATTCGTGATGATCCCGCTGATATCAAGGCTGTGTTGCAGCAGTGATAGATACTCCGAGGCACTGTAGTCAGAGGTTTTCGCCCAGAAGAGATTGAGATGCTTCGTCATGTTCCGCTCTTATTTATAACAATAAACGTCTTAAGCACAACCTGATGGTAGCTGACATTCTTTCCTTGTGTAGGAAATCTTCCCAGCGGGGGTACACACGGTCGACACCCGTGCCAGATTGTCGAATGCGAAGATCCCTATAGGAAGAGCACAGAACCCCTGCCCAACCGAAAATAAATTCGATTAAACAAGGGTACTGGATAGCCCCGCTGACTGCGGGGAGCAGGATCATCTCAGACGATTATTCGGATCATCCCCACGAGGATGGGGAGCCAGAAATGATCGACTCACAGTCTACGGAGGGCCTGGCCGATTTTCACCAGCCCCTGCCCGCGCGACACAAAAAGAGCGACGTCGATTAGCCTTGACCCCATGACTCTTCCCTCCCCCAGCCCGCAGGCTCATGCGCTCGTCACGGGCGCCAGCCAGGGCATCGGCATGGCCATGGCGCGTGATCTCGCGTCGATGGGCCACAATCTCATCATCGTCGCCCGGCGCGAGAATGTTCTCCGGGATTTCGCCGCGGAGCTTGAGTCCGCGCATGGTGTGGACGTCGAGGTCTTCGCGGCTGATCTGAGCAGGCACGAGGACGTCGACCGCCTCATCGCGCACATGGCGGATCGTGAGATCTCCATCCTGATCAACTCGGCTGGCATCGCCACGTTCGGGCCGCTGGTCAGGCAGGACTGGGACCATGAGATGGCCCAGTTCAACCTCAATGCCACTGCCGTCTTCCGGCTCACGCGCGCGGTGCTGGACGGGATGCTGGAGCGGAAGTCGGGGGCGATCTGCAACGTGGGTTCCGCAGCGGGCAACGTGCCGATCCCGAACAACGCCACCTACGTGTTCACCAAGGCGGGGGTCAACGCCTTCACCGAGGCCCTGCACTACGAGCTGAAGGGCACCGGTGTGACCTGCACGCTGCTGGCGCCGGGTCCGGTGCGTGATGCGGTGGTTCCGGATGCGGAGAAGTCGATCGTCGATAAGGTCGTCCCTGATTTCCTGTGGACCACCTACGAGTCCTGCTCCCGCGAGACGCTTGAGGCGATGGCGAAGAACCAGCGTCGCGTGGTGCCGGGTCCGCTGAGCAAGGCGATGAATGCCGTGTCCAAGATTGCACCGACGGGGCTGCTCGCGCCGGTGATCGGTAAGTTCTATTCGAAGATGGGTGACTAGCAAGTGATCGAGAACAACGTCGCACGGAAGAATGACCGCCTGGTGTGGGTTGACCTGGAGATGACCGGGCTGGACTACGAACGCCACGTCATCGTGGAGATCGCCGCGCTGGTCACCGACGCAAACCTCCATATCCTCGGTGAGGGCGTGGATCTGGTCGTCCACGCCACCGAGGAGGAACTGGCGGAGATGGATGACTTCGTCACCAACATGCACGAGTCCTCCGGGTTGACCGAGCAGATCCGCCAGTCGACCGTGACCATGGCGGAGGCGGAGGACGCTGTCCTCGCGCTCATCGCCGAGCACTGCTCGCCTGAGCATCCCGCTCCCCTGGCCGGCAACTCGATCGCCACGGACCGGGCGTTCATCCACAAGCAGATGCCGCGTCTCGACGCCGCGCTGCACTACCGCATGGTCGACGTCTCCTCCATCAAGGAGCTCGCCCGCCGCTGGTTCCCCAAGGCCTATTTCAACCAGCCGGAGAAGGGCCTGGCCCACCGCGCGCTGGCCGACATCATCGAGTCCATCCGCGAGCTCGACTACTACCGACGCACCGTCTTCGTCCCCACCCCGGGTCCGGAATCACCTGCAGCAGCCGAACAGTCGACCGCAGTTCAGGCCCACTACCAGCAGTTTTTGTAAATTGCGCCGGATGGGTTAATCTGTAGTCCGCTGCGATCAAGCAGCGATGGTGGCTGTAGTTCAGTTGGTAGAGCACCAGGTTGTGATCCTGGGTGTCGCGGGTTCGAGCCCCGTCAGCCACCCCCACGAGGCAGGCCCCGGACTTTCATGGTCCGGGGCCTGCTGTTTTTCTTCCTATACTGGGATTTTGTGCCCGGGCCACACGGGCCGGCACGGATCAGTCAAGGAGAATCACGATGACTTTCAGCATGGACAAGGGCAATGAGTTCGTCGAGGAGACGCAGAGCCCCGAGGGTGCGGCCACCTGGAAGCAGCAGCTGGATGAATTCGCCCCGGGTGCATCCGACTGGGTGGTCGGCGCCGTCTTCGGCGGGACCTACCAGCGCAAGGGCATCGACCTGAAGACGCGCCAGCTGCTCAACATCGCCGCACTGGCGGCCATGGGTGGGGTGGAGCCGCAGCTGACCGGCCACATCAGGACCGCGATTGAGGTCGCAGGGATGAGCCGGGAGGAGGTCGGCGAGAGCATCGTCCACCTCATGCCCTACATCGGTGTGCCGAAGACGTTGGCCGCCATGCGCTGCATGAAGGCCGCAGTCGACGGGTAGCTCTTGACCGCCCCACCACCGGGGTGTTTCGTGGTGGTCATGGCGATCAACAGCAGTCTGCGCGAGGCAATGAACCGGCTGGTGGGTACGTGGCGGACCGAGGGACGCATGCTCGACGGGGATGGCGACACCTGGTCCGGCCACGACATCTACGAATGGTTCCCCGGCGGGCAGCACATGGTGCACCGGGTGGACGTGGAAATCTTCGGTGCCCGCAAGGAGTCCATGGAGTTTCTCACGCCCCGTGAGGGTTCAGTGGACACGATCGACCAGGTCTCCTTCGATGCCGCCGGCACCGTGGAGACCTCCGTCGGTCACTTCGACATGGAGGGCCGCTACCTTATCGACGCCGGCGGGGCCCGGGCGGTACTGAGCTTCGACGGACCCGATGCGATGGGTGCGCACTGGCAGTACCGCGCAGCCGACGGCACCTGGATCGACTGGATGCGGGTCAGCTTCACGCGGATCGCGGCCCCGCACATCGAGGTCCGGTCGAAACCGGGCCACGCAGACTGACCCCCGCCCCTATTCCGCCAGGTGCCCCCGCAGCGTGGTCGCCGTGTATTCCGTGCGGAACAGGCCACGTTCCTGGAGCACGGGGATGACCAGGTCCACGAAGTCCTCGATACCCGCGGGCAGGGAGGGCGGCATGAGATTGAATCCGTCCGCTCCCCCACCGTCGACCCAGCGGGCCATCTCGTCGGCGATCTGTTCCGGGGTACCCACGAAGGTGGCGTGCCCACCACCCGCGGCGAGGTAGCCGAGCAGTTCCCGCACGGTGGGCTGTTTCGATTCGATGATGCGCAGGATCGTGGCGTAGCGGCCCTTCGGCCCGGTGAACTCCTCAAGGGTGGGCAGCTGCGGCACCGGCGCATCGAGTTCCCAGCCGGAGGTGTCCTGGGCGATGAAATAGGACAGTCCCTTCAGCGCGTCCGCGACGGGCAGCAGCTCGTTGAGGGCACGCTGCTTCTCCCGGGCCTCTTCCTCGGTGCGTCCGACGTAGGTGACCAGGCCGGGCATGACGATGAGCTCATCAGGGTCGCGGCCGGCCAGTTCAGCCCGGCGGCGCACGTCGAGGCGGTACTCGCGGGCCATCTGAAGGTCCCAGGCGACGGCGTAGACGCCTTCGGCGTATCTGGCCGCCAGGTCGCGGCCGGGTTCAGAGGCCCCCGCCTGGAAGAGGACCGGTCTCCCCTGCGGCGGGGCCGGGATGTTCAGCGGCCCGGCGACCACGAAATACTCACCGGAGTGCTCCAGCGACCGGAGGAGCGAAGCGTCGCCCCAGCCGAACGCGGGGTCGTTGCGCACCGCTTCGGCGGGGAAGGAATCCCAGAGGCGGTTGAGCACGGAGATGAACTCCTCGGCACGCGCGTAGCGTTCCGCGTGCGGCGGGAGGGCGGGCAGGCCGTGGTTGCGGGCCTCGGTGTCGTTCATCGAGGTCACCACGTTGATCCCGGCGCGCCCGCCAGAGATGTGGTCGAGGCTGGCGAGCTGGCGGGCGGCGTGGAAGGGGGACCAGAATGTCGATGAGATGGTGGTGACCAGGCCGATGTGTTCGGTGGCGCGCGCCAGGGCGGTCAGGGTGGTCACCGGTTCGAGGAACCACAGCGGCCCGGAGCCGACGCCGTCGAGGTCGGCGGACTGACCGTCGGCCAGGAACACCGCATCCAAGCGTCCCCGCTCGGCGATCTGCGCAAGCTCCTCCCAGTAGCTGATGTCGCCGAGTCGTCCGGCGGCGGAGTCCGGGGCGCGCCAGGCGGAGGTGTGGTGGCCGGCGGCGAAGGCGAAGAGGTTGAGGTGCATGTTTCTAGTCCTTGACCAGGCCGCCGTCGACGACGAGGTTCTGGCCGGTGACCGCGCGTGCCCAGGGGGAGGCGAAGAAGAGGATGGCGTCGGCGAATTCCTCCGGGGTGGTCACCGACTGCAGCGGGGTGGACGCTGCGATGAGGTCGAAGACCTCGTTCGGGGTGGCGGAGCTGGCGTCGGTGGTGCGCAGCAGTCCGCCGGAGAGCATGTTCACGGTGACCTTCTTGGGCCCGAGGTCCGCAGCCAGGGTGCGGGTGAGTGAGAGCAGCGCGGCCTTGGCGGCGGTGTAGTCGTGGTACGGGACCACCGGGTACTGGAAGAGGTTGGTCCCGATGGTGATCACGCGTCCCGAACCGGCCTCCTCGAAACCGGGGAGGGCGGCCTGCACAGTGTTCAGGGTGCCCTGGACCGCTCCGGAGAACTGGGTCTCGAAGCGCTCGTAGGTGATCTCGTCGGCCTTGGGGCGGGCGTCACCGTCGAAGGAGAAGTCGATGAGCGCGTTGTTGACCACGGTGGTGACGGGAGCGTCGAAGGCTGCGCGGGCGGTATCGACAAGCGCGTCCATCTGGGCGCGGTCGCGGACATCCGCCTGGATCGCGAGAGCCCGGCCGGGGTGCTTATCGACGATCGCGGCCGCCGCCGCAGCACTCGAGTGGTAGTTGATCACGACGCGGGCCCCCTCCCTGAGGAAAGCCTCCGTGATGGCCCGGCCGAGGCCGCGGGCCCCGCCGGTGACGAGCACGATCTGCTCGGGGATGGTTGGTGCAGTGGTGGTCATGTGGACGCCTTTCCGGGAAAAGGCGAAGGTACCCCAGACGCCCCGGATGCACCGGAGCTGTGGACATTCCCTTCGCCAGTGCTAACTGGATCAGGTTCGACGGGTGTCATCTCAGCCGCTCGGTGGCGGCACCCCGTGTCACGTGCCCATCACTGTAGCAAGGGGGCGGCGCGCACCCACCCCGGTAGGTAACCTGGGCCACACATATTCCACGACTTATAGGAGTCCCCCGTGAGTGCCATGAACGATCCCCGCACCCTCCACCCGAAGATCGATCCCCCGAAGCAGACGCAGCCCCACCCGGGACTGGATGCCAAGCTCGAGCCGCAGGCCGACCTGGGTATGGACAGCTACGAAGGGCACGGCCGTCTCCGGGGCCGCCGCGCCCTGATCACCGGCGGCGACTCCGGTATCGGTGCCGCCGTCGCCATCGCCTACGCCCGTGAAGGCGCGGATGTGGCCATCGCCTACCTTCCTGAGGAGGAACCCGACGCCGAGAAGATCATCGCCGCGATCGAGGCCGCCGGCCAGAAGGCACTGGCCCTGCCCGGTGACCTCTGCGAACTCGCCCATTGCGAGGAGATCGTGGCGAAGACCGTCGAGGCCTTCGGCGGTCTGGACATCCTTGTCAACAACGCCTCCCGCCAGATCTGGCACGACGGTATCGAGAACATTCCGGACGAGGATTTCGACGCCACCATGAAATCCAACATCTACAGCTCCTTCCGGGTGACCAAGGCCGCCCTGCCGCACCTGGAGCCCGGCTCGGCGATCATCTTCACTTCCTCGATCCAGGCCTACCAGCCCTCCTCCACCCTGCTGGACTACGCCATGACCAAGGCCGCCATGAACAACCTGGCCAAGGGCCTGGCCCAGCAGCTGGCCGGCGAGGGGATCCGCGTCAACGCCGTCGCCCCCGGCCCGATCTGGACGCCCCTGCAGCCCAGCCACGGCCAGCCCCAGGACAAGATCGAGGGCTTCGGCCAGCACTCCCCGCTGGGCCGGGCGGGCCAGCCGGCGGAGCTGGCCGGCGCCTTCGTGTTCCTGGCCTCCGACGAGGCCTCCTACGTCATGGGCGAGACCCTCGGAGTCACCGGCGGCACCCCGACCCCGTGATCTAGGCAGACATCTCCGCGAGCAGCTCCTCGGAACGGGCGCGACCCGCCAGATCACTCATCCCGCTGGTGATGAGGATCTCCTCCGCCCCCGCGGCCCGCAGGAGCTCCCCGGCCCGCTCCGCCACCTGGGCAGGCGTGCCATAGAGGTCGGTCTGCAGGGTTTCCTCGATGCGGCGACGTTCCTGGGACCGCAGCGCCGACTCGTTCAAATCCGCCAACGGCTCCAGCCCCTCGAAGGAACCGGTGGTACGGGCCTTCGCCTGCGCCCAGGCCTCGGGGACGAGCAGGTCACGCGCCGCCGCCTCCGTGTCAGCGACGGCGACGTTGCAGGAGAGGATGGCGTGCGGGGCATCGATAAGCCCGGGGCGGAAATTCTTCCGGTAGAGCTGCGCGGCATCAACCTGGTTGGGGCCACCGAGAATGACCCCGAGGCCCAGTTCGGCGGCCAGCAGCGCGGAACGGAAACCCGCCAGCACGAAGACAGGGGTGGCGGAATCATTGAAGGGACGCGCCGTGACAGCAGCGCTGCCGTTCAGGAAACCGAGCAGTTCCCGCAGGTCATCGGGATAACGCTTCTTCAACTCCGCGACATCCCTCTGCCGCAGAGCCGCCCGCACCGGGGCGGTGAAACCCACGGAAGAACCGATTCCGGCGTCGATCCGCCCCGGATACAGGGCTTCCAGGGTGGCGATCTGCTCCGCCACGATCAACGGCTGATGAACCGGCAACATGATGCCCGCCGTGCCGACGCGGATCGAGTCTGTCGCGGCCCCCACCGCCGTGGCCAGCATCCCCGGCTGCGAACCGGGCAGACCTGGCACCGCATGGTGCTCGGCAACGAAAAAACGCCGGAAACCGAGCGCTTCCGCCTGCCGGGCATGGTCTATCACACCCAGCAGAACCTCAGATTCACTCAGTCCGGCGATCCGGTTGGCACGGTCAAGTACGGAGAAGCGCATACCCCCACCATGCCAGGGCCAGCTACCAGGCGGAGGTCTCGTTGACGTTGCCCTTGCCCCAGGTCTCCCACGGGATGTTCCAGTCGCCCAGGCCGTCATAACCGGACAGCGTCGTGCCGACGGTATTCTGCACCACCACCGGATCACCCCGCTTGACCGTGTTCTGGAACCACTGGGCCGCCTCGGTGGTGACATTGATGCAGCCGTGCGAGACATTGCGGTAGCCCTGATCCCCCGCCGACCACGGGGCCGCGTGGACGTAGATCCCGGAATAGGACATCTGCGTCGCGTAATCCACCTCAGTGCGGTATCCACCCTGGTCATAACCCAGACCGAAGGTGGCGGAATCCATCAGCAGGGAAGCGTGCTCATCACCGATGATGTAGGTGCCGTTCGGGGTGGCCCACTCCGCAGTGTCCCGGCCCAGGGATACCGGGATGGAACGCAGCACCTCACCGTTGCGGTAGACGGTCATGGTCTTGGTGGCGTCGTCGACGACAGTGCGCACGTCATCACCGATGGTGAAGCTCGCCGCGTTGTCCTTCGAGCCGTAGACTCCCCCGCCCAGATCAACACCGTAGAGGGCCACGTCGACGGAGACCTCCGTGCCGGGCGTCCAGTACTCCGCCGGACGCCAGCGCAGCTCCGAGTTGTTCAACCAGTAGAAACCACCATCGACCTCCGGGGAGGTGGTGATGGTGATGGCGTCCTGCGCCGCATGACGGTCCTCCACCGCGGTGCCGAAACGGAAGGCGATGGTCTGCGCAACCCCCACCGTCGAACCATCCAGCGGAGACAGGGCCACACCGGTCGTCGAGGCCGGGTTCGCAGTGCTGAAGCTCAGGGTCTTCGCCTGGCCTGCCCGGTCCTCGGCCTGCACCGTGTAGGTGCGGCCGTAACCCAGCACCTCAGCCGTCGACCACTGCCGTCCATCCGTGGACAGCTCCGATTCGACGATATTACCGTCCTCGTTGGTCATGGTGACCTGCTTCAGGCCCTCCGCGGAGGTCACGGTCACCGGCTCGGCGGGGTTGATGTCGTCGGCGGCCTGGGCCACCGAGAACTCCAGCGGGGCAGGTGCGGTGCTCTCGACCGCCTGGGCCCGGCTCTCACTCACCGACGTCCTGTCGATCGTGCACCCGGCCAGCGTTACCGCTGTCAGGGCCGCCACAACCACCACTGCACTGCCCCGCCTGAATAACGGGATGCTGACCTTCACGAAAAACCTCTTGATCCGACCTGCGTCGTCATACGAAAACTGCCATGAACAGCCCTCAGAGTAGTGCCCATGCAACATAGGGTCCAACAGATAGCGAAAAAACATGCTCTGACCAGCCGATTTTACTACCTGCAACTAAACCTGTTATATTTTTGTTCGTCGCCGAGACAGACCGGGAAACAACGGGTGGAACGGTAAAAATATCAGCGCCATTAGCTCAATTGGTAGAGCATCTGACTCTTAATCAGAGGGTTCGGGGTTCGATTCCCTGATGGCGCACAATAACCCCAGGTGGGAAGAGGTTTTACACTTCTTCCCACCTGGGGATTTTTCGTTGAGTGGCAAAATAAAGGCTGAAATCAGCAGCGCTCACCCGAAATCCCCACCGTCTCACCTGGTGGCGGAATGCTCCTGCCACAGATCCCGGTTGAGACCGTCCTCAAGTTTGGCGATCTGGGCCGCGACGATCTGCTCCACCGCCTCCCCTGACATGCGTTGGGCGCCGGCGAGCACCCAGTGGTTGCCCACCTCCGCCTGGATGACGATTGACTCGTGGATGCGGCCGTCACCGTCGTGGATGAGCACGCGCATGCCGGGGTACTCCGAGTCGAGGGGGTGGACGGAGTAGGTGACGTCATAGGTCGGGTCGTGGACGGGTTCCGCGCATTCGGTGAGAATGTCCCCGTAGATGGCTCGGACGTCGAGGTCCTCGGCCACGGAGAAGAGACCGAGTTCGAGGTGAACCTGGCCGACGGTGTAGCCGGCACTGGAGGAGGCGTGGGGCAGGAAACGGGCATCCAGGCCGGCGTGCACGGCGTCCTCGCAGGGTCGGCCGATGTCGAGGGAGGGGATGGCCAGCGGGAGTTGGGTGGGCACGTTCTCGCCCTCATTCAGGGTGCGGGTGACGGTGCCGGGGATGCCGGTCTCCTCCGCGGTGAGAAGCAGTGGGGTGAGGTCGGCGGCGTCGAGAAGCGACGGGTCCCCGGTGCAGGAGACGAGGCCGCCGAGGGCGAGGCCCGCGATGAGGACTGCCGTTGCACGGTGTGAGAGCATTCTGTGCGCCTCCCTGAGAAACTGTCTTATTCTCTCACCATAGTGCCAGGCACCTATAACTCATTGACGGTATCGGCATAAGTGCCGTCGGCGAATTCCAGATCGCCCACCACATCCTCCGGGTCGTAGATGGCGCAGATGAAGCCGCTCTCCCGGAGCCTGCGCAACCCCTCCTTGACCATGCGGCGGCCCATGCGGTTGAAGGAGGTGACGCGGGAGACATCGAGGACCAGTTCCTCCCCACCCAGGTTATGGCTGGCCAGTTCGTGGAGGATGCTCTCAGCGGCGGTGAAGTTGATGGTGCCCTGCAGGCGGATGACGGTGGAGTCGCCGTCGCGGGTGACGGAGCGGACGCCGGGGACGGCGTGGTGGTCGGCGGACATGAGGTGCAGCCCCATGTCCCGGGAGAGTTTCCCGAAGATGCGGACGCCGCGGTAGGAGTTGCCCTGGGTGTCCAGACGCGGGGAGAGGGTGGCGATGCCCAGCTGGCCGGGCAGGGCGCCGATCAGCCCGCCGGAGACCCCGGATTTGGCGGGAATTCCCACGTCGGCCATCCACCGGCCCGCGCCGTCGTACATGCCGGCGGAACTCATCACCGCCATGGTCAGCCGGCAGACCTCGGGGTGGAGGATCTTTTCACCGGTCAGGGGCTGCACCCCGCCGCTGGCGAGCGTGGCGGACATGACCGCCAGGTCGCGGGTGGTCACCAGGATGGAGCACTGCCGCGTGTAACTGAGGACGGCCGAGTGGGCGTCATCGCGGATGATGCCGTGGCTGCGCAGCAGGTGCGCGATGGCGAGGTTGCGGTCGGCTCCGGCCAGCTCGGACCGGCACAGCTGTTCGTCGATGACCAGCTCGCGTCCGGCGAGGCGGGAGAAGAGATCCCGGATCTTCTCCACCCGCTCGTCCACGTCGGAGCCCGCGCCGTTGATGAGCTGGTTCACCACGATGGCCCCGGCGTTGATCATGGGGTTGACCGGGCGGTTGTTGTTCTCGTCGAGGGAGAGTTCGTTGAAGGCCTCGCCGGAGGGTTCCACCCCCACGACGTCGGCGACGGCGTCCGGACCCAGTTCCTGGAGTGCCAAGGCATAGACGAAGGGTTTGGAGATGGACTGGATGGTGTATTCCTCGCCTGCGTCACCGGCGTCGTAGATGTGGCCGTCGGCGGTGCACAGGGCGAGGGCGAGGCGTTCCGGCGGGGCGTCGCGGAGTTCGTCGACGGTGTCGGCCATCCGGCCCCCGTCCTGGTCGCGCACCTGGTCGAGGATGGTGGCGAGATAGTCGGGGATGGGGGTCTTCATGCCGTCGAGCCTACCGAGGCCCGTCCCCCGCGACCGTTGAGTTTCTGACGCAATCATTCCCACCGCGCGTGACGACGACCGCAGGCCCCCGCTAGGCTGGCGGACATGAGCACCCCGAAGACCGCACTCGTCATCGTCGATGTCCAGAACGACTTCTGCCCCGGCGGCTCTCTGGCCACCGAACGCGGCCACGAGGTAGCGAAGTTGATCGGTGAGTACCAGGACAGCCACGGTGGACGCTACGCGCACATCATCGCCACCCAGGACTGGCACGTCGACCCGGGCGGGCACTTCTCGGACACACCTGATTTCGTCGATTCCTGGCCCGTCCACTGCGTCGCCGGCACCGAGGGCGCGGACATGCACCCGCAGGTGCGCACCGATCTCATCGACGCCTACTTCCGCAAAGGCGAGCACACCGCCGCCTACTCCGGTTTCGAGGGGGCGGCGGAGGGCGTGGGCATGGCGGAGTGGCTGAAGGAGCGCGGCGTGGAGAAACTTGACGTCGTCGGGATCGCCACCGACCACTGCGTGCGGGCCACCGCCCTCGACGCACTGGAGGAGGGTTTCGAGGTGCGCGTGCTCACCGACATGTGTTCCCCCGTGGACGAGGTGCGCGGCGAGGCTGCGCTGCAGGAGCTGGTGGGATCGGGTGCGCAGCTGAGCTGATCCCCCGGTAGTCAGCCGCATTCACCAGCGGAGGCCCGGGGCGCTGGATAGGGTGGGGCCATGCCTACCCACCATCGGCTTCTTGTCATGCGGCACTCCAAATCCTCCTGGTCCACCCCCTCCCCCGACCACCGACGTCCTCTGAACAAACGGGGCCAGCGCGACGGCCTGGCCGCCGGCGAATGGCTGGCGAAGAACATCGGCACCATCGACCACGTCCTCTGCTCCACCGCCACCCGCACCCGATTGAGCTGGGAACGGGCCAAGGCCGGCGGGGCGACCGCCCGTGGCATCAGCTTCCACGACGAGATGTACGAATCAGAGGTGGCCTCCTTCTGGCCGCTGCTGGCACAGCTGCCGGAGTCCATCGGAACCGCACTCTTCCTCGGCCACTGGCCCGGAGTCGAGGACCTCAGCCGCCGACTGGCCGAGCCTGATGACCACCCCGGCTGGGAGAGCATGGACGTGAAATTCCCCACCAGCGCCATCGCCGTGCTGGAGATCCCCGCGGCCTGGAAGGAACTCTCCCCGGGCGCAGCGCGCCTGAGCGACTACGTCATCCCGCGGGGCTGAGCAGCCGGGGAACGGGGACGTCGAAAAGCGGGGTGGGGGCATTGCCCCCACCCCGCTGTCCGGTGACAGATCAGGCGCGGCCGGCCAGCAGCTGCTTGATCTCCTTCAGCTCGTTGCTGCGCTTGCGGTTACGCAGGACAGCGAAGGCGATGATGCCGACCACGGCGACACCGACCCCGGCGAGCACCTTCTGCACCTGCGGGTCGCGGACCTTGGCGGTGGCCTCGCGCTTCGCGTCGTCCACCAGGTTCTTCGGCTTGGTGCGGGTGGCCAGCTCGTCGAGGGTGCTGGCCAGCTGGCGACGGGTGCGCTCGATGTCTCGCTGGATATCGTTGATGTCTCGTGCCACGTGGGTCTCCCGGTTCAAGAAGTGAAGGTCTTTTCCTACTCAGAGTAGTGTAACGCGACCTGAGGGGGCAGGGCGGTATGGTGGAGGACATGACTGTTTCCTCACGTCTTGCCGAAGGCGATACCGCACCTGATTTCACCCTGTCCGACGACACCGGGCAGTCCGTGTCCCTCAAGGACTTCGCCGGCGAACGTGTACTTATCTACTTCTATCCGCGCGCGAACACCCCCGGCTGCACGAAGCAGGCCTGCGATTTCCGCGATTCCCTCGCCGAGCTCAATGACCTGGACGTCAAGGTCATCGGCATCTCCCCGGACACCCCGGAGAAGCTGGCCAAATTCCGGGCGGACCACGACCTCAACTTCACCCTCCTGTCCGACCCGGACAAGGAGGTCATGACGCGGTGGGGGGCTTTCGGGGAGAAGAAGAACTACGGCAAGATCGTCCAGGGCGTCATCCGGTCCACCCTGCTCGTCGAACCGGACGGCACCATCGGTCTCGCCCGCTACAACGTCCGCGCAACCGGCCACGTCGCCCGTATTCTGCGTGAGCTGACCGACGCCTGATGACCACGGAAACCCCCGCGTCAGAGCTTGACGACGGCATCCTCCTCCCCCGTCGCCGGCCCGCTCAGGCACGCAGTCGCGAGCGCTTCGACCGCATCCTCGCGGCCGCCCGCAGCGTGCTTGTCGACGTCGGATTCGAGTCATTCACCTTCGACGAGGTCGCCCGCCGCGCGGGGGTGCCCATCGGCACGCTCTACCAGTTCTTCGCCAACAAATACGTCCTCATCTGCGAACTCGACCGTGTGGACACCGCCGAGACAGTCGCCGAGCTGCAGAAGTTCTCCGGCCGGGTGCCCACCCCGCAGTGGCCCGACATCCTCGATGAGTTCATCGACCACCTGGCACGCCTGTGGCGTGAGGACCCCTCCCGGCGCGCCGTATGGCACGCCGTCCAGTCCACCCCCGCGACCCGTGCGACCGCCGCGGCGACGGAGAAGCAGATGCTCGACATCATCTCCGCGGTCGTCGCGCCCCTGTCCCCGGATTCGGGTCCCGGGGAGCGTCTGCAGTTGGCGGGTCTGCTCATCCACACGGTCTCCTCCCTGCTCAACTACGCGATCCGTGACCTCGAGCGGGACGACGAGACCTTCGAGTCCATCGTCACCGAGATCAAGCGCATGCTCGTCGCATATCTCTTCGCAGTGGCGACCTCGTGACTCAAGTCACTAGACTCGGGGGCATGAACACTGATCCGAGAAACCCAGACCAGCAGCCCGAACCGATCGCCGATTCCGACGGCCGGCCGGCCCAGCAGCCGACCGACGAGCCCCAGCCGGAGGATCAGCGTGACCGGGACACCTTCGACCACAAACGGCCGGTGAACCCGCCGCGGGACGGGGAGAACCCCGCCTGATTCACTCCTCCGCTCGGGGCTGGGCCTTCCTCCCGGCTTTCCCCTCCTTCGCCGCGGTTTCACCGCCGCGTGCGATGTGCAGGGTGCGGCTGAGGCGTTCCTGGTAGCGCATCTGCTGGTACTTCCAGCGCTCTGCCATGGTCGATTTCGCCGCCACCCAGTCCTTCGGGTTGACCGGGTCCTCGCCGAGCACCGGGTCGTGTCCGACCTGGTAGGTGTCGGTCCACACCTGGATGACCGACCAGGCCACCGCTGTCAGCGGCACGGCGAGGATCGCGCCGAAGATGCCGCCGACGATGGTGCCCACCGACAGGGCGAGCAGCACGACGATGGCATGCAGGCTCAGCGTCCGCCCCATGACCACCGGCTGCAGCAGGTCCCCCTCCATCTGGTTGACCACCACAACCACGGCGATGACGATCAGGGCCACCACCAGGCCGTTGGTCACCAACGCCACCAGTGCGGCCAGGATGCCCGCGATGGTGGCACCGATGATCGGCAGGAAGGCGCCGACGAAGACGATGACTGCCAGCGGCAGGGCCAGGGGCACCCCGAGCAGGGCGAGAGCCAGACCGATGAACACCGCGTCAACCGCGGCGATGATGGCTGTGCCGCGGACGTAGCCGCCGAGGATCTGGATGGTGCGGTCCCCCGATTCCGCGAGACGCGCCCGGGTCTCGCCGTGGAACCACCGCAGCGCGAAGTTCCACATCTTCGGCCCGTCCTTGAGGAAGAAGAACAGAATGACGATCATGAGAACCACGCCGGCGATGAACTCCGTGGCCGCGGTGATGCCGGTCAGGGCGCTCCCGACAAAGGCCCCGCTGGTGGCCACCTCAGTGACCTGCTGAATCGCATTGTTGATTGCCGCCGTATCGAAAGGCAGCGGGCTGGCCCGGAAGAAGTTCTCCAGTTCTCGCCAGCCCTCCACCGCGGAGGACGAGAGGGAGTCCCATTCGTTGCGGACCGCGAAGACGATGCCGGTGATGATCCCGCCCAACAGAGCGAGGATGCCGATGAAGGCCGCAGCCGTGGCCAGCAGACTGGTCCAGCCCTTGCTTTTGAGCCACCGGACAACCGGGTATACGGCGGCCGCGAGGATGAGGGCCACCAGTGCCGCTATGACCACGACGGAGACCTTCACCAGGAGCCAGACAGTACCGGCGAAGACCGCGGCCATCAGCAGAATCTGGGCGGAGCGGGTGGCGGCCCACCCCACGGTGTCGGACCAGAGGGTGGCGGGTTTCGGCGGGTCAGCCCCGGGGACCCGCCCCCCGCCGATGATGATGTCGTCATCGGAGAGATGCGGATCCGGCAACGGGCCGGGATGCTCGGTCATCGCGGTTCCCCTTCCGCCCGGGTGGTTTCGTCGAGGAAGATCGTGCCGGAGGGGCACAACTGCTGCGCCTGCCGGACCGCCGGCCACTCCGCTGCCGGGGGATGGTCGGTGACCAGGCTGACGAATCCCTCGTGTTCCGCCAGGTTCCGAAAGACAGCCGGGGCAATGCGGCCGCAGTTTCCGGAGGCGACGCAGGTGTCGTAGTTGGCAAAAACCCTCATGTTCCTCTCATCCCCTCCTGAGTTCAGCCCCGGTACTGGAGTACCAGCGGGCAGGCGAACGGGTCACGGTTGCGCAGGCCGACCTGGTTGAGGTAGCCGATGATCACCTTGTAGGCCTCCCCCAGGGTCATCTCCGTGTAACGGATCCCCAGGGTTGAGCAGTGTTCGCGGACCAGTTTCTGCAGGGCCGGGAGGTTCGGGCGTGGGACCCTGGGAAACAGGTGGTGTTCGATCTGGTACTGCAGCCCGCCCATGAGGTAGCGCACCAGCAGGTTCCCGCGGATGTTGCGGGACATGTACACCTGGCGGCGCAGGAAATCGAGCTTCGCATCATGGGGCACCACCGGCATGCCGATGTGGCTGGCGGCAAAGGCACCACCGAGGAGCAGGCCGAACACGAGGGTCTGCACCACCAGAAAAGCCAGCGCCAGCCAGAAGGGCAGGGCGAGGAAGAGCAGGATCGGGATGCCCAGCAGCCGGAGGCCGACGAAGAGGATCTCCACCCACCGGAGTTTGACGTGACCGGGGCCGAGAATGTTCTTCACGGAGGTGACGTGCAGGGCGAATCCTTCGAAGGGCAGCAGGGGCAGGAAATACCACCCCTGGTAGCGGGCCAGTCTCGCGGACAGTCCGGTGCGGACGGCAGCACGTTCCGGGGTCAGGGACAGCACCCGAAGATCCAGGTCAGGGTCCGAGCCCTCCTTGTTGGGGTGGGCGTGATGCCGACTGTGTTTGTTCATCCACCACCCGTAGCTCAGCCCGATGAACAGGCCGGCCAGGACCCGGGCGGTCCATTCGTTCCACCGGCGGTCCTCGAAGATCTCCTGGTGGGCCGCCTCGTGGCTGAGGAAACCCAGGCGGGACATCGCCACCCCCAGCAGGGCGGCAAAGATGAGCTGGTACCAGCCGTCACCGGCCAGGACCACCGCGACGAGGAGGAGTACCATGCCGATCGTCCAGAACAGGATGCGCGGCCAGTAGAGACCGGGCCGGCGCCGCAGCAGACCCGCATCATGCACCCTGGCGGACAAGTCCAGGAATGATTCGACGTAGGGATTGGCGATCACCGGCACTCCCATCTCTGTGACCTGCAACACATTCTTTCCCTTAATTCAATCACGTGTCACGGACGCGCGGCAACAGGTTCCAGCCCCGTCTAAACCCCCGCGATCAGACAGGTCGCCACCGCGGTGCCGCCGTCATGGCTGATCGACAGGCTGGTGGTCACCTCCCCCAGGCTGGCCCGCAGGGCCTTCTTGATCTCCCCGCGGACGACCACCGCGACCCGCCCCCACCGGTCCGGCTGGATCTCGATCTCCCGGAAGTCCACCAGGTCCGGGGAGATGAGCGGGGGCCGGCCGTAGATCGCCTGCGACCACGCCTTGATGAAGGCCTCCTTCGCCGCCCAACGGCCCGCCAGGTGCAGGGCCCGGTCGGGCCGCTGCCCCGCCACCCGCAGCTCCAGGACGGTGAAGACCTCCTCGAAACGGGAGCCGGGCCGTTCCAGCTGCTCCCGGAAGCCGGGCACGTGGACGATGTCGACGCCGATGTGATGCATGCCTGTCATTGTGCCCCAACCGGCGGCAACCTCCGGAAACGACGAGGGCCCGCACTCCCCCGGTCAGGGCAGTGCGGGCCTTCAGGCATCCAGCGGGTTAGGCGCGGATCTCCGCACCCGTGCGCAGGACACCGTCGACGAGACGGGCGTCGTGGTCGAGCAGGACCGCTGCCTCGCGGGCCTTGACCACGTCGCCGGTGCCGCCGAGGTTACGGTCGGCGGGGCGCTCGTAGAGCGGGGCGCCGCCGTACATGGCGTCGACGATACGGCGCAGGCCGGCCTCCTCACGGGCGGTGGCGGCCTTGGCCCAGGCTGCTGCGGCGTCCTGGCCGCGCTCCTGGCGCAGGGCCTCGAGGAACGCGCCCGGGTGGACGACGGCGACCAGGGCGGACACGTGGCCGAAGCCGAGCGAGGTGACCAGGCCGGCCTTCGGGGCCTTCGCGGACAGGTCGAGCGGCTTGCGCAGCCACACCAGGTGCTGGTGCTGGGCCAGGACCGGGTCGACGCAGTCGAGCGAGTTGTTGGCCGGCAGGAGGCCGGAACGCAGGACCTGGGTCAGACCGATCATCTGGAAGGCTGCGGCACCGCCCTTGGCGTGGCCGGTCAGCGACTTCTGGGAGATGACGTACAGCGGGTTGCCGTCGGCACGTCCCAGCGAGGCGGCGATGCGCTCGTGCAGGTCGGACTCGTTCGGGTCGTTGGCGTTGGTGGAGGTGTCGTGCTTGGAGATGATCGAGATCTCGTCGGCGGACACACCCACCTCGGCCAGCTGGTACGCCAGACGGGAGTCAGCGCCACCGCGGGCCGCGCCCAGGGCACCCAGTCCCGGGGCCGGGATGGAGGTGTGTGCACCGTCGGCGAAGGACTCGGCGAAGGCGACGACACCCAGGACCGGCAGGCCGAGGTCGGCGGCGACGGAACCGCGGGCCAGCAGCACGGTGCCGCCACCCTCGGATTCGATGAAGCCGCCGCGGCGACGGTCGTTGGCGCGGGAGAAGAAGCGGTGCTCGATGCCCTTGTTCTCCATCTCGGTGGAGTCGGCGGTGGCGGCCATGTCGCCGAAGCCGGTGATGCCCTCGATGGAGAGGTCATCCAGACCGCCGGCGACGACGAAGTCGGCCTTGCCCAGGGCGATCTTGTCGTAGCCCTCCTCGACGGAGACGGCGGCGGTGGCGCAGGCGGCGACCGGGTGGATCATCTGGCCGTAGCCACCGACGTAGGACTGCATGACGTGGGCGGCGACGACGTTGGGCAGGGCCTCCTGCAGGATGTCGTTCGCGCGCGGCTCGGCGAGCAGGCCGTCGAGGTAGAGGGAGCGCATGGACTCGACGCCGCCCATGCCGGTGCCCTGGGTGGAGGACACGCGTGCCGGGTGGACGTCGCGCAGCAGTTCCGCCGGGGTGAAGCCGGAGGAGAGGAACGCGTCGACGGTGCAGACGAGGTTCCACAGTGCCAGGCGGTCGAGGTTGTCGATCATGTCGGCGGGGATGCCGTACACGGCGGGGTCGAAGCCCTCCGGGATCTGGCCGCCGACGAAGCGCGACATGGTGGTGCGGCGCGGGACGCGGACGGCGGAGCCGGTGTGGCGGACGACGGTCCACTCACCGGATTCCTCGTCGAAGAAGGCGGAGGTGTGGTCCGGCTCGGAGTCAACGAAGGTCTTGGCCTCCTCGCGGGAGGCGACGGAGAAGGAGAGGTCCTTGTCCAGGTAGACGGTGGTCAGTTCCGGCGCCAGGTTGTCGACCATGAAGAAGTCGTCGTGGTAGCGGCGGACACCGACCTTGCCCAGGACCTCGTCATGGAAGCGGCCGTAGATGTCCTCCTCGGCGATCTCCTGGTCCTCGGCGTCGTACCAGGCGTCACCGTCACGGTGGATCAGACCCATGGTCCAGGCCAGCTCGATGACACCGGCGGCGGTGAGGTCGCCGGTGAGCTCGGCGTCGAAACGCGTACGGGCGGAGCCGTAGGGGCTCAGCTCGCCGGCGCCGACGATGACGATCATGTCGTCGAGCTTGCGGGTCACACCGGTGAACTCCGGTGCGGTCCACTCGAAGCGGCGGTACGGGGTGGGCAGCGCGGTCAGGGTGCGCGGCTCCTCGATGTCCTGCTTCTCCGCGCCGGTCTGCTCCGCCTCTGCTGCCGCCTCGGCGGCCAGCTGGGAGATGTTGACGTCGGATTCGCCCAGCCCACCGGTGAAGTCCACGGTGACCGGGGTCTTGGCGGCCTCGGCGCGGACATCTGCGGTGATCTGGGAGACGAGCAGCTCGGCCATCTCCTCGTTGGAGAAGGTCTGCACGCCCTTGGACTCGATGGTCTCGACGAGCGGATCATTGCCGCCCATGAGTCCGGTGCCGCGGACCCAGCCGATGAAGGCGTGGACGAGGCTGGTGCGCTCGCCCCAGACCTGCTCGGCGTTCCAGCGGGTGACCAGGGCGTCGAGGGAGGCCTTGGCCTCGCCGTAGGCGCCGTCACCACCGAAGCGGCCACGGTTCGGGGAGCCCGGCAGGACGACGTGGAGTCGCTTGCCCACCTGGGTGTCCACGCCGATGGCGGACAGGCCGGCGATGAGACGCTCGACGGCCCACAGCAGCAGGCGCATCTGGGACTCGGCGGCCGGGCCGGCGTCGAGAAGCGAGCCCATGACACGCGGTGCCGCGAACGGGAACAGCAGCGTCGGGACGAGGGCCTTCTTCAGGACCTTCTTCTGGCCGTTGACGGTGGCGGTCTGCTCGTTGCCGATCCAGTCGATGACGGCGTCGAGGTCCGCGTAGGAGCTCAGGTTCGCCGGGACGATCCACATGGCGGCGGTGCCGCGGGCGGAACGTGCGTAGAGCTCCTTGTAGTAGCCGAGGCGGGAGTGCGAGAGGCTGGAGGTGGTGACCACGACGGTGGCACCACCCTCGAGCAGCTCGGCGACGACGCCGGCGGCGATCGAGTTCGGGGAGGCACCGGTGACCACGGCGACGTCCGCGGCGAAGCGCAGGGTCTCCTCGTTGCGGGCCTGGGCGGCCAGCTCCGTCAGACCCAGGTACTCGGCCTGCTTCGCGACGTTCTCGCCGGCACCCGTCAGATCCAGCTCAGCGGCGTCGAGCTCGCCGAGGGCGACGCGGGTGAGGTCCTCGCGAGCGGAGGCCCAGCGGTCGTCGAGAAGCACGGCCTCGTCGGCGGAGAAACGCGGCGCGACCTGGCGGGGCCAGTCGGAGCCGAGCTCGCGGGAGACGAGGTCGAACAGGGCGGCATTCTCGTCGCTCTCCTCCTCGACACTCTGGGACTCGACCTCGCTGATGCCCAGCTGGGCGAGGATGGTGCGGGCGGTCTCCGCCAGGACGCCTTCCCTGCCGGTGACCTGCTCGGCGAATGCACCGAGGGCTGCGGAGTCCACGACCCCGCCGGAGGCACCACCGGCCGACGGCAGGCCGACGGCCACACCACGGCGGGCGGCGACGGCCTGGACGGCGGCGTCGATGAGCTGATCGAGTTCACCGGCGTTGGACGGGGCGGCCGGGGACAGGGTCGCCAGGTCACCGCCGCGCAGGGAGGCACCCTCGCGGGCACCGATGACCACCTCAGCGACAACGTGGTCGGCCCAGCCCTGGCCCAGCTGCCAGGTGCCGGTGACGCGCTCGGAGATGTAGTTCGGCTTCTTGCCGGTCGGTCCGGTGATGCGGCGCAGGGCGTCGGCGACGGAGTCACCGAGGACCGGGCCGAAGGCCTTGTACCCCTTGGCCATCTTGGTCACGGTGGCCTTGAGTGCGTCGAGCTCGGCGTCAGCGGCGCCGTCGATGGCACCCAGGCCGAACTCCACACCCAGGTCCAGCAGCAGCTGGTTACGGCGGGAGGAGACACCCTCGACGAGGGTCTCGATGGAGTCCGCCGAACCCATCTGATCCGGGCGGACCTTGGTCCACACGGCGACGAGCATCCCCGTGGCGTCAGCCGGGGTGAACTCGATGTCGTCCGGGGTGCCTGCGCCGGCGGCGGCGACCGGGGCCGGGGTGGCAGCCGGGACGGTGGCACCGGTCGGGGCGTTGGCGCTGACCGGTGCGGGGCCCGCGGTGGCGGACTTCGCCGCCGGTGCGGTCTCCTCCGCCGGGGTCTCGGTGACGTCCTCGGTGACCTCGCGGGTGATCTCGTCGGAGGAGAACACGACCGGGCGGTCGCGCTCGACGTTGAGGACCTCGATCGGGGTGCCGGCGTACTGCGGCAGACGCAGGGTCTGACCCATCATGTTGGCCAGGGTCGGTGCGGAACCGACGCCGACCTCTACGAAACGCTCGATGCCCAGACCACCGTTGTCCTGGGAGCGCAGGATGAGGTCCTGCGTCTCGATCCAGCGGACCGGGGAGGCGAACTGCCAGGCCAGCAGCTCGATGAGCAGGGTGCGGCCGAGCTTCTGCGGGTCAGCGGCGGCGGTGTCGAAATCGGCGAGGATCTCATCGATGTACGGGGAGGAGACGACCTCGGTGATGGACTCGACGAACTCGCGGCTCAGCTCGAAGGGGCGGGCCACGAGGTTCGGGATGTAGCGGTCAACCAGGATGTCCAGGTTGATGGCCTCCGGGATGAGCGAGCTGAGGTGCTCACGGAAATCGCCCACACCGTCGCGCAGGTGGCTGGAGTGGAAGGGCACGTCAATGCCCGGGATCATGATGAACGCGCGCTGGCCCGGTGCCTTCTCCTCGGCGTCGGCCTTGAGCGCGGCCAGCCCGGCGCGGGTGCCGGCGACGGCGTACTGGACGCCGGCGATGTTGTAGTTCACGATCTCGAGGAACTCGCCGGTGCGCTCCGCCAGGTCCTGGACGTAGTCGAAGACGTTGGCGGCGGACAGGCCCATCTTGTTGGGGCGCAGGGCGGCGAGGCCGTAGTTGGAGTTGCCCTCCGCGTCGCGCTCGACCAGGCGGTGCATGGTCAGGCCACGGCGGTAGACGATCTCCACGACGGATTCGAGGGAGAGGACGCCGGAGTAGGCGGCCAGGGCGTTGTATTCACCGACGGAGTGGCCGGCGAACCAGGCGCGCTTGTTCAGGGCGCCTGCCTCACGCATCTCGGCGATCTGTGCGCAGCCGAGGGTGGCCATGGCCACCTGGGTGAACTGGGTGAGGAAGAGCACGCCGTCCGGGTGGTGGAAACGCTCGCCGGAGACGACGACCTCGGTCGGGTTGTTCTGGACGATCTCCAGGACGGAGAAGCCCAGCCTGGTGCGGGTGTGGCGGTCAGCGCGGTCCCAGACCTCACGCGCGGCGGCGGAGGAGGTACGCGAATCCATGCCCATGCCCTGGGACTGGATGCCCTGTCCCGGGAAGCCGTAGAAGGTGCTCGGCGCGGACGTGACGGCGGTGGCGGTGAGCACCATGTTGCCGTTGACGGTCGCGGTGACGGAGCGGACCTCCCCGTGGCCGGGGCGGTTGTCCACGCCGGAGCGTTCGACGGTGAACTCGATGGTCTGGCCCGGCAGGACCGGGGCCAGCATGGTGGCGGTGTACTCGACGACGCGGGCCGGGGCGGTGGTGACACCGTCCTCGGTGAAGCCGGCGCCGGCGACGAGCTCACCGATGGCAGAGGTCCACATGCCGTGGACGATCACGCCCGGCAGGCCGGCGAGACCGGCGGCGGTGTCGGAGACGTGGATCGGGTTGCGGTCACCGGAGACGACGGCGAAGGGGTGCATGGACTCCGGTGCGACGACACGTGCGAAGGCACGGAAGGAACGCGGGGTGTCCACCACGGACGGCAGGGCCGAGGTGTTGGTGCGGGCGGTGGTCTTGCCGTTGCGGCCGCGGATGGCGAAACGCTCGGAGAGCTTGGCCAGCGGGGTGCCGTCGACGCTCAGCTCGGCGCGCACGACCACGAGGCGGCCGAGGTCGGTGTCGGCGACCTCGTCGGCGGTGGCGGTGACCCTGAGGTTGGCCGGGCCGGCGGAGACGTCCGGCAGCTCGGCGAGCATGGTCAGGTGGTGCTCGAGGTGGACCAGGGAGAGCATGCCCTCGACCACGGAGGCGGAGTCGGTGCCCGGGATGACGGCGGAACGCACGGCGGCGAAGACGGCCGGCCAGGCGCGGCCGACGAGGAGGTCGGGTGCGGTGTTCTCGACGGTCAGGTTGTTCGGCAGGTAGCCGGCGGTGACGTTGTCGTAGTCGGCCAGGTGGCCGGCGTCGAGGGTAGTGGTCCACTCGGCGACACCTGCGGCGGAGACCTCGGCGAGTTCGCCGCCGGCTGCCACGCGGGTCAGCTCGGCCATGGCGGCCTCGGCGTCGGCCGCGGTGACCTGCGGGACGGCGGACAGCGGGGCCTCTGCCGGCAGGGTGAAACGGATGTTCAGGTCGGTGGTGGTGCCGGCAGCGGTGGAACCGGCCAGCGGGACGGTGAGCACGGCGTGCTCGGCGTCCTCGGCAGCCAGGCGGGCGCCGGTGGCGGCGTGTGCTGCAGAGGCACCGTCCTCGGCGATGGTCCACTGGTCGGTGTCACCGAGACGCTCGATGTAGGAGGCCTGGTGGCGGCCGGCCCAGTAGGTGCCGGAGGCGGTCAGGACGCGCTCGACGACGGACTTCTCCACCTCGACCGGCTGCTCGCCGGCGGCGGTCAGGGTGTCGATGGAGGCCTGGTTGAAGCGGTCGAGGAGATCGGCGACCGGCTCGTTGGCGCGGGTGATGCCGGCGACGGCGGCGGTACCCGGGATGATGCAGACCTGGTCGGCGTCGTAACGCTCGTCGTGGGCCTGCCACAGGGAGTCGGAACGCCACCAGCGGCGCACGTCACCGTCGATGACGGGGACGAAGTTGGCCGGCTTGCCCGGGTTGAGCAGCAGCTTGGAGAACCAGGCCTGGTCGGCCGGGTGGATCAGGTCGCGGTCCGCGTAGGGGTAGAGCTCAGCGAGCTTCTCGACGGCCGCGCCCGGGTTGTCCACGTCCACGTCGACGCGGGCCTCGAACTGGCCGTGGTCGACGTCGGTGAGGCGGGCCTCGGTGCGCCCGACCATCTCGACGAAGCGGTTGAACCAGGAGACGTCGACCCACTCGCCCTTGTAGGGGCCGGAGATCTCGAGGTAGCGGTTCAGCCACTCGATGTAGGTCATGGTCTCGACGTCGCCGAAGTAGGGCTTGGCGGTCTTGTTGATGGCCGCGATGATCTCCTCGCGGCGGGCGACCGCTGCGTCATCGTCGCCGGCGACCTCGTCGAGGAGGCGGCCGGCCTTGGCGAAGGAGTTCTCGATCTCGTAGAGGTCGGCGCCGAGCTGGGAGCGGCCGGAGGCCACACCACCCTGGGCGCGGCCGGCGCCTGCCCATTCGTCGGAACCGGGGGCGTCGACAAGCGCCTGCTTGACGGCCTCGGAGGCGGTGGACTCGAGGGTCGCCATGGTGGCGGTGCCGAGGAGGATGCCGTCGGTGGGCATGGCCGGCAGGTCGTACTTCTGGGACCAGGAACCGGTGATGTACTCGGCGGCCCGTTCCGGGGTGCCGATGCCGCCGCCGACCAGGAGGATGACATTGTCGTGCTCGCGGAGCTCACCGTAGGTGGCGATCAGCAGCTCGTCGAGATCCTCCCAGGAGTGGTGTCCACCGGCCTTGCCGCCCTCGACCTGGACGATGACCGGGATCTCCGGCACGTCGGCGGCGATCTTGAGTACCTGGCGGATGTGCTTGACGGCACCCGGCTTGAACACGACCCACGGGAAGTGGGCGTCGCGCAGCTCGCGCACGAGGGCGACGGCCTCATCGTGCGGGGGCAGGCCGGCGGTGATGATGATGCCGTCGATCGGGGCGCCGTTGGCGCGGGCGCGCGGCACGAGACGCTTGCCCTCGACCTGCATGCGCCACAGGTAGGGGTTGAGGAACATGGAGTTGAACTGGGCGTTGACCCCCGGCTTCAGCAGGGAGTGCAGGCGCGCGATGTTCTCCTCGAGCATGGTCTCGGTGACCTGGCCGCCGCCGGCGAGCTCGGCCCAGTGGCCGGCGTTCGCGGCCGCCGCGACGATGGCGGGGTCGACGGTGGTGGGGGTCATGCCCGGCAGGGTCATCGGGGTGTAGCCGGTGACCTCGGTAAACTTCGTGACCAGGCGGACCTGGCCGTTGACCTTCTCCAGGCGCGGGGCGAACTCGGACCAGTCGCGCGGCAGCTCGGGGGCCAGGCCGGCGTCGAAGAGCTCGGCCTGGCCGTCGGTGCCGGAGACGTCGAGGGTACCGACGCCGCGGCCGGCGAGGATGCGGCGGGTCAGCGGCAGCATGCCACCGTCCGGGCCGACCTCGAGGATCCAGCGGGCACCGGCCTCGACGGCGGCGTTGAGCTCCGCCGGGAAGTCGACCGGGGCGGTCAGGACCAGCTCGGCGGCCTCACGGGCGATGTCCGTGTCCAGGCCGGCCTTGGCTGCCCAGGTGACGGTCTGCTCGACAGCGGAGGCCATGGCCGGGTGATGGAAGGCGGACTGGATGGACAGGGCGTCGAAACGCGGGTCGAAGGGGGCTCCGCCACGCTCCTTGTTCTCGATGGCCCGGGTATCCCTGGCCGCGAACTTGCCCAGCAGCTCCTGGACGACGGCGAGGTCCTGCGGACGGCCGACCAGGACGTAGGTGTCACGGGTGTTGCGCAGACCGATGGCCGGACGCAGCTCCTCCGGTACCTCGGCGCAGGCCTTGTCGATGGCCAGCTGCAGCTGCTCACGGGTGATGCCGCGGACGGAGACCATCGGGGACAGCTCGCCCTGGCGGATGAGGCCGGTGATGCGGGCTGTGCGGGTCATGGCGGCGCCGATCAGCTGCGCGATGGCGAGCAGATCGTCGGACTCGGCGCGGCCTGCCATGAGCAGGGAGGCGAGCTTGCCCTGGGAGTGGCCGACGGCGGTGACGGCCTTGTCGAGCTCGAGGCCCTGACGGTCCAGGGACTCCAGGACGGCCAGCTGGGAGGTGAAGATACCCGGGACGCTGATGGCGGCCGTGGCGACGTCGAAGGCCGGGCCTTCCTCATCACGCGCCCAGGTGACGGGGTCGAAACCGTGCGGGCGGGTGCCCGCCAGCTCGTCCGCGACCGGCGCGAGCTTTGCGGATGCGCCGTCGACCAGGGAGGTGACGGCGGTGCCGACACCGGCGGCGACGGCCGCGCGCAGGGTCTTCAACCAGTCGAATCCCTGGCCGGAGAAGGCCAGGGCGTACGGCTCGCGGTCGAAGCGGTTGATCAGTCGATCCGTCCCGAAGGAGGTGCTGTATTCGGTCACGTGAGAACTCGCTCCTGTGTTTCCTACTTTGTGCATGGCGAAACTGAGGACACAGGTGTGCCCACAAGTTTTGAAAGCCAAATATGCCATAGAAACCTGAGGAAAGCGTCATCTTTGAGGCGGGTGTCGGAACGGGACGCCCTCCTGCGGGACCAGAATGGGCTACGCTCGGGTAGGTTGCTAAACCTCGTCTCCCCCGCAAAACCATGTCTGGTCTGCGAGGGGGCGGTTTCACTCCCCACCTCCCACCGTCATAAAAGTGGGCGCTTATGTGATTCTCACTACAGGACGCGTTTGTCGAGATGATGGACACAGCCCCGGGGACGACAGTGCGGCGCTGGGGCTGCACGGCTGGGATGGGCCACCGATTTCGCATCCTCGACCAACGGCTGCGCCCTATCCTCCACCGCGGAGGCCGCCTGCTGGCCGGCGGCGGATGGTACCCGGCGCCTCACGGACCGCCTCCCCCACCCCAGAAAAGGCGGGAAGGGCCTCCCACCGCCAGCGATGGAAAGCCCTGAAAAGTGTGCGCCCGGGGGGAATCGAACCCCCACGTCCTAGGACACTGGAACCTAAATCCAGCGCGTCTGCCAGTTCCGCCACGGGCGCCTGCCGGACAATGATACCCACACGTGCAGCCTGGGCAGAAATGACCGAACTCCACCTTTTGGTGGATGCGGGGTAATCTAGATGGCTGTGAGCGACAACAATGGACAACGACGACAGCAGAAGAAGGTGCGCGCGTCGCACATCATCTTCCTCGCGATCGCCGTGGCCGGGACCCTGGCGCTGGCCTGGTGGCAGTGGACCCGCTTCCAGGCCGGGTCGGGTACGTTCCAGAACCTCGGCTACGCCCTGCAGTGGCCCCTGTTCGGCCTCTTCTTCATCTTCGCCTACCGCAAGTACATGCAGTACGAGAACGAGATGATCGAGGCCGCCAACAACGCCGAGGACCCCGACTTCCTGTACGAGGCCGACGCGAAACTGTTCGAGGACCAGGTGACCGAGATCAACGAGGACTTCCTGCCCGAACGCCCGACCATCGACGTCGACACCTTCAACGAGCTGAACACGCCCCGGCGGGGGCGTCGACAAGCAGACACTGACCTGACTGGAGACAGCGACACATGACCACCACCTCGACCGCCCCGAAGATCCACCCCGAACGCCAGAAGCGGGTGCAGTCCGCGCTGAGCATCTTCTCGGTCTCAGCGTGGATCACCGGCGTGTTCCTCATCCTGCTGGTCATCCGCATGGTGATGGAGTACGTGCTCAACATGGCGATGCCCACCTGGTCCACCTGGGTGGCAATCCTCCACGGCTGGGCCTACATGATCTACCTGCTGGCCACCCTCAACCTCGGCCTGAAGGCCCGCTGGAAGCCCGCCGTGTGGTTCACCACCGCCATCTCCGGCGTCGTACCCTTCCTCTCCTTCATCGTCGAGGCGAACCGACGCCGCGAGGTGAAGGAGAAGTTCCGCCTGGTCTGACGGGTTGACGCAGAAAGGGGCGCAGTTCAGTGCTTGGAACTGCGCCCCTTTTTTCTGTGCAGGTCAGTCGAAGACCACCGTGCGGTTGCCGTAGACCAGCACCCGGTCCTCCAGGTGCCAGCGCAGACCGCGGGCGAGGACGTTCTTCTCCGCGTCCCGACCCAGGCGCTGCATCTCCTCCGGAGTGTCCTTGTGCGTCACCCGGATGACATCCTGCTCGATGATGGGGCCGTCATCCAGGTCCGAGGTGGCAAAATGACACGTCGCACCGATGAGCTTCACGCCACGCTGATGCGCCTGATGGTAGGGGCGCGCCCCCATGAAAGACGGCAGGAAGCTGTGGTGGATGTTGAGCACCTTTCCGGACCACATCTCGCAGAAATCCGGCGGCAGGATCTGCATGAACCGGGCCAGGACGATGGCGTCGGGAGTGTAGGAGTTCACGATCTCCCCGACCTCCTCGAAGGCCCTCCGCTTGCCGACGGCGTCCTTCGGGAACGGCACATGATAGAACGGCACCCCGTGGTTGTCCGCAATATAGGAGAGGTTGTCGTGGTTACCCACCACGGCCACGACCTCCATCGGATAGTCATTCTCCGCCACCCGTCCGAGCAGGTCATGCAGGCAGTGCCCCTCCCGGGAGACCAGGATGACGACCTTCTTCAGCTCCGCGGTGTCCCACAGGCGCCACTGCGCCTTCGGACCGAATTCCTCCGCCACGGGGGCGAATGCCTCCCGCAGCTCCTCAATGTCCATGTCCACCGAATCCGCACGGATGGCCTGCCGGGTGAAAAACCAGTTGTTCTCCGGATCCGTGAAATAGGCGGCTTCCGTGATCCAACCACCCTTCTCCGCGAGGAAGGTGGACAGGCGGGCCACGATGCCGGTGCCGTCAGGGCAGCCGAGAGTGAGAACGTACTGGCGCTCCGTGGTCAGCCCACTCGGGCGATTCCGGGGATCGTCGATGTTGTGCGGGGTCATTTCTGGAAGCCTAGCCGACGCGGGTGGGGGCCTCAGAGCCGAGGTTAGGGCCTGTCGGCCGACAGGTGTTCCTACTGTTCGGGGGTGATCGAACGGGCGTTTGCCAGTTGGGCCTTGACGCCTGCAGTGAGAGCACTACTGTCGAATATGAAAGCGAACAGACTGGGGGGATAAACGTGGACGTGGACCACCTCGCCACACTCATCAGACGAATCAACAGCAGCTACCTGGAACTCTCCGCCCTCATGACCGACCCTGCCGGAATGGATTTCGACCGGATCCGGCCCGAATTTGAACGCCTCGAGGAGGCGGCTGCCCACAGGGGCTATATTGATGCTGCCTTCGCCTACGCCGCCGACCGTGCCGGGGCGGGGAAGTATGTCGGTGCGGTGCATTCTCTTGAGTATCTGATGCGCGCGCTGGGACTGTCGCGTTCGGAGGCCCGCTCCCGCCTCCAACGCGGGGAGGCGTTGTTCGCCCCACCCAAGCCCCCACCGCCGGAGCCGGAGGGACCGGCCCGGGATGAGGCCGAGGAACAGCGTCGGCGCGAGGCCGAGGCTGAGCGTCTGCGCCGCCAGGAGGAGGCCCAGCGCCAGGCCCGTGACGCCGCCCGCGAGGCGGCCTCCGCAGAGAAACAGGCGATGATCTCCCGCGAGCTGGAGCACCTCAACGCCCACTCCGAACCCAGCTACCAGCAGCTGCTCGCCCTGGCCCTGGCCGAGGCGCAGCACCGTGGGCTGGAGGATCTGCGCATCTGGCTGCGCGGGCGCATCCGGGAGGCCAACCGGCGCGGGCGGACCCCGCAGAGCAGGAAGGATCCTTTCGCCGCGGCCCGCAAACGCCGGCTGAGTATCGGGGCGCAGGATGCGGATGGTGGTGCGCAGGTGTCGATGTACCTCGATGCCGCCGGCCTGGCCATGCTCCAGGCCGCTCTGACCCCGGGGCGGCGTCCCGGGGTCAATGCCTCGGTGCCGGCGGAGGAGGATGCCCGTCCCATGGCCGTACGTCTGGTGGATCAGCTCATGGCTGTCGTGGCGGCCTACCTGGCCGCAGACTCGGCCCACACCCGCCAGGGGGTGGGTTCGGTGGCGGTGTCGATGACGGCGGCTGAACTGGAGGGGGTGGCGGGTGGGGACCGGTTCCCGAGCAGTACCGGTCATCTGCTCGGCCCGGCCGATATCCTGCGCCTGGGGGCGGCGCGGTATGACCTGGGGGTGCTCCACGATGACCGGGGTGCGGTGCTGGACCTGGGGCGCACGCAGCGGTCAGCGAGTCTGGCTCAGCGGTTGGCGTTGTTCGCCCGGGAGTTGTGCTGCACCCGACCCGGGTGCACGGTGGGGGTGGGGGAGGCGGATATCCATCACATCCGGTCGTGGTTGGCCGGGGGTGGCACCGACATCGAGAATCTGACCGTTCTGTGCCGCAGTCATCACAGTGCCAACCGTGATCAGCGTGATGGTGCCGGGGGGTTGGGTCATATGGACACAGATCCCGGGTCCGGGCGGGTGGGGTGGTGCCCACCCGACGGTGGGCTACTGCAGTTCAATGACACTGAATTCCAGCAGCACTCCGCCGGAGCGAAGATACGGCGCCAAAGCGGAAAGGAGGATCCGGTCAGCGGGCGGCCAGGTGGCGGATGACCTCCACCAGCTGCGCCAGCGCCTTGCCGCGGTGTGACAGGGAGTTCTTCTCCTCCGGTGTCAGCTGTGCGGAGGAACGCCCCGCTGCGATCTCATCGGCGGGCAGGAAGAGGGGGTCATAGCCGAAGCCGTTCTCCCCCACCGGCTCGCGCAGCAGGGTGCCCTCCCACCGGCCCTCGGCGACATGTTCCTCCCCCTCCGGGGTGACCAGTGCGCACACCGAGACGAAAGCGCAGGCACGCCGCCCGTCGGGAACATGTGCCATCTGCCCGAGCAGAAGGGCGTTGTTAGCCTCGTCATCACCGTGGCGGCCCGACCACCGGGCAGAGAGGACGCCGGGCATGCCGTTGAGTTCCTCCACCGACAGACCCGAGTCATCGGCGATGCACACCAGGCCGGTGGCCCGTGCACCCGCGCGGGCCTTGATCAGCGCGTTGTCGGCGAAGGTACGGCCGTCCTCGACAGGTTCCCCGTAGGCCGGGGCCTGGCTGAGGGGGAGCAGCTCGATACCGGCGACATCGGCCCCGGCAAGGATGCGCTCCAGCTCGCCGAGTTTCTTGGCGTTGTTCGAGGCGACGAGGATCTGCATCAGATCCCCAGGGCGGCGCGCTGGGCGGCGATGAGCTCATGGCAGCCCTTCTCCGCGGAGTCCAGCATGAGGCCGAGCTGTTCCCTGCTGAAGTCACCGTTCTCACCGGTGCCCTGGATCTCCACGAAGTTGCCCCTCTCCGTCATGACGACGTTGAGGTCGACCTCTGCGCGGGAGTCCTCCTCGTAGGGCAGGTCTAGGCAGACGTTGCCGTCGACCAGGCCGACGGAGACGGCGGCGACTGGCGGGAGGAGCGGCTCGCCGGGGACCACGCCCTCCGCCTTCAGGACGGCGATGGCGTCGGCCAGGGCGACGTAGGCGCCGGTGATGGAGGCGGTACGGGTGCCGCCGTCGGCCTGCAGGACGTCGCAGTCGATGTTGATGGTGTTCTCGCCGAGCTGGCTGAGGTCGACGGCGGCGCGCAGGGAGCGGCCGATGAGGCGGGAGATCTCGTGGGTGCGGCCCTTGACCTTGCCGCGCATGGATTCGCGCGGCATACGGTCGTGGGTGGCTGCGGGCAGCATGGCGTATTCGGCGGTGAGCCAACCTTCGCCGGAGTCGCGCTTGAAGCGGGGGACGCCGTGTTCGACGCTGGCAGTGCACATGACCCGGGTGTTGCCGAACTCCACGAGGACGGAGCCGGCGGGGTTGGAGGTGAAACCGCGGGTGATGCGGACGGTACGCAGCTGGTCGAGGGCGCGGCCGTCGGCACGCTGGAAGTCAGAAGTCATGTCCTACAGGCTACCTGCGGACCCTCAGACCTCCAGGACGAGTCCCTGGCTGCCGATCTCGATGGGGCCGTCGAACTCGGAGCGGGCGGCTTCGAGGGTGGCGTCGACATCACCCCACGGCGGGATGTGCACGAGGACGAGCTTCTTCACCCCGGCCAGGCGGGCCGCTCGGCCGGCCTGGTGGCCGGTGAGGTGCATGCTGGGCGGGAAGTCCTCGCCGCCGCACCAGGTGGCCTCGCAGAGGAAGAGGTCGGCACCGCGGGCGCATTCGATGAGCTCGTCGGTCCAGCCGGTGTCCCCGGAGTAGGCGAGGGTCCTGCCGGAGGTGTGTTCGGTGAGCCGCAGGCTGTATGACTCGACGGGGTGCACCGCTTCAAAGGGTTCGATGGAGATTCGGTCGAGGATGTGTTGCTCGCCGATCTGCCAGGGGGCGAAGGCGAAGGTGTCGGACATGTCGTCGATCTCACCGGGGCCGTCGGCGGAGAGCCGGCCCAGGTGGGTGAGCGTCTTGGAGGGTCCGAAGCACAGGTTGCGGCCCCTGGCGGGGGCGGTGGGGTGGAAGCGGCGCCACACCAGGAGTGAGGGGAAGTCGAGGCAGTGGTCGGCGTGCAGGTGAGAGAGGACGACGTGGGCATCGCACGGATCCTGGATCTCCTGGAGTTTGCCCAGCACCCCGGGCCCGATGTCCATGAGGACCGCCGGGGAGTTGTCGGTGGTCACGAGGTATCCGGAAGCCGGGTTCGTGGGTCCGCCGAGGCTGCCGGAACTGCCGAGGATGGTCACCTTCATGACGCTACTGTGCCACGGGATTCCAGTTTTCTCGAACGCAACGCACAGAATACCGCCGGATTGTGAAGGTCCCGTCGCCGCTACAGTCCTGTGGCCTGGTGCACCTGGCCGAGACGGGGACCGAGGAAACGTTCGGAGAGCAGGGCGAATTTCTCCGGGTCACCGGTCGACTCGAATTCCCGGGCCGGCAGGGGGTCAGTCTCCGGGTCGGCGAGGAGGTCCTCGCGGGTGAGCACCCGCAGCACGTCCTTCGCGGTTTCCTCGGCGGAGGAGACGAGGGTGACGTGGTCGCCGATGGCCAGCTGGATCACGCCGGAGAGCAGGGGGTAATGGGTGCAGCCGAGCACGAGGGTGTCGACGCCCGCCGCCTGCAGCGGCTCCACGTAAGCTTCAGCCACCCCGAGGATCTGTCTGCCCGAGGTGATGCCACGTTCCACGAAGTCGACGAAGCTGGGGCAGGCCTGGGCATGGGCCTGGACATCCGGGGTGATGGCGAAGAGGTCCTGGTACACACCTGAGTTGATGGTGCCCGTCGTGCCGATCACCCCGACGTGGCCGTTGCGGGTGGTGGCCAGGGCGCGGCGGACAGCGGGCTGGATGACCTCGACGACGGGGACGTCGTAACGCTCGCGCGCGTCGTGGAGGAAGGCGGCCGATGCGGTGTTGCAGGCGATGACGAGCATCTTGCAGCCCCGCTCCACAAGTTCATCAGCGATGCGGGTCGCGTGTTCGCGGACCTGGGCGATGGGCAGCGGGCCGTAGGGGCCGTGGGCGGTGTCGCCGATGTAGATGAGTGATTCGTGGGGCAGCTGATCAATGATGGTGCGGGCGACCGTCAGGCCGCCGACGCCGGAGTCGAAGATGCCGATGGGGGCTGTCCGGGGAGTGGTCACGGCGACCATGCTAGCTGGCGGCGTCCCGCTTCCCCGCGGCAACCAGGCCGCGGACGATCTTGCTCAGGGCCCCGCTGAACTGCTCCCGTTCCTCCGGGTCGAGGTTGTCGAAGATGAGTCGGCGCACCTCGGACACATGCCCAGGGGTCGTCTCGCGGAGCAGACCCAGGCCCTCTTCGGTGAGCTGGGCCAGAGTGGAGCGGCCGTCCTCCGGGTCGGGCAGCCGGCGGACGGTGCCCTGTTTCTCCAGTCGGGTGATCACCCGGGAGAGGTGGGACAGTGTCATGTCCGCGGCGGCGGCCAGTTCGCTCATCCGCAGCGTGTTCCCCTCCGCGACCCACAGGCGGGAAAGTGCAAAATAGTCATAGTGGCTGATGCCGGCGTCGCGCTTGAGCTGCGACTCAAGCCGGGCCGGCAGCCATACCTGGAATGACCAGATGTTCAGCCAGGTCTCCGATTCCTGGTCAGACAGCCATTCCTCAGGCTGGTTATTCATTCTTCCTCATCCCAGAAGGCGTTCTCGTAACTCAGACCCAACATAGTTGAGTGCATAAGAATCAATTAAGTCATAGTGCATCAGTTATGCTACCGCAGCCCACGCGGTGTTCGCCCACCGCCCTGTTCAAGAGCTTTTCGACGCCGCGCCGCCTGCAACGCCGGCGGGTCGTCGGAGGTGATGAACATGCCCGCGGCGACGCCACCGACCGCACCGAACAGGTGCGCCTGCCAGGACACCCCCGGCACCCCCGGAAGCAGGCCCCAGACCAGCCCTGAGTAGGCAATTCCCAGACCGATGCCGACGACCACCTGGAGCATGTTCCGGTTGAAGAAGCCGCGCACGAGGAGGTAGGCCAGCCAGCCGTAGACGAGCCCCGAGGCACCGATGTGGTTGGTCCCCACCCCGCCCAACAACCACACGCCGACGCCGTCAATGAGAACCACCAGGAGAGTGACCTCCCACCACACGCGGGCACGCGACATTCCTATGAGGAAGCTGAAAATTGCCCCCGGAATGGTGTTAGAGATGAGGTGCTCGAAGTTCGCGTGCAGCAGCGGAGCGGTGAAAATATGCCATATAGCGGAAAGATCGAGCGGGTGGACCCCGAAAAACACCAGGTTTCCCCGAAATACGAGAACGTTGATGAGGTGGACCGCCCAGATGACGATCACGTATCCGGCGGCGAAGATCAGGCCGGAACGGATCGCCGACCGGCCTTTCCTGGCGGTGTTCCGCGCGACCTCTGAAGGCCCCGGAACAGAGGGAGGGACAGGTGGCTGGCTCATGGCCCCCCACTTTAATGATTCAGCTCAGCCGACGACGATCTCCGACCAGATCCCCAGGCCGTGGCCGGGCACAGCTGCTGTCACGGCATCGACGAGCGCCGCCTGCACGACATCAGCGGCCACCGCCGAGAGTTCGTGGAGCACCTCCACCGGGACCCCGCCCGCCGCGGCGGCCGTGGAGACGGCGAAGAGGGTGTCGCCGTCGAGGGGGGAATGTGCCGGCCGAACCGCCCGGGCGATGCCGTCGTGGCCGGTCAGGGCGAGGCGGGTGGCCTGGGCGACCGTGACCGGCGCGTCGGTGGCCACCACCCCGATGGTGGTGTTCAGCCTGGCGGCGGGATGTTCGAGCTGCGCGAAGCGCACCAGATCCACCGCCGGGCGGGACGGGTCGCCCCACAGCAGCCCGGTGGCGGGGTCGATGACCTCCCCGACCGGGTTCGCCACCAGCAGGGCGGAGACCGTGTACTCCCCCACCACCTGGGAGGCCTGCCCGATTCCGCCACGCAGCGCCCCGGCGGTGGCTCCGCAGCCGGCCCCCACGTTGCCCCGTGCCTGCGGATCCATTCCCCCGGCCAGGGCCGCCCGCACCGCCGCTGCCCCGTCCGCCGCGGTCGGCCGGTGGGTGGGGTCGCCGACGAAAAGATCGAAGATGACGGCCGCCGGGACGATCGGGACGCGGGGGCCGGGCCGACCCTCCCCCAGCACGGGGAAACCCCGCCCGGCGCGCTCGAGCTCCCCCATCGCCCCGTCCGCCGCGGCGAGGCCGAAGGCCGAACCACCGGCCAGAATGATCGCATGGACCCGTTCCACCGTGTTGTGCGGCGCCAGCAGGTCGGTTTCCCGGGTGCCGGGGCCCCCGCCACGGACATCGACGCCTGCGGTCATGCCTGCCGGGGAGGCGGCGACGACGGCGGTGACCCCGGTGTCGTCGAGGGAGCTGTGGCCGAGGAGGAGGCCGGGGACGTCGAGAAGCGAGGACACGTCAGCCTGCGAGCACGGAGAGGAGGCTGTCCTGGTTGTAGCCGAGCCACTCAACCAGGTTGTTCCGCTCGGCGCGGGCCTCTTCCCCACCGCTGTCATCCGCGGCGAGGTAGAGGCGCAGGTCGTTGAGGCCGGTGAGGAAGGCGTGCGCCTCCTCTTCGCTGAGGCTGATCTCGACTCCCCCGTCGGGGCCGACCTTCTCCGCGACCACCTGCAGGTTGGACAGTTTCGCGCGGCAGATGTCGTTCTCATGCAGGCTGCGCAGGAGAGAATTGTCGCCGTCATACTCCTCGTCGCCGTCGCGCTCGAAATCCGGCAGTAGACGCGCCAGACCGGGGTTCTGCGGGGCATTCTTGTGGCCCGAGGGGATGCCGGTCAGCTCCGAGAGTTCATCCTTCGGTGCCGACTGTGCCCGGGCGATGATCGCCTCACTCACTGCGGCAGCAAGGTTGCCGAGCACCTCCCGCTCCAACGGCTCCAGGACCGTGTGGTACCGCGGGGCCCGCATGAGCCCCTTCTTCCGACGCCATTCCTGCAAATTCGTTCCCTCTCCTAGCCAGCCTGCTGCATCGTGGCCCACAGGCCCGCGGTATGCAGCTTCTTCACGTCGCCCTCAACCTTGTCCTTCTCACCGGTGGAGACGACGGCCTTACCTTCTGTGTGGACCTGCATCATCAGCTCCGTCGCCCGTTTGCGGCCGTAGCCGAGGACCGTCTGGAAGACATAGGTCACGTAGCTCATGAGGTTGACCGGGTCATCCCAGACGATGCACATCCACGGCAGGTTCTCGGCCGTGGCGACATCCACCTCGACAGCCTCGTCGAGCTCCGGGGTCGCCATCGGGGACCCCATTCTGGGCGAGCTCATCACATGTGGACCTTTCATGCACCTCAGCCTAGTCAAGTGTCCGCCGGGAGTGCAGGGCGGCAGGCCCACAGGTGCGGCGCGGGCCCGGCGGAGGATCAGGCGGCCGGAAGGTATGTTCTTTGACTGTCCCATCAACCGCGCAGCCGCACCGCACCCGAACACTGAGAAAGGGGTCTTCCGTGATCCGCAGGCAGTCCGCATTCTGGAACTCACCCCTCGATCTCCAGGGGGCTCTCCCAGCTGGGCATGTTCCTGTCCGTGGCCGGGCTGATCATGACCCTGGTCGCCGGGCTCGGCGGGGGTTTCTCCACCCCGGGCACCTCTTCCGGTGACAGCGGCTACAAGGCGCCGGGGCTGGAGAAACAGGCCGAGCTCGACCAGATCCGCAACGACATCAACCTGGAGATCAAGCACCTGCGCCACAACGAACAGGTGCCGCCGGTGCTCATGGACCCCTTTGAGCTGCAGCGTGAGGCCCAGGATCACGCCGAGAAGGTGGCGGTGGCCGGGCAGCTGCAGAACTCGGAGCAGAACGTCACGATGCTCCAGCACCACCTTCCGGAGTCCGGGACCTCGGGCCACGCTTTCCTGGAGGCCTGGCTGCACTCCCAGGCCCACACTGACGTCGTGCTCGATCCCCGGTACGTCTTCTACGGTATCGGTGTCGCCGTCGGCCACGGCGAGGTGTGGGTGGCGGTGCAGTTCTCGGAATCCTGATCCGCACCGGGCTCCGTTAGAGTGGTCGGTGTGAACCTGAATCAGCCGTCCTCCATTCCGCCGAATCGCTCGACGTCCCTGCTGACGGACATGTACGAGCTGACGATGCTGCAGGCAGCCCTGCGCGACGGAACGGCACACCGGCAGTGCGCTTTCGAGGTCTTCTCGCGCCGGCTGCCCAACGAGCGCCGTTACGGCGTCGTCGCCGGCACGGCACGTGTGCTGCGCGCGGTGCAGGACTTCATCTTCACCGAGGAGCAGCTCAAACACCTGTCCTTCCTCGACCAGCGGACCCTGGATTATCTGCGCGACTACCGTTTCACGGGCCAGATCGACGGCTACCGGGAGGGTGACCTCTATTTCCCCCACTCCCCCATCCTCACGGTGCGGGGCACGTTCGCGGAGTGCGTCATCCTGGAGACGGTGATCCTGTCGATCATGAACGCCGATTCGGCCATCGCCTCGGCTGCGGCCCGCATGGTCACGGCCGCGGACGGGCGGCCGATCATCGAGATGGGTTCGCGCCGCACCCATGAGTACGCTGCGGTGACCGCCTCCCGCGCGGCTTATCTGGCAGGCTTCACGGCCACCTCGAATCTGGAGGCCTCGCACCGCTACGGCATCCCGGCCTCGGGTACGGCGGCGCACGCGTGGACGCTGCTGCACGTCAACGATGACGGCACCCCGAATGAGGCGGCTGCCTTCCAGTCCCAGATCGAGTCACTGGGTGTGGACACGACGCTGCTGGTGGACACCTACGACATCACCAGGGGCGTCGAGACGGCCATTGAGGTCGCCGGCCCCGATCTCGGCGGAGTGCGCATCGACTCCGGTGACCTCGGTGCCGTGACGCGCCGAGTGCGCCGCCAGCTCGATGAACTGGGGGCACACAACACCCGTATCGTCGTCTCCTCGGATCTGGATGAGTTCGCCATCGCGGGTCTGCGCGGCGACCCGGTGGACGTGTACGGGGTGGGTACCTCGGTGGTCACCGGTTCCGGTGCCCCCACCGCGGCGATGGTGTACAAGCTCGTCGAGGTGGACGGGCATTCGGTGGCGAAACGTTCCCGCGGCAAGGCCATGACGGGTTGCGCGAAGCAGGCGGTCCGCACCCACCGTTCCACCGGTGTGGCGGTGGAGGAGATCGTGCACCCCTTCGGTTCCCCCACCCCGGATGTGGGACGCCTGTCGGCCACCTGCCTGACCGTTCCCCTGGTGCGTGACGGGGTCACCGTGGAGGGTCTGCCCACCCTCGAGGAGTCCCGCGCCTACCTCGCGGAGCAGTTGCTCACCCTGCCGTGGGAGGGGCTGGCCCTGTCCCGGGACGAGCCCGCGATCAGTACCCGTTTCGTCGGATTCCCCGCGTAGTGTCCGCAGAACCTCTGAACAATTCCACCGGGGAGCTTCTCGACGCCGCCGTCACCGCCCTCGGCGGTTCCCGCCGCGACGGGCAGGTCGCCATGGCTGAGTCCGTCACCCGCGCCCTGGAGACGGAGCGACATCTGGCGGTGCAGGCCGGCACGGGTACCGGCAAGTCCCTGGCCTACCTCGTCCCGGCGATCCGGCACGCCCAGGCGACGGATTCGACGGTGATCGTCTCCACTGCGACGATCGCACTGCAGCGCCAGCTCGTCGACCGTGATCTGCCGCGCCTGGTGGAGGCGCTGGAACCGGTGATGGAACGCCGCCCCACCTTCGCCATCATGAAGGGCCGTTCCAACTACGTCTGCCTCAACCGGATCGGGGCGGCGGAGGAGCCGGAGGACACGCTTCTCGACGAGGCCGATGTCTCCTGGCTCGGACGTCATGTCGCCCGCGTCCACGAGTGGGCCCAGGAGACGGAGACCGGTGACCGGGACGACCTGGAACCCGGCGTGCCGGATCTGGCATGGCGCCAGGTCTCCGTCACCGCCCGGGAGTGCCTGGGGGCCTCCCGCTGCCCGCACGGGGCGGAGTGTTTCGCGGAACTGGCCAAACGCAAGGCCCAGGATGTGGACGTCGTGGTGACCAACCACGCGCTGCTGGCCATCGACGCCCTCGCGGACATCAACATCCTGCCCGAGCACGATGTGGTGATCATCGACGAGGCCCATGAGCTCGACGGGCGGATCACCTCGGTGGCCACCAACGAACTCTCCCGTACCGCCCTGACCCTGGCAGCCAAGCGCGCCGGAAAGCTCGGCGCGGTGGGGGCCGATGACCGGCTCGTGGAGCTGACGGATGACTGGCAGGCGGCCGCCGCCCTGCTGCCCGACGGCCGCTGGACCGACCTGGACGAGGCCGCCCGTGGTTCCCTCGTCGGCCTGCGCGACGGCCTGTGGTCCCTGCGGGAGACCATCGGGCGTGCCCCGGAGGGCGAGTCCGCCAATGATCCGGAGAAGGCCGCCGAGCGGCAGAACCTGGCCAACCACCTGCAGGAGCTGCATGACGCGATCGTGCGGATCCTCACCGTCTTCGATGAATCCGACCCGGCCGCCCAGCGCGATGTGGTGTGGCTGGAGCGCGATGACCGCCGCGGGGATGTCCTCACTGTCGCTCCCCTGTCGGTGGCGGGTCTGCTGCACGAGAAGCTCTTCTCCGAGCAGACGGTGGTGCTCGCCTCCGCGACCCTGACCATCGGCGGGCGTTTCGACACCATGGCCGCGTCCTGGGGGCTGCCGAAGGGCAGCTGGGACAGTCTCGACGCCGGCACGCCCTTCGACCCGCGGAAATCGGGCATCCTCTACACTGCCCGCCACCTGCCGGATCCGGGCCGTGACGGTCTGCCGCAGGAGACCCTCGATGAGATCCATGACCTGATCATGGCCGCCGGGGGCCGCACCCTCGGGCTGTTCTCCTCCAGGCGGGCCGCGGAGCAGGCGGCTGCGGCGATGAAGGAACGCCTGCCCTTCGACGTCTACTGCCAGGGCGAGGACACCACCGGCGCACTGGTGGAGAAATTCGCGAAGAACGAGAACGCCTGTCTCTTCGGCACGCTGACCCTGTGGCAGGGTGTGGATGTGCCCGGTTCCGCCTGTTCCCTCGTTCTCATCGACCGGATACCCTTCCCCCGCCCGGATGATCCGCTGCTGCAGGCCCGCAAGGAGGCCGCCACCGCGGAGGGGCGCAACGGTTTCATGGAGGTCGCTGCCTCGCATGCCGCCCTGCTCATGGCGCAGGGGGCGGGGCGGCTGCTGCGTTCCGTCACCGACCGGGGCGTGGTGGCGGTGCTGGACAACCGGCTGGCCACCAAACGCTACGGTTCCTTCCTCCGGGCGTCGATGCCCGCCTTCTGGGAGACGACCGACCCGACTGTGGTGCGTGGGGCTCTGAAACGGCTGGTCAAGGCCGGTCAGCAGGGCTGACTCAGCCCACGCCGGGGAAGGCCAGCACCGTCAGTGCATCGGGGGCGACCTCGGTGAAACCGGCGTCCCGGACGGTGACCACACCCGGTCTGCGCACGTGGTCGGCGAAGACCCGGCTGTCCACCTCCCGCACATTCAGCCCGAAACCGCTGGCCGCCCAGCCCCGGACCCACTCCAGGTCCTGCCGGGCGGCCAGCAGCATGCTGGCGTGGCCCACCTGGGCGGCAGCCTTGCCGGTGGTCATCGCCAGGCCGTGGTCGATGAGGATCGTCGGCGCCCCCGGGTCGATCTCGCCCGGCGCATCCTGGGGCAGTTCCGTGCCCCGGATCTGGAGCTTGCGTACCAGGGCCGGGGTGTCCCCCAAGGCGGAGGGCACGAAGGCGCGGGCCTGGGCGCCGGCGGCGTCGACAGTCACGCCGGGGACCGCCTGCACATCCTCCCAGGCCTTGTTGCGGGCCCGCCGGGCGACCTTTCGGATGAGGTGGCTGTACCAGCCCTCCAGCCCCGCCCGCCACGCCGGGTCGGTGGCCACCCGGTCATCCAGGCAGACGGCGACGACCGCCCGGGCCGCGGCCGTCAGCAGATCGGTGCGGCGCGGTGGATCAGCCTTCGGGACGTGGAGGGCGATCTGCATGGCCTGCACCGTCTCCGGACGATCGGGGTCCTCGGAGCGGTCGTGTCGGTTGTCGCTCACCCGCGCGCACAGGAGGGCGTGCGCCAGGGCGAGCGGGTCGGTGGCGCCGGAGGTCACTCGGCGGCGAAGTTCGCGCCGACGAACTCCAGCGGGACGCGGCGGTAGGTGCCGTCCTCGAGGTCGGACTCGTCGATCTCCTCACGCGGGATGCCCAGGATGTGCAGCACCTCGTCGAGGAAGGGGTGGTTGACGGAGGTATCGGCGATCTCCTTCAGCGCCGGCTTGGCGTTGAAGGCGATGCCCAGGCCGGCGGCGGAGAGCATGTCGATGTCATTGGCGCCGTCGCCGACGGCCACGGTCTGGTACATCTGCAGGCCGGAGTCCTCGGCGAACTCGCGCAGCAGTTCAGCCTTCTTGGCGCGGTCGACGACCTCGCCGGTGACGCGGCCGGTGAGCTTGCCGTCGACGATCTCCAGGGTGTTCGCGCGGACGTAATCCAGCTCGAGTTCCTCGGCGAGGTCCTCGAGCACCTGGATGAAGCCGCCGGAGACCACGGCGGTGCGGTAGCCCATCTTCTTCAGGGTGCGGATGGTGGTCCGGGCACCCGGGGTCAGGACGAGATCCTTCGCCACGGCGTCGATGACGGCGGCGTCGAGACCCTTGAGGGTGGCCACGCGCTCGCGCAGGGACTCCTCGAAGTCGAGCTCACCGCGCATGGCGCGTTCGGTGACCTCGGCGACCTCCGCCTCCTTGCCGGCGTGGGCGGCGAGCATCTCGATGACCTCACCGGTGATGAGGGTGGAGTCGCAGTCGAACATGACCAGGCGCTTGGAGCGGCGCAACAGGCCGGCGCGCTCGATGGCGATGTCCACACCCAGTTCGTGGGTGAGTTCGGCGAGTGCCTTGCGCAGGGCCTTGCCGCCACCCGGCTCCGGGTTGGCCACGGTGATCATGAGTTCCAGGCCCGTGATCGGGTAGTCGGCGATACCCCGGATGCGGTCGATGTTCGCACCGTAGTTGGCCAGGGTCTGGCCGATTGCGGAGACGTCGGCGGCGGTGACCGGGTTGCCCAGCACCACGGCGACGTGGGTGGAACGTGGGCTGGAGTGCTGCTCTGCGGAGTGCATCTCCACCGTCACGCGCTGGCCGTGGACCTTGAGGGTCTCACTGAGCCCCTCCCGGAGGCGTTCCTCGCGGGCCGGGTCGAGCCCGACGAAGGCGGCGAGGGAGAGGCGGCCACGGAACTGGGACTGCTCGACGTCGAGAAGCTGGACGTTGTATGAGGACAGCACGCGGAAGAAGGCGGCGGTCACACCGGGCCGATCATGGCCGGAGAGGGTGATGACGGCGGATTCCAGACCTGGCTGCAGGCTGACCTGCAGTCCTTCGGAGCTGTCGGGGACGGCAGGGGATGCATCAATGTCTACCACGGAGATCATTCTTTCATGAGAGGTCGTTTTAAACACGCCGGAACCCCCGGCAGAGAATTCTACCGGGGGTTGGAGAGTCAGTCGGAGGAGACTACGTCCAGACCTTTAACGGACTTCGGCCGGGGACGGGGACTGGGTGATCTCCGCGCGCTCGTCGGTGGAGGTGACATGGGCCTCATGGCGCATGCGCTCAACCATGTGCGGGTAGTGCAGCTCGAACGCGGGGCGCTCGGAGCGGATACGCGGCAGGGAGACGAAGTTGTGGCGCGGCGGCGGGCAGGAGGTGGCCCACTCGAGGGAGTTGCCGTAGCCCCACGGGTCATCGACGGTGACGATCTCACCGTAACGCCAGGACTTGAACACGTTCCAGACGAACGGGATGACGGAGGCGCCGAGCAGGAAGGAGAAGATCGTGGAGATCTGGTTGAACAGCGTGAAGCCGTCGGAGTCCAGGTAGTCGGCGTAGCGGCGCGGCATGCCCATGTTGCCCAGCCAGTGCTGGATGAGGAAGGTGCCGTGGAAGCCGATGTAGGTCAGCCAGAAGTGGATCTTGCCCAGACGCTCGTCCAGCATGCGGCCGGTCATCTTCGGGAACCAGAAGTACACGCCGGCGAAGGATGCGAACACCACGGTGCCGAACAGGGTGTAGTGGAAGTGGGCGATCAGGAAGTAACCGTCAGCCAGGTGGAAGTCCAGCGGCGGGGAGGCCAGCATGATGCCGGTCAGACCACCGAAGAGGAAGGTCGACATGAAGCCGACCGCGAAGATCATCGGGGTTTCCCAGGTGATGTGGCCCTTCCACATGGTGCCGACCCAGTTGAAGAACTTGACGCCGGTCGGGACCGAGATCAGGAAGGTCATGAAGGAGAAGAAGGGCAGCAGGACTGCACCGGTGACGAACATGTGGTGTGCCCACACGGCCATGGACAGGGCGCCGATGGCCAGGGTCGCGAAGACCAGGCCGATGTAGCCGAACATCGGCTTACGGGAGAAGACCGGGATGACCTCGGAGATGACACCGAAGAACGGCAGGGCGAGGACGTAGACCTCGGGGTGGCCGAAGAACCAGAACAGGTGCTGCCAGAGGATGGCGCCACCGTTGGCGGTGTCGTAGATGTGTGCGCCGAGCTTGCGGTCGTACAGGACGCCGAGGGCTGCGGCGAGCAGCAGCGGGAAGATCATCAGGGCGATGACGGAGGTGACGAAGATGTTCCAGGTGAAGATCGGCATGCGGAACATGGTCATGCCCGGGGCACGCATCGTCAGGATGGTGGTGAGCATGTTGATGGCGGAGACGACGGTACCGATACCGGCGGCACCGACACCGACAATCCACAGGTCAGCGCCGACACCCGGGGTGTGGGTGGCGTCGGACAGCGGGGAGTACATGGTCCAGCCGAAGTCGGCGGCACCACCCGGGGTGAGGAAGCCCGCCAGCATGGCGACACCACCGACGGTGGTGATCCAGAAGCCGAAGGCGTTCAGACGGGGGAAAGCGACATCCGGGGCGCCGATCTGCAGCGGCAGAGCGTAGTTGGCGAAACCCCAGACGATCGGCGTACCGAACAGCAGCAGCATCACGGTGCCGTGCATGGTGAACAGCTGGTTGAACTGCTCGTTCGACAGGAACTGCAGACCCGGGGTGAAGAGCTCGGCACGGATCAGCAGGGCCATCAGGCCGCCGAGGAAGAAGAAGCCGAAGGACATGATGATGTACATGATGCCCAGCTGCTTGTGGTCGGTGGTGATCAGCATGTCCCAGGCACGGGAACCCTTACGGTCCGTACCTGTCGGCTGAGGACGAGTCGGCTCGACGTAGTCGTCAAGCCTTGGCGCCACTGCGGTCATAGTTCCTCCTGACTACGAAACAGCCCGTAGAAGAACGGACTGCCAAGCTTTTACTGCGCCTCATCTTAAAGGACGCGTAAGAGTATTATCCAGCCCAACGGGACCGGAGACGTACATCAGTGTAGCCCCACCTTCACCGCAAAACACAAGGCTAACGGCAATTCCGGAGCTTTCCCGGACGATTCGCCGGACACCCCCCTGGGTTTGTGACCGCCAACACATCCGCGAACAGGGAGATTCCCACCATTCACCCGGGACGGGAACTCCCCTCCACCCCCGGTCGTTGTCAACCTTTCGATTGAGGGGCGGGTCGGGGCCATGTCACCCACCGCGGTGCGTGCGGCAGACGCTGAAGAACAGCGCGGATGAGTCCTTATATATAAGGTCTCTTTCGGGTGCCACCGCATCAAAACCCTCTGCCACTTGCCACGTTCAGTTTAGAATGACTATTGAACAGTAGTTTTGCGCCCGAAGGGCCCGAAGGACATTAAGGACACTGAGAGCGATGAGCGAGTCACCCCGCACCCCGGCTGCACCCCTGCTGGACAACGTCCTCGACGAACTCGGGAGGGATATCATCGCGGGGGTCCTGCCCGAGGGAAAGACCTTCACCCTCCAGGACCTGTCGAACCGTTTCGACATCTCCCGGACCGTCGCCCGCGAGGCGATGCGCGCCCTGGAGCAGCTGGGTCTGGTCTCCTCCTCCCGCCGTGTCGGCATCACGGTCCGTCCCCGCTCCTCCTGGGCGGCCTTCGATCAGGCGGTCATCGACTGGCGCCTGGCCAGCCCGTCCGAACGGCGTTCCCAGCTGCGTTCCCTCAGCCAGCTGCGTAGCGGTGTGGAGCCGCAGGCCGCCCGGCTCGCAGCCGCCCACGGCACCGACGAACAGCGTGAGGAGCTGGTCACGCTGGCCCGGCGGATGCGGGAGCTGGGTGAGTCCGGGGAGGGTTCCTCCCTGGAGTTCCTGGAGGCCGACGTCCGCTTCCATGCGCTGCTGCTCGAGGCCTCGGGCAACGAGATGTTCGCCGCGCTGGCCCCCTCCATGCTCAGCATGCTCCACGGCCGGACCCGTTACGGACTGCAGCCGGATGAGCCGGCGGCCGTGGCGCTGTCCGCCCATGAACAGCTCGCCCGCGCTATCGCGGAGGGCGATGAGGAGGGGGCGGAGCAGCAGTCGCGGGCCCTGCTGACCGAGGCATCGCAGATCTTCATCAGCGACTTCTGAGCCCGCGTATCGACGCCGCGCAGGCCCCGGAAACGCCCGAAGGCGTGGACCCCACCCCTCGTGGGTCCACGCCTTCGCCGTTTGTCCTGGAGCCTAGAGCATGCAGGAGACGCAGCCCTCGATCTCGGTCCCCTCCAGTGCAACCTGACGGAGACGGATGTAGTACAGCGTCTTGATGCCCTTGCGCCAGGCGTAGATCTGGGCCCGGTTGATGTCACGGGTGGTGGCGGTGTCCTTGAAGAACAGCGTCAGCGACAGGCCCTGGTCGACGTATTTCGTCGCCACCGCGTAGGTGTCGATGATCTTCTCGAAGCCGATCTCGTAGGAGTCCTGGAAGTAGTCCAGGTTGTCGTTGTCCATGTGCGGCGCCGGGTAGTAGACGCGGCCGATCTTGCCTTCCTTGCGGATCTCGATCTTCGAGGCGATCGGATGGATCGAGGAGGTCGAGTTGTTGATGTAGGAGATCGAGCCGGTCGGCGGCACAGCCTGCAGGTTGCGGTTGTACAGGCCGTGCGCCATGACGTCGGACTTGAGCTGCGCCCAGTCCTCGGCGGAGGGGATGTGCGCGGTGGACTTCTCGAAGAGGCCCTTCACCTTATCGGTCTTGGGGGCGAAATCCGCCGGGTTGAAGCCGTCGAAGTAGGTGCCGTCGGCGTACTTGGACTTCTCGAAGCCGGAGAACTTCTCGCCCCGCTCACGCGCCAGCCGGTTGGAGGCCCGCAGCGCCTGGTAGAGGACGGCGGCAAAATAGGCGTTGGTGAAGTCCAGCCCCTCCTCCGAGCCGTAGTAGATGTGCTCACGGCCGAGGTAGCCGTGCAGATTCATCTGGCCGAGGCCGATGGCATGGGAGGCGTTGTTGCCCTCCCGGATCGACGGGACAGAGTCGATGCTGGTGAACTCGGCAACGGAGGTCAGGCCGCGGATGGCGGTCTCGACGGTCTTGCCGAAGTCCGGGGAATCCATCGCCATGGCGATGTTCATGGAGCCGAGGTTGCAGGAGATGTCCTCGCCGATGGTCTCGTAGGAGAGGTCCTCATGATAGGTCGAGGGGGTGTTGACCTGCAGGATCTCCGAGCACAGGTTGGACATGTTGATGCGGCCGTCGATCGGGTTCGCGGCGTTGACCGTGTCCTCGAACATGATGTACGGGTAGCCGGACTCGAACTGGATCTCCGCCAGGGTCTGGAAGAAGTGGCGGGCGTTGATCTTGGTCTTGCGGATCCGCGGATCCTCGACCATCTCCTGGTAGTGCTCGGTGACGGAGATGTCGCCGAAGGGCCTGCCGTAGATGCGCTCGACATCGTACGGGGAGAACAGGTACATGTCCTCGTTGCGCTTGGCCAGGTCGAAGGTGATGTCCGGGATGACCACGCCGAGGGAGAGGGTCTTGATGCGGATCTTCTCGTCGGCGTTCTCCCGTTTGGTGTCCAGGAAGGACATGATGTCCGGGTGGTGGGCGTTGAGGTAGACCGCGCCTGCACCCTGGCGGGCGCCGAGCTGGTTGGCGTAGGAGAAGGAGTCCTCGAGGAGTTTCATCACGGGGATGACGCCGGAGGACTGGTTCTCGATGTGCTTGATGGGCGCGCCGGCCTCACGCAGGTTGCTCAGTAGCAGGGCGACGCCGCCGCCGCGCTTGGACAGCTGCAGGGCGGAGTTGATGGCGCGACCGATGGACTCCATGTTGTCCTCGATGCGCAGCAGGAAGCAGGAGACCAGCTCGCCGCGCTGGGCCTTGCCGGCGTTGAGGAAGGTCGGGGTGGCCGGCTGGAAGCGGCCGGACATGATCTCGTCGACAAGGTTCTCGGCGAGCTCCTCGTTGCCGCTGGCCAGGAACAGCGCGGTCATGGTGACGCGGTCCTCGAAACGCTCGAGGTAGCGGCGACCGTCGAAGGTCTTGAGGGTGTAGGAGGTGTAGTACTTGTAGGCGCCCAGGAACGTGGGGAAGCGGAACTTGAACCTGTAGGCCCGCTGGAACAGCGACTTGATGAACTCAAAATCGTAGGCTTCGAGGACCTCGGGCTCGTAGTACTTGTTCTCGATGAGGTAGTTGAGCTTCTCGTCCAGGTCATGGAAGTAGACGGTGTTCTGGTTGACGTGCTGGAGGAAGAACTGGTTCGCGGCCTCACGGTCCTTGTCGAACTGGATCTTCCCGTTCCCGTCGTAGAGGTTCAGCAGCGCGTTGAGCGCGTGGTAGTCCAGCTGTTCACCCGGGGCGGCGGCCTCAGCGACGGCGGTCCCCTTGTTCGGGGCGGTCTGCTGTGTGGTCTGCGTGGTCAACGTTTTTTCTGGCCTTTCAGTTCGGTGGGCGGGACGTTATTCAGTTATTCACCGTTGGTGGCGGGCACCGGATCGAGCCCGAGCGCCCCGGCGTTGCCGAGGAGCCCCTCCCGAAGAATACGCACATCCTCCGAGTTGCCCATCAACTCGAAGCGGTAGACGTACGGTACGCGGCATTTCTTCGAGATCACCTCTCCGGCGAGACCGTAGTCGGAGCCGAAGTTGGTGTTTCCGCCGGCGACGACCGCGCGGATGAGGCTGCGGTTGTGTTCGTTGTTGAGGAAACGGATCACCTGCACGGGCACCGGGCGGGAGTTCTGCCCGGTCATGCCCGCCCCGCCCCCGTAGGTGGGGCAGACGAGCACGTAGGGCTCGTTGACGATGAGTGGTTCATCCGCCTTGTACAGGGGGATCCGCACATTTGGCAGACCCAGTTTCTGGACGAAGCGGTGGGTGTTGTCTGTGGCGGAGGAGAAGTACACCACGAGCATCTTTGCGTTCACCTCCTTTCGGGACAGTCTTCCGTTGCCGCATTACATGGCAAACGCCGCCCAGCGACTCTGTTGGGCGGCGTGAGGCATGGACTCCCGGCAGGGTTGGTCGGGGTGACGCCGGTCAGGCAACGACGGCGGTGAGGCTGCTGATGCGCTCCGGACGGAAACCGGACCAGTGCTCACCGTTGGCCACGACGACCGGGGCCTGGAGGTAGCCGAGGGCCAGGACGTAGTCCCGGGCCTCGTCGTCGAGGCTGATGTCCACGATCTCGTAGTCCAGTCCGGCGCGGTCGAAGGCCTTCTGGGTGGCCTTGCACTGGACGCAGGCGGGCTTGGTGTAGAGGGTGATGGACATGGGAGTGAACCTCATTCTCTGCCGGAAATTTTTGGGTTACGGGCATCTGGTGCCACGGTCGGCTGCTGTCGCCGACTTAGGAAAAATGGCCCTGGACGTGTTCTTGGCCTGTCCTGTGGCGTTATCAATAGACACTATACTTTGTGGTTAACGCTTGCAAGTGACACTACATATAGTAGTTACATCGATGAAAGTCCAGCAAGACAAGCCTTCCCGGCCCACATGTTGACCCACCGTCCACGCCGCCATCACAGGCGTGAAACAACACCGTTGTCATTTACCCAGCTCGCCCCCGCACCGCCACGGATCCGCCATCAACCCGCCACGGAATCGTTACCCCGGCCGGCCACCCCCACACAGAGAAACCGCCCGCCCCCACGGTCCGCGAGGACGTGGGAACGGGCGGTTCAAAGCTGCGAAGCCTAGCCCTGACGGGCCTTGAAACGCGGCTCCTTCTTGTTGATCACGAAGACCTTGCCGTGACGACGGACAACCTGGGCGCCCGGCTTGTTCTTCAGCGACCGAAGCGACTTGCGAACCTTCATCGGGCGCTCCTTTCTGTATGCGCACCCCAAATAATTGCGATGCGACTTGTTTCAACACGGCTGATTATCCAGCCATGACACGAGTGACCATGTTACCGCACCCACCACTCAACCTCCAAAACCGCCTACGATGGCGGTCATGCAGCAAGAGATCATCGACGCCGTCCACGCCCGGCCGCACATCAACACCGCCGGGGAAATCACCACCCGGGTCGACTTCCTCGCCGACTACCTGCGCAGAACCGGCATGAAGGGATTCGTCCTGGGCATCTCCGGTGGGCAGGACTCCACCCTGGCCGGCCGGCTTGCACAGCTCGCCGTGGAGAAGATCCGCGCCGAGGGGCGCCAGGCAGAGTTCTGGGCCGTCCGCCTCCCCCACGGGGTGCAGGCCGACGAGGATGACGCCCAGATGGCCCTCGACTTCATCAACCCCGACCACCGCGTGACCGTCAACATCGCCGACGCCACCACCGCGATCGCCGATGCTGTTACCGATGCCCTCGGCCAAGCCGATCTCGGCGACTTCAACAAGGGCAACATCAAGGCCCGCCAGCGGATGATCGCCCAGTACGCGATCGCCGGGGAGAAATCCCTCCTCGTCCTGGGTACCGACCACGCCGCGGAGCAGGTCACCGGCTTCTTCACAAAACACGGCGACGGCGCGGCCGACCTCATGCCACTGTCCGGCCTGAACAAGCGTCAGGGCGCCCGACTTCTGCAGCACCTGGGTGCACCCGCCGCCACCTGGGAGAAGGTACCCACCGCCGACCTGGAGGAGGACCGTCCGGCGCTGCCCGACGAGGTCGCCCTCGGCGTCACATACCCCCATATCGACGACTACCTCGAGGGCCGGGAGATCCCGGAAAAGGCCGCGGAACGCATCGAACACCTGTGGCGCATCGGCGCCCACAAGCGACACCTGGCACCGGGCCCCCAAGACACGTGGTGGCGCTGACCGCTCACCCCTCCCGCAGCAGCCGGACCGTGGCCTCCGCCGCCGCCACGAGGGGGCGGGCGTAGCCAGGGCCGTGGGTCCAGGCGTGCACGGCCAGGGGGTGGAGCTGGTGCAGCGGGACCCGCTCCCGCCAACCGGGCCGCAGGAAGGATACCTCCCCGTAACCGGCGATGATGTCCTCCAGGTGGGGTGCACCGAACAGCGCCAGCATGGCCAGGTCGGTCTCCGGATGACCACCGTGGGCCGCCGGATCGATGAAGACGGGGCCCTCGGGGCCGAAGAGCAGGTTGCCGGCCCACAGATCACCGTGGATGCGGGCGGGCTCTCCTTCCCATTCCCGGGCGGCGATCAGGTCCGCAGCCTGCTCCACCAACCCCAGCCCTGCCGCATCGAGGTGGCCGACGTCGTGGGCACGGCGGGCGAAGGGACGCACGCGCTGCTCCGCGTAGAAGCTCCCCCACTGCGCCGTCGGAGTGCATTCCTGTTCCCGGGTGCCGATGTAGTTGGGCCCCTCCCAGCCCGGAGGTGGGGCACCGAAGGCCGGTGCCCCGGCGAGGTGGATCCGCGCGAGTTCCCGGCCCGCCTGGCGTGCCGCCCCGCGGTTGGGCGCCGACTCCCGGATGCGGACGGTGCTCAGGGTGTTGGCCACCGGATCCACGGCGACCACCTCGACGACGGCTGGGGAAGCCTCCCGCAGCCAGCACAGCCCCGCGGCCTCCGCCTCAGCGGATCGGGGCTCACGGGGCTGTTTGGTGAACACGGGCGCCATGTCAGTAGCGCTCCGGCTCCTCACCGATCTCGAATTCGCGGCCGGTGATCTCCCGGGCGTTGACGCGCACCCAGTTGTACTTCAGGGTGGGTGCCCAGGGGCGGAGGTTCAGGGTCTCGGCGTGCGCGATGTCGTCGTGCTTCTCCAGCAGCTCGGCGGTGCCGCGGACGACCACGGACCAGGCGGTCTGCCCGTCACGACCGTCCGCCTCGAAGAGGACCTCATTGCCCAGGTTGACGGTGAACAGCTTGGTGCCCTCGGCGGTACGGAAGTAGACGGCCTCGCTGTCCACGACGAAGTTCACGGGGAAGATCTCCAGGGCATCCTTGCGCTGCAGCACGATGCGGCCGGGCTGGACATCCGCCAGGCGGGCAAGGGACTGCTCTACGCTCAGCTTGCGGAAGATGTCTTCGTTGAACATGTGGAAATGCTCCTCACACGGTAGGGCGCGGCACGCGCGGGGTCTGTACCTCCCAGGATACGTGTCCCCTCCCCTGCTGGAGCCCGGATACATGAGAGGCCGGTCACCATGGATGGTGACCGGCCTCTACTTCGGTGGAGCTAAGGGGATTCGAACCCCTGACCCCCACACTGCCAGTGTGGTGCGCTACCAGCTGCGCCATAGCCCCTTGCGGTGTATTCAATTTTCAAGTGGAGCTAAGGGGATTCGAACCCCTGACCCCCACACTGCCAGTGTGGTGCGCTACCAGCTGCGCCATAGCCCCTTGGAACTCCTGTTAATGTACACGTCCGCATGCTACGGCACCAAATCGCCAGGTGGATGCTTGACGACGCCCGCGTGGGGCGGGCGTCATCAAGCGGGGCTCAGGCGGGGTTTAAGCGCCCAGGACAGCATCCAGCCACTGGTTGATGTCCTCGACCTCGACGTCCTTGCCATCCTGGACCACACGCGGCGAGGACACCGAACCGGTCTCGGCCTCGAGCTTGTCGGCGTTGGCGGCGGCCAGGGTGTTGGCGTCACTGATGAACTCACCGCTGCGGATCGTCTCGACGACGCCGTCGGAGGCGCCGAGCGCCTGTGCGGCGTCGGCGAAGTCGTCGTTGCTCCACTTGTTGTAGATGTCCTCCTGGTCCTCCATGAGGACGGTGCGGAAGTTCCAGAACACGTCGGTCTCCCCAGCCTCGGCGACCGCGAGGGCGGCAGCGGCCGCGCGGGTGGAGTGTCCGTCGATGTTGCCGCGGTCCAGGAAGTTGAGGGTGCGGATGTTGACAATCAGTTCGCCGGCCTCCACCGCCTCCTGCATCTGCTCATCGGTGTTCTGCGCCAGGGTGGAGCAGTAGGGGCAGGAGTAGTCCTCGTAGAGGTCCACCTCAGGGGCATCGGCCGCCGGGCTGGCGGCTGCGATGGTCACCGCGCTGTCGCTGAAATCGGATTCGAAGGCAACGTCGATGTTTGCGCGGTCGGCGAGGTGCTCGGTCTTCTTACCCTGTCCGGACATGACGATGTAGCCGATGACCACGGCCGCCACGACGACGACGGCGACGATGGCCCAGATGAATGCGCTACCGCCCTTGGCGTTCGGGTCGGTGACCCGGGTGGACTTGCTCACTGTGTTGTTCTCACCTTCGGAAATCTGATGGTCTTGCGGTCTAGGGGTAGAGGGCGAACCTCTTGAACGGACGATAGATGGTCCACACGGTCAATGCGAGGTAGAAGACATCGCGGAGGATGGTGATGAAATAGTCCATCGCCACGGCGTCGTAGTTCGGCTCGATATTGAAGCAACCGCAGTCGATGGCCAGCCCCCGGGCCCAGGCCTGCGCGATGCCGATGATGAACAGCACCAGTACGCCCGTGGCCACCTTGCTGGACTGCCGGAGGAAGATCCCCAGCAGCAGGAAGAGCCCGCCGGCGATCTCCAGCGGCCCGATGAGCCGGGCCAGCAGATCCGACCACTGAGGGGTGAAGATCTCGTAGGCCATGATGGCCTGCGTCATGTTCATATGGTCGTTGAGCTTGGCCCAGCCGGCGGTCAGCCAGGTGTAGGCCATGAAGAATCGGGCGAAGAGGCTGATGCCGTCGAGGATCCGTCGTCCGTTCGTGCTCGACCAGAAAGAACCCGCAGCCACCGGCTCCGGGTTCGTCGAGGGGGTCATTGCCTGCTCTGTGGTGGACACGTCTTCACACCTTAGTCGACCACGGGGCCGGTCCGGCACATGAATTATCCCTGACCGGCCCGAATCACAGGAGATTAACCCCCGAGTACCTGGCTCACCACAGCCTGGGCCTCCTCCTGCACCAGACGGAGGTGATCCTCCCCACGGAAAGACTCGGCGTAGATCTTGTACTTGTCCTCCGTACCGGAGGGACGCGCCGCGAACCAGGCGTTCTCGGTGGTGACCTTCAGCCCGCCGATGGCCGCGCCGTTGCCCGGTGCCTCGGTCAGCTTGGCGGTGATGGGCTCGCCGGCCAGCTCGGTGGCGGTGACCTGCTCGGGGGAGAGTGCCTTGAGGGCGGCCTTCTGCTCGCGGTTGGCCTCGGCGTCGAGACGCGCATAGGCGGGGGCACCGAACTCGGCGGCCAGTTCCGCGTAGCGCTGCGAGGGGGTCTTGCCGGTCACGGCGATGATCTCGGCGGCGAGGAGGTTGAGGATGAGGCCGTCCTTGTCAGTGGACCAGGTGGTGCCGTCCATGCGCAGGAAGGACGCACCCGCGGACTCCTCACCGCCGAAACCAATCGTCCCGGACATCAGGCCGTCGACGAACCACTTGAAGCCCACCGGGACCTCGACCAGCCTGCGGCCCAGGCGGGACACGACCCGGTCGATCATGGAGGAGCTGACCAGGGTCTTGCCCACTGCGGTGCCCTCGTCCCAGCCGGGCCGGTTGGCGAAGAGGTACTCGATGGCCACAGCAAGATAGTGGTTCGGGTTCATCAGACCGGCGTCCGGGGTGACGATGCCATGGCGGTCGGCGTCGGCGTCATTGCCGGTGGCGACGTCGTACTTGTCGCGGTTCTGGATCAGCGAGGCCATGGCGTGCGGGGAGGAACAGTCCATGCGGATCTTGCCGTCGGTGTCCAGGGTCATGAACCGGAAGGTCGCGTCCACCGTGGGGTTGACCACCGTGAGATCGAGGCCATGGGTCTCCGCGATCGCCGCCCAGTAGTCAACGGAGGCACCACCCATCGGGTCCGCCCCGATGCGCACACCGGCCTCCCGGATGGCGTCGATGTTGACCACGCTGGGCAGGTCGGCGACATAGCGGCCCTTGAAGTCGTAGCGCTCGGCCCGCTCGTCGAGGACCCCCGTGACTGGGACGCGCTTGACGCCCTCCAGTCCGGCGCGCAGCAGCTCATTGGCCCGGTTGGCGATCCAGTCCGTGGCATCCGTGTCTGCGGGGCCGCCGTTGGCAGGGTTGTACTTGAAACCGCCGTCCCGCGGCGGGTTGTGCGAGGGGGTGATCACGATGCCGTCGGCCGGCGGGTACGAGGGCCCGGCGGCACCCCAGCGGATGTCCCTGTTGTGGCTGAGGATCGCATGCGAGACCGCCGGGGTCGGGGTGTAGCGGCCCTCGGCGTCGACAAGCACCTCGACCTCGTTGGCGATGAGCACCTCAAGCGCGGAGACCATCGCCGGCTCAGACAGGGCGTGGGTGTCGCGGCCGATGAAGATCGGACCGTTGTCCATGTTGGTGCCCTGGCTGCGGAAGTCCACGATGGCCTGGGTGGTGGCCCAGATGTGCTGCTCGTTGAAGGAATTGTCGAGCGAGGAGCCGCGGTGACCGGAGGTGCCGAAGACCACCTGCTGGTCCGGGTCCTCGACGTCGATCTCCCGGGTGTAATACGCGGTGACCACCTCAGCGATGTCAATGAGGTCCTCGGGACGTGCCGGCTGGCCTGCGCGTTCGTGTGCCATGTCTGTGGTTCTCCTTGTTCGTGCCTGGGCAGGGGTTACTCCATTGTTGTCGCGTGAACGCACACCCGCAGTGGTCCCGCCTCTGTCCACCCGCCGGTCACCCCCGCGAGGGGGCAGGTACCGTGAACCCATGCTGCTTGTCGACGCCACCGTCGTCGGCGCCGGCGCCCTCCTCGGTGCGCTGGCCCGTTTCGCCGTGGAGGAGCTCCTCGGCGCCGGCCCCCTGCCCCTGCTCGGCATCAACATCCTGGGTTCCTTCCTCATGGGACTCCTGCGCCCCGGTGCTTTCTGGGGCCGTGGTGTGCTGGGCGGTTTCACCAGTTTCTCCACCTTCGCCCACCTCAGCGCCGCCGCGCCGGGCTATCTGGTGGCCACCGTCATGGGTTGTGTCGGGGCGTGGCTGCTCGGGGACCGGTGGGCGCGGTGATCGGGGCCGTGTTGGCCGTCGGTCTCGGCGGTTTCCTCGGCGGCATGCTGCGCGGTCTCCTGGCCCGGTGGCCGGGTGGCCTGCGCGGCACCTTCACCGCCAACCTCCTGGCCACCGTCGTTCTCGGCGCGGTGATCGGGGCCGGGGATCTGGTCTACCTCGCCCTGGGCACCGGCTTCGCAGGTGCGCTGTCCACGTGGTCGACCCTGGCCCGGGAGCTCGGTGAGCTGCTGAAGGAACGGCAGTGGCGGCTGTTGACCGGATACATATCAGCCACGCTCACCGCCGGGTGGGCGGTGGCGTGGCTGACGAGGTGGCTGGTGTCCGCTTAACCGGAGATGGCGTCCAGCGGTGGGGTCTTGGCGGCCCGGCGGGCCGGCCAGACCGCGGCGAGCACGCCCACCACCGCGGAGCCGAGGAGCATCCACAGCAGCATGGGCCAGGGCACCGAGATGGTGTCCAGGCCCTCGCCGCTGAGGACCTCGAGGAAGGCCCAGCCCAGCCCCAGGCCGATGATGATGCCCATGACCGCGCCGAAGACGGCGATCTGGACGGCCTCGAGGGTGATCATGGTGCGGATCTGGCGGCGCTGGGAGCCGACGGCCCGCAGCATGCCGATCTCCTGCCTGCGCTCGATGACCCCCAGCGTGAGGGTGTTCACGATGCCGAGGATCGCGATGATCACCGCGAGCGCCAGTAGCGCGTAGAGGATATTGAGCATCTGGTCGATGGCCTGGCCGGCCTGGCCGGCCATCTCGTCGGTGCTCATCACCTGGACGACGATGAAGCCCTTCACCGCCTCCTCGAGATTGGCACGCAGCTGGTCCCGGTCGACCGAGCCGTCGGCGACGACCCCGACCATGTTCACCTCAAGTGCGCCCGGCGGCAGCAGTCCGTCCACCGATTCCTGGGAGAGGACCATGTTGTTGAGGAGGTTGTTCGGCTCGAAGATGCCGATGACCTCGACCTCACGGACCTCCTCGCTCAGTCCCGGGGCGGTCAGCGGCAGGACGTCACCGACCTCCCAGCCGTTGTCCTCCGCGAAGCCGGCTGCGGCCAACACACCCGGTCCGGAACCCAGGTCGGCGGTACCTTCGCGCATCTCGATCGCGATCATATCGGTAACATTGCCGTCGAGGAGCGTGGTCTGGGCGAAGTCGCCGAACTGGTTGGTGGCGCGGTCGTCGACAAGCACGGGTGCCATGGACATGGTGAGCACCTGGTCCACGCCCTCGACGTCGCGGACGGCGTCTGGGGTGCCGGCAGGCGTCGGGAAGCTGCCCGCCGTCGGACCGGAGAGGATGAAGTCGGCGGAGACATTATTCTCCACCACGTCGGAGATGGATGCCTTCATCGTGTCACCCAGCATGCCGATCGCCGTCACCAGTGCCACACCCAGGGTCAGGGCGAAGGCGGTGGTGGCGGTACGGCGCGGGTTGCGACGGGAGTTCGTCGCCGCGAGCCTGCCGATGGCCCCGAAGGGCGCACCGATGACCCGCCCCAGAGTGGGCACGATCGGCAGGGACATCGCGGGGCCGGCGAAGAAGAAGCCGACGATCACGCCGAAAGCACCGATGCCGACGAGGATCGCGCGTGTCGACGTCGCCGAATCCGCCATGAGGGCACCTGCCAGCGCCGCCGCGACACCGACCACCATCAGCAGCACGCCGAGTATGGTGCGGACCCCCAACGGCTGGTCGGTGGAGGCCTCCGTGGAACGCATCGCCTCCACCGGGCGGACCTCACCAGCCCGACGGGCCGGCAGCCAGGCGGAGATGATGGTGACGAGGGTGCCCAGGATGACGGGGACGACGACTGCGGACGTCGAGAGGCCGAGGCCGGAATCCGGCAGGGACATGCCCTGGGCGGACATGATGCCCTTGATCGCGGCGACCAGTCCCACGCCGGCGAGGACGCCCAACGCGGAACCGAGCACGCCGACGAGGAATGCCTCGAAGACCACCGAACGGGTGATCTGCATCCGGGCCGCACCCAGGGCACGCAGGAGCGCGAACTCCTTGGTGCGCTGCGCGACGATCATGGAGAAGGTGTTCGCGATGAGGAAGGTGCCCACCAGCAGGGCCACCAGGCCGAAAGCCACCAGGAAGTAGTTGACGAAGGACAGTGCCTGGGACAGCACCTCCGACATCTCCTCGGCCAACTTCGCGCCGGTCTCCACCTCGAGGCCCTCCCGGGTGTCCTCCAGGTGCGCCACCAGGTCGGTGTCGGAGGTACCCTCCACCGCGGAGACGATGAGCTGGGAAGTCGCCCCGTCGAGGGTGTAACGCTCCAGGAACGCCTCCTCCGGCATGTAGGCGCTCAGGGACTGCCCCTGGTCGAACTCCATCTCGTACAGGCCCGTCACCGTCATGGTGCGGCGTTCCTCCGGGTCGACGACGAGCAGCTCATCGCCCACCGAGACACCGAAATTCTCCGCACCCTTCTGGTTGAGGACGATGTCATCCACGGCGGCCGGCGCCTCGCCCTCGACGAGCGGGTTGGGCGCCCCGACCACGGTGTCCGGGTTATACCACGGCGCCAGACTGGCGGTGCCGCCACCTGTCTGGATGGGTTCTTCGTCGCCGGTCGCCAGGACCACGGTCTCCGAGGCCGTCACATTGACGTTGGCGACCTTCTCGTCCGCGGCGATCGCCTCACGGATGTCCCGGGAGAGGACGGACGCGCCCTCGGCAGGGGTCACCACGGCGTCGACACCGTCGTAGGTGCTGCTCACCGCTGACTGGAGGGACTGATTCAGCGAATTGGTGAACATGAACGCGCCGGAGATGAATGCGGTACCCAGAACCACCGCCAGCACCGTCAGTGCGAGACGCAGCTTGTGTGCCGCGATGTTCCGCAGGCTGATCTTGCGCATGCTCGTGTTATTAGCCACTGCTCTCCCGGCCTAGCGCTCGACGCCGGTCATGACGGTCACAATCTCATCCATCGTCGGATCGACCAGCTCATTGACCAGCTGTCCATCCGCCAGGAACACCACACGGTCCGCGTAGGAGGCCGCGCGGGCATCGTGGGTGACGATGACCACGGTCTGGTTGTCCTTGTCCACCGCGGTACGCAGGATGCTGAGTACCTCGGCCGCCGAGTTCGAGTCCAGGTTGCCGGTCGGCTCATCACCGAAGATGATCTCCGGGCGCGACACCAGCGCACGCGCGCAGGCCACACGCTGCTGCTGGCCACCCGACAGCTCCGCAGGACGGTGGGTCAGACGCTCCGCCAGTCCCAGTCGGGTGGTGATCTCCTCGAACCACTCCTGGTCCACCTTACGGCCCGCGATGTCGGAGGGCAGCGTGATGTTCTCCGCAGCTGTGAGGGTGGGCACCAGGTTGAAGGACTGGAAGATGAAACCGAGGCGGTCACGGCGCAGCGCCGTCATCTCCTTGTCCCGCAGGGTCGACAGATCGGTGTCACCGATCAGGGCCGAACCCGAGGTCGCAGAGTCCAGGCCGGCCATGCAGTGCATGAGCGTGGACTTGCCGGAGCCGGACGGACCCATGATCGCGGTGAACTGGTTCCGGGCGAAGGACACGTTGATGTGGTCCAGCGCCGTCACCGAGGTCTCACCCTCCCCGTACTGCTTGTACAGGTCGATGGCGCGGGCAGCGGCCTCCAGGGGTGCGGTGGTGTCAGCCGGGGCGCCGTCGGACTCGGCCGGCGGGGTGGACCCATGTTCTGTCATGATGAAAAGTCTTCTCCTGAATATGTCGGTTCCAAACAACCAGGTTAACCGGCGCAGCTCCAGGAAACATCAGGGAGTCCCCTGATCTTCCCGCCCGAGGCTCACCAGCGCAGGGATTCAGCCGAACACAGGCGCTTATCCACGCTCCCCGGATCTCCCACCGTGACGAAGTTCACTCCCGCCGCCACGCCCGCCCCAGATCCGTACTGTCGCGCACGATCCAGCAACCGGTCTGCGCTCCCCTACCTCGCGCCCAGCTGATGACAGTCGGATCCAGGGCGGTCACATCCGGCAGGAAAGCCGCCAGATTAGCCAACAGGATACGATCCAGCACCTGCAGATCGGTCGAGTTCCCCTTCCCCCGCAGCACCCCGAGACGATAGTCGGCGATACGGGCGGCGAGCTCAACGAGAACCAGGTCGTGGAAGCAGATCAGCAGCACCCGCTCCAGCACTCCCGGGTGCTGCTGGAAGAAGCTCTGGAGGGCCACCACCGCCCCCGCAACCTCAGCCAACGTCGGGACCCCCTCCCCGTTGCGCAGCCTGATCCTGCGGACCTGCTCCAGCCGGAGACCTGCAACCGGCTCATCAGCGAAGGGTGATCCCGCTGCGGCCACCCGCGCCGCGGTGGTGTCGTGGAGGACCACAACCTCATTATCGAAGGTCGCGTGGACATCCATCTCCACGGCTTCAGGTAGTTTCAGAATGCCTCCGGAGGTACCACA
>NZ_RXHJ01000009.1 GCF_003955685.1 Corynebacterium hylobatis
CCAGACCGGGGTGGCCTCGGAGGCGGCGTAGGTGGTCGGTACCGCGATGATCGGCAGGGAGGTGTCCAGGGCCACGGCCTTCGCCAGGCCGGTGGCGGAACCACCACCGATGCTGATGAGCACGTCGGCTTCGTCGGCCCGGGCCGCGGCGGTGGCGGCGTCGGCCACCGAGCGGGGGACGTGCTGGATGGTGTCGCGCCAGTGCTGGACCGGGGGCAGTACCGCAGCCAGCTTCTCCGCCACGTGGTGGGTGCCCTCGGCGGAGATGATCATCGGCTTACCGGCGCCCAGCCGGGTGACTTCGTCCACGACGGCATTGACCGCTTGGCCGGTACTGAAAACCACTCGTTGCGGGAGAGTGTCGTGGGTGAATCTCAAGGTGCCCATTCCCTCGTCCTTTCCGCGCCCCGGCCCGCCAGGGTGAGGTGCGTCTAGATCACGGATAGCTGTGTTGTGCACCACAGCTGCTGACGTGATTGAGCCTAGGGGGAGGGGTGGTATAGCTCAAATACTAATTATCTTGCGGAAGCATAGTTTTAATCTATACCTCCTGGCATGGTGGGAGGAACTGGCGATTTCCTCCGGGCTGCCCGGGGTCTGGCCCGGGGTGGTGGGTGTTCAAATGCGCCGCTCGGGGTCTCGGGCCCCTGTTCCGGCCCCTCTACTCCGGGGGTTGGGCGGTGGGGGTCGTGGTGGTGAGGATCTTCTTGAGTACCCGCGTGACCACCGGGGTCTGGTACCTGCCCGGATGCCATACGGCGACCAGGGTCAAGGGCGGGAACTCGTCTTTGATTCCCCGGTAGGAGAGCATGCCGTGGGTCAGGTTGCCCAGGGAGCGGGGGGCCAGCGTGACGCCGGCCCCGCCCGCGACCAGCGGCAGCGCGGTCTGGATCGTGGCCACGTGGTGAATGCGTTTCGGTCGGGTTTCGGGATGGTGGCGCCAGTGCGCCTCGAGCATTTCGGGCAGGCCGGGAATCCCCTGCCGAATCCGAGGTATGAACCAGTCCAGGTGGGCCACCTCCGCAAACTGAATCTCCCCCTCATCCCCTGGCCGCGTCTCATCGAGGGGGAGGGCCAGCATGAGGTCCACGCGGGACACGACCTCGAAGCTGAGGTCGGGATTGATGGCCCGGAGGGCTTCCACGCCATCCGTGGGCAGGATGCCGATATCCGCCTGCCCCTCCCGGATGTGCGTCAGCGTCGTGGCGGGGTCCGGGTCCTCCAGGATGAAGTCCACTCCCGGCGACTCGGCCTTGAGCTGCCGCACGAGCTGGGGGAGGAACTCCCAGTTGAAGGTGGGGGCCACGTTCATCACCACGCGCCCCACGTCGCCGGCGGAGAATCCCCGCACGCGGGCCGCGGCGTACTCCATCTGGTCCAGGACCTGCACTGCCAGGCGGTAGACCTCCTGTCCGGATTCGGTGAGCACCACTCCGGACCGGGTCCGGATCAGCAGCTGGGCCCCGAGTTCCTTCTCCAGGTTCTTCACTGCGGTGGAGAGGGAGGGCTGGGCCATGAGCAGCGCTTCCGCTGCTGCAGTGAAGCTGCCGTGCTCCACGATGGCGCGGAAATGCTGAAGTTGTCGACTGTCCATAGACCCACTCTATGTAAGGGAGAGAGATTTAGTATTTGCCAATGTTTGGTACGCGACTTACCGTGAGTCCCACCACAGTATGAGCCACATCACCTCGCCGGTCGGGGAGTGGGGCAGAGCACTGTGCGGCCTGACTGCACCCGTATCGACGCCGTCCGGGCAGAGGAGAATCCTGATCCCCTCCCGCCCCCGAAGGTCAGCAGAACAAGAACCTCACCGACCAACCGACAGGTCCCCCTCACCCCTCAGGAGAAGGAGTTTCCCATGTACGAACAGCCGCATGTCCTCACGCTCGGTACCGCCGGCGGTCCCCGTTGGTGGGGCGCCACCCCCACCGGGGTTGTCCGCGCCGGCATCTCCACCGCGGTGGTCGTGGAAGGCAAGTCCTACATCGTGGATTTCGGGCGTGGCGCAGCCACCCAGTTCCAGAAGTCCGGCCTCAACATCGACGACGTGGAGGCCACCTTCATCACCCACCTCCACTCCGACCACACGGTTGATCTGATCGGGTTCATGCTCTTCGGTTGGATGATGACGGACAATCGCACCAAACCGCTCCCCATCTACGGACCCGGCGACCGCGGCATGCTTCCCCTCCTCAGCCCGGTGGCGGAAGGGGAGGTGACCCCTATTTTCAACGACCTCCCCACAGCCGGGACCGTGGACATGGTCTCTCTGCTGCTGCAGTCCCACTCCACCGACGTCACCGACCGCATGTACGACCTGCTCATGCCCAGCCCCTACTCCCTCTGGGAGCCGCATGACATCGAAATTCCCGCCGGCACCGGCTATCACCCCAACACCAACGTCTCACCCGCCGGCATGGAACCGTTCACCGTCTTCGAGGATGATCGGGTGCGCGTCACCGCCACGCTGGTGGAGCACCCCCCGCTCGCCCCGGCCTTCGGTTTCCGCTTCGACACCGACTCAGGGTCGGTGACCATCTCCGGTGACACCGCCCCCTGCGAGAACCTGGTCCGCCTGGCGGAGGGCACTGATCTCCTCCTCCACGAGGCGATCGATCTGGACGGCATGATGGAGATGTACAAGAACAACCCCGGCGGGGAGAGCCTGGACGCCTCCATGCAGCACCACCGCCAGGCACACACCACCCCGGAGGACGCGGCGAAGATCGCGGCCCGGGCCGGCGCCAAGAAACTGGCGCTGCACCACCTCGTCCCCGGCACCATCGGCGACCACATCACCGCGGCAGCGGAAAAGCACTTCCCCGCCGGAGTTCTCATCCCGGACGACGGGGAGAAGATCTACTTCGGTAACGGCGCTTCCCCGCAGGTCCTTCCGTCAGCTCCGGCTGCCTACTCGATGCTGTGACCCTCTGACGCCGCGGTGGCCCCCAGTCTCGCCTGGCGCGTGTCGCCGCCGGCCGGTCCGGCCTCTTCTGCACCCCGGACCCACCTCCCGGGCACGGACCTCTCCGACGTCACAAGCGTCACCCGTGTCCACTATTCCCCCCTGACCGGGGGCCTATTTCCCCAGGAATCCTCTCGCCCCTCCCGATTCGCAGGTGGTAACCACCGGGTATCCAGCATTCTGGTGTCCGGATCGCCTCCCCTCGGGCAGCGGGTTCCTCCGAGCTCAGCCGACTGTTGCCCGCCTCGGGTCCTCACACGTAGTGGGAACCCAGCTCACGAAGGAAAATATTATGACGGCTCTACCTTCAGTCCGCGACAAGAGCGGACAGACCACGGCTTCCGCGACGCCGCAACCCCCTAAGTCACTTGTCTGGCCCATGGCCCTGTGCTGGGTCGTGGTCATGCTGGACGGCTTCGACCTGGTTGTGTTGGGGGCGGCGATTCCGACCCTGACCGGAACCGGCGCCATCGGTTTCACCAACTCAGGCGCCACCTGGGCGTCCTCCCTCACCTATGTCGGTGCTGCTGTCGGCGCCGCAGGGGTGGGGTTCCTCACCTCCCGATTCGGCCGACGGAAAGTCATCATCGGTTGCGTCGCCCTCTTCAGCGTCCTGACGCTCCTGCTGCCGTTCGCACCCAATGTCGCGGTTTTCGCGGCCCTGCGGATGATCGCCGGCCTGGGGCTGGGCGCCGTGGTGCCCACCTGCCTGGCCTACATGGGAGAGATCAACCGGGCCAACCGCACCGCCCGGGTCACCACCATCACCATGACCGGCTACCACGTCGGTGCCGTCCTGACCACGCTGCTCACCCTGTGGTTCCTGCCCTACTGGCAGGCCCCGTTCGCCATCGGCGGTCTCTTCGGTCTCCTGCTGGTCCCTGTCCTCATCCTTAAACTCCCCGAGTCACCGGTCTACTTCCTGGCCAATGCACATGCTGCTTCCCAACAGAAACGGGCCGACAGCGGAGTCTCCGAGCTCTTCCGGGACCGCTCCTGGACCAGGACCACCCTGGCCACGTGGATTGCCTGCTTCATGGGGCTGATCATCGTATTCGGTCTCAATACCTGGCTCCCGCAGATCATGAGCAAGGCCGGATACGCCGTCACCGACTCCATCATCCAGCTTTTCGTTCTCAACCTCGGTGCCATCGTCGGCCTGGTCTTCGCCGGCTGGATCGGCGACAAGTGGAAGCCCTCCGCCATCTCCACCCTCTGGTTCCTGATGGCGGCCACTCTGCTGGTACTGCTGTCCGCCAGGATCAACAGCGTATTTCTGCTGGGTGCCCTGATCTTCTTTGCCGGCGTGTTCGTCTTCTCCGCCCAGGTGATGGTGTACGCGTTCATCTCCAAGGTGTACGAGGGAAACGCACGCGGAACAGCAATGGGATTGGGTAACTCAATCGGCCGACTCGGCGCCATCGTCGGCCCTCTGGGCGCGGGAATCCTCGTCACCGCCAACCTGGCCTACCCCTGGGGCTTCTATCTCTTCGCCGGAGCGGCTTTCCTGGGTCTGGTCAGCATGCTCCTCATCCCCCGGAAGATCCGCGAATCAGCCTAGAGTAATGGCATGACACAGATGGCGACCCCCGACGGGCAGTGAGCCCGTCAGACCGGGTCGCCATTCTGCTTCTGTATCTCCCCGGCGAGGAGAACCGGACCTGATCCCGTGGTGGGACGGCCGCTGCCTCAGCCAATGACAGTCAGCAGGTCAGCGCAGGCCTGCTCACAGCGGCGACATGCCTCGGCGCAGATGCGGCAGTGTTCGTGCATCTCGGCATGGCTTTCGCAGTCTTCGGCGCAGGTGGCACACGCGATGCGGCAGGCCTCGAGCTGGGCCTTGACCACGGCCAGGTTGCTGCCGGTGAGTCGGCTGAGCACCGCGGCGGTGGTCGCGCAGATGTCGGCGCAGTCCAGGTCGGTGCGGATGCAGTTGCGCAGCTCCGCGACCATCTCCTCGGCCAGGCAGGCATCAGCGCAGGCGGTGCAGGTCTGAGCGCAGGCCAGCGCGGCGTCGATGGCCTCGGCGAGCTTATCGACGTCCAGGTCACCGGTGGGGTTGGGGTGGGTTGTGATCATCGCACGGGTGGTCATCGGAGATCCTCCTTGATCGCATTGATCGGGCGTATGTCCCCGAGGCTAGCCACCCTCGACCGGGCATGCTTCCCGCAAGACGGATCTTCACCGAATCTTTAGACACTGCTGGTGACGAGCATGGCCGTGGATAGGCAGGAGATCGCAGTAACGCCATACAGCTTGGCGGAAAGCCTTAACCTTCCGCGGGAAGCACCCCGGCCACGCGTCCCCGGCCCAGCGGCACAACTACGAGACCGTCGTCGGCCATGTCCCGGGCGAAGTTGGGGGCACGGCGGGAGCTGACCCCGGCGATGACACCCTCGATGTTGCCGGCGGAGGCGGCCCGGGCACCCAGCGCACCGCGGACGAGGCAGAGCTGGACCATGGCCTCGGAACCGAGCAGACCGTAGGGGCCGGTCAGGCCGGACTGGGACTGGGCGAGCAGAGGCCAGATGTCCTCACTGCGCCGGGCCCGCAGGGCGCGGGCCAGCTGCTGGGCGCGTTCGGTCTCCTTCTCCTCGAAGGCGAGCCAGGCGGCGGCCTCACCCACCGACGGAGTGTCGTCGGTGCCGTGGACCTGGTGTACGGCCGTCAGCCATTCGACGACGCGCTGGCGGGCGTCGGGAAGCAGACGCAGAGAATCGGTGCCGAAGGCGCGGCAAGCGTCGGCGACGAAACGCTGGCGGCGGCGGATCTCAGCGGAGCGGTCCGTGTAGGCGTGCTCCACCGTGATGGCGAAGAACTTCAGGTCAGCGGACTGCGGGTGGGGTGCCTGCGTGACGGAGCCGTCGGCGTAGTCGATGACGGAGACGGAGTCACCGGCCCCGCGCAGAGCAACGGTGTGGCGGGCGCGCAGCGGCGGGGCGGGGGAGAACATCTCGGCGGCCTGGTGGCAGACGTCGGCGAGGCGGGTGCGCACGGGGGAGTCGTCGAGGTCGGGGGCGTCGCCAAGCAGGGCGAGCACGAAGGCCGACTCTAAGGCGGCCTCGTCGCCGAGACCGACGCCATCGGGGATGTCGGTGACCACGGTGACGTCCAGGCCCGCGGTGTCGCGGGAGAGCAGCTGGCGCTGGATCATCGTCCACACGATCCCGCCCAGCCGAGCGGCCAGGCCACCTTCCGGGGTGGGTGGTTCGACGGGGCGGCCACGTTCGTCGATGGTCGGCTGCTGTGCGGCGGCACGCTCAGCGACCACCCCGGAGCTGATCTGGTCCTCGATGATCTTCACACCGTGTGGGGTGGTCTCGTGGATGGTGACCTTGAGCAGGTCGTCGCTGCGCGGGGAGAGCGCGACCGCGACCTCCAAGTCCGTCAGGGTGGCCAGCACCACGCCACCGGAATGGTCGACGTGCTCACCGATGAGCAGCCACGTGGCCGGGGCGTGGGCCACATGGAGGGGTTCTGTGCCAACCTTCTCCCGGTGAGCGCTGATCGCGCGGTCGGTGGTGGAAAGCTCGGGGGCGGGCCACATCGGCATGGTGGTTGTTCTCCTTACACTCTTGTGATTCCCACAGTAGTCCCCGCCGTGTGGCCCCGACCACGGGTAGCCTGGGGGCCATAAAACGGACAACCCCGCCGTGGCCCCGAACCATGAAAACGAAGGAGGAGAGCATGACCCCGGAAGACGAGAAATGGTACTTCGACCCGAAGACCCACGAGGTCACCCAGGGCAAGGAGGGTGCCTGGGAGGACCGCATGGGACCCTACGACACCCGTGAGGAGGCGGCCGCCGCCCTGGAGATCGCCGCCGCCCGTAGAGCCGCCGCCGATGCGGAGGACGCTGCCGAGGACGACTGGGGCAAGCCCCCCGCCTGGGAGAAGTAGCCCGGCACGTGAAACGACCCCGCCACCTGGATCTGCCAGGGGGCGGGGTCGTTGTCAGTTGTCCTTCGCCTCCTGGGCCTTCGTCTCGGCCTTCTCCTGCTTCTTGGCCTCCTTCTTCCGGCGCTTCTCCTCCTGCTTCGCCTTCTCCTCGGCGGCCTCCTCCACGGATTTACGCAGCTGCTTATAGGCCGAGCGGATCGACTTGACCTCGTCGGCGTACTCCTCCAACGACTTCAGGCCGGCGAAGCGTTCGCGCTGGTAGAGCAGGCCGTAACCGAAGGTGCCCTCCCCGCGGCGCTGGGCGGCCTGCGCCATGTGGACGAGCCTGTCGCGGGAGGTGACCGCATCCTGAAAATCCCCCAGGCTGGACTGCATCTGCTTGCACGCGTTGTACAGGTGCTTCGTCTTCAGTGAGGTCGCCGCACCGACCGCCTCCGCGGCGTAGCGCAGTTTCTTCGCGGACTTACGCATGTCATGGAAGTAGTCCTCCCGATCGTGCAGCGTGAGCTCGGGGTTGTCCCGGTTCTCCACGGCCTTGCGGTGGCGTTTCATCAGCTTCTTGTACGCCGACTCCAGGTGCTGGGAGAGGATCGCCTCGACCTCATCCGCGGACTGGGCCTGAGGGGCAGCCTCCTCGACCTCGGCGAGGACCTCCGGGTCGGCGGTCTCCTCCGGAGCGGCAGCCGATTCCTGCACCACCGCCGCGGCGGTGGCGTGCGCGCCGACGACCGGCGGGTCAGCCAGCAGGCTGTCGATGGCATCGAGCAGGTCGAGGTAGCGGTCGGAATCGAGGGTGAGTACCGCGCGGCGGTGGGCACGGCGGTACTCCTCACCCATGTCGTGGCGCAGGTGCTCACGGGTGGTCTCGTCGAGGACATCTGAGTCCTCCGAGTCGAGCAGGCGTAGGAAGCGTTCCTCGACGACCTCCGCGTCGCGGGCATGGCCGAGCATGCCGGCCAGCAGCTTCAGCTCGGCCTCGATGTGTTCGAGTTCCTCGCCGCCGAGGATGCCGTTGAAGGTCTCCATGTGGCTGCGCAGCTCCCGGGTGGCCACCCGCATCTGGTGGATGGAGTCCCACTCGTCGCGGCGTACCTTCGGGTCGTATTCCAGCAGTTTGTCCCGGTTGAGCTTGAGGGCGGCGATGACGGCCGCGGCGGGGGAGTCCGGGTCGATGTCGGCGTCGGTGAGGAAGGGCGGCAGGGAAGCCTGGTGGACGGAGTCGCCCAGCGCCATGACCAGCTTGGCGGGGGAGGAGGACACGCGTGCTCCGGCATGGAGGAAGAGCTGGGTGGCGGAGTGGATGAGCCCGGCCCCGGTCTCGGTGCTGGCGGTCTCTCCGGCCAGCTCCATTTCCCATTCGCGCCAGGAGGTGTGCGTCCCACCCGGCAGCAGGGACCACGCGGAGACGTGGTCGTCGCAGAACTCCGCCAGGGGGCTGCCGTCCGCGCCGGCGAGGATGGATTCCACCCTTTCGTTGTCCACCTGGGCGATGGGGTTGAGCTGTTCGCGGCGGATCAGGGCCCGGACCTGGGCGAGGATATCCTCGGGTACCTGGTAGAGGCCGTTGACCGGTTCACCGGTGTCCGCGTGGATCTCCAGGCGGCCGCCGTCCCCGGGGAGTTTGAGGTGCCAGCCGTCATCGGAACCTCCCTCGCGGCGGCGCAGGGTGATGTGTGAGCGGGTCAGGCGCAGATCCTCGGTGTCGTAGTAGATGGCGGACATCCGGTGGGTGCGGGTGGCGGCGATGGACTGCACTCCGGCGATGCGGGTCAGGTCCGGCACCACTGCGGTGTCGACCACGGCGAATTTTGCTTCTACCTCGAGGAAAATGCGGGTGGACATGGGTGGGCTCCTCCGGGATCTGCGCTGGGTCTGATACCTCCAATCTACCGGTGTGACTGCGCCCGTGACGGGTTTGTGCTGTCGCCTTCCGCACCATCCGCCACGCCCGTGGCCTCCGGCCCCAGGTGTGCACGTTCAGCCGCGCGGACACCGTCGACGGCACCTCGGGCGTGGTGGCCGTGCCGGAAGGACATGCTGCGGGTGTGGCGGAAGAGCTGGTCGGTGGCCTCGCGGGCGGCGTCCGCGCGGGAGGCCAGGACGGGCAGGATGTCACGCTTCTCGGTCGGGGTGACGGGGGTGTCGGCGGCGGCGTCGAGAAGCAGGTCGCCGATGCGCACGGCGTAGCTGTAGAGGAAGGAACGCCGGTAGGCGGAGGTCTGCCCGGTGCGGGCGGCCTCGTGGGCGCCGGGGGAGGTGCGCATGAAGTAGTCGCGCTGGTGGTTGAGGCTGGCGAACAGTTCGGCGGTGTGGCGGACATCGTCCGGGTGGCCGATGAGACTGGCGATGTCCACAGACCGCTCCAGTACGGTGCGGCAGGAATTGGCGTGGGCGACCCGGCCGAGGAGGAGGAACTGCTGGCGCACCCACGGGGCGCGCAGGCGCATCCGCACGCTGACCACCTCACCGGGGCCGGGGTCCTCCAGGTCGAGGTGGTCGATGCGGTAACGCTGGCGCAGCTGCTGGGCCTTGGCCACCAGGGTCTCGGCCTCGGCGGCGAAGGTGGTGGACTCGGCCTTCTTCAGCAGGCCGGTGATCCGCTGCTGGGCGCGGCGCTGCTCGGCGCTCAAACCGGCGGCCTCGAGGTCGCGGTCGTGGAGGAGGTGCAGGTCGGTGAGTAGGTCGGTGTCCTGGAAGTCCGGCAGGGCGGAGAGTTTCCTGCTGATGGTCTCCAGTTCGCTGATGGTGGCCTCCCCGCTGCGGGGCCCGTGGCTCTGGCGTAGCCAGGCGGCGCGGACGGTGGCGGGGGCGAATTCCTCCACCTGCGGCATGGCGGCGTGCAGGAAGAGGTCGGCGGCGGAGCCGATGAGGTGGCGGATGTCGTCGGGTGTCCAACCGACGCGGGCGGCCGCCACGAGCCGGGTGGTGATGGTGCGTTCGAGCTGCTCGCGGAAGACCTGCTCCGGGTCGGCGATCTCATCGGCGGCGGGGAAGGTGGGGTGGATGATGGCGGTCATGGTCGTGCTCCATTCGTGTCGGTGTCGGTGTCTGGACAGGGAAAACCTGTTCGATCTCCCCGTGCGCTGACAGTGCACCACGCCATGCCGACACAGCCACCCCCGTCCACCTGTGCGAGCCCTGGCGAACAGCGGCGATACGCAGCGTAAATCACCCCCGCCCGCCATCCGGAACACCCAATTAGAGTTGGGCCCATGAATCGTCAACAGGAATTCGTGCTGCGCGCCGTCGAGGAACGGGACATCCGATTCATCCGGCTGTGGTTCACCGACATCCTCGGTTACCTCAAGTCCGTGATGATGAGCCCCTCGGAACTCGAGGGCGCCTTCGAGGAGGGCGTGGGCTTCGACGGTTCCTCCATCGAGGGTCTGTCGCGGATCTCCGAGTCCGACACCATCGCGCTGCCGGATCCCTCCACCTTCCAGATCCTGCCCTTTGACACGGACAACCCGGAGCTGCAGACGGCGCGGATGTTCTGTGACATCACCATGCCCGACGGCCAGCCCTCCTGGTCGGATCCGCGGCAGATCCTGCGCCGCCAGGTGCAGCTGGCCGCCGACGACGGCTTCACCTGCATGATCTCCCCGGAGGTGGAGTTCTACCTGTTCACACAGGGCACAGGCGGCGGGCCCATCGAGCCGACGGACAACGGCGGCTACTTCGACCAGGCCTCGCACAATATTGCGCCGCGTTTTCGTCGAGAGGCGATGACCGCGCTGGACGCCATGGGCATCGTCACCGAGTTCTCCCACCACGAGACCGCGCCGGGGCAGCAGGAGATCGATCTGCGGCACGCCGACGCGCTGACGATGGCGGACAACATCATGACCTTCCGCTACCTGATCAAGCAGGTCGCGGCGGCCAATGACGTGCGCGCCACGTTCATGCCCAAGCCCTTCACCGAGCACGCCGGCTCCGCGATGCACTCGCACATCTCGCTGTTCGAGGGCGACACCAACGCCTTTCACGACCCGGACGACGAGATCTCCCTGTCCAAGACCGCGAAGCACTTCATCGCCGGCATCCTCCACCGCGCCCCGGAGATCTCCGCGGTGACCAACCAGTGGCCGAACTCCTATAAGCGCATCGTCTTCGGCAACGAGGCCCCCACCGCCGCGACCTGGGGTGTGTCCAACCGTTCCGCCCTGGTGCGCGTGCCCACCTACCGGCTGTCCAAGGCGGAGTCGCGCCGGGTGGAGGTCCGCTCCCTGGACTCGGCCTGCAACCCCTACCTGGCCTTCTCCGTCCTGCTGGCCGCAGGTCTGGAGGGCATCCGGGAGGAGCTCGAACTCAAGGACCCCGCCGAGGATGACATCTCGCGCCTGACCCGCCGCGAGCGCCTGGCCATGGGTTACCGGGATCTGCCGCCCTCCCTGGACCAGGCGCTGCGGACCCTGGAGAAATCTGATTTCGTCGCGGATATCCTGGGCGAGCACGTCTACGAGTACTTCCTGCGGTCCAAGTGGAGCGAGTGGCACAACTACCAGGAGCAGATCACGCCCTGGGAGCTGCGTTCCACCCTGGACTACTGAGATCCCGCCTGAGGAGCCTGACCACCCCATGACCCTGCCTCTTGGCCGTTCGACTGTCCCGTCCCCGGCCGTGCTCAGTCTCACCGGTCCGCGTGCCGCGGAGGACCTGGCCTGGCTGGGCTGGGACAACCCGGAATCCGTGGACCTGCTGTGGGCCTTAAGCGGGTCCGGGGACGCGGATCTGGCGCTGAACACCCTCATCCGCGTCATGACGGCGCTGGAGGACAACCGTGGCGACCTCGACCGGGCGCTGCGGGATGACACCGCCTTCCGCACCCGCCTGTTCGCCCTGCTGGGTGGCTCCACGGCCCTGGGCGACCACCTGGCGGCCAACCCGCAGCTGTGGACCGAGCTGCGCGGCGGGCTGCCCACGCCCGAGGAACTCCTGCAGACGATGCTGGGCTGCATCGACGCGGTGCCCGCCGACTTCGCCATAGAGGACGCCCCCGGGCACATCGGCACCGCCACCGCCGACCTGAGCACCCCGGGCACCTACCGGGCGCGGCTGACGGGCCCGGAGGCGGCGACCACCCTCAAGCTGACCTACCGCACGCTGATCATGCGGATCGCCGCCCACGACCTGGCCGGCACCTTCGTCGCCCGCCGCGGGGCATCCGCCGAACAGCCGGTGCTCGAGTTCAGTACCGTGACCGGGCTGCTCACCGCGCTTGCCGACGCCGCCCTCACCGCCGCCCTCGCCCTCGCCGTGGCGGGGGTCTACGGGGAGGAGAGGGGCGTGGATACGCGGTTGGCCGTCATGGCCATGGGAAAGTGCGGGGCGGGGGAGCTCAACTACATCTCGGACGTGGACGTCATCTTCGTCGCCGAACCGCCCACCCAGAAGGCCACCCGGTTGGCGGGGGAGTTCATGCGCATCGGCTCGAAGGCCTTCTTCGATGTCGACGCCAATCTCCGCCCGGAGGGCAAATCCGGGGCACTGGTGCGCACCCTGGACAGCCACATCGCCTACTACAAGCGTTGGGCGGAGACCTGGGAGTTCCAGGCCCTGCTCAAGGCCCGGCCCATGACGGGGGACATGGCACTCGGCCAGGACTACCTGGCGGCGCTGGCGCCGATGGTGTGGGCGGCGTCGCAACGCGAGTCCTTCGTCGACGACGTGCAGGCCATGCGCCGCCGCGTCCTGGAGAACGTGCCCGAGGCGATGCGCGAGCGCGAGCTCAAACTCGGTGTCGGCGGGCTGCGCGACGTGGAGTTCGCCGTGCAGCTGCTCCAGTTGGTCCATGGCCGCGGCGATGAATCGCTGCGCGTGCTCGCCACGGTCGACGCCCTGGCCGCACTGGTCCACGGCGGCTACATCGGACGCGAGGACGGCCACCAGCTCATCGAGGCCTATGAGTTCCTCCGCCTGCTGGAACACCGCCTGCAGCTGCACCGCCTGCGGCGCACGCACACGATGCCTGCGGACGATGACTCCCGCAACCTCGCCTGGTTGGCACGCACCGCCGGCTTCTCCGCCTCCGGCAAGAAGTCCGCCGTCGAGGCCCTGCAGCGCCAGCTGCGTCGCATCCGCCTGCTCATCGCCGATCTGCACTCCAGGTTGTTCTACCGCCCGCTGCTGCACACCGTGGTCAACCTCTCCGTCGCCGAGATCGCCCTGTCCCCGCAGGCCGCGAAACTGCAGCTCGCGGCCCTGGGCTACCGCCACCCGACGCGTGCCTTCGAACACCTCACCGCGCTGGCCGCGGGTGGCACGCGCAAATCCAAGCTGCAGGCCATGCTCCTGCCCACGCTGATGACCTGGCTGGGGGAGACCGCCGACCCGGATGCCGGCCTGCTCAACTACCGCAAACTCTCCGACGCGGCCTACGACCGCGTGTGGTTCCTGCGCCTGCTGCGCGACGAAGGTGTCGTCGGCCAGCGCCTGATGCGGATCCTGGGTACCTCACCGTTCACCTCTGACCTGATCATCTCCTCGCCCGATTTCGTCAAACAGCTCGGCGATGGGGCGGTCGGGCCGAAGGTGATGGACCCGGCGCCTGATCAGGTGAACAAGGCCCTGGTGGCCTCCTCCAAACGTCACGCCGACCCGGACCGGGCTGTCACCGTGGCGCGTTCTCTGCGCCGGGTGGAACTGGCCCGGATCGCCTCGGCCGACCTGCTCGATTTCATGCCCGTCGACCAGGTGTGCATGGAACTCTCGCTGGTCTGGGATGCGGTGCTGCAGGCCAGCCTGCTGGCCGAGGTCCGCTGGAGCCTGGAGCAGAACAACCTCGACGAACCCCCGGCGCGGATCGCGATCATCGGCATGGGCCGGCTGGGCGGGGCGGAACTGGGCTACGGCTCGGACGCGGACGTCATGTTCGTCTGTGAACCCGCCGAAGGTGTGGCGGACAATGAGGCCGTGAAATGGGCCATCGGCATCGTCGACGGCATGCGCACCCGCCTGGCCAAGCCCTCCGGTGACCCGCCGCTGGAGGTCGATCTCGGCCTGCGCCCGGAGGGACGTTCGGGTGCCGTGGTGCGCACACTCGAGTCCTACGCGCGCTACTACCGCGAATGGGGTGAGGTCTGGGAGATCCAGGCCCTGCTGCGCGCCACCGTCGTCGCCGGCGATGAGGAACTGGGCACCCGTTTCCTGCGGATGATCGACAGGTTCCGCTACCCGGAGAAAGGGGCGTCGGAAAGCGAGATCCGCGAGATCCGCCGCATGAAGGCGCGCATCGACGACGAACGCCTGCCCTACGGCGCCGACCGCAACACCCACACCAAACTCGGCCGCGGCGCCCTCACCGACATCGAGTGGACCGTCCAGCTGCTGACCATGATGCACGCCCACGACTACCCGGCCCTGCACAACACCTCCACCCTGGAGATCCTCGACATCCTCGGACAGGAGGAGATCATCCCCGCCCCGGACGTGCGCATCCTGCGCGAGGCGTGGCTGTTCGCCACCAACGCCCGCAACGCCCTCGTGCTGGTCAAAGGCAAACGCAGCGACCAGCTGCCCGGCCCCGGACCGGCGCTTGCGCAGGTCGCCGGCGCCGCCGGCTGGAACCCCGAGGACTACCAGGGCTACCTCGAGCACTACCTGCGCCTGACCCGCAAGGCGCGCCGGGTGGTCGACGAGGTCTTCTGGGGTGAGAACACCATGGCGCCCTGAACCGGGCCCGGGCAGGGTCAGGTGGGGTCAGGTGCGTCCCCTAAGGGTGGTGACACGGGCGGGGGCCCGGGCCTACTGTGGGCCTTGAACCACCCGGACACCTACCCCGAGGAGCCGACACCATGGCTGTTTCCCTGTCCATCGACCTTTCCGACGCCAGCTTCGCCGACCTGCGGGCGCTTGTCGACGCCGCCCGCACCGCCGGCGTCGCCGACGACGTCACCCTCGAACTCGAGGACACCACCCTCATCGTCACCGTCGACAACACCGCCGAACGCGTCGAGGTCGTCGACGCACCGCGTGAGGAGCGCACCCGCCCGGAGCCCCCGCGCGGCCCCTTCGGCACCGGCAACTGGGGTGCGCACAGCGGCCCCATCGGTGACGCCGCGATCCGCAGCGTCATCGACATCCTCACCGGCCGCCAGGAGCCGCCGCGCCGCAACGAGTGATAATGGCCTGCCAGGCTGCTGCCACGGCATGATCAGTTCCGCGCCCTAGCCTCGCGGGCATGAACACCACACGAATCCGCCAGACCATCGCCGCCACCGCGCTCGCCGCATTACCGCTGTTCAGCGCGGTGGCGGTCACCCATTCCCTGGACCACTCCATCGCGCAGGTCCGCGGGCTGGCACCCGACAGGGTCGACCCGCCGGGGATCGCCCTCGGGGCACAGCTCGCCGAGGAGACAGGGGATTAAACTTGGCTCATGTTCATCAAATCGGTAGGGCTGGAGCCGATCCGGGACGACACCTACGTCCGTGATCTGCCCGTGGTGCGCCACCTGGAGAAGCACGGACGCCTCCGCCTGACCGCACCCGTCACCCTGCTGGTCGGCGACAACGGCACCGGGAAATCCACCCTCATCGAGGCCATCGCCGTCGCCGCAGGTTTCGACGCCGCCGGCGGCCCACTGCGCGCCCCGGAGTTCCGCGGCCAGGGCCACCGCACCGAATCCACCCTCTCCCGTTGGCTGATGCTACGGGGGAAGACCATCCCCACGCGGGGTTATTTCCTGCGCGCCGAGACCCACTACGACACCGTGACCATCATGGACACCCTGCCGACCACCGCGCGCCGACGCCACGAGATGTCCCACGGCGAATCCGTCATGTCCATCCTGGGGGAACAGATGGGCGGCGCCGGCCTCTATGTCTTCGACGAACCCGAATCAGGACTGTCAGTGATCCGCCAGATGGCGCTGGTCGCCGAGATCGACCAGGCGGTGCTCCGCGGCGGGCAGTTCATCATCGCCACCCACTCACCGATCATGATGGCCATCCCGAACGCCGGGATCATCCAGATCACCGAGGAAGGCATCTCCGAGACCGTCTTCGAGGAGGCCGAGGCCGTGCTGGCCATGCGGGAATTCCTCGACGACCCCAAGGAGACGATCCGCTACATCCTCGGCCGGAATTATTAGTTCCCGGTGTCCTGGGTCGTCGGCTCCTGGTAAGTACCCGTGGTGCCTGTGGTGTCGTCCGGCTGCACCCAGATCGCGGCGAGGAAGAACAGGAAGCAGACTGCGCCGATGATCGGCCACCAGCGGTTGACCGGTTTCGGAGGATCCGGCAGACCCATGCCCGCCACGACGTTCGGGTCGGTGGGTCCCAGCAGCGTGGAGTAGTACTCGTGCTGCTGGAGTTTCTCGTCGAATTCCGCCGCGACTCTCCGGTCCCGTTTCTCCTGCAGGAACCACCACACACCAGGCAGGAGGAGGATGAGGGAGGTGATCAGGTTGAAGGCGATCTGCCGGCCTGAATCCGCCTCGACGGAGGCCACCCACATCGCCAGGCCGGCGACGATGGCCACGATGGCGAAGATCTTCTTCCGGTCGCGGTTGCGCGGGGTGGCAGGCCGGGGCGGGAACGGTGTTCCGGGGTAGGGCTGTTGCATGACATCTCACCTGACGTCCGATGGGGCGGGCCTGCCGCCGAGAATACCCCTGTTGAGCAGCTATTCGCACTCCGTCTCATCCACCACGCGCACGGTGCCGTCACCGGTCCTCCGGCGGGCCTTGCGGCGACGGCTGACTATGGTCCGGAAGGTGATCAGGCCGGTCAGGCCGATCGCCCACGCCACGATCGCGGCGATCCAGGCGAAGCGGAAATCCAGCCAGGTGTAGGCCTGCCCGTTGGAGGAGTAGTCGAGCAGGATGCCGATGACCTGGGCGGCGATCATGCCGGCGAAGAAACCGCCCATGTTGGCCAGGCCTGTGGCGGTGGCGACGATGCGCCGGTCCAGGTCTTCGCGGATGTCGTCGAAACCGAAGTTCGAGGACGGGGTGAAAAACGCCATGACGATGTTGACGAGGATGATCGCCGTCAGGCCGCGTGGCTCGGTGGGCAGGAAGAAGATGATCCAGGTGGTGCCGATGATGCCCGCGAACAGCGTCGAGGCGAGGATGCGGTTTTTGCCCAGGCGTGCGGAGATCGGCCCGAGGATCGGCCCGGCGACGATGGAGGTGATGACGTTGATGGTCAGCACCACACCGATCGCGGACGTGGGTAGTCCCATGCCCAGGGTGATCATCGGGGCGCTCCACAGCAGGGTGAACAGGATCTGCAGGATCATCGCGGCGTAGTGGTTGAAGAAGCCCTGCCAGCACAGCGGGTCGCGCAGCACCATCAGCAGCAGCGTGCCGACGGGTATCTTCTCCGCCGGTTGTTTCTTCTCCGGGACGTGGTCGGGGTCCTTGTTCTCCTTCGACGCGGCCCAGGATTCAGGGGAGTCGGCGACGGCCACGGTTGCGGCGATGGCCACGAGCACGCCGACGGCGCCCAGGCTGATGAAGGCGGTGGTCCAACCCGGGCCCTGCAGCAGGGCGAGGAAGGGCACCGCGGAGAGGAACTGGCCGGCCTGGCCGAAGGCTGCCGTGAGCTGGGTGAACAGCGGGGTCTTCTTCAGGGGGAACCAGTAGGGCAGGATCCGCATGACCGACAGGAAGGCCGTGGCGTCACCGGCGCCGATGAGCGCGCGCGCACCCAGGGCCACCCAGTAGGACTCGGTGAAGCCGAGCAGCACCTGCCCGGCCGCCATCACCAACGCACCGATCATGAGTAGCTTGCGGGGCCCGAAGCGGTCGATGAGCATGCCCACGGGGATCTGCGAGCCCGCGTAGACGCCGAGCTGCACGGCGGTGAACACGGCGATGCGGGAGGCGTCGACGTCGAAACGGTCGATCGCGTCCACCGATGCGACACCGAAGGAGGTGCGCCCCGTGATGGCGACCACGTACACCAGTACCGCGGTGGTCCAGACGATGAGCGCCTTGCGCGTCACCTTTTCGCGGGGGTGTGGATTCAGCAGCGACGTGGTCATGGAGAACACCTTAGACCCGCCTGTGCAGGCCCGTTGCCCAGTGACACTAATTCCCCCGCTGATGCCCGATCGCCCGGTGGGGCCACGTATGGTTGTCTGCGTGGAATACATTTCGACGCGCGACTCCTCCCGTACCCCCGCCAAGTTCACCGACATCCTGCTCGGTGGTCTGGCCCCGGACGGCGGGCTCTACCTGCCCGCCGAGTACCCGCAGCTCAGCGATGAGCAGCTGACGCAGTGGCGGAACCTCCTGGCGGAGCAGGGCTACGCCGCCCTGGCCGCCGAGGTGCTCAAACTCTTCGTCGACGACATCCCGGCAGCGGACCTCGAGGCGATCGCGGCACGGGCCTACACCACCCCGAAGTTCGCCCACGAGGAGATCGTCCCCGTCACGGAGCTGGGGGAGGGCCTGTACATCGGGCACCTCTCGGAGGGCCCGACCGCCGCATTCAAGGACATGGCGATGCAGCTGCTCGGCGAGCTCTTCGAGTACGAGCTGGCCCGCCGCGGCGAGACCCTCAACATCCTGGGCGCCACCTCCGGCGACACCGGCTCCTCGGCGGAATACGCCATGCGCGGCCGCAAGGGCATCCGCGTGTTCATGCTCACCCCGGCCGGGCGCATGACACCGTTCCAGCAGGCCCAGATGTTCGGCCTCGATGACCCGAACATCTTCAACATCGCCCTCGACGGCGTCTTCGACGACTGCCAGGACGTGGTCAAGGCCGTCTCCGCGGACGCGGACTTCAAGCGGGACAACCGCATCGGCGCGGTCAACTCCATCAACTGGGCGCGCCTGATGGCCCAGGTCGTCTACTACGTCTCCTCCTGGCTCAAGCTCACCGACAGCAACGACCAGAAGGTCTCCTTCTCCGTGCCCACCGGCAACTTCGGTGACATCTGCGCCGGCCACATCGCCCGCCAGATGGGCCTGCCGATTGACCGTCTCATCGTGGCCACCAACGAGAACGACGTCCTCGACGAGTTCTTCCGCACCGGCAGCTACCGGCCGCGCCCGGCGGAGGAGACCCTGGCCACCTCCTCGCCGTCGATGGACATCTCGCGCGCCTCCAACTTCGAGCGTTTCGTCTTCGACCTGCTCGGCCGCGACGCGGAGCGCACCGCCCAGTTCTTTGGCATCGACGTCCGCGCCGACGGCTTCTCGCTGGCCGAGGACGACACCTTCCCGGCCGCCGCGGCGACCTACGGCTTCGCCTCGGGGCGTTCCACCCACGAGGACCGGGTGACCACCATCCGCGACACCTTTGAGCGACTCGGTGTCATGCTGGACCCGCACACGGCCGACGGCGTCAAGGTCGCCCGTGACTGGCGCGGGAAGATCGACACCCCGATCGTCTGCCTCGAGACGGCCCTGCCGGTGAAGTTCGCGGAGACCATCAAGGAGGCAACCGGCCAGGAACCGGTGACCCCGGAGCGTTTTGCCGACGTGCTCGACGCCGAGCGCCACGTCACTGACCTGCCCAACGACGCAGACACCGTCAAGAAGTTCATCACCGATTCGATCCGCACCACGGAGGTGTAATCACCATGGCCAGGCACTACAAGGCCCGACAGGAGTACTTCGAGGAATTCGACCCCGAGCGTCTCGCCGAGCAGATCAAGGCGCAGGCAGCTGAGGCAGCCGCGAAGGCGGAGCAGGCGGACGACGCCGGGGAAGACGGCGTCGACAAGCAGTGAACATCCGCCTCTGGGCGGGTCTGGGGGCGGTGACCACCGCCTCCGTCGGCTCGCTCATCACCTGGTCGGTAGTCGAACAGGAGCGCAACCCCACCCCGCTCGCCGAGGTCATCGCGGCCGCACCTGAGCAGGTGCCGGCCGCATTCCGCGCGCCCACCGCCAGCCCGTGGGTGCCGGGCACCGGGGTGACCATCACCAAGACGGTGCCCGTGCCGGGAGAGACCATCGAGGTCGGCCAGTGCACCGTCGCCTACAGCTTCACCGCCGGTGAACAGGCCTACGCCATCACCGCCTCCCACTGCGGCGTGCCCGGCGATAAGGTGTGGGCCACCGTCGACGGGGTCGAGGCCGACTTCACCGCACCCGTGGGCAACTTCATCTACTCCGATCTCTACGATGAGGCCAGCAGCCGCCTGGATGTCGGGGTCATCGAGATCACCGACCCCTGGTCGCAGATGCCCGCCCCCGAACCTGAAACCGAGACCGTCGTCGCGGAGATGGTCGGCGACCTGCCCGAGGTGATCTGCAAATTCGGACAGACCACCGGCGAGACCTGCGGTGAGCCCATCAGTCAGACCGGTGTGGAGATCCTCGCCGACCACAAGGGTGTGGAACTGCGCGCCGTCGCCGCCACCGCCCAGGTCTGCGCCCGCGCCGGGGACTCCGGCGGGCCGGTCTACGCCGACCTCGACGGCCGCCGCGTCATCATCGGGCTCGTCTCCGGCACCCGCGACTCCGACCGCAGCCTGGCCTGCACCGACCCCGGCGCCGGGCCCATGACCATGTCCTACACCTCCATGCCGGCCATCCAGACCGTCATCGACCGCGTCATCCCCGACGCCGAATACCAGCCCAGCTCCTAGAGAAAGACCTCCATGCCGCCTGTGCCACACCCCGTCGCCGTCATCGACCTGGAGACCACCGGCTTCGGACCGGCCGACCGGGTCCTGGAGATCGGCCTGGTCCTCCTCGACCGTGAACTGCAGCAGGAGGGCACCTGGCAGACGCTGGTGCAACCGGAACGCGGCTTCGACAACTCTCACATCCACGGCGTCACCGCCACCGACCTCGTGCGCGCCCCGCGGTTCTCCGGCATCGCCGCCGAACTCGCCGAGCTTATCGACAGCCGCCTCATCATCGCCCACAACGCCCCCTTCGACACCCGCTTCCTGGCTGCCGAATACGCCCGCCTGGACGTGGACCTGCCGGAGGCCGGCGCCTGGTCCTCGTGCACCCAGCAGCTCTCCCGCGGCCTGCTGCCCGGCGCCCCGGGCCGGCTCTCCGACTGCCTGGCCTGCACCGGCCTGGACAATCAGCGCCCGCACGCAGCGCTCGCCGACGCCCAGGCCACCGCCGCTCTCTACCGCGAACTGGTGGTGAAGTTCGGTGCCAACCAGGAGGGCCTGGCCCCGTTGGCCTGGCCGGCGCCCGTTGACCTGCCCCGGGAACCGGTCCGCGTGCGCGACCGCGTCGAATCCGACCACTGGCTGGAACGGGTCGTCGAAGGCGTGCCCGCCACCGGTGTCGCCGAGGTCGACGGTTACCGCCAGCTGCTGCGCGGCGCCCTGCTGGACGGCACCCTCTCGGTCTCCGAGATCGAACAGCTGGTCTCGGCTGCCGAACAGTGGGGTCTGGGCCAGGACGAACTGCGTGAGATCCACCTCGACTACCTGCGCCAGCTGGCCGTGGCGGCCTGGGCCGACGGGGTGGTCACCGGCGCCGACCGCGCGCGCCTCCACGACATCGCCGTGCAGCTGGCCGTCAACGCGGACGCTGTCGACGAGCTGCTGGCCGAACCCGTCTACGGCGAGGCTGAGGACGTCGGCCTGCGCCCCGGCGACCGCGTCAGCTTCACCGGTGCCCTGACCCTGGGCCGGGACACCTGGGAGCGCCGGGCCCGCGAGGCGGGTCTCGATGTCGGCGGGGTCACCCGCACCTGCGCGTTGCTGGTCACCGCCGAGCCGGACACGATGAGCGGCAAGGCCCGCAAGGCCCGCGACTACGGCGTGCCCATCGTCGACGAGCCCACCTTCGCCCGCATGCTGCGCGACCTCGTGCCCCCGGAGACGGTGGAGGAGGCCCCGGCGGTGTCCTATGCGGGCATCTTCCCCTGGCTGACCAACCTCGGGGTGGAACCTGCCGGTGCGGACGACATCGCCCACGCCTGGCTGCAGCGCCACCGGCACGTGCCCATGCATGAACTCTCCCCGCGCCTCGACCCCGCCGAGGTGCCGGATTCCCTCCCGCGCACCGGTGCCGTCATGGCCCGCTGGCTCAACCTCTACCCGCGCCCGCTGGAGGCCTCCGCCACCCAGCTGGCGGAGGTCCCCGGCTTCGGCCGGCTCCGCCTGCACCGCACACTCGTCGCCGTCATCCACTCGGCCATCGACGCCCCGGAAACGGTCGACTACCTCGCCGTGGAGACCGAGGACATCCACCTCGACGACAACCCCCGCCCCCACGCGGAGACCGTCGCCGAGTGGCTCGCCCTGCTCGGTCAGCTACCGGTCCTGCCGCGTGCGGAGGTGCCCCCGGCGGTGGCGCACGCCCTCGACACGCTGGCCGAGGACCCCTACTGGTCCGACCCCGCCGCGGCCGTGGTGGGACGCGCCCGCGCCGTGCTGCTGGGCCGCATCGGCTCAGATCCCCGTGACGCGGAGATCTTCCACGGCCGCATCCTCGGCACCGGGACGCTCGAGGAGATCGGCGTCCGCCACGGCGTCACCCGCGAACGCATCCGCCAGCTGGAGACCCAGCTCAAACGCCGCCTGGTCGAACCCGACGACACCCTGCACCTGCTTCTTGACGCCCTCAGCCGCCGCTACAGTCCCCTCGCCCCGGCAGGGGATCTGGTCCGCGACCTGCCTGCCCTCGCTGACGGAGACTTCCCGCTGCTGGAGGCCCTGGCCTGGCTCGCCGATGACTGGGAGATCACCGACGGCTGGTTCCAGTGCACCGGCTTCGACGCCGACCTCGCCCAGGCTCTGACCGATTTCGCCGACGACTTCGGCGTCGTCGCCCTCCCCGCGCTGGCCGAGCACCTCAGCGTGGACGCGACCCTGCTGGGGGAGCGGCTGGCTCCTGCAGTCACCATCCACGGCGAGCACATCCTCACCCGCGACCGCTCCGCACAGGATCGCGCCGCCGCGCTGCTGGCCCTCGAAGGTGAACCACTCAGCGTCCAGGACATCATCGACCGGCTCGGGGAGGCCAACCCCCGCACCCTGGGCAACGCCATGGGTGCCGATGACCGCATCATCCGCACCGGCCGCGACCGTTGGGCCCTGCGCGACTGGGGCCTGGAGGAATACTCCGGCCTGGCCGAATGGATCGGCCGCCGCGTCGAGGCCGGCCCCGTGCGTGTGCAGCATCTCATCGAGGAAGCCGTCCGCACCCTCGGTGTCTCCGAATCCAGCGTGCGCACCTACGCCGCCTCCGCTGATTTCCAGACCGTCGACGGCATGGTCAGCCGCGTCGACGAGATCCAGGAGATCGACACCGACCCCCGGGAAACCCCCGGCCTCTACCGCATCGACGGCTCACTGGTCCTGCTCACCACCGTCACCGCCGACCACCTCCGCGGCTCCGGCTCCGGCCTCCCACGCGGTGTCGCCGCCGCCCTGGAGGTGCCCATGCTGGACAAACGCGTGCTGAACAGCCCACTCGGTGAGCAGACCATCAGTCAGTCGCGCACCGGCGCCACCATCAGCACCATCCGCCGCTTCCTCGAGGCCGCCGGCATCGGCGAAGGGGAACGCATCTGGCTCACCTTCACCGACGAGGGTGGTTTCGACGTCCAGCACGCCACCCCGCGCCGGGTGGGGTTGACCGGACCCGCCGAGATCCTCAACCTCACCGGCCTGGACACCTGGCTCAACCCCGCGGAGACCGATGTCCTGCCGCGCATCAACCAGGCTGTCGGCCTGGATGTCGGTGCACCTCGCCGGCGTACCGTCTCCCGGTTCCGGTACCGCCGCCAGGACGACATCGCCGACCTCATCGCTGACCTCTAGAAAGGACCCTTCCCGTGGCCATCCCTGATTTCATCCTCCGCCTGCGCGAGAAGATCGGCACCGACGAACTCTGGCTGCCGGCCGTCACCGCCGTGGTCATCCGCGACGTGCCCCCGGGCGCCCCGATCTGGGCGGTACCTGAGGTGCTGCTGGTCAAGCGCGCCGACAACGGCGAATGGACCCCTGTCTGCGGTATCAGCGACCCCGGCGAGGAACCCCACGTCACCGCCGTGCGCGAGGCCCGCGAGGAAACCACCCTGGAGACCCGCGTCGAGGCCCTCCTCGGCGTCGGTGCCGTCGGCCCGGTCACCTATGACAACGGTGATGTCACCCGCTACATGGACACCAGCATGCGCCTGAGCGTCATCGGCGACGACACCCCGGCCGTGGGGGACGACGAATCTGTCGACGTCGGCTGGTTCTCCATCGCCCAGCTGCCGCCCATCAACCCGCGTTTCCGGATGGTCATCTCCGATGCCGTGGCCCAGATGAAGCACCCGGGTGGTTTCCGCCCGCGGATGGGTTACACCAAGCGCGGTCAGGCCTGAGGCTTGTGGGGTCGGGGCCGCCTGAAAATCTCCCCGCGGTCCTGAACTGAACTGGGGAGATGCGCAGCCTGCGAGAAATTCAGGCCACGTTTTCAGGCGGTTGGGGGAGCACGCCGGGCCGGGGTGCGCAACAGGTCATGTCATATCTTTGATCGACCAGCAACGATGCGCGCCGAGGGGTGGTGTACCGGTCAAATGTTGCGCGGGCACTGACGGGGCCCTCCTGTTTCCGAGGCCATCTGACCGCCGGAGCCGCAGGTCAACACAGTGGCGTGGCACACAGCGCGATCGATCCATATCCTGGACGGCACACGACGCGGCAACCCGTCGCGAACTCTCACACAGGAGGTATACGCCATGTCCGATGAGATCACGAAGGAAGACGTCGTCGCCAAGCTGCGGGACGCAAGCTGGGTCATGATGACCACCACCGGAGCCGACGGCAAGCTGGTGTCCCATCCGATGACTCCCCAGCAGGTCACTGATGATGCGGACGTCTGGTTCTTCATCTCGCTGCGCGGTGGCCAGGCCGATGCCCTCAAGCACAGCTCACAGGTCAACCTGGCAGTCTCGGAGGCCGGCACCTGGCTGTCGGTGGCGGCGGAGATCGAATTCGTCAACGACCGGGCCAAGGTCGACGAGCTGTGGAACAAGGACGTCGAGGGCTGGTTCGAGAGCAAGGATGATCCCGCCCTGGGTCTGATCCGGGCAGATTCCGAGTCCGCCCAGTACTGGGGCCTGCCGGGCGGGAAGATGTCGGCGCTGGCGCGCATCGTGAAGTCGAAGGTCACCGGCGGCACCACCGGCGGCGACTCGAAGGCCATGGAGCTTTAAGGCACGAAAAAACCGGGACCCGATGACGGGTCCCGGCTTTGTCCGGTTCAGGCGATCATCACCAGAAGACAGCGATCGCGATGTTGATCAGCGAGAGACCGCCGACGGCGTGCGCCAGGCCCTTGGCGACCGGCTCGTCGCGGGCGACCTTGCGGCGGCCGATGACGGCTGCGACCAGCACGCCGATGAGGATGACCAGCTTGATGCCGATCTTCATGTGGTTGACGGTGCCGTCACCCATCTCGGCCAGGCCGACGAGCAGCAGGCCGGTGACCAGCTGCACCCATGCGCCGATGTGCTGCCACTGCAACACGGTTGGCTTGCGGAAGGTGGCGAGCCAACCGCCGACGAGTGCGGCGGCACCCACGATGTGGAGGAACACGAACAGGGTGTAGAGGAAGTCCATTCCCTCATGTTAACTTCCCCCCGTTGCCGTGGCTAAACGAAGGATCGATACGGGGCTAGATCTTCTTGACGATGCTCGATTTCAGCTTCATCTGGCCGAAACCCTCAACGCGGGCATCGATGTCGTGGCCGTCGACGGCGTCGATAAGCCGGATGTTGCGCACGGTGGTGCCGGCCTTGATCGGCTGGCTCGCACCCTTGACCTTGAGGGTCTTGACCACCGTCACGGAATCACCGTCGGCCAGCACGTTGCCCACGGAATCCTTGATGGCGGGGGCCTCATTCTCATCCTCAGCCGGGATCGCGGGGTTCCACTCGTGGCCGCACTCGGGGCAGACCAGCAGGGGGTCCATCTCGTAGGTGTACTCGCTGCCGCATTCGGGGCAGGGCGGGAAATTCGCTTCGCTCATGCCGCCTATTATGTCAGGCTTCCCGGGCATAACGGTAAGTATCCGCGTTGCCGCGTAGACAGTCGTGCAACTGCTCAGGGGTATCCACCACGCAGCACTCGCCCGGATCCTCGAAATAATCCTCCGGGTCGAGCACCCCACCGCAGATGATCGCCGTCGGTGGGCCCGGCTCAACGCCGATGAGCAGGCGCGCGGTGACGGCGATGTGGAAAAGCAGGCGGCACTGCTCGAGGTTGGCGCTGATGTTGTGGACCTGGAGATAAGGCGTGTGCGCCCCCTCACCCAGCCAGGCGGATTCGATGGCGGTGGCCTCCCCGCCGATGACCGGCACCTGCACCGCGTCCGTACTCAGGCCATGGCTTTCCAGCAGCTCACGCAGATTTTCCACCGCGGTCGCATCCGGCCCCTCCGCTGAGGCGAGCACCAGCCAGTGCCGCTGATCCCACATGAAGAAATCCTCATTTCGGTTTCATAGACGACTCATAAAGGATTCCTAAACTCCTGTTTAACACGTTGAACTGATTCGAGGACGGCTGACACATGACACTGACGGTGGCGATGTACTCCCACGACTCCGTGGGGCTCGGGCACACCCGGCGCAACCGGGCGATCGCCTTCGCCCTCGCCGAGGCCCTGCCGGAACCGGTGCAGGGCATCCTCATCGCCGGCCACCGTCACGCCACCTCCTTCGATCTTCCCCCGGGCTGGGACTGGCTGGTTCTGCCCGGTTTCGCGCGCACCGACGAGGGTTACGGCGCCCGCCACCTGGACATGGGCCCGCAGGAGCTCGCTGACCTCCGCTCCCGGACCATCGCCGCCACCCTGGAGGCGATGCGTCCGGACCTGTTCATCGTCGACCGACACCCCTTCGGCGTGCGCGGGGAACTCCTGCCCGCCCTGGAGATGCTGCGCGACACCCCCTGCCGTACAGTGCTGGGGCTGCGCGAGGTCCTCGACACCCCGTCCGTGGTCGCCTGCGAATGGCAGGCCGTCGGTGGGGGAGCACGGGTGGCCGCATACTACGACAGCACCTGGATCTACGGCGACCAGCAGGTCCACGACCCCGTCGCCAGCGGCGAGGTGCCGGCCGAGCTCGCCGAGCAAGCCGTGTTCACCGGCTACCTCGCGCCGCACTCCACCAGCGAGACCATCCCCGCGGCCCTGCCGGAGAAGCCCTGTTTCCTCACCACCGTCGGGGGTGGCTCCGACGGCGGTCGGCTGGCTCTGGCCGCCGCGCAGGCCCCCGTCCCGCCGGGCCACCGCCACCTGATTGTCGCCGGCCCCCAGATGCCGGATGCGCATGTCGAGCGCCTCAACCGGGCCACCAATACAGTGACCACCACTGTCGTACGTTTCCTGCCCGGACTCACCGAGTTGATCGGGCACACCGAAGGAGTGATCTGCATGGGCGGCTACAACTCAATCACGGAGGTGCTCGCCACCGACACCCCGGCACTCGTCGTGCCGCGGGATGCCCGGCGCGCGGAGCAGAAGATCCGGGCGCGGGCGGTGGAGCAGGCCGGCGGGATCGACATGATCTCCCCGCACGAGGTGACCTCGGCTGATCTCTCGGCCTGGATGCACGAGGCCGTGCACCGCCGCGTCTGCCGCGGCCACATCAATCTCGATGGTCTGGTCACGGTCGGTGCGCTGGCCGGCGAGCTCCTGGAGGTCAAGCAGCATGCCTGAGTCCAAGCCCGTCATCGGTTATGTGTTGAAGATGTACCCGCGGTTTTCGGAGACCTTCATCGTCTCCGAGATCCTGGCGCGGGAGGCCCGCGGTGAGCAGGTGGTCATCTTCTCCCTGCGTCCGTGCACCGACGCCCGTTTCCATCCGGAGCTGGCCCGGGTGCAGGCCCCGGTCATCCACGTCCCGCGTCCGAGCAGCGCCTCGCGGCTGTGGGAGATGCTCACCCCGGAGGCCGGTCCGCACCTGGAGGAGCTGCTGCGCCACCGCCCTGATGATGCCGCGCAGGCCGTGCAGGTGGCGAAACTCGCCGCCGAGCATGGGGTCACGCACCTGCACGCGCACTTCGCCACGCTGGCCAGCACGGTCGCGCGGCTGGCGGGAAAGATATCCGGATTGCCGTGGTCGATGACCACCCACGCCAAGGACATCTTCCACGAATCGGTGGTGGAGGAGGACCTGCGCAAGAAGTTCGCCGACGCCCACCACGCGATCACCATCAGCCGCTACAACCTGGACAATCTCTGTTCCCGCTTCCCCGAAGCCGCGGAGCGTATCAGGCTGGTCTACAACGGCCTGGAGCTGGCGCGGTTTCCCTTCCAGCCGGAACGCGCACCGGAACTCACGCTGCTGGGCGTCGGTCGCCTCGTGGAGAAGAAGGGCTTTTACCTGCTTGTCGACGCCGTCCGCGTCCTGCGTTCCCGCGGACTCAACGTCACCGCCGAGATCGCCGGCGACGGGCCGCTGCGGGAGGAACTGCAGGACCGGATCGACGCCGTCGGGCTCCGGGACGCCGTCACCCTGCTCGGTCCGCTCACCCAGGCGGAGGTCGCCGAGCTGCTGGGCACCCGGCGCCTGTTCGTCGCGCCCTTCGTCGTCGGTTCCGACGGCAATGCCGACGGACTGCCCACCGTCCTGCTCGAGGCCATGGCACGCGGCATCCCGTGCGTGGCCGGGGATGTCACCGCCGTCGGTGAGGTCGTCATCACCGGGCGCACGGGCTGGCTGGTGCCCAGCGGGGACGCAGACAGGCTCGCTGAGGCCATTGAGGATGCCCTGCACACCGACACCACCGAACTGGTCGCCAATGCCCGCCGCCTGGTCGAGGGGAATTTCGACTCCCGCCACCAGGCCGCCACTCTCGCGCAACTGCAGAACCACTAAGGAGAACCCCCGCATGAACATCGCCTACATCCTCGCCGACCCCGGCATCGGGGTCTTCGGATCCAAGGGTGCCAGCGTGCACGTCCAGGAGATGATCCGGGCGCTGCGCCACCACGGCCACACCGTCACCGTCTTCTGTGTACGCCGCGGGGAAAAGGACGGCACCGTGCTCATCCCAGAGGATCTTCTCGACCTCGAGGTCATCGACGTGCCCCGCCCACGCGGCAGGGGAGCAGAGCGCGAGCAGGCGCTGCGCGGGGTCTCCGACGACCTGCTCGCAGCGGTGCAGGCGCGTGAATTCGATCTGGTCTACGAGCGCTACTCGCTGTTCTCCGATGCCGGCATGCGCACCGGGCTGCCGCTGGTCCTGGAGGTCAACGCCCCGCTCATCGAGGAGCAGGCCATCCACCGCTCGCTCACGGATGTCGCCACCGCGCACCGCCTGAGCGTCGCGATGTTCGAGGCCGCCGAGCTGGTCTCCTGTGTGTCCGGACCCGTCGCCGACTGGGTCCACGGACTGGCCCCGCAGGCCCGCACCGCGATCATCCCCAACGGCGTGAACACCGCCCGCTTCCTCCCCGCAGAACCCACCGGGGGTGAGCTGACCGTCGGCTTCGTGGGCACCCTCAAGCCCTGGCACGGCACCGGGATTCTCCTCGACGCCGTCGCGAAGGCCGGGCACCCCTGGCGGCTGGAGTTCTGCGGCACCGGCCCGGAACAGGAGACACTCGAGCTGCAGGCCGCGCAGCTGGGCATCGCCCACCGCGTGCGCTTCCACGGTGCCGTCGCCCCGGCGGATGTCCCGCAGGTGCTCGCCGGCTGGGATGCGGCGTGCGCGCCCTATCCGCAGGCCGACGGCCACTACTTCTCCCCGCTGAAGGTCTACGAGTACATGGCCGCGGGGCTGCCGGTCATCGCCTCCGCCGTCGGTGAGCTGCCCGCACTGCTGTGCGGGCGCGGCCTGCTCGTCGAGCCCGGTGACACCGGCCAGCTCAGCCGGGCACTCGACCGCCTGGCCGGCGATCCTGCCCTGCGCGCGGAGCTGGGCACGGCGGCCAGCGGGCACGTCGACAAGCACCACACCTGGAACCAGCGCTGCGGCGACCTGCTCGCCCAGCTGCCGGTGACCGTCAGGAGCTGACACCGCAGATGGCGAAGAACAAGGACTCCCTCAACGCGACCGCGCTGAAACGCACCCTGAAACTGGTGCTGCCGTATCTGGGCGAGCACCGCCTGCTCATCATCGTCGGTCTGCTGGCCCTGGCCGGCGACGTGATCTTCCGGGTGCTGGAACCCTGGCCCGTCAAGGTCGCGGTGGATGCGGTCACGCAGTCCCTCGGCGCGGAATTCGCCGGTGCCACCGGCATGGCGGAGAACATCACCACCACGCTGGTCTTCTGGTCCGTGGCCCTCGCGCTCATCGTCGCGGGGCGTGCGGGCTGCAACTACGTCTCGACGATCGCCTTCGCCAAGACCGGCGTCAAGGTGGTCACCCGCCTGCGCACCCGCGTCTTTGACCACCTGCAGTCCCTGTCGCTGAAATACCACTCCACCGCCTCGGTGGGGGACACCTCCCAGCGCCTCGTCGGCGACATGGGCCGCCTCCAGGAGGTGGCCATCACTGCCGGGCTGCCGCTGGTGGGCAACGTCGCCACCGTGGTCGTGCTCTTCGGCGTGGTCATGTGGCTCAACCCGGTGCTCTCCCTGGTGGTGCTGTGCACGGGTGCGGCCTACCTGGTCATCTCCCACTTCGCCACCCCCGCCATCACCTCCGCCTCGCGTTCCACGCGCAAGGGGGAGGGACGCCTGGTGGGGGACGCAGCTGAAGCACTGGGTGCCATCCGGGTCGTCCAGGCCTACGGGCTGCAGGACGTGGTGGCCACCGGTTTCGCCGCCGGCAACCAGAAGGCACTCAAGGCCGGCATCCGGGCCCGACGCCTGGCCGCCCGCCTGGAACGTTCCACCGACCTCATCGTCGGCCTGGCCACCGCCGTGGTGCTCGGCTTCGGTGGCTGGCAGGTGCTGCGCGGCCACATGACCCCCGGCGACATCGTCTTATTCATGATGTACCTGAAAACCGCCATGAAACCCCTGCGCGACATGGCCAAATACACCGGCCGCATCGCACGCGCCTCCGCCTCCGGCGAGCGCATCGCCGACCTCATGGACGTGCCCGTCGCCATCGCCGACCCGCCTGAGCCCAAACCCATGACCGATGTCCGCGGGCACGTCTTCCTGCAGAACATCTCCGCCCGCGACGGCCACGGCCGCCCGCTGTTCCGCGACCTCAACCTGCACATCCCGGCCGGTCAGCGCGTCGGCCTGCTGGGGCCCTCCGGTGCCGGAAAATCCACCCTGGCCAGCTACCTGCTGCGCCTGGCGGATGTCGACGAGGGCACCGTGCGCATCGAGTTCTACGACACCCGCGAGGTCGCGCTCGAGGAGCTGCGCGCCAAGGTCTCCATCCTCCTGCAGGAATCGGTGCTGTTCACCACCACCGTGCGCGAGAACATCCGCTACGGCCGCCTCGACGCCACCGACGAGGAGGTCGAGGCCGCGGCACGCGCCGCCGGTGCCCATGACTTCATCATGGCGCTGCCGGACGGTTACGACACCGAACTCGGTGCGCGCGGGGACACCCTGTCCGGTGGCCAGCGCCAGCGCATCGCCATCGCGCGCGCCATGGTCCGCAACTCACCTGTCATCATCCTCGACGAACCGACCACCGGCCTGGATCCGGCCGCCCGCGCCCTGGTCCAGGAGTCCCTGGAGACCCTCACCCATGGGCGCACCACCCTGGCCATCACCCACGACCTCGCCATGATCCGCGGCCTGGACCGCCTGCTGTGGCTGGAGGACGGCCGCATCGTCGAGGACGGCAGCCCCGAGCAGCTGCTCACCACCCCCGGCAGCCGCATCGCCCACTGGGCGCGCGCCCAGGAGGCCGCCGAACGCACCGCCCAGGAGTACCGCCATGAACCTGCCTGAACACCTGCTCGTACATAACGAGCTTCTCGACACCACCTTCCTCTCCGGTCTGCTCGGCCGCCGCGTGGAGATCGTCCACCTGCGCATCAAACCCGGCCATAATGTGCTCGTGGCCTGGCGGGACCTGGACACCCGTGTGCACGGCTGGACCGAAGCGACCGTGGACCCCGATAAATTCACCAACGCCCTGCGCCGTGCTGAGCGGGTGGGCCATCCCCTCACCGTGCACCAGCAGGGCGAGGTGATGGTCTTCTCCGGGGCGGTGGCCGCCGACCGGAAACTGGCCCGCGCGCTGCGCGATCTCCCGGACTCCGGCTGGCAGGTGCTGCGTTATAACCCCCAGCGCCGACTGGTCGCCGTCACCGGGGACGGCCTGGTCGTGCGCGTGCACGCCACCTCCGCGGAGCATCTCGGTGCCATCAGCACCCGCTGGCAGGGCTACGGCGTGCCCGCGATCAGCATGTTCGGCCACGGGCATGTGGCAGTGAGTCCCTGGTGGGGCATCGCCGACCTGGCCGCCCGCCCCTCCGTGGCCGGGACCCGCGCCGCCGGGGCGGCAGTGGCGAAACTGCACGCCGCAGGTCAGCCGGAGGGGCTGCCGGAGGTGCCGGTCTGCGTGTCGACGTCCGTGGCCGCCGTCGCCGAATCCGTGCCCCGCTTCGCCGGGCGGGTGCGCAAGCTCGGCGAGCGCCTGGCGGTGCTGCTGCCCGAACTCAGCAGCCGCGAACCGGCCACCGAGCTGCACGGGGACCTCTCCCCGGACCAGGTGCTCGTCGACGAGGCCGGCCAGATCCGCCTCATCGACTTCGACCGCGCCGGATCCGGGCCCGCCTCCCGCGACCTGGGCAGTTTCCGCGCTGCCTGCCACCGGATGGGGCGCCCGCAACAGGCCACAGAATTCCTCCGCGGCTACCGCCAGGCCGGTGGGGTGGTCGACCCGGTGCGCGTCGCCGTGTGGGAGGCCTACGCCCACCTCAGCTCGGCACTCAATGCGCTGCGCCACGGTCAGGACGACTGGGAACAGCAGCTGGCGGACACCCTGGCACTCGCCGAGGCCGCCCTCGAGCTGGCCCCACCTGCGCAGGTGGAACTGGCCGGGCAGAACTGGACCGTCAACCGGGCCTGGCCAGACCCGAAGGTGGGCCTGGCCGTGGAACTGAAGAACCCGGCCACCGGGCAGCTGCGCGCCGGCAGCTGGTCGATGGGGGAGCTCACCGCACAGGCCCCGGGCACGGACCCGAAACTAGCCCTCCCGGAAGGGGAGGTCGTCTCCCACCGGCTGCGCAGACGCGCCGTGATCCGAGCGGCCGACGGACAGAGCTACACCAAGATCGTGCGCGCCGGGAAGTCCGCCGCGATCCTTGAGGGCACCCGCCGGGCGGAGGCCTTCCGGGCCGGCTTCCGGATGCCGGAGATTCTCAGGCACACCGATGACACCGTCACCCTGGCGGCCCTGGAGGGGCGCAGCCTGCACCGACCGGAGTTGTTCAGTGAGCAGGAGTGGCGCCGGGCCTGGGCCGAGGTGACCGCCGGGCTGCAGGCCACCTGGGCGAGCGGGGCGGGGGAGGGGCCGGTGCATGCGGCCGCCACCGAATGTGAGGTCCTGCGAGGCTGGGCTGAGAAGGCACTGGCCTTTGTCGACAGGCCGGGCGACCTGCTCGCCGCCACGGAGCGGGCCTGCGCCGGGCTGATGGCCCTGCCGGAGCCGGAGCTGGTGGCCTGCCACCGCGACCTGCACAGCAAACAGCTGCTCTGGTCACCGGAGGCAGACCCCGGGCTGCTCGATGTGGACACCGCCTGCCGGGCGGACCGGGCACTCGATGCTGGCAACCTGCGCGCCCATGCGCTGTGGCGTCAGCGGCAGGGCGTGTGGAACGCAGAGCAGACCGCGGTGGTGTGTGAGGAGATTGACCGGGCGGGCGTCGATAAGCAGGCCCTGGCGGCCTACCAGTACGCCACCCTGGTCCGCCTGGTCTGCGTCTACGCCTTCCGCCCGAAATACCGGGCGCAGGCGATGGAACTGCTGGCCGAGATCAGCAGTTGAAGTAGAGCTCGAATTCCTTCGGGGTCGGACCCTGACGCATCGGGTTGATCTCGTTGTCGTACTTCAGGCCGATGTAGGCCTCGATGAGATCCTCGGTGAACACATCGCCCTCGGTGAGGAAATCGTGGTCGTTCTCCAGGGCGTAGAGCGAGCCCTCCAGGGAGTGCGGGACGCGCGGGACCTTGTCAGCCTCCTCAGGCTCAAGTTCGTAGAGGTCCTTGTCCATCGGATCACCCGGCTCGATGCGCTTTTTGATGCCGTCCAGACCCGCGAGCAGCTGCGCCGCGAAACCCAGGTAGGGGTTGCCCGAGGGATCCGGGGCGCGGAACTCGATGCGCTTGGCGGCCGGCGAAGGCCCGGTCACCGGGATGCGGATTGCGGCGGAGCGGTTGCGCTGGGAATACACCAGGTTGACCGGGGCCTCGAAACCGGAGTACAGGCGACGGTAGGAGTTGACGGTCGGGTTGGTGAAGGCCAGCACCGCCGGGGCGTGCGCGAGCAGACCGCCGATGTAGTGCCGCGCCATGTCGGACAGCCCGGCGTAGCCCTCCTCGTCGTAGAACAGCGGCTTGTCGTCCTTCCACAGGGACTGGTGGGCATGCATGCCGCAACCGCCGTCGTCGAGAAGCGGCTTGGGCATGAAGGTGGCCACCTTGCCGTGGGCATCGGCGGTGTTCTTCACGATGTACTTGAATTTCTGCAGGTCATCCGCCGCATGCAGGAGGGTGTTGAATTTGTAGTTGACCTCCTGGATACCGCCGGTGGAGACCTCGTGGTGGAAACGCTCGATCTCGAAGCCGGTCTGCGCCAGCGTGTGGGCGATCTCGTCGCGCACCGGGATGGTCTTGTCGTAGGGGGCGGTGGGGAAGTAACCGTCGTTGACGCGGATCTTGTTGCCCAGGTTGGGCGAACCGTCGATCATCGTCTCCGCATCCGAGTTCCACCAGCCCTCATCGGAGTCGACCATGTGGAAACTGCGGTTGACACCGGTGGAGTAGCGCACGGAGTCGAAGATGAAGAACTCGGCCTCCGCGCCGATGAAGCACTCGTCGGCGATGCCGCTGGCGCGCATGTACTCCTCGGCCTTGCGGGCGATGTTGCGCGGGTCGCGGGAGAAAGGTTCCCGGGTGAAGGGGTCGTGGACGAAGAACTGCATGTTCACCGTCTTCCGGCGCCGGAAGGGGTCGAGATAGGCCGTGGAGACGTCCGGCAGCAGGGTCATGTCGGACTCGTCGACGGAGGTGAAACCCGCGATCGACGAGCCGTCAAAGGCGAAGCCCTCCGCCGCCGCCTCCTCCGTGAGGGCTGAGGCAGGGACGGTCAGTGCGTGTTCGATCCCGGGGACATCGGTGAACCGGATGTCCAGGTATTCCACCCCCTCATCGCGGATATACGTGATCAGGTCAGTGGTGGATGTGAAGGACACGACAGGTGTCAGGGCTCCTAATTGGGGATGTGGTCTATTTCAGGGCGGGGACGTCCCACAGGTTCAGCGAGGTGCCGATACCCTTCTCCAGGGCGTTGTGGTAGACGTCATAGGCCCAGGCTACGTCCTCGACGGGCATGCCGCCGATGGAATAACAGAAGATCTGCTCGTCGTTGACCCGGCCCGGGGCCCGCCCGGCGGCGATGTCGCCGATGTTGACCAGGCGGTCACTGGCCAGGGTGCCCTCGACGCTCATGTCCCACCAGCGGTTGCCGGGAATGCCCAGCAGCTGCTCGTAGGTGATGTCGGGGCCGTTCTCGTGGAACCACTCGGAGTACAGGCCGGTGTAGTCCACGACGAGGTTGGCCTCCTCGGAGGTGATGAAGTCATCGTCGAAACGCGCGGCGGCGGGGCACAGGATCAGCGCACCCGGTTTGATCCACTCCCGCTTGAAGTACGGGAAACCGGAGGGCCCGTCCGGGGAGGTGGAGGTGCCGGCGATGAGGATGTCGGAACCCTCGATGGCGGCCCGTTCGGTCTCCACGACCTCGACGGACTCGAGCTGCGGGTAGTTCTCCCGGAACCACTCGACCACGCGCTGGGTGGAACCGGCGGAACGGCCCTTGATCTTCAGGTGCCTGATGCCCGGTCGCTGGGACAGGGCGGAGGCGAAGATGGTGCGGCTCATCACGCCGGGACCGATGATGCCCACGGTCTCCGCGTCCTGGATGGCCAGGTGCTTGACGCCCACACCCGGTACGGCACCGGTGCGGTAGGCGGAGAGCAGGTTGGCCGACATGATGGACAGCGGCGCACCGGTCACGGCGTCGTTTAGCACGAAGACGTGGATGGAACGCGGCAGCTCATGGTTGCGGTTCTCCGTGTTGGAGCCGTACCACTTCACGCCCGCCGAGCGGAAACGTCCGCCGAGGTAGGCGGGCATGGCCATGAAACGACGGTCGGGGCCGTCAGCGGGCATACCCTCGTGCTCGGGGTTCTTCGGGAAGTTGATCTGCGCGCCATGGGAGTTCGCCGACGCACCCGCCATCCGGTAGTCGCCGTCAGCGAGCAGGATGAGGGTCTCCTCCATCGTGTCCACGCAGGCGGCGGAATCCGTCACCCCCGCGTCGATCATGTCCTGTTCGGACAGCCAGAGGACGTCAATCCGGGGGGCGTTTGAGTAGGGAGAACTCACATATACCTTTCCAAGCGGGGTTCAGGTGACGCTCCCGGGCACGCCGCAACTGCGGTGCCCTGAAGACGGGGACCGCCCTAAAACCCGAAACTGCATCTCATGCGGTGATGTCTTCAACCCACGAGGATACATAAGCAAAACCTGCGGGTCCGGTCGGATTCACTGGTTATAGGGCGATTAATCTCCGCAATATCAGGGATAAGTCAAGGTGAGGTGCGGAAAATCTGGCGGTTGGAAAGATTCCGGATGCGACACCCCCGAATGGGGGCCTGGGCGGGTGGGGTCCGGATGTGTCTGGCGAGGACCGCCGGGGCTGCCACGTGCTCGAAGTGGTGGGGTCTTCTGCTCCTGGGTCCGGAGGGTGGCCATCAGTGTTATTCCCGCCTGAGAGGCGGGAGGTTTCCCGGCTGTGGCCGTGTCCGCGTTGGCCGTGGGTGGGGGCGGATGTAGTCCCCTGCAGGCAGCTTCATGGGTGGGAATCGTGAAAAGGCTAGGGCGGGGCCAGTGCTCTTCCACCGGTGGTTCAGGGCGGTGACGCCCAGGATGGTGGTGGCGGGTCGGAGGGTTGTGTCCTTATTTTGTCAGCGGGTGCCTGCTGTTCTCATGTTGTCGGGGTGGGGTGGAGGGAGTATTATTGACAATGATTTTCAATAGTTTTTCATTAACGTCCCCACAGACCAGGAGGCCCCGTATGCGGGCTCGTTTCGCCGCCACCATCGCCCTGACCGCCGTCACCGCCCTGACCCTGGGGGCCTGCTCGGCCGACAGCTCCGGCAATGCCGAGAAAGCGGGAGATATTTCCCTCGTCGTCACCACCACCCCGCTCGGCAGCGTCACCTCCCAGCTCGCCACCTGTGCCGGCGGGACCGCCACCACCCTCATGCCGGTCAACGCCGACCCCCACGACTTCTCCGCCTCCTCGGCGCAGGTCGCCGACATGGTCAAGGCCGATCTGGTCATCGCCAACGGGCTCGGCCTGGAAGCCGGGCTCGGCGCCGCCCTCGACCAGGTCGAGGCCGACGGCACTGAGGTGCTCCACGTCGCCGAACTCGTCGATCCGCTGCCCTTCGGCGACCATGAGCACGAGCACGGCGACGGTGAACACGGGGACCACGAGGCCCACGACCACGGTGACCTTGACCCGCACTTCTGGCTCGACGCCGCCCGCATGGCCGAGGCCACTCGCACCATCGGCGAACGGGTCGCGGAACAGACAGGGGACCAGGCCTGGGCCGACTGCGGCACCGAGCTGGCTGGAGAGCTCGACGCCCTCGACGGGGAGCTCCGCGAGACCCTTGCCGCCGTGCCGGAGGAACGCCGTGCCATCGTCACCGACCATGAGGCCTTCGGCTACTTCAACCAGGCCTACGGCTTCCGCTCCGTCGGCGTCGTCGTGCCGGGCGGTTCCACGGAGGCCCAGCCCTCCTCCCGCGACCTGGCGGAGCTGGCCGGGGCCATCCGGGCGGAAGGCGTGCCGGTGATCTTCTCCAACGTCGCGCTCAACCCCGGCCTGGTCGAGGCGCTCGCCGCAGAGGTTGGCGAATCCGTGCAGGTCGTGGCACTGTATGAGGGTTCCGTCGGTCCGGAGGGCTCCCCGGCCGCCGACTACCAGGGCATGATGCGGGAGAACGCCCGTCTCGTCGCTGAAGCCCTGTCCTGAGCGGACGAGGACTACAGTTAACCCGTGATCGACTGGATTCTTGACCCGTTCCTGCTGGGCTTCCAGCAGCGGGCCCTCATCGGCGGGCTCATCGCCGCGGTGATGAGCGCCACCGTCGGTGTGTGGCTCGTGCTGCGCGGCATGAGCTTCTTCGGCGACGCCTTCGTCCACGGCGTGCTGCCCGGCATCGCCGCGGCCGTCGTCTTCGACTTCAACCCGCTGCTGGGCGCCGCGGTCGCCGCGGCTGTCATGGTCGGGGCCGTGGAGGTGATCCACCGGCACACCCACCTCAAGGAGGACACCGCCATCGGCCTGCTGTTTGTCGGGATGATGGCTCTCGGTGTGGTGATCATCTCCCGCTCCGACTCCTACAGTGGCTCGCTGACCAGCATCCTCTTCGGCGACGCCCTCGGGGTGTCCTGGGAGGCGATCCGCCAGCAGGCCATCCTCGCGGTCATCGTCATCGCCGGTTCGCTGCTGCTCTACCGACCGCTGCTGGCACTGTCCTTCTCCCCGGTCAAGGCGGAGTCCCTGGGCATGCGCCCTAAGCTGACCCACGCCCTGCTGCTGGTGCTCATCGCCACCAGCGTCATCGGCAGCTTCCAGGCCGTGGGCACCATGCTCGTCTTCAGCCTGCTCGTGGCCCCGCCGGCCACCGCCGCACTGCTCACCCGTTCCATCCCGACGATGATCGTGGTCTCCGCGCTCATCGGCGCCTCCTCGGTGGTCATCGGCCTGATCCTGTCCTTCCATCTGGGTACCGCCGCGGCCGCCACCATGGCGCTCATTCCTATCGCGGCCTTCCTGCTCATCATGGAGTGCCAGTACCTCAGCCGCCGGTTCCGCCGCCGCGGCAACCGCGCCACCAATCAGGGGGTGGCAGCATGAGCACCGCAATGACCGGGGACCTCGCCGTCGGCAGGCAGATCCAGCTCGGCTACGAACGGGTCGTCGCCGTCGCACCCTGCGACGTGACCATCCCCGCCGGCAAACTCACCGCCATCATCGGGCCGAACGGCTCGGGCAAATCGACGCTGCTGCACGCCATCGGCGGGCTGATCACCCCGCAGGCCGGCCAGCTCACCGTCGCTGGCGGGCCGGCCAGTGCTGCCCGGCACCGGATCAGCTATGTCATGCAGTCGGTCAGCTTCCCGGAAGGCGTGCCCCTGTCGGTGCGTGAGGTGGTGCGCATGGGCCGCTACCCGTCCGCCGGCTGGTTCGGGCGTTTCCGCGCGACCGATAAACGCCGGGTGGACGAGGTCATGGAGCGGCTCAACGTCACCGCGCTGGCCAAACGCCACCTTGAGGAGCTCTCCGGTGGTCAGCGCCAGCGCGTCTACGTCGCGCAGGGGCTCGCGCAGGACCATGACGTCCTGCTTCTCGATGAGCCCCTCACCGGCCTGGACATCGTCTCCGCCCGCATCATCGACGACATCATCCACGATGAAACCGATGCGGGACGCACCGTCGTCCACACCACCCACGACCTCGACGAGGCGCGCGCCGCAGACCACGTGGTCCTCATGTCCGGGCGCGTGGTGGCCTACGGCCCGCCGGAGCGTGTCCTCACCGAGGCGAACCTGCGGGAGGCCTACAACCTCGGTGAGCTGCACGAACCGGGAAACATCTTCCTCGACAGCCCGCACGAGGAGTGCTGAGGCCGCATCCGGTGCCTCACATCCGCACGTAGCGGGCCCGGGCGATCGAGTACAGCCCGTAGAGGGCCAGGCCCACACCGATGACGATGAGCAGCACGCTGCCGGCGGGCTGCTCGCCGAGGGTGCGTAGCGCGGCATCGAGGCCCGCGGCCTGTTCCGGGTCGTTGGCCCAGCCGGCCCAGAAGATCAGCCCGCCCAGGACGGCGAAGGCGATGCCGCGGGCGATGTAGCCGACCATGCCGGCGATGATGATGGCTGAACCGACCTGGCCGGAACCGGCGCCGGCCTCCAGATCCTCCCGGAAACCCTTCGTCGCCCCGCGCCAGATGTTGTACAGGCCCACCGCCACCACGACGGCACCGGCGATCATGACGGCGATCTCGCCCCAGGGCTGGGCCAGCGCCGTGGCCGTCACATCCGTGGCGGTCTCGCTGTCGGAGGTGCTCCCGCCCCGGGCGAAGGTGGCCGTCGTGAATGCCAGGGAGAGGTAGACCACCGCCAGGATCCCGCCCTTGGCCCGGTCCTTGAGGTCCTCGCCGGTGAACAGCTGGCTGGCCCGCCACAGGGCCAGGGCGGCCAGGCAGAGTACCGCGGCCCAGAGCAGGAACTGCCCGCCCGGGGCCTGCGCGATGGTGGCCAGTGCGCCGGTGTTGGAGGCTTCGCCACCGCCGGAGCCTGTGGCGATCTGAACGGCGATCCAGCCGATGAGGATGTGGACGAGACCCAATACGATGTAGCCGCCCCGCGCGAGCAGGGTCAGAGCAGGATGGTCCGCTACCTTTGCCATGCCCCCATTCAACCGTGTGTCAGGTCACACCGCCACGTGCGTGCGCGATCGTGACACAATCACCGCCCAAAATGTTGACGTATCTACAAGGTTCGGGTTAATGTGTGCATGTCATCAAGGCAGCAATGAAGGAGATACACCAGTAATGAAGATCGCAGTGTTCGTCGGTTCCATCCGTAACGGCCGTCACGGCCGCACCGTCGGCCAGTGGGCCCTGGACCAGCTCCAGGCCCGCGGTGACGGCAACACCTACGAGCTCATCGACCTCATCGAGCAGGACCTTGACCAGCTGACCGCAGCCGTCCCGCCGATCATGGCCGCCGGCACGTACGACGAGGTCAAGACCACCGCCTGGTCCGGGACCATCAGCTCCTACGACGGCTTCATCTTCGTCACCCCGGAGTACAACGCGTCTGTCCCGGGCACCATGAAGAACGCCTTCGATCTGCTCAAGGTCGAGTGGGAGGGCAAGCCGGTCGGCTTCCTGTCCTACGGCGGTGGCGGCGGCGTCCGCGCCGTCAACCACTGGCGCGACATCGTCGCCAACGTCGGCATGCTGCCGCTGGAGGCCCAGGCCGCCCTCGCCTTCGACGACCACTTCGTCGACTTCCAGTTCGCCCCGAACGAGCAGACCGTCGAGCTGCTCGAGGCCGTCGCCGCTGAGCTGGTCCAGGTCGGCGAGAAGGCGACCGTCAACGCCTAAAGGCCCATCGCCTGCGCCAGGCCCCCGCGCCGGTGAATTCACCGGCGTGGGGGCCTTTGTGCATGTGTCAGGGACTCAGGGGAAGGCGTCGGAAACCCTTTCCCGGGCAGGTCGGAGTCGATAGGATTCTGGGCAGAGGGTGAAGATCCGCCCTGCCACCGGGTGCCTGCGGGTACCTCAAGAAAAGAGAAGCCCCCCCATGCACCGCTTCCTGAACTACCTGCGGGGTTTCCACCCGGCGGGCCTGGCCGTCGCCCTGCTCTTCTACACCTGGTCACTCACGCCCTCCCTGCTGCCGCGGGTCTGGTACATGCAGGCACTGGCCACCGGCGTGAGCATCGCCATCGGTTACGGCCTCGGGGTGGCCGGTGCGCGGATCGTGCGCTGGGCGGGGGTGAGCCGGCAACCCTCGCGGAAACAGCAGCGGATCGGCTGGTGGGTGCTGGCCGCCGCGACGGCCATCCTGGTCCCGCTCTTCGCCGCGCTGGGGGCGCACTGGCAGCACATCAGCCGGGGACTGGTCGGGGTGGAGAGCGACTCCCGCATGATCTACACCGTCGTCCTGCTCCTGGCCGTCCTGGTGGCGCTCCTGCTCATCCAGGCCGGCCGGGGCCTCGCCGCGCTGAGCAACCGCCCCACCCGGGCGGGGCGCCGCTACGTCCCGCAGCCGGTCGCCCGCCTCGGCGGTCTGGCGCTGGTGCTCGTCGTGGGCTGGCTGCTCATCGACGGCGTCGGCATCCGCGCCATGCTCGCCGTCGCCGAACGCGCCGCCTTCTCCGCGGACCAGGAGACCCGGGAGGGGGTGGCACAGCCGACGGAACCGGAACGTTCCGGCTCACCCGCCTCCCTCCAGGCCTGGGACAGCCTCGGCCGTGACGGGCGTACCTTCGTCGCCTCCGGGCCGCGGGCGGAGCAGATCACCGGGGTCACCGGCCGCCCGGCCATCGAACCGATCCGGGTCTTCGCCGGGGTCACCTCCGCCGACACGCTGCCCGAGATCGCCGACGGGGTGGTCGCTGAGCTGGAGCGCACCGGCGCCTTCGACCGCAGCGTCCTGTTCGTGACCACGACCACCGGGCGCGGCTGGATCAACTCCGCGGCAGCCGACTCGCTCGAGTACATCACCGCCGGGGATTCGGCGATCGCGGGCATGCAGTACAGCCACCTGCAGAGCCCGCTGGCCTTCATCGCCGACCGCCAGACCCCGCTGGAGGCGGGACGGGTCCTGCTGGAGAAGGTCTACGCGGTCTGGTCGGAACTTCCGGAGGCGGAGCGGCCGAAGCTGGTGGTGATGGGGGAGAGCCTCGGTTCCTACGGTGCCCAGGGGGCCACGGCCTCGGAGCAGGACATGGTCTCGCGTCTGGACGGCGCACTGCTCATCGGCACCCCGGAATTCGCCCAGCCGTGGAATCGCATCACCGCCGAACGCGACCCCGGTTCCCTGCAGCGCCTGCCGGTGGTCGACGAGGGGAAACACACCCGCTTCGCCGCGGAGGCCGGGGACCTCAAGCTGCCCGGTGAGTGGGAGCAACCGCGTATCGTCTACTGGCAGCACGGCAGTGACCCCATCACCTGGTGGTCCTTTGACCTGCTGTTGCGCGAGCCGGACTGGCTGGCGGAGCCGTTGGGCGAGGACATCAACCCGGCGATGCGCTGGCTGCCGTTCGTCACCTTCTGGCAGGTCACCGCCGACATGGCCTTTTCCGCCGGGGTACCCGCGGGTCACGGCCACGCCTACGGTTCGGAGGCCGTGGGCATCCTGGTGGGTATCCTCGATCCGCCGGACTGGGACGAGGAGTCCACCCGGCGCGTCGAGACGCTGCTGCGGGATCCGGCCACCACCCTGGAACCGCTGGGTGAGTTCCGGTAGGCCTCCGGCAGTTAGGGTGTGGGGTGTGAAAACCCACCACGCCCTCATCCCCGTCCTGGCCTCCCTCACCCTGGTGGCCTGCGGCGGTGGGGAGGATCTGCCGCAGTCCCTGCCGACACCCGAACCTGAGCCCCAGCCCACCTACACCTACGTTGCCCTGGGTGATTCCTATGCCGCGATGGGCAGCACCGCGGCAGGCACCACGGGCCCCGCGTACTGCCTGCGCTCGACCGATAATTATCCCGGGCAGGTGCTTTCCGATGCCCGCGTCACCGGCCAGGACGCCACCTGCCAGGGGGCGGTGACAGCTGATCTGCTCCAGCCCCGCCAGGCGGGCGAGGAGACCATCCCCGCCCAGGTTGAGGCGCTGACGCAGGACACCGATCTGGTGACACTGTCCATCGGCGGCAACGACATCGGCTTCGGGGATGTCGCCGGCTGTTTCCTCGCCGCGATGCAGGCCGGCCGGCCCTCGGACTGCGCCACCACCTGGCAGCAGTCCGTCGATACGCGCCTGGCGGAGCTGCCGGAACGCCTCGACGAGGTCTACCGCGCCATCGACGAGCGTTCCGACGGCGCCCGCGTGATCACCACCGGTTACCTGCCGTTGCTCGCGCCCGAGGATGACTGCGCCGAGGTCGAGGTGCTCAGCCCCGGTGACCGGGCCTGGGTGGTCACCCTGACCGGGCAGATCAACGGGGTCATCGCGGATGTCGCGCAGCGCCACGGCGCGGAAATGGTCCTGCCCGGGCAGGCGGGCGACCACACCGGCTGTGTGGAACCGGAGCGGCGCTGGGTGGATTTCTTCGGCTCGCAGACCGGTGCCTTCCCGATGCACCCCACGCCCACCGGCCAGGCGGTGATGGCGCAGGCGGTGCTGGAAGCGCTCTGACCTGCATTTTGTCACAAGTCAGGCTGCTCAATCGTCTCCCTGGTGAGAAGGATCCACCCACCCAACCCAAGGAGTTCGTCATGAGCGAGCTGAATCTGATGAAGACCCATAAGCGTTTCTATGCTGCGGCCGTGGCCATGGAGATGACCCTCTCCCTGCCGAAGCAGGAGAAGGTCATGGTCAAGCTGCGCGTCTCCTTCGAGAACGGCTGCGGCTACTGCATCCGCATGCACTCCCGCGAGGCGCTCAAACTCGGGCTCGGTCAGGACTGGGTCGACGCCCTCGAGGCATGGCCCGCCACGCACTCGCTTTTCGATGCCCGCGAGAACCTCATCCTCTCCTTCACCACCGCCGGCACCCGCCTTCCCGACCGTTCCTTCGACGCGGACCTGCTGGAGCAGGTCGTCGCTGAGCTGGGGGAGAAGACCACCGGCGACCTCATCGCCACGATCGCGACCATCAACATGTGGAACCGCATCGGGGTACTCTCACAGAAATGAGTGACCGGGACACCCTGTGGCTTCGCGAGCGTCCCCGCCTGCTCGCCATCGCCTACAACATCCTCGGTTCCTGGGCCGATGCCGAGGACACCGTCTCCGAGGCCTGGCTGCGGTTGCGGTCCGCACCCGAGCTTATCGACGCCCGCGCCTGGCTCACCGTCATCACCTCCCGCATCGCGCTTGACATCGCCACCTCCGCGGCACGTGCCCGCACCGACTACATCGGCCCCTGGTTACCCGAGATCGTGGTGCTGGATGAACCCGGCCCGGAGGACCGTGCGGTCCTGCAGGAATCCGTCGACCTGGCACTGGTGCGCATGCTCCAGGAACTTGAGCCCCCGGACCGGGTCATCCTGGTACTGGCCGACGTCTTCGACGTGTCCTTCCGCGACATCGCCGAGGTCCTCGGCTCCACCCCGGCCGCCACCCGGCAGAAGGCCTCCCGGGCCCGGAGAAACCTCGCCCGGGCCGAGGCCGCCGGAGGCTCCGTCGCTCCCGCCGCGGACCTCGCCGGGCTGGCCCGGGCCCTGCAGACCGGGGACCTCGCCCAGCTCACCCACCTGCTTTCTGAGGGCTGTGTGCTGTGGACCGACAGCGGCGGCCTCACCCGTGCCGCCCGCCGGCCCATCCACGGCGCCGACAAGGTCGCCCGTTTCCTGGCCGGGATCATCGGCACCTTCGGCATGCCGACGCTCACCGTCGAACCGGCCGTTGGCGGGGCCGTCATCCGCGCCGAATCCGAGGACCAGGTGCGCATGGTCGTCGTCGAGGTCGCCGAGGGGCGTATCACCGGGCTGCAGATCCAGCAGAACCCGGCGAAGGTGCGGCACTGCTGAACCGTTCCTGCATCCATTCCCGCAGCTCCGGGATCATCGGCGAGTCATCGGCGATGATGCTCAGATGGTCCTCGCCCTCATGGACCCGGTAGTCGATCTCCTGCCCGGCCGCCCGGCGGTCCCCGACGTAGCCTTCCTGGGTCGCTGGAGTGACCAGCGTGTCGTCGGCGCCCTGGGCGAGGAGGAGTGGGGCGTCGATAAGCATCGTGGGCACGTTCTCCGCGGCGCGACCACCCATGGGACCCTCCAGCGGGTCGCGCGACCAGATCGGTTCACGGCCGGCCAGGGTGGTGGCCACTGAGACGATCGTCGCGGGATCGCTCAGGCAACGTCGGCTCATCGCCTCGAACATCAGGCGCGCTCCGGGGCGGACATAGTCGCGGGCGTTGATCTCCGGGTATTCGGCGGCGTAGGCGGCCAGGGCGAAGGAACCGAAGAGGGAACCGATGGGGGAGCTGTTGAGGGCGTCGAAGAGCCCGGGCAGATTTGCCGCCGGGGAGATCGCCGCGACACCTGCCACCTCCAGTTCGGAGGCGTAGGAGCCGGCCAGGCCGCCGGCCCACAACGCGGCGTGCCCGCCCTGTGAATGACCCCAGATCACGGAGGTCGGGGAGAGGCCAGCCTCGCCCAGCTGCTGCGCCGCGCGGACCGAGTCGAGCACGCTGCGACCCTCCGCCGGGCCGATGAGATAAGGGTGCGCGCCGTCTGTGCCCAGCCCCACATAATCAGTGGCGACGACCGCCCACCCCTGCTCCAGCGTCCCCGCCAGATCCGGCATGGCGCCCGCGACGAAGGGCTCGTCCAGCAGGGAGGGGGCGCAGCCGGTGGCGAAACCGGTGGTGCCGTGGGCCCAGGCGAGGACCGGGTGTTCCCCGTCCACCGTGGTGGTGTAGAGGATCCGCCAGGCCCGGGCACCGTCGGGGATGATGCGCTCGAAGGGCTCGGCACGCAGCAGCTGCCCCGGTTCAGCGGCGACATCATCGGGTGCGGTGTAGAAGGAGTCCGGGCGCGGGGCGGCGGAGAGCTGGATGCCCGCCACGGCGACACCGACCGTGAGCACCAGGCCCGCTGCCGCCCGGAGGGTGCGGGGCGGGGGGTTGTGCTCCCGCTCGGGGAGGATCCGGCTGAGGCCGAAGCCGGCCAGCCGTCCATCGAAGATGACGGCGATGACGATGACCGTGACGTAGGCAGATCCTTCCCGCGGGAAGAGAACAGGTAGGCTGGTCAGTTGTTGGCGGGGGCTGCATCGGAGCCGCCCCGAGCTGAGCGCTGAAGGAGGAGCCGATGCCCGGCAACACCGAAATTCCGCACCCGGGAGCCCAACTGCACCTCAACGGACCTGAATACGGGGTGGGTTTCCCCGCGGCGGAGACGAGCTTCTCCAACCGCAGACCGGGAAAATACGGTACCGACTACAAATACGACACCCAGGCGTCGATGGACTTCCTCGCAGCCCGGGGCTGGCGCATTGTCAAACTGCCGATCCGGTGGGAGCGTATCCAGCCGGAGCTGTACCAGCCTCTCGACGCCGCGGAGCTGGGACGACTCACCGCCTTCCTCGGCCGCTGCCGGAAGGCCGGCCTCCGCGTCAACCTGGACATCCACAACTACGGGCTGTACTACCACGACGTGGACGGGGTAGGTGTGCGCACGGCCCTGGGGGAGTCGGGGCTGCGGGTGCCGGCCTTCGTGGACCTGTGGCGCCGGCTGGCGGCGGTCTTCCGCGACGACCCCACGGTGGTGATCTACAACCTGTGCGCCGAACCCCAGGGAGACTACGGCGGGCTGCGCGGTCAGACCTGGCGCACCGCCTCCCAGGCCGCGGTCGAGGCCATTCGCGAGGTCGACCCCGCCACCGAGATCCACGTCGCCGGCTACGGCTGGTCCGGACTGCGGAACTGGTCCTGGTTCAACCCGCAACCGTGGATCACGGATCCCGGCCGGAACTTCCGCTACGTCGGCCACCACTACTGGGACACGGACGGTGGGGGCACCTACGGGGAACGCACCTACATCCAGGGGCTGCCGCCGACTGGGACGGACGCCATCCCCGAGGCCGGCATCCCCCTGGCGTGGCACACCCGGATACTCAGGGAGCTCGACGATTTCGTCGACTGGCTGGACGAGGCGGGGGTCCCCGGCATCATCGGCGAACTCGGCTGGCCCCACGACAGCCCTGACTGGAACGTCTTCGGCGACTGGTACCTGCGCAAGGCCGCGTTGCGCGGCCTGCCGGTGGTCCACTGGTGCGCCGGCGAATGGGCGGATGAGGACCCTCTCAGCCTCTACGGGGGCAACCCCCTCTCCGAGGTGCGGGCCTCCGGCATCATCGCCGAGGCCCACCGCGGCTGAACCCCCGCAACGCGCGACGCCGCCCCACCCGGGGTGGGGCGGCGCGGCGTCGATAAGCGGGCTAGCAGTCGTAGTAGAGCTCGAACTCCAGCGGCGTCGGGCGCAGGCGGGCCGGGGCGATCTCGTTGTCGTACTTGAGCCTGATGTAGGCCTCGATGAGGTCCTCGGTGAAGACATCGCCGTCGGTGAGGAAGTCGTTGTCCTCCTGCAGCGCGGCCAGCGAGGCCTCCAGGGAGGTCGGGGCCTGCGGGATGGCGGCGGCCTCCTCCGGGGGGAGCTCATAGAGGTCCTTGTCCACCGGGGCCATCGGCTCGATGCGGTTCTTGATGCCGTCGAGGCCGGCGAGCATCATCGCGGCGAAACCGAGGTAGGGGTTGCCGGACGGGTCCGGGGCGCGGAACTCGATGCGCTTGGCCTTCGGGTTGGAACCGGTGATCGGGATGCGGATCGCCGCGGAACGGTTGCGCTGGGAGTAGACGAGGTTGATGGGGGCCTCGAAGCCCGGCACCAGACGGTGGTAGGAGTTCAGCGTCGGGTTGGTGAAGGCGAGCACGGCGCCGGCATGGTGGAGGATGCCGCCGATGTAGTAGCGCGCCATGTCGGAGAGACCGGCATAGCCGGACTCATCGTGGAACAGCGGCTTGCCGTCCTTCCACAGCGACTGGTGGGCGTGCATGCCGGAACCGTTGTCACCGGCCAGCGGCTTGGGCATGAAGGTGGCGGTCTTGCCGTTGGCGAAGGCCGTGTTCTTCACGATGTACTTGAAGGACTGCAGATCATCCGCCGCGTGCAGCAGGGTGTTGAAGCGGTAGTTGATCTCCTGCTGGCCGCCGGTGCCCACCTCGTGGTGGAAACGCTCGATGTCATAACCCGCGGCGGCCAGGTGGCGGACCATCTCGTCGCGGATGTCCACGGTCTGGTCATAGGGCGGCACCGGGAAGTAACCGCCCTTGACGCGGTTGGTGTAGCCGAGGTTGGGGCGGCCGTCGAGGCGCTGGTCGGCGCCGCGGTTCCACCAGCCCTCGTCGGAGTCGACCTCGTAGAAACCGGAGTTGGTGTCGGTGGCGAAGCGGACGGAGTCGAAGAGGTAGAACTCGGCCTCCGCGCCGAAGAAGCAGGCGTCCGCGATGCCGGTGGAGGCGAGGTACTCCTCGGCCTTGCGGGCCACGTTGCGCGGGTCGCGGGAGAAAGGCTCGCGGGTGAAGGGGTCGTGGACGAAGAACTTGATGTTGAGCGTCTTCGCCTCGCGGAAGGGGTCGATCTTCGCGGTGGCCAGGTCCGGCAGCAGGTTCATGTCGGATTCGTCGATGGTGGTGAACCCGCGGATGGAGGAACCGTCGAAGGCGAGACCCTCCTCGGCGGCCTCCTCATCGAACATCGCGGCCGGGATGGTGAAGTGGTGTTCGGTGCCGGGTACATCCGTGAAGCGGACGTCGACGAACTCGACCTTTTCGTCCTTGATGAACTTGACGACATCTTCGATGGTGTTGAAGGCCACGATGACTCCTAGGTGGGGTTGACGCTCGGTCGGGCGGTATCTCCGGTTGAGTCTACAGGTGCGTCCACGACTCCCCGGGTACCTGCAGGCCATTCTAAACCTTTACCTGTCGATCTATCAAAAGGTGAAATGTGAATCACTGTTTTCCCCCCTCGCACCGCCCCGGCTAGTCTCTAGTGTATGGCGAACCCCAAGCGCACCTGGCTCGACGGCCCCCAGATCCCCGGCGAACACGACGACCCCTTCGCACCCGGCAAATGGCCCGGCGAGAAACTCGGCCTCCCGGAGGCTGGGCCGGGCTCCCTGGCCTCCGTGGCCCGCCGCGCCGGGGGCGTGACCATCGACTGGATCATGTGCTGGATCCTGGCGATGACCTTCGTCCGTTTCACCGACATTCTCGGCTCCACCCCGACGGTCACCCTCATCTTCTGGATCATCCTCGGCATCCTCGGCGGTTGGCTCTTCGCCGGTACTCCGGGCCACAAGCTGCTCGGCATGGGGGTCGCGCGTACCGACGTCGGCGGCGCCCGCGTGGGCTTCTGGCGCGCAGTGGCGCGCACCCTGCTGACCTCCTTCATCCTGCCGGCCGCGATGGTCGACTCCGACGGCCGCGGCCTGCACGACCGTGCCACCGGCACCGCCGTTATCCGCGGCTAGGAGGACGCGGCTGGCCAACTTTCTCCCTACGGGCAGGGCCCGGAGGTCTGGCGTCGGATTTATCTGATCAACTCTGCGGAAAATCGCGGATTTCCGGACCGGAGTTGACCAGATAAATCCGGCGGGGCGACACCTCGGCGCGGAGGGGCAGGTAGGACGCGCAGAAATTCAGATCCCGGGCTCCGTCTTCGCGACGGTGACCCGGGATCTGCAGCTCCAGCCGAACCTACATTGTGTGTACTTTCACGTGCGCCACTTTCATGGCATCAGATCGGGTACTCTGTAGTTTTCTTTTATCCGGTGAAGCGTTACCCGAAGTGTAACCCAGCTCACTTTGATTGGCAATAGTCTGCGCGGAAGATTTTTCCGGCAGGCTCAGAACAGCAGAAAGAGCAGCACCTGGGCCAGGAGGATCTTCGCCACCATCGACACCGGATATACCGAGGTGTAGCCCTGGGCCGGCAGGTCATTGCGGGTGATGTCATTGACGTAGGACAGTACCGCCGGATGGGTCTGCATCCCAGCCAGGACGCCGGCTGTCTCACCGAAGGACATCCGCATCACCTTGTGGCCCACCACCAGCACCAGCACGGAGATGAGCAGGGTCAGCAGCGCACCGAGGCCGATGATGGTCAGCGAGGTCGGATCCGAGAGCGCGGAACGGAAACCCGCTCCGGCGGTCGTGCCGATCGCAGCGAGGAACAACGTGATGCCGAGCTGGCGCAGCGCCAGATTCGCGCCGTAGGGCACCTGCCACACGATCCGCCCCGTGCGACCGAGCGCGCCGAGCACCAGCGCCACCACCAGTGGTCCGCCGGCACTGCCCAGTTTCAGTTCGGCCCCGCCCGGCAGCGGAACAGCGATCATGCCGAGTGCCACGCCGATCATCAGTCCCGCCACCAGCGGCAGGAGGTTGACGTCGGAGAGGCGCCGGTAGGAGTCGCCGAACAGACGGGTGACCTTGTCCATGCGATTGTGCGCGGCGACCACGCGCACCCGGTCGCCCAGCTGCAGGATGGTCTCCGGGGTGGCCACCATGTCGTGGTCACCCCGGCGCACCCGGGTGATCAGCAGTCCCGCCAGCTGTGGGCGCAGCTGGGCCAGCGGGATGCCCACCAGGTCCTCGTTGGAGACGAAGATCCGCCGGTAGTCCAGATCGTGGCCGTGGAAGGGTTCCCCCGGCAGGGCGGTGCCGAGCAGTTGCGTGGCGCGGTCGAGCTCCTCCTCCGTTCCCACCACGAAGAGCACATCCCCCTGCCGCGCCCGGGCACCGTTACCCGGCAGACGCTCCCTGCCGTCGCGCTCCAGGCGGGAGACGATCACCCCCAGGCCGAGCTCCTCCGGCAGTTCCACGATGGTGCCGAGTCCCTCGCGGTCGACGCGGATACGGCGGGTGTAGAGCTCATGCACCGCCACGCCCTGCTCGATCGCCTCACGCTGGTGGTCCACGCGGAAGACCTTCGCCGCGACGGCGATGGTGAGGATCACGATGATCACCCCCAGGGGATAGGCCAGCGAATAGGCCACCAGCGGCAGGGATTCCGCCGCACGCAGCTCCCCGGCGTCGGTGATCAGCGCAGGCAGCGTATCGACGACCGCCGCCATCGCCGGCGTGTTCGTCAGCGCTCCCGTGAACATGCCGGCGCCCGTGACCGCGTCAATGTCGAAGAGCCGCACCAGGCTGTAGGCGGCAGCCGTGACCACCAGGAAAATGCCCACGGCCAGGGTGTTGTTGCGCAGCCCCTTGGAACGCAGGTCGGCGAAGAAGCCGTGGCCGGATTCCAGGCCGATGGTGTAGACGAACAGGGACAGCCCCACCACGTAGATCAGCGGCGGGATCTGGATCTCCGGCTCGACCGCCGCCATCCCCAGACCGACGAAGAGGACGGCCGCCACCCCGAGGCGGAAACCGAGGATGCGGATCCGGCCGATGAGCAGGCCCACCGTCATGATCACCAGCAGAGCGAGAAGTGGGTTCTCCACGAAAATGGTCACCACGTCATCGTGCCAGACCAGGGGAGGGGACGCTGCGGTGGAAATGAAACATCCCGCCCACTCCTTCGGGGAGTGGGCGGGATGTCAGTGGTGTGCCGGCAGAAGGCAGGCCTACTTCGAACGACGCTCGCTGGCGCGACGCATCCGGCGGTTCATGCCGGAGAGGTTCGCGTTGCGCGGCATCGGCCCCTTCGGCAGGCCGGCACCAGGGGCGGCGGAACCGATGGTGTCCATCGCCTCGATCCTGGCGTTGACCGAGTAGACCTCGTTCTTCTTGTAGTTGCGTGGCAGTTTGAGCAGTTCCCGCTGGAGGTTCTTCAGCGGGACCTGGCCCTCGCCGTCACCGACGTACATCTCGTAGACCGGGACGTCGCCGGCGAGGCGGTCCAGGCGGCGTTTCTGCTGGTTGACCAGCTCCTTCGCCGCTGCCGGGCTGCCCTCTGCGACGAGGACGACACCCGGGTTGCCCACCACACGGTGGACGATGGCGCTGAGGCTGCGGTTCATCGCCACACCCTGCTTGGAGTGCCACACGATGCCGACGGTGTTGCGGAGGTTGTCCAGGGCCCAGCCGGCGGCACCCGGCTGGTCGCCGACCCGCTCGTACATGGAACCCTCAAGACGGCGGGAGAAGATGAACATCGCCAGCACGAAACCGAGGCCGATGCCCGGGATGAGCATGAACCACTGTCCACCCCAGGCCAGACCGATGAGGAAGAAGGCTGCGGCCACGCCGACGATCGCCAGGACCATCAGCGGGATGAGCTTCTTGTCCTGCTTGCGCTGCATGTTGAAGGCCTGCCACAGCTGGCTCCACGTCTGCTTGCGCTTCGCCCGCTTGGCTGCCCTCGCCTCGGCCTTCGCGGCCTTCGCTGCCGCCTTCTGCTTGTCGTCTGCCATGGCCTCTACTCTAGGCGAGGCCATGGGATGCGCCTAACGTGAGGTGACCGGTGTGTCCTGCGACGGGCCGTACTTGGCCAGCAGGGTGGTGGCCTCCTGATCGGTGCTGCCCTGCGAGGTCTCGGCCAGGTGCTTGAGGTTGTCCGGGACCTCCAGACCACGGGCGGCCATGGCCTCGGAGTAGAGGCGCCCCGCACGGTAGGAGGAACGCACCAGCGGGCCGGACATGACGGCACCGAAGCCGAGCTCCTCGGCGAAGTCCTTGTGCTCGACGAACTCCTCCGGCTTCACCCAACGGTCGATCGGGTGGTACATCGGGCCGGGGCGCAGGTACTGGGTGATGGTGATGATGTCGCAGCCTGCGGAGTGCAGGTCGGTCAGGGACTCGCGGATCTCCTCCGGGGTCTCACCCATGCCCAGGATGAGGTTCGACTTGGTGATCAGGCCGAAGTCACGGGCCTGGCGGATCACGTCGAGGGAACGCTCGTAGCGGAAGGCCGGGCGGATGCGCTTGAAGATGCGCGGCACCGTCTCCACGTTGTGGGCGAAGACCTCCGGACGGGACTCGAAGACCTCCTGGAGCAGCTCCGGGCGGCCGGAGAAGTCCGGCACGAGGTTCTCCACGCCGGTGTTCGGGTTGAGGGCGTGGATCTGGCGGACCACCTCGGCATAGAGCCAGGCGCCCTCATCCTCGAGGTCATCACGGGTCACGCCGGTGATGGTGGAGTAGTTCAGTTCCATCTCGCGGACGGACTCGGCCACGCGGCGCGGCTCGTCGCGGTCCAGCGGGTCCGGCTTGGCCGAGTTGATCTGGCAGAAGTCACAGCGGCGGGAGCAGTTCGCACCGCCGATGAGGAACGTCGCCTCGCGCGATTCCCAGCACTCGTGGATGTTGGGGCAGCCGGCCTCCTGACACACGGTGTGCAGGGAGGCCCCGGACACCCGCTTCTTCATGTCCTCGTATTCGGGGCCGGTCTTCACCGCGTTGCGGATCCACCGCGGCTTGGTCTCGATGGGGGTCTGCGCGTTGCGTTTCTCCACCCGCAGCAGCTTGCGTCCTTCAGGTGCGATAGTCACACCATCACCCTACTCTCTTTATTAATAGGCGTAAATGACCAGGTCAGCCCTGGGGGGCCGGGACCCCGGGGATTTTCGTCGGATCAGGCGCTTCCGCGAAAGTGTGGTCGGCGACCTTGAGCCGTCCGGCGAGGGCGGCATCGAGGGCGTCGAGAAGCGGCGTCGTCATCTCCGCCACCGTGACCTCACGGCCCAGCTCCAGGCTGAGGGTGGTCACATCCGCGTCGTCGATGCCGCAGGCCACGATGTGCTCGTAGAACTCCAGCGTGTTGGAGCAGTTGAGCGCCAGGCCGTGCATGGTCACCCCGCGGGTGATGCGGATACCCAGCGCGGCGATCTTCCGGTCACGGCGGGTATCGGAGGCGGGCACCCAGACACCCGAACGGCCGTCAATGCGCCCTGCCTTATCGACACCCACCCCACGCACCGCCGCAATCAGCGCCTCCTCGAGCCGGCGGACATAGTCGACCACATCCACCGGGTCGGCGAGTTTGATGATGGGGTAGGCCACCAGCTGACCTTCCCCGTGCCAGGTGATGCGCCCGCCACGGTCCACATCCACCACGGGTTGGCCGTTGGTGGGACGGTCGGAGGGCTGGGTGCGCTTCCCGGCCGTGTACACGCTGGGGTGCTCGAGGATGAGGACCTGGTCGCCGATCTCACCGGCGGCGCGCTGCTTCGCCAGCTCCGCCTGTAGCTCCCAGGACTCCCGGTAATCCACCAGCCCGAGATGGCGGATCTGAAGGGGCGCGCCATCCGCCCGGATCGAACGGTCGGCGGGGAAGAAAGGTTCACGTGGTGCAGACATATTGGGGTACAGGCTACCCCGAACCCCGCATATGTTGTCTAGACACCGTTCGCGGCGGCATACTCCGCGGCCGTCATCAGCTTGCCGACCTCCTCGACCTCCACGCTGAAGAGCCAGCCTGCGCCGAAGGGATCGGAGTTGATCACCGCGTAGTCGTCGTGCACCGCCTCATTGACCGCCGAGACCGTGCCCGTCACCGGGGAGTAGAGATCGGAGACGGACTTGGTGGACTCCACCTCACCGCAGGGTTCCCCGGCCGTGACCGTGTCGCCGACAGCCGGCAACTCGGCGTAGACGACCTCCCCCAGACGCTCGGTGGCCACGGAGGTGATGCCCACCTTCACGGTCGCGCCGACGGCGGCCTCCGGGGTGGAGTCGATCCACTCGTGATCCTCGGAATAGGAGTAGTTCTCAGGCAGCGTGGACATGATGGTCAGGGCCTTTCCGGTAGCGGGGTGGATACGGGCTTGAGTCTAGGAGAGTGCGCCGCGCGGCGCGGCGGTTTTGCGGGGGTCTGTCCTGCGGTGAGATATTCAGGTGAGTTATTCAGGCACCTGAAAACCTCACATCACACCAGTGGCTGAACAGGGGTTTTCAGGGACGGCAGAGATATTCAGGCACGATATTCAGGTGCCCCCGGCGCCAGCCTGGGACCCGGAACTACTGCCGTCGGTAGAACGGCGTGGCCACGATCTCGAAGGGGTGTCGCTTACCGCGGATGTCCACCTCCAGCTCCACACCCTCCTCCGTCACGTCGGGACGCAACCGGGCCAGGGCCACCGGATAACCCAGGGTGGGGGAGGGCTGGCCGGAGGTGACGTGCCCGACCAGTTCATCGCCCAGCCATACTTCGGAACCGGCCCGCGCCGCCCGGCGTCCCAGCCCCTTGAGCCCCACGATGCGGGAGGTCGGCTCCCGGTCCACCAGTGCGGATCGGCCCACGAAATCGGCCTCCTTCTTCCCGAAGGCCCCCGCCATCCCCGCCTCCACGGGGGTGATGTCCAGTCCGAGTTCATTGCCGTAGAGGGGCAGACCGGCCTCCAGGCGCAGCGAATCCCGGGCGGCCAGCCCGGCGGGCACCAGACCCCCGCCGGTACCGCACTCCAGCAGCGCATCCCACGTGGCCCGGCCCTGGACG
>NZ_RXHJ01000010.1 GCF_003955685.1 Corynebacterium hylobatis
GCTCGAAGCCGTCCTCCCCGGTGTATCCGGTCCGCGCGCACAGCATCTTCCTGCCGTAGACCTCCACGACGGCGCAGGTGTAGTACTTCAGCCCCTCGATGAGGTGTTTGTGTTGTTCGGAGACGAGCGTCAACAGGATCTCCTGCGCCCGCGGCCCCTGCAGTGCCAGCAGCACGGTGTGTGCGGATTCGTTCTTCAGTTCCACCGACCAGCCCTTGGAACGCGCCCGCATCGCGGCCCACACCACATCGGTGTTGCCGGCGTTGGGCACGGCGAGGAACTCGGTCTCGCCGAGGCGGTAGATGAGCAGGTCGTCGAGGATGCCGCCCTCGTCGTCGACGAGCATCGTGTATTTCGCCTTGTGCACCGGCATGGTCGACAGCGTGGAGATGAACGCGTGGTCCAGATATTCTGCGGCCTGCTCGCCGGTGATGCGGATCTCGCCCATGTGGGAGAGGTCGAAAAGCCCCGCGGCGGTGCGCACGGCGCGGTGTTCGTCGAGTTCGTTGCCGTATTTCAGGGGCATGTTCCACGGGCCGAAGGGGGTGAAGGTGGCGCCCAGTTTCTCGTGGCGGTCGTGCAGGGGGCTGTTGTGCAGCTCGGACATGGCTCAGCTCTCCTCGGGGGTGCGGGTGAAGTCGAAGGCCTCGGGGGGTGGGCAGGAGCAGACGAGGTTGCGGTCGCCGTAGGCCTCGTCGAGGCGGCGCACCGGCGGGAAGTACTTCGTCCGACGTAGCCCCGGCACAGGCCAGGCGGCCTGTTGGCGGGTGAAGGAGTGGTCCCAGTCGTCCCGGGAGACACTCCAGGCGGTGTAGGGGGCGTGGCGCAGGACGGAGTCCTCGTAGGGGACCTTCCCGTCGATGATCTCCTGGATCTCCGCCCGGATGGTGCGCATCGCCTCGATGAAACGGTCGAGCTCGGCCAGGTCCTCCGATTCGGTCGGTTCGACCATGAGAGTTCCAGCGACGGGGAAGGACAGGGTGGGGGCGTGGAAGCCGAAGTCGATGAGACGTTTGGCCACATCCGCGGCCGTCACCCCGGATTCCTTCGTCAGCCCGCGCAAGTCGAGGATGCATTCGTGCGCGACCAGGCCATTGCGCCCGGTGTAGAGCACGGGGAAGGAGTCCTGCAGCTCACGTGCGATGTAGTTGGCCGACAGGATCGCGCTTGCCGACGCCCGCGCCAGCCCCTCCGAGCCCATCATCGCGATGTAGGCCCACGAGATGGGCAGCACCCCGGCCGAGCCGTACTTCGTCGAGGAGATCGGCACACCCGCCTGCCCCGCCACAGGACGGGTGGCGTCCGCCCGCGCCGGGTCGGCCGGCAGGAAGGGCACGAGGTGCTCTGCGACCGCCACCGGCCCCACACCGGGCCCGCCACCGCCGTGGGGGATGGTGAAGGTCTTGTGCAGATTGAGATGCGAGACGTCCCCGCCGAACCCGCCGGGCTGGGCCAGGCCGGTCATGGCGTTCATGTTCGCGCCGTCGATGTAGACCTGCCCGCCGACGGCGTGGACCTTATCGCAGACCTCCCGGACGGTCTCCTCGAAGACACCGTGGGTGGAGGGGTAGGTGATCATGATCGCGGCGACGGCCGGGCCGTGCTCGGCGAGTCTGGCATCCAGGTCGGCCAGGTCGATGGAGCCGTCATCGGCGGTGGCGATGACCACCACCCGCAGGTTCGCCAGCGTCGCGGAGGCCGCGTTGGTGCCGTGGGCCGAGGCCGGTACGAGGCAGATGTCCCGGTCGGCGTCCCCGTTGGCCAGGTGGTAGCGCCGGATGGCCAGCAGGCCGGCGAGCTCACCCTGGGAGCCGGCGTTGGGCTGTACGGAGACCGCCGCATAACCGGTGAGTTCGGCGAGCCAGCCCTCCAGTTCCCCGATGAGCGCGAGCCAGCCGCGGGCCTGCCGGTCGGGGGCGTAGGGGTGGATGTCGGCGAACTCCGGCCAGGTGATCGCCTCCATCCCGGCGGTGGGGTTGAGCTTCATCGTGCACGAACCCAGCGGGATCATCGTGCGGTCCAGCGCGAGGTCCCTGTCCGCCAGGGTGCGCAGGTAGCGCATCATCTGGGTCTCGGAGTGCATGGTCCGGAAGATCGGGTGCGTCAGCGTCGGCGTGCGGCGTTCCACCGCCGCCGGGATGCACGGCTCACCCACCCGCGCCTCTCCGGCGCCGAAGGCGGCCGCCAGCCGGGTCACATCCTCCTCCGTGGCGGATTCGCCGAAGGAGACCCCCACGGTGTCCATGTTGATGGGGCGCACCAGGTAGCCCTCCTCCGCGAGCCGGTCCACCACCGCGTGCGCCCGGCCCGGCACGCGGACGGCGACGGTGTCGAAGAAGGCGTCGTGAAGCAGCTCGAGGCCGGTCTCCCGCACAGTGGCGGCGAAGGACACCGCCCGGTCATGGACCCGCTCCGCGATCGCCCGCAGCCCCTCCGGGCCATGGTGAACGGCGTACATCGCCGCTGTGACCGCCAGCAACGCCTGCGCGGTGCAGATGTTGGAGGTAGCCCGCTCCCGGCGGATGTGCTGCTCCCGGGTCTGCAGCGCCAGGCGGTAGGCCGGCGCGCCCTCCGCGTCGACGGAGACCCCCACCAGCCGGCCCGGCAGCTGCCGCTTGAGCTCCTCGGTGACGGCCATGTACGCCGCGTGCGGACCACCGTAGAACAGGGGCACCCCGAAACGCTGGGAATTACCCACCGCGATATCCGCCCCCAGCTCACCGGGGGACTCCAGCAGCAGCAGGGAGAGCGGGTCGGTGACCACCGTGGCCAGCCCACCGCGGTCATGGATAGCGCGGATGACCGCCGAAGGATCGCTGACCTCGCCATCGGTCGCGGGATAGGCGATGACCACCCCGCACAGGTCCTCACCCACCAGCTCGGAAGCCAGGGAGGTGATCTCCACCTCCAGATCAATGGCACGGGCCCGCTCCGCAGCCACCCCGAGGACCTGCGGATGCAGGCGGGCATCCAGCACCACCTTCCGGCCCTTCTTCCGGGCCCGCGACATCAGCCCCACCGCCTCCGCGACGGCTGAGGCCTCGTCCAGCAGGGAGGCATTCGCCACCGGCAGGCCCGTCAGCTCCGAGACCATCGTCTGGAAGGCCAGCAGCGCCTCCAGCCGCCCCTGGGAGATCTCCGGCTGGTACGGCGTGTAGGCGGTGTACCAGCCCGGATTCTCCACCACCCCACGGCGGATCACCGGCGGGGTGATCGTGTCGGAGAAACCCTGACCGTAGAAGGCTCGCAGCACCGTGTTCTGGGCGGCATAAGCCCGCAGGCGCGCCTGGGCCTGCGTCTCCGACAACGGCGGGCCGGTCTGCGGCCGGGTGGTGACACGGATGTCGGTGGGGAGGGCGGCGTCGATAAGCGCGTCGAGCGAGGAAAAACCCACCCGGGCCAGCATGGTCTGCTCCTCGGCGGCGTCCGGACCGGTGTGCCGGGCCAGGTAGGAGGCAGGATCGGTGATCAGGGGCAGGTCCATGGCGGGTCGACTCCTCGGTGCGGGGACTGTGGCCCCCATTGTATGACCCCCGACACACCTGGGGTGGGAAAACGAAACCGCCGCCCGACCAGAGGAGGTCGGACGGCGGTGTCAGTGCACCGGGGGAGGGCTAGAGCGCCAGGTCGGAGTCGAAGTCCGCGGTCTCCAGGCGATCCTTGATGGTGGTGATGAAGCGGCCCGCGTCGGCACCGTCGACCACCTGGTGGTCGTAGGTGAACGGCAGGTAGCACATCTGACGGATGGCGATCGAGTCGACACCGTCATCGGTCACCACGACCGGGCGCTTCTCGATGGCCGCGGTGCCCAGGATGCCGGCCTGCGGCGGGGAGAGCACCGGGGTATCCAGCAGCGCACCCTCGGAACCGATGTTGGTCACCGTGAAGGTGCCACCGGACAGATCGTCCGGACGCAGCTTGCGGTTGCGGGCACGGTCGGCCAGGTCGACGATGGCGGCGGCGATCTCCGGCAGGGTCTTCTCCTGTGCCTTCTTGATCACCGGCACCAGCAGACCCTGCGGGGTGTCCACGGCGATGCCGATGTTGACGTCCGCGTGGTAGGTCATCTCCTTGGTCTCCGCGTTGTAGGACGCGTTGACGTTCGGGTGGGAGACCAGGGCCTCGGCGGCAGCCTTGACGATGAACGCCAGGTAGGTCGGGTTCGCACCGTGCTTGGCGATGAAATCGTCCTTGACCTTCTTGCGCAGCTCCGCGATGCGGGTCATGTCCACTTCCTGGACATGGGTCAGCTGGGCGGAGGTCTGCAGCGAACGCAGCATGGTGGCGGCGGTGATCTCGCGGATGCGGTTGACCTTCTCGGTCGTGCCGATCAGCTCGGCCTTAGCCGGGTCCACGGACCTGGTGGACCAGTTCGCGCGCTCACCCTTCGGGGCGGCAGCAGCCGGAGCGGCCTGTGCGCCACCCTCGGCGGCAGCCAGGACATCCTGCTTGCGGATGCGGCCACCGACGCCGGTGCCCTGGACGGTGTTCAGATCAACGCCGTGCTTGTCAGCGAGCTTGCGCACCAGCGGGGTGACGTACGGGACGTTCTCGTTGTTGACCTTCGCGGCCGGCTTCTCGGCGGCCGGGGCCGGGGCGGCCTTCGGCTCAGCCTTGGGAGCCTCAGCCTTGGGGGCCTCCTGCTTCGGTTCCGCCTTCGGCGCCGGCTTCTCAGCGGCCGGGGCAGCCTTCTTCGCGGCGGCGGAACCGACGCGGGCGATCACGGCGCCGACGTCGACGGTGTCGTCCTCATCGGCGAGGATCTCGACCAGGGTGCCGGCGACGGGGGAGGGGATCTCGGTGTCGACCTTGTCGGTGGAGACCTCGAGCAGCGGCTCGTCGACCTCGACGGTGTCGCCGACGGACTTCAGCCACTGGGTGATGGTGCCCTCGGTGACGGACTCGCCCAGCTCCGGCATCTCGACATCGGTGGCGTCACCGGAACCGGCGGACTCATCGGACTCGGCGGCCGGCTCGGAAGCCGGTGCGGCCTCCTCGACGGTCTCGTTCTCATCCTTGGACTCGGCCTCCTCGATGGCGGCCTCCGAGGGGACCTCCTGGGAACCGGCGGCGTCCGCGTCACCGATACGGGCGATGACGGCGCCGACGTCGATGGTGTCGTCTTCATCGGCGAGGATCTCGACCAGGGTGCCGGCGACGGGGGAGGGGATCTCGGTGTCGACCTTGTCGGTGGAGACCTCGAGCAGCGGCTCGTCGACCTCGACGGTGTCGCCGACGGACTTCAGCCACTGGGTGATGGTGCCCTCGGTGACGGACTCGCCCAGCTCCGGCATCTCGACATCGGTGGCGGCACCGGAAGCCGCCTTCGGGGCGGCCTTCGGCTCCTCCTTAACCTCCTCGGCAGGTGCCTCCTCAGCAGCGGGGGTCTCCTCAGCAGCCGGAGCGTCACCCTCCTCACCGATCACGGCGATCACGCCACCGACGTCGACGGTGTCGTCCTCGTCAGCCTTGATCTCCAGCAGCACGCCAGCGACCGGGGAGGGGATCTCGGTGTCGACCTTGTCGGTGGAGACCTCGAGCAGCGGCTCGTCAACCTCGACTCGGTCACCCACCTGCTTCAGCCACTGGGTGATGGTGCCTTCGGTGACGGATTCGCCCAGTTCGGGCATCTCTACGGAGAACGCCATGTTGTTCTGACTCCTCGAAAGTCGTAAGTATGTCGATAGCTAATGGCACTAAGCGTACCGGGTTTACTCAGGTGGGTGTCACCGAGGTTCCCGTACGGAGTTTCATTGCTCCTACAATTGTAAAGCGTGTTCAATCTATTCGGTCGTAACAAATCACGGTCGGGTCTCCGACCCCCCAGAGCCCCAGGAGGCACCATCCGCCCGGAGGACGCCGACCACCTCCGACAGTGGGCGGCCGGCAGGGCCTTCGTCGAGGCCTTCGTGGAGCCGGAGACCGTGGTCAACGAGATGTCCGTCGTGCTCGTCGACGAGCAGGGTGAGTTCACCCGCCGCCGCATCGGCGGTCCGAAGGGCATCGACGCCATCGTGAAACTCCTCGGCGTATCCGTCTATGACGTAGAGGAGACCGGTTACCCCCAGCGCATGCGCGAACGCATCGAACGCGACCGCATCCTGCGCAAGCGGGAGGAGCAGCGCCGCCGGCGTGCCGCCTTCGACAGGGGTGAACTGCCGGACTGAGGCGGGGCGTCGTTAAGCGCGGAAAACCGTCCCCCCGGACCGGTTTTCCACGTGCCGGGAGGTGCTAGCCCTCCTCGGCGATCTCCGTCAGCAGCGCCAGGAAGGTACGCACCGGCACGCCGCTCGCACGCTTCGGGGTGTAGCCGTGCACGCCACCGGTGTTGTAGGAGGGGCCGGCGATGTCCACATGCGCCCACTCGATGCCCTCACCGATGAAACGGGAGAGGTACAGCCCGGCGAACTCCATCCCACCCCAGCGGTTGGGATGGGCGTTGCGGATGTCAGCGACAGGGGATTTCAGCTCCTCCTCCTGCTCCTCCAGCAGCGGCATCGCCCAGGCGGGCTCACCGACGCTGCGGCCGGTGGCGGCGAGTCGGTCACGCAGCTCCTCGGAACCCATGACACCGGAGGTGCGCACACCGAGGGCGACCATCTGGGCGCCGGTGAGCGTGGCCGTCTCGATCAGGTAGTCCGGCTTGTCCTCGGAGGCGTAGGCCAGGGCATCGGCCAGCACGAGGCGGCCTTCAGCATCGGTGTTGATGATCTCGGAGGTGGTGCCGCCGTAGTGGGTGATCACATCACCCGGGCGCAGCGCCCTGCCGTCGGGCATGTTCTCCGCCAGCGGCATGGTGGCGGTGATCTTCACCGGCAGGTTGAGGCGGGCAGCGGCGATGACCGTGGCGGCGACGGCCGCGGAACCACCCATGTCGGAGACCATGTTCTCCATGGAGGCGGCCGGCTTGATGGAGATGCCGCCGGTGTCGAAGGTGATGCCCTTGCCCACCAGAGCCACGGACTTCTTCGCCTTCTTCTTCGGGGTCCAGCTCAGGCGCACCAGACGCGGGCCACGCTCGGACCCCTGGCCGACGGCGAGGATGCCGCCGAAACCGCCCTTCTTCAGGGACTTCTCCTCGAGCACCTCGACCACGAGGCCGGCCTCCTCGGCCTGCTCCGCGAGGATCGCGGCATAGGACTCGGGGTAGAGATGGGAGGAGGGGGTGTTCACCAGGTCGCGGGCCAGCAGCACAGCTTCGGCGGTGATGCGGGCGGTCTCGAACTCAGCGGTGGCGGACTTCTCGTCGGACACGAAGATGACCTTGCCCACCGTGCCGTTGCCGTTGCCGTTGTCCTTCGACTCGCTGCGGATGCCGCGGTAGTTGTAGGCGCCCAGGGCAATGCCCTCGACGGCCGCGGCCAGACCGAAGACGCCGAGGGTGGTGGCCACGGCCTTCATCCCGGACAGGGCACGGGCGACGGTGCCGGCGGCGCGGCGGACGGTCTCGTCGGTCAGCTCCTCCGGATCACCCAGGCCGACGGCGATGACGGAATCGGCGGCCACGCCCTCCGGGGCGGGGATGCGGGTGACCTCGCAGACCTTGCCGGTGGCACCGACGGCGGTGAGGGAGTTGAGGACGTTGCGCAGGGCGGTGTCGTCAAGCAGTGCGGAGGCGGGCAGCTCCGGCCCCTCCTCACCCTTGAGCACCGGAACCACGAACGCGTCGGGGGACTTCGGGGCCTTCTTCGACAGTTTCAGCTCCGGGGTGGCACCGCGTGCGGGAAGGGTGAACGTGGGGTTCGCCATGAAAAATACCTCCTGAGGTTGGCTTGTGATGCCCCCAGCTTATAGAGACCACCAAAACCGTGCGGGTGTACCGTTAGCGCCATGACGTCTCTCAATTTCTCCGTGAACCGTACGAGCACTCCGACGTCCGATGAGGCGCGCGAGGAGATTCTGCGGAATCCGCGGTTCGGCAAGAACTTCACCGACCACATGGTCACCATCGAGTGGACCGAGGACCAGGGCTGGCACGACGCACAGGTGCGCCCCTACGAGTCCATCCCCATGGACCCGGCCACCACGGTGTTCCACTACGGTCAGGCGATTTTCGAGGGCATCAAGGCGTACCGTCAGCCCGACGGGTCCGTCGCCACCTTCCGTCCCGGGCGCAACGCTGAGCGCATGCAGCGCTCCGCCGAACGGCTGGCCATGCCGCCGCTGCCCACGGAGGACTTCCTGGAGGCCATCCGTCTGCTTGTCGACGTCGACCGCGACTGGGTCCCCGCCGCCGGCGGGGAGGCCAGCCTCTACCTGCGCCCCTTCATGATCTCCACCGAGGTTTCCCTCGGGGTGAGCCCGGCGAACAGGTACACCTTCTTCGTCATCGCCTCACCCGTCGGCGCCTACTTCACCGGCGGCATCAAGCCCGTCTCCGTGTGGCTGAGCGAGGACTATGTCCGCGCCGCCCCGGGTGGCACCGGCGCCGCGAAATTCGCCGGCAACTACGCCGCCTCCCTCCTCGCCCAGGCCCAGGCCGAGGAGAAGGGCTGCGACCAGGTGGTCTGGCTCGACGCCATCGAGCACACCTACATCGAGGAGATGGGCGGCATGAACCTCTTCTTCGTCTACGGCTCGGGTGCCGACGCCAAGGTGGTCACCCCGGCGCTGTCCGGCTCCCTGCTCGCCGGCGTCACCCGCGACTCGCTGCTGCAGGTCGCCCGCGACCTCGGCCACGAGACGGAGGAGCGGCGCATCTCCAAGCACGAATGGCGCGATGACGTCGAGTCCGGCGCCATGACCGAGGTCATGGCCTGCGGTACCGCGGCCGTGATCACCCCGGTCGGCCGCGTCCTGTCCAATGACGGCGAATTCGTGGTCAACGACAACACCCCGGGGGAGGTCACCATGGCCATGCGCGAGCGCCTCACCGCCATCCAGCGCGGCGAGTACGAGGACACCCACGGCTGGGTGTACACCCTCGTCGAGGCCTGATCAGGCCTGATCGGCCAGCAGCTCCGCGGCCGCGGTCACCAGCGGCAGGGCCGCGAGCGCGCCGGCGCCCTGGCCGGCGTTCATGTCCAGGGCGATCAGCGGCGTCAGCTCCAGGGCCTGCAGCGCGATCAGGTGCGCGGGCTCCGGACTGAGCTGACCCGCCTGGCACCACTGCCTCGTGCCGGGTACCAGGCGCTCGGCGAGGAAGGCCGCGACGGTGACCGGCGCGCCGTCGAGAAGCACGGGGGTGCGGCGCGTCGCGGCCTGCGCGATGAAGGCCACCAGCGCCACCAGATCCGGCGAGGAGATCTTCCGCAGCAGTTCCTCCGGCTCCGCCCCGAGGTTGCGGACGCGGAACATCGCATCCCGGATCGCGGAGACCTTGATCTTCCACAGCTCATCGTCCATGCCGGCCCCCGGGCCGACCACCGCGACGGGTTCCGTCCGGGTCAGCGCACCGAGTACCGCGGCAGCCACCGTCGTGTTGCCCACCCCGAGATCACCGGGGAGGAGCAGGTCAGCGCCCGAATCAACCTCCTGATCCGCGATGCGGCGGCCCAGTTCCACGGCGGCCGTGAACTCCTCGGCGCTCATGGCGTCCTCGACGTCAACTGCACCGGAACCGCGGCGCACCTGCTCCGGGCCGCCCTCCTGGTCCAGCGAGACATCCACCACCCGCACCGAGGCCCCCGCAGCCCGCGCCAGCACGTTGACCGCGCCGGCGCCACTGTCGATCACCGCGGCCTGCCGGACGGAGTACTCCGGTGGCAGCGTGGACATCCCCCGCTTCACGACGCCATGGTCCCCCGCGAAGACCACCACCCGGCAGCGCTGCAGCGGTGCCGGAGGGAAAACCCCCTGGCAGGCGGCGACCCAGGCACCCAGCTCCCGCAGCCGGCCCAGCCCCGAGGCGGAGACAGCCGCGAGAGCCTCAGCACGGACCTGAGCGTCCGGGGGCGTGACCGGGGCAGTGGAATCGAAGAGCATGTTCTAGACCTGCTCGCCGATATCCACCCGCGGCTTCGGGGAACGCCACTTCCGCGGCTGCGTCATCCGCGAATAGGCGTAGAAACCCAGCCCGATGCCCGCAGCCGTGGTCTCCGGGAACTTTGCCCGCACCGCCTGGTTCACCCGACGACCCGTAACCACACCCTCGATGAAGAAGACGACCATCAGACCCATGGCGAACAGCGACATGATGTTCGCCAACGTCGGCGCCCACGTACCGATGAACATGATCACCAGCAGGGCCAGCGCCACCGGCAGCACCACGTTGTTGATGAACCGGCGGGAGTCGATCCAGTCACGCACGAAACGGCGCTCCGGACCCTGGTCGCGGGCCAGCAGATAACGCTCATCGCCGGCGTCCATCGCCTTCTGCACCTCGCGCTGGCGGCTGCGGTTCGCATCCCGCTCCTTCGCCTTATAGGCCTTCCACTCCTCCTTGGACATGGACTTCTTCAGGTCCCGGCGCTGCGCCTGCGCCTGCGCCGCCGAGGCCGGAGCCTTCGGATCCCGGATGATGCCGCGCTCGATCTCCACCTCCCGACGCTTCGGGGTGGGGCGACCCTTCGGCGGGGTATAGCCCCTCGGGAGGTCAACCGGGGTTTCCTCCGGCACCGGGCTCTGCTTCTCAGCAGGGTCGGTGGGGGAGGGGTCGTCAGATTTCTGCCAGGGGAGTTTCACGGATCCCAGGCTACAAGGCCCCGGAATGAATTTGGGAATACGGGTCGGGGAGTGGGCGTTGATAGTATGTGAGCGTCCGGTCCACCATTGACGGACCTGTCCCGGGATTCCGGGGAGGAGTATGGTGGGCGCGTATACGGGTATCCCGCAGACAGGGAGTCCCTGGCGCACGACATGAAGTTTTGATACGCAAGGAGACCACCAACATGACCGCTCCCACCTCCAGCACCGGCGTCGTACTCACCGACTCCGCGGCCGCCAAGGCCAAGGCCCTGCTTGATCAGGAGGGCCGCGATGACCTGTCCCTGCGCATCGCTGTCCAGCCGGGTGGCTGTGCCGGCCTGCGTTACCAGCTCTACTTCGATGACCGTTCCCTCGACGGCGACCAGATCGACGAGGTCGGCGGTGTCCGTCTCGTGGTGGACAAGATGAGCGTGCCCTACCTCAGCGGCGCGCGGATCGACTTCGCCGACACCATCGAGTCCCAGGGCTTCACCATCGACAACCCGAACGCCGGCGGTGCCTGCGCCTGCGGCGACTCCTTCAACTAGGCCTCGCCGGGGTTCCCCGGGTTTCGTCACCGGACGAAACAACGCCCGCATTTTCCCCTTGAGGGGAGTGCGGGCGTTTTCTTGTTCTCGGGCTTGACGTGAGATTTTCAGGTGCGCCCCTGGATGGACGAACCCTGCGATCAGCACCCCGCGAGGAGTCTCCTTTTCGGGCTCATCGCGGGTTGTGTGTCGGATTTCAGGGGTGAACGCAGGTTTCTCATCGCGGGGTTTGTCATCGCGGGCTTTCCGGTACCACCCCGCACCCCGGCCGGTCAGATGTCTACCGGATAGTCCTTCTCCTCGATCTGCGGGTCGATGCGCTCCTCGACGAAGATGCCGTGCCAGACCATGAAGGCCAGGACGGTCCACAGGCGGCGGGAGTGGTCGGAGATGCCGTCGCGGTGCTCCTTGAGCATCTCGAGCACGGCCTTCCGGTCGAAGATGTCATCGGTCTGGGACTCAGTGATGGTGTCCTGTGCCCAGCCGAAGAGTTCATCGCCGGCGAGCCAGTGGCGCATGGGCACGGGGAAGCCGAGCTTCTTACGGTGCAGCACATGCGGCGGCACGATCTGCTCCATCGCCTTGCGCAGGGCGTATTTGGTGGTGCCCTCGGCGATCTTCAGGTTGTGCGGGATGGTCTGGGCGACCTCGAAGACCTCCTTGTCCAGGAAGGGCACACGCAGCTCCAGGGAGTTGGCCATGTTGATCTTGTCGGCCTTGACCAGGATGTCGCCGCGCATCCAGGTGAACAGGTCCAGGTGCTGCATCCGTGCGACGGGGTCCATGTGGGTGGACTGGGCGTAGATGGGGGCGGTGACCTCCTTGTGGTCCCACTCCTCCTTCGCCCAGGGCAGGACCCGCTGCAGCTGCTGGAAGTTGAAGGAACGCGCGTTGCCGTAATAGCGGTCCTCCATGGTCATGGAGCCGCGCTCGAGCAGGGACTTGCCCTTCATACCGTCCGGCAGGACGCGGGAGAGGCGGCCGAGGCCGCGGCGCAGGGGGGAGGGCATCTTCTCGAAGGGTGCGAGTGAGAGGGGCTCCTTGTAGATGGTGTAGCCGCCGAAGAGCTCGTCGGCACCCTCACCGGAGAGCACGACCTTGACGTGTTTGCGGGCTTCCTGGGCCACGAAATACAGCGGCACCAGCGAGGGGTCGGCGACGGGGTCGTCGAGGTACCACATGATCTTCGGGATGGCGGCGGCGTACTCCTCGGGGGAGACGACCTTGACGATGTGCTCGACACCGATCGCCTCGGCGGATTCCGCGGCGACGTCGATCTCCGAGTAGCCCTCGCGCTCGAAACCGGTGGTGAAGGTCAGCAGGTTCGGGTTGTGCCGCTTGGCCAGGGTGGCGATGGCGGTGGAGTCGATGCCGCCGGAGAGGAAGGATCCGACGGTGACGTCGGCACGCATGTGCTTCTCCACGGAGTCCTCCAGCGCCCGCGCGATGCGGTCGAAGAGGTCCTGTTCGGTGCCCTTGGGAACCGGGGTGACCTCGAAGTTCGGTTTGAAGTAGCGCTTCGCGACGACCTCGTCCCCGGCCTTCAGGGTGGCGGTGCAGCCGGACTCGAGGCGGCGGATGCCGGTGTGCAGGGACTCCGGCTCGGGGACGTACTGGAGGTCCACGTAGTGCTCGATGGCCCGCTGGTCAAGCTCAAGACCTAGACCCAGCTCGGGGGCCATCTCCAGGATGGACTTCTTCTCGGAGGCGAAGACGGTGCCGGCGGGGGTGGTTGCGTAGAACAGCGGCTTGATGCCGAACTGATCGCGGGCGACGAACAGAACCTGCTCCTGCGTGTCCCAGATGGCGAAGGCGAACATGCCGCGCAGATGCTCGACGACCTCCTCACCCCAGTGGTGGTAGCCGACGACGATGGTCTCGGAGTCGCCCTGGGTGTGGAAGGTGTGGCCTGCGGCGGTGAGCTCCTCGCGCAGTTCCACGAAGTTGTAGATCTCACCGTTGAAGATCAGGGTGTAGCGCTCGGGGGCATCCGCCGGCCCCCACACCAGAGGCTGGTGGGAGTGCTCGAGGTCGACGATGGACAGGCGGTTGAAGCCGAAGACCGCGGAGGCGTCGTGCCAGGTGTCGGCGTCGTCCGGACCGCGGTGGCGCATGCACGGGAGCGCCCGGGTGACGGCGTCGACGAAGGCGTCAGCGTCTCCGCGGGCGGTGAGCATGCCAAGAAAGCCGCACATGTGGAAATTTTCTCCTCTATATAACGGGAAGGGACGCGCTAGAGTCGTCGAGGTGTCGGTCCTACGATACGGCCCGCGGGCGTCGGCAGGCGACACCGGCACGGGCGTGGGGTGCGAATGGAAACGAAAAACACTCCCGGTGGGGGAGGGGGTAGAAAGTCTGCCCCAACGGGTGGAAACTTTCGGATGATGCAGCGTGTCGGCCCTTGTGAAATGGGTTACACGCGTCCGGAGGTGGTGTGTACCCCATTCGCCGGTAACCCCACATGGGCTGTAACATCCGGGGTACTTCGAGGGATACCGGTCTCGTCCGGCGAATCTGAGGAGGACTGAAACTGTGTGGAAGACCTCCATCGATGAACTATCCTGCTTTGTTAGGAATGCTTAAACCAGTGTTCAAGGATTTAGTGTGGACAGGAAGGCAGACACACGTGGAACAGCGTAATAAGCGCGGCTTCGCTCGAAAGGCGGGTCTCGGCGGTGTGATGGCGCTGGGCGGACTCGCCCTCGCCGGTTGCGACGTCGCTCCCCCGGAGAGCGTCGGCAAGATTCTCGGGATGGGATGGCCGACGGGTATCACCCCCGAAGCGACCTCCATGTACAACTTCTGGGTCTGGGTCTGGGTCACCGCCTGGATCATCGGCATCATCATGTGGGCTCTCATGCTCACCGCCATCTTCAGCTGGAGCGCGAAGAAGGCCGAAAAGCAGGGCAAGGGTGAATTCCCGCGCCAGCTGCAGTACAACGTGCCGCTTGAGCTGGTGCTGACCATCATGCCGATCATCATCGTCATGGTCCTGTTCTTCTTCACCATCCAGACCCAGCAGAAGGTCACCGCGCTGGACAAGGATCCACAGGTCACCGTTGACGTCACCGCGTTCCAGTGGAACTGGAAGTTCGGCTACCAGAACGTTGCCGCCGAGCTGAGCCCGACCGGCTCCGAGTATGTCGGCCTTGATGAGGACCGTCAGGAGCTGGCTGAGGCCACCAGGTACGATGACCCGGATCTGGTCGCTAACCCGAACCCGATCCACGGCATGTCCGAGGGCGACCAGTCCTACCTGAACTTCAACCAGATCGAGACCCTCGGTTCCACCGAGGAGATCCCGGTCCTGGTCCTCCCGACCAACACCCCGATTGAGTTCCAGCTCGCCTCCGGCGATGTGGCCCACTCCTTCTGGATCCCGGAGTTCCTGTTCAAGCGTGACGCCTTCGCCCACCCGGAGGCCAACCAGCAGCAGCGTGCATTCCAGATCGAGGCCATCGAGGAGGAGGGTGCCTTCGTCGGACGCTGTGCCGAGATGTGCGGTACCTACCACGCCATGATGAACTTCGAGCTGCGCGCCGTCTCCCCGGAGGCATTCCAGGATTACCTGCAGTTCCGTATCGACAACCCGGACGCCCCGAACTCTGAGGCTCTCGCGTCCATCGGTGAGGCTCCGTACGCGACCACCACCCACCCGTTCAACTCGTCCCGCCAGACCTGGGACGGCGAGAACTTCGTCGACAACAACGCCAACATCTAAGCGAGGAGTTTCATAATGAAGTCCAGCTCTAAACTGCTGTACGGCATCGCAGCCTTTCTCGCACTGATCGCCGTCGTCTACGCCCTCGGAACCACCTACATCAACGATGACGGTTCCGGCGGTGGAGCGGAGTGGGTCGGCATCGTCGCCCTGGTGCTGTCCACCGCACTGGCCGTCATGCTCGGTGTCTACCTCCACTTCACCGACTCCCGCGCCGATATCCTCCCCGAGGACTGGGAGGAGGCCGAGGTTGAGGACAAGGCCGGTATTCTCGGCTTCTTCTCCCCGGGCTCCATCTACCCGGCCTGGATGGCCGGCGCCGTCGGCGTCCTGGCCCTGGGCCTCGCCTTCTGGCACCTGTGGATGGTCGCGATGGGCCTGGTCCTGCTGATCTGGGCCTCCTACAACCTCAGCCTGCAGTACGGCCTGCCGAAGGAGAAGCACTAATCTCCGCTGCGGCCTGAGCTGCCACACGAATCACGACGAGGCACCCGTCCCCCTGGGGCGGGTGCCTCGTCGTGTCTGTTCCCCAGGATTTTCCCAGCTTCAGGGAAAACGGCCGGGATCGTCGGTGTGGGGAGGGGAACCCTCCCGAAGTGGGGGAACCTGCAGGTGGGAGGGGTCATCCAAAAGTTGGTAATCTGCTTTTCGGGGGCCCTTTCCGTGTGATTTACATCTCGCACCCCTCTGCGGTGGTTCTCAGGTTGCAATCGGGTAAATCCGGTAAAGTAAGTGCAGACGAGTGCCGCCCGGGGGTATTGGGCGGGCCCGGGGGAGGTGACCTGCAGGAATGTGGCGTCGGATGCAGGGTCAGGAAAGTTCCCGGCAAAGTGGAAAATTTTCACGGGGGCGGTTTCCTTCCTAAAACCGCAGGTGGTATTCCTATTCTCCCCCTGGGGGCGGGGGGAGTTGAAGTGACTTCCAACCCTGGAACAGCCATACTGGTCAGCGTGACGAGCGCAGTTTCAAACACAGGTATGGCAGCACCACAGCGTGTTCCCTCACTGAACCGACCCAACATGGTCAGTGTCGGCACGATTGTGTTCCTGTCTCAGGAATTGATGTTCTTCGCCGGACTGTTCGCGATGTACTTCACATCGCGCGCGAACGGCCTTGCAGGTGACTGGGCGGAGCAGACCGCCAATCTCAACGTGTTGTATGGATTCATCATCACCGCGATTCTGGTCGCCTCCTCGGTCACCTCGCAGTTCGGCGTCTTCTCCGCAGAAAGGGGTGACGTTTACGGACTCCGTCGCTGGTACCTCATCACCGTCGGTCTGGCGCTGGCTTTCCTCAGCTTCCTGGCCTTCGAGTGGTACGAGCTGATCATGCACGGAGTGACGATCCAGTCGAGTGTCTTCGGCTCGGTCTTCTACATCATCACGGGCTTCCACGCCCTGCACGTCTCGGCAGGTGTCATCGCCTTCCTCGTCGTGCTCCGTCGTGTGACCGTGTCCAAGTTCACGCCGGCACAGGCCACCGCCGCAATGGCAGTGTCCTACTACTGGCACTTCGTCGATGTCATCTGGGTCGGCGTCTTCATCACGCTTTACCTTGTCCAGTAGGCCGTAGCCTGCCGAGCAATCGGCCTGCAGCCATTCACTTTCCGTAACCGAATTTTCAAAGGAAAATGATGGATACCAATCCGAACATTGCCGCCGGCGGCGACGTGAAGTCGTCCGCCTCGGCCAAGAAGGCCCGCGGCCGCCGCAAGATGCGTCGTACCGCAGCTGGCGCCTTCGCGCTGACTCTCGGGCTCACCGGCGCGGGCGTTCTCGCCACCGCGCTGACCCCGGACGCACAGGTCGCCACCGCCCAGCGGGATGACCAGGCACTGATCCAGGAGGGCAAGGACCTCTACGACGTCGCCTGCATCACCTGCCACGGTGCCAACCTCCAGGGTGTGCCGGACCGCGGTCCGTCCCTCATCGGTATCGGTGAGGGCGCCGTGTACTTCCAGGTTCACTCCGGTCGTATGCCGATGATGTCCAATGACGCCCAGGCTGAGCGTAAGGCCCCGCGTTACACCGAGGCCCAGGCTCTGGCCATGGCCGCCTTCGTGGCCGCCAACGGTGGTGGACCTGAGCTCGTGTACAACGAGGACGGCACCCTCGCCATGGAGGAACTCCGTGGCAAGAACTACAACGGCCAGATCGACGCCCAGGACATCGCCCGCGGTGGCGAGCTGTTCCGCCTGAACTGCGCCTCCTGCCACAGCTTCACCGGCCGTGGTGGCGCACTGTCCTCCGGTAAGTACGCGCCGACCCTGGATCCCGCCAACGAGCAGGAGATCTACCAGGCCATGCTCACCGGCCCGCAGAACATGCCGAAGTTCTCTGACCGTCAGCTTTCCGCTGACGAGAAGAAGGACATCATCGCCTTCATCAAGGCGACCAAGGAGACCCCGTCTCCGGGTGGCTGGGGCCTCGGCGGCCTCGGCCCGGTCTCTGAGGGTATGGCCATGTGGTTCATCGGCATCACCGTTCTCGGTGCCGCCGCTATGTGGATTGGATCGCGTTCATGAGCAACGAAGTGAAGAAGAACTACACCGCCCAGGAACTCAACGCGATGAGCAATGACGAGCTCGCGCGCCTGGGTACCGAGCTGGACGATGTCACCGTCGCGTACCGCAAGGAGCGCTTTCCGGTCCCGAACGATCCGGCTGAGAAGCGTGCCGCCCGCAACGTCGGCATCTGGCTGGTCGTCGGTATCATCGCTGCGATCGCCTTCCTCGGCGTCTACATCTTCTGGCCGTGGGAGTTCAGGAACCTGGGTGAAGAGGGCCACATGTGGCACACCTTCTACACCCCGATGCTGGGTCTGACCTCGGGTATCTCCATCCTGGGTCTGGGCATGGCGGTCATCCTCTACGTGAAGAACATCATCCCCGAGGAGATTTCCGTCCAGCGCCGCCACGACGGTCCCTCCTCCGAGGTTGATCGACGTACGCTGACCGCGCTGCTCAACGACTCCTGGACCACCTCGACCCTGGGCCGCCGCAAGGCTCTGCAGGGTCTGCTCGGTGGCGCCGGCATCCTCGCCGGCCTGGTCATCGTCGCCCCTCTGGGTGGCATGATCAAGAACCCGTGGAAGCGCGGCGAGATGAACATCATGGGTGACGGCACCCTGTGGACCTCCGGCTGGACGCTCCAGGAGCAGGGCGTGAAGCTCTACCTCGCCCGCGACACCGGTGCTATCGCTGAGAACCACACCGGTGAGGCCGGCAGCCACTGGAGCACCGTCGGTGTCTCCCGCCTGGTGCGCGTGCGTCCGGAGGATCTGGATGCCGGTGGCATGGAGACCGTCTACCCGCTGCCCGAGTCCCTGGTCAACGACGGTGATCTCTTCGATCCCCAGGCCAGTGTCTACACCGAGCAGATGCACTCCATCCATGGTCCGCGTAACCCCGTCATGTTGATCCGCCTGCGCACCGAAGATGCCCAGAAGGCCATCGAGCGTCAGGGCCAGGAGGATTTCCACTACGGCGACTACTACGCGTACTCGAAGATCTGCACGCACATCGGCTGCCCGACCTCGCTCTTCGAGGCCCAGACCAACCGAATCCTGTGCCCGTGCCACCAGTCGCAGTTTGACGCGCTCCAGTACGGCAAGCCGGTCTTCGGTCCGGCCGCCCGTGCTCTGCCGCAGCTGCCGATCGAAGTCGACGAAGAGGGTTACCTCATCGCCGCGGGCAACTTCGTTGAGTCCGTCGGCGCTGCATTCTGGGAGCGTAGGTCCTAATGAGCAACAAACTGGCCCGAATGGGCAACAACATTGATTCCCGCTACACCGTCGCGGGTCTCCTCCGTCCGCAGCTGAACAAGGTCTTCCCGACCCACTGGTCCTTCCTGCTGGGTGAACTGGCCCTGTACAGCTTCATCATCCTGCTGCTGACCGGTGTCTACCTGGCGCTCTTCTTCGACCCGTCGATCACCAAGGTAATCTACGACGGCGCCTACCTGCCGCTCAACGGCGTCGAGATGTCGCGTGCCTACGCGACGGCGCTGGACATCTCCTTCGAGGTCCGCGGTGGACTCTTCGTCCGCCAGATGCACCACTGGGCCGCCCTGATGTTCATGATGGCCATGATCGCGCACATGCTGCGTGTCTTCTTCACCGGTGCGTTCCGACGCCCGCGTGAGGCCAACTGGATCATCGGCGTCACCCTCATCATCCTGGGCATGGCCGAAGGCTTCATGGGCTACTCCCTCCCGGATGACCTGCTCTCCGGTGTCGGTCTGCGAATCATGTCCGCCATCATCATCGCCCTGCCGATCATCGGCACCTGGCTGCACTGGCTGATCTTCGGCGGCGACTTCCCGTCCGACCTGATGCTCGACCGTTTCTACATCGCACACGTGCTGATCCTGCCGGGCATCATCCTCGGCCTGATCGCGGCGCACCTCGCGCTGGTCTGGTACCAGAAGCACACCCAGTTCCCGGGCGCCGGCCGCACCGAGAACAACGTCGTGGGCATCCGGATCATGCCGGTCTTCGCGACCAAGGCCATCGGCTTCGGTCTGCTGACCGCCGCTGTCCTGTCCCTGATGTCCGGTCTGCTGACCATCAACGCCATCTGGAACATCGGCCCCTACAACCCCTCGCAGGTTTCCGCCGGTTCCCAGCCCGACGTCTACATGCTGTGGACTGACGGCGTCGCCCGTGTCATGCCGGCGTGGGAGCTCTACCTGGGTAACTACACCATCCCGTCCGCCTTCTGGGTCGCCCTGGTCTGTGGTCTGATGGTTATCCTGCTGTTCGCCTACCCGTGGATCGAGAAGCGCGCCACCGGTGACGACGCCCACCACAACCTGCTGCAGCGTCCGCGCGATGTTCCGGTCCGTACGGGCATCGGTGCCATGGCCATCGCCTTCTTCCTGCTGGTGACCATCTCCGGTGGCAACGACCACATCGCGCACTTCTTCCAGATCTCGCTGAACGCCATGACCTGGTTCGGCCGCATCGGCGTCATCCTGCTGCCGCCGCTGGTCTACTGGATGACCCACCGTATCTGTGTCGGTCTGCAGCGCAGCGACCGTGCTGTCCTGGAGCATGGCGTCGAGACCGGTGTCATCAAGCAGATGCCGAACGGTGCCTTCGTGGAGATCCACCAGCCGCTCGGCCCGGTCGACGAGGCCGGTCACCCGGTCCCGCTGGCCTACGCCGGTGCCCCGGTGCCGAAGCGCATGAACCAGCTCGGTTACGCCGACCGCGTCGCCCGCGGCTCCATGATCAAGCCCGATGACAAGCGTTTCACCGACTCCGCCGTCGAGACCGCCCACGCCAACGAGCGTGAGGAGAAGGCCATGCTGGAGAACCTCCAGGAGGTCAACCGCGCCAAGGATCGCGAGTCCGGCCTGCTGGACTAGGTCGTTCCCGAAGTCACTGCGCTCACGCGCGAACCCCGTCTCCCCGGTACCTGGGGGAGGCGGGGTTCCGTGGTTTTCTGGGGATGTCAGGGCGGGAAGAGGCATAAAAACCTGAGGGTGTGCTAAATCACATCGGCAGGCAAAGGTTATGGAACCCTCTGTCCCTGCCAATTTCTGGGGTGGAGCGGGGCGGGGGAGAGGTCGGGCAAAGGTCAAGGTCACGGCTCAATAACGGTCGGAATTGGTCGGTGATCCGTCCACATTCCTGAAAAGTCCCTGGATATGAATCCGGGACGGGCCTGTGGATAACAGCTTGGTCACGATGAGCTTCCGGGGTGGCTCGTTGGACATTCGCTGTTGCAGTTTCGTAACCTTATCGAGACATTGCGGGACACCATCAGGAAGTCACCGCATGGCTGAACTGAAAATTACGCCTAATCCCTTCACAGGGAGCCGGGGAACCGACCAGCAGTTTCTGGGGTACATCCGCCGCGAGAGCGTCCCGCACGCAGGTGCAGGGCGTGGAGCGGGGGAGGGAAGCTTCCGTACATCCCAACCCGACAGCTAACCCGGCAGGCACACAGGAAGATTTGGAGTATAGCCCCGTGGCTCAGCAGAACCGCCTCAACAAGACCATCACCCGCCGTATCGCCACCGCCTCCGCGGTGATCATGGGCGCCACCGTCATGGCCCCGGTAGCCGGCGCCTTCGAGGTCGTTGTGCCGAACACCGACATCCGCGTGAACGTTCCGGGCCTGGAGAACATCCAGGGCATCGAGAACGTCCCGAACATCGAGCAGTTCGTCCCCTCCGTCCAGGAGTCCGTGGACACCTACGTGGCCAACGTCGCCACCCCGGGCCCGGCAGCTGCCCCGGCAGCTCCCGCCGCCGCACCCTCCACCGGTCAGGCCATCGTCGACGCTGTCCGCTCCAAGGTCGGTGCCCCCTACGCCTGGGGCGCGACCGGCCCGAACGCCTTCGACTGCTCCGGCCTGACCACCTGGGCCTACCAGCAGGTCGGCAAGTCCATCCCCCGCACCTCCCAGGCACAGGCCAACCAGGGCCAGCAGGTCCCGCTGGACCAGCTGCAGCCGGGTGACATCATCGCCTACTACGGTGGTGCCAGCCACGTCGGCATCTACGCCGGCAACGGCATGATCATCGACGCCCTCAACTCCGGTTCCCCGGTCGGCGAGCGTCCGCTGCACTTCCAGCCGATCCACTCCGCCGTCCGCTTCTAAGCACAGACGGTCACTGTGCCCGCCCATCCGGTCCCGCAAGGTCCGGTGGGCGGGCCTCGTGCATTCGGGGGCAGTCCCGGGTGTCTACAGTTGTCCCTTGAATCTCCACCGGCCCACCATTCCTGAAAGAACCACCTTGCGCCCCCTTCCAGCCCTCAGCCACTGCTTCCGTACGATGACCACCGCCGTGCTCGGCGCGTTCCTGATCACCACCGGTACCGCCCAGGTGGCCGCCGCCGAGGACATCGACACCCTCATCGCCACCATGGATGAGGTCTCCCACGAGGCGACGGCCACCAGTGAAGAGGTCAAGCAGCTCGAGGTCGACATCGAGGAGGGGCAGGGGCGTATCCACACCCTGCGCGCCGACGCCGACACCGCCCGCCAGCGGGCCGAGGTCGCCCGCGCGGCACGGGTGGATTTCCAGGAGGAGGTCGACGGCCTGGCCGGTGTGAAGTACCGGGGGCTGCTGATCGACCCGGTGACCAACGCCATTGCCGCGGCCACCCCGCAGAACGCCATCGACCGCGCCTCCTACCTGGCGACACTGACGCGCAACACGGAACGGGCCGTCGATAAGCTCGCGGAGACCACCGCCGAGGCGGGCCGGGCGCACACCGATGCGGAGCGCTTCCTCGCGGAGGCCAATTTCCAGCAGTCGCAGCTGGAACGGCAGCACCGCGACCTCGCCGCGGAGCAGGAGGTGCTGCAGGAGCGGATCCGGGAGATCGAGGAGCAGGTCACCGCGCTCGATGCCGCGGCGCGGGCCGCCTGGGAGAACAAGAACAACCCGCTGACCCCGGACCTGGCCGGCACCTCCGGGGTGGTGGCCGCCGCCCTGGCCAAACTCGGTTCTCCCTACGGCTGGGGCGCGACCGGTCCGAACCAGTTCGACTGCTCCGGGCTGATGTTCTGGGCCTACCAGCAGCAGGGGAAGACCATCCCGCGCACCTCGCAGGCCCAGCTGGCCGGCGGCACCCCGGTCGCGCGTGCCGAGCTGCAGCCCGGTGACATCGTCGGCTACTACCCGGGCGTCACGCATGTGGGCATGTACATCGGCAACGGCCAGCTGGTCCACGCCTCCGACTACGGCATCCCCGTCCAGGTCGTGTCCGTTGACTCCATGCCGTGGGCGGGCGCAGTACGCTACTGAGCCATGGCGCGTACTCTGCTGGTGACCAATGACTTCCCGCCCACGGTCGGGGGCATCCAGTCCTATCTGCGGGACTTCCTGGACACCCTCGACCCGGCGGAGGTGGTGGTCTTCTCCTCCACGCAGGACGCCCCCGCCGCCACGGCCTACGACGCCCAGCTGCCCTACCGGGTGATCCGCTGGCCGCGCCGCATCATGCTGCCCACCCCGACCACCACCCGGGCGATGTCGATGATCATCCGGGAACTGGGCATCGACACGGTGTGGTTCGGTGCCGCCGCCCCGCTGGCGCTCATGGGTGCCGCGGCCCGCCGTGCGGGGGCACGCCGCATCATCGCCAGCACCCACGGGCATGAAGTGGGCTGGTCCATGCTGCCCGGCGCCCGACAGGTGCTGCGCCGTATCGGCGACACCGCGGATGTGGTCACCTACATCTCCGATTACACGCTGCATCGCTTCCGCCGCGCCTTCGGCACCCGCCCCCGCTTCGCGCACCTGCCCTCCGGCGTGGACACTGACTGGTTCCACCCGGATACCGCAGCGGAGCGCGCCGCCACCCGGGAGCGGTTCGGCCTCGGGGATGGACCGCTGGTGGTGTGCATCTCCCGCCTGGTACCGCGCAAAGGCCAGGACCAGCTGATCCGGGCCTGGCCTGCCGTCCTGGATTCGCACCCCGGCGCACGGCTGCTCATCGTCGGTTCGGGGTCCTACGGGCGCCGCCTGCAGGCCATGGCCGCCCCGCTTGCCGACTCCGTCGTCTTCACCGGCCCCGTCCCCACCCCGGATCTGCGCGCGATCCTGGCCGCCGCGGATGTCTTCGCCATGCCTGCCCGTACCCGGGGCCGGGGACTCGACGTGGAGGGTCTGGGCATCGTCTACCTGGAGGCCCAGGCCTGCGGTGTCCCCGTCATCGCCGGTGATTCCGGCGGCGCCCCGGAGACCGTCACCCCCGAGACCGGCATAGTCGTCGACGGCCGCGACACCGTCCAGCTCACGCGGGCTCTGGTGGAGCTTCTCGACGACCCGCAGCTGCGGGCGACCCTGGGGCTGGCGGGACGCCGGCACGCTACGGGGCAGTGGACCTGGGGGATCATGGGTGCGCGGCTGCGGGAGCTCGTCCGTGCCGGGTGAGCGGATATACTGCCGGGGCTGAACTCAATCGATCCAGAAGGTGGTGCCATGGGCCCCAGTGACCCCCGTCCCACGGTGGGTTTCGACATCGGCGGCACCCACTGCCGGGCCGCGGTGGTGTCCGCCGGGGGAGAGGTCATCGACACCCGCAGCACCGCCACCCCCACCACGGTGGCGGCCCTCGAGGACGCGATCGTCACCATGGTCGGGGAACTACGTGCGGAGCATGACCCCGCCGCCGTCGGCCTGGCGGTCGCCGGATTCCTCGACCCTGCCTGTGAGACCGTCCGCTTCGCCCCGCACCTGCCCTGGCGCGACGCGCCCGTGCGCGCCCGGCTCGAGGAACTGACCGGCCTGCCGGTCACGCTCGAACACGACGCCAATGCCGCCGCCTGGGGCGAGTACCGCCACGGCGCGGCCCGCGGCGCCGGCACCTGGGCGTTCTTCGCCGTCGGCACCGGCATCGGCGCGACGCTGATGATCGACGGGAAGATCTTCCGCGGCGCCCACGGCACCGCCCCGGAATTCGGGCACCTCACCGTGGTGCCCGGCGGCCGGGCCTGCGCGTGCGGCAAACATGGCTGCCTGGAGCGTTACGCCTCCGGCACCGCCCTGGTCGACACCGCCACCGAACTCGCGGTGCCCGGGGTGGCGGGGTTGGGGCGGCGGGTCGTCGAGAAGCACGGAGAGGTCACCGGTGCGGAGATCATGGCCGCCGCGCGGGTGGGGGATCCAACCGGCCTGGCGGCGCTGGCGGACTTCGCCGGTTGGCTCGGCCAGGGCCTGGCGATGGTCACCGACGTCCTCGATCCGGAGCTGATCGTCGTGGGTGGGGGAGTCTCCCTCGACGCCGACCTCTTCCTCGACGCCGCCCGGGAACGGATGGCCCGCTCCATCGTCGGCGCGGGACACCGGCCGCTGCCGGCCGTGGGAACCGCGGAACTGGGCACCCGCGCGGGTATGATCGGCGTGGCAGATCTGGCCCGCGGCCGGATGTGAGCTCAAGAAGACGGGAAGAGACAGATGGAAAAACAGTGGTACTGGATGTTCAAGAATGTCCTCATCGGCCCCTTCCTCCGGGTGTGGAACCGGCCGGAGATGGAGGGCATTGAGCACATCCCCACCGAGGGGGCGGCCATCGTGGCCTCCACCCACCAGGCGGTCATGGACTCCTTCTATTTCCCGGCCCTGAGCCCCCGCAACATCACCTTCCCGGCGAAGGCCGAGTACTTCACCAACCCGGGTCTGATCGGGCGCATCCAGCGGTGGTTCTTCACCTCCATCGGCCAGATCTCCGTGGACCGCGGTGCCGCCGACGCCGGCGAAGCCACCCTCAATGCCGCCCGCACCGTGCTCGACCGGGGTGAGGTGCTCGCCATCTACCCGGAGGGAACCCGCTCCCCGGACGGACGCATCTACAAGGGACGCACCGGCATGGCGCGCATCGCCCTGGCCACCGACGTGCCCATCATCCCCATGGCCATGATCGGATCCCGGAAGGCCAACCCCATCGGCACGTGGATCCCGCGCCCGGTGAAGGTGCGCATGAAGGTCGGCCCACCCGTCGACGGCCGCGCCTACGTCGAGTCCCTCGGCATCGACCCCGATTCCCGCGATGCCGCCCGCCCGCTGACCGACCACGTCATGGCCGTGCTCACCGAACTGGCCGGTGAACCCTACGTCGACGTCTACGCCTCCGAGGTGAAGGCCTCCCTGGCTGCCGGCAAGGGCTACCCGCGCGGCACGGAGCCCGACCGCGGCTGACCGGAACCTGGCCGGGGCCTGGCAGGGCACTTGGTCCGCGGATGGAAGGCCGCTAGAGTGTGTCAACGGACTTCGCCGGGGACCACCCGGCAGCAGATTCCGCACTGCACGGACGGGATGAGGTGAAACAGGTGTCTGCGACCATCCAGTCGACCACCCCACCCGCCACCACCCGGATGCGCTGGCCCGACGTGGCCAAGGGACTGTCGATCGTCGGCGTCGTGCTCCTGCACGTCAGCCTCGCTGTGCCCGAGGGCATGGAGACGGTCGCCGCCCAGCTCAACCGCATCCTCGACCCGCTGCGCATGCCGCTGTTCTTCATGGTCAGCGGCTTCTTCTCCGCGAAGGTCCTCGGCTACACCCTCAAGGACCTCTTCCTGCGCAGGCTGTGGTTCTTCCTCGTGCCCTACGTGGTGTGGGTGCCCATCGAGCTGTGGTTCAAATTCCGCGAATGGCGCATGTTCGACGACAAGGCCATGCCCGGCCTCGGCCGCTACCTCGAGCACATCGTCGAGGGCCGCAACATGTACTGGTTCCTCTACGCCCTGGTCATCTTCAACCTCGTGCTGTGGGCCACCCGGAAACTCCCCTGGTGGGCAGGCGTGCTCATCGGCTTCGCCCCGATCCTCATCCTGCCGCTGCACGCCGACCAGCACATGATCGGCAAGGCGGTGCTCTACCTGCCGGCCTTCCTGCTGGGCGCGCACATGCGCCGGCACATCCGGGAGTTCTCCGGATCTGCCACCGGCCTGCGCAACCTCACCCGCGGCACCCTGCTCTACGCCGCCGGCTTCACCATCTCCGCCGTCTGGGCCTGGCTGAACACCGTCACGGATGTGTCACTGCCCTGGGCGCTGCCCGGTGCGGAAACCGTCGGCTACGTCGACCTGCGGTTGATCGTCAACGCGGTGGTGCAGCTGCTCATGCTGCCCATGGCCGTGATCGTGGCGGTGGTGCTCGGTCGGGTGCCGGTGGTCTCCGACATCCTGTGCTTCCTGGGGCGCCACACCCTGGTCATCTACCTGGGCCACCCCATCGCCCTGACGGTGCTCTACCACTACAACATGCGCGGCATGGAGCTGCCGATCATGCGCGGCGCCGAGAACGTGCTGCATGAGACCGCCTTGTGGATCATCATCGGCCTGTTCATCTCCGCCGTCGGTTCCCTCGCGCTGTGGCTGCTCACCCGGATCCCGTACCTGCGCTGGTCGGTCATGCCGCCGCTGCTGCCGGGCGCGCGGACCACCGCGCCCGCGCAGCCTGCCCGGGCCCCCGCGCCGGCGTCGGAGCCGGTGCGCACCGTCGCTGATTAGCGGCGCGCCGCCGGCACCAGCACCCGCGGGGCAGCCACGGCGGTGCACACCACCGCGAGCGCGAGGAGCACATAGGAGTTGCCCACCACGTGGCCCCACCAGGCCCAGTCGTACTCGAGGCCGAAGTCGTTGGGCAGCAGCCAGTGCGGGGGAGCGAACACCGCCACGGTGATCAGACCGGCGAGGGTGCCGCCGACCGTGCTGCGGCGCTGCCAGGCCACCACACCCAGGGCCAGACCGAGGGGGACCAGCCACACCCAGTGGTGCGACCATGACACCGGGGAACAGACCAGCGCCACGGTCGAGGCCAGCAGCACCACCCCCAGGGGGCGGTTGTCCCCGGCTGCCCCCACCCGCGTCATCGCCGTGATGATCAGCCCCAGACAGATGGCGACCAGCGCCAGCCACACCAGCCCCGGCGCCTGCTCACCGGGTTCCACCAGCCGGGCCAGCAGACCGCGGACCGACTGGTTGGAGGCGTAGGCCTCGTTGCCGATACGTCCGGTGTCACTCAGGGTGTTCAGCCAGTAGGTCAGCGAGTTCTCCAGGCTGAAAGCGGCCGCCGCCAGGGTGAAGCCCACCCCGGCCAGGAAGGTCGTGGCCGCGTGGCGCCACTGGCGCTGCACCAGGAAGACGAGGATGAACACCGCCGGCGTCAGCTTGATCGCCGCAGCCAGGCCGATGAGCACACCGCGGGGCAGCCGGGGGCGGCGGGTGAGCGTGTCGGCGAGCACCAGGGTCATGAGGATGATGTTGATCTGCCCGAAGGCGAGCGTCTCCCGGACCGGCTCCGCCACCAGTGCGAGCGGCAGCAGCCAGGCACCGATCACACGGTGGTCGGCGTCAGCGAGGGTGGGCAGCAGATGGCGCAGGATGATGGTCAGACACCACCACAGCAGCACCGCGCCGAGCAGTGTCCAGCCGACGAGCGCCACCCCGTAGGGCACCAGCGCCAGCGGGATGAACAGGATGGCCGCCAGCGGGGGATAGGTGAAGGGCAGCTCGATGCCGCCGACCTGGTAGCTGCGGGTGTAGAGGTTGTCGCCGGCGAGAAAGGCTTTCGCACCTTCCCGGTAGACGTCGATGTCGATGGCGTAGCGCAGAGAGGGGCCCGCGTCGATGAGCCAGGGCCAGAGCGCGGCCAGCGAGGCGAGCACCGCGAGGATCACCCCGATGCGGTGTCCGGTGCCGGTCAGGCGGGGGAGCGCGGGGGCGGATTCGTTTGCGGGAGCGGTGATCGTCTGCACGTGATGACTATATCGGGACACGGGCCCCACCCCTGCGTGAGAGGCCTACCAGCCAGGCGTTAGGCTGGTTGCCGACCCCGCCACCGCCAGTGGGGTGCCAGACATACTGCCGGAAGGGACGGGCGCGCCGTGCGCTACTTCTACGACACCGAGTTCATCGAGGACGGCCGGACCATCGAACTGGTCTCCATCGGCATCGTCGCGGAGGACGGCCGGGAGTACTACGCCGTGTCCACCGACTTCGACTCGACGAAGGCGAACGCCTGGGTGCGGGAGAATGTCCTGTCCCTGCTGCCCAACCCGGGGGACCCGGTGTGGAAATCCCAGGCCACCATCCGCCGCGAGGTGCTCGCCTTCCTCACCGCCCACCGGCACGGGGACCCGGAGCTGTGGGCGTGGGTGGGGGCCTACGACCACGTGCTGCTCGCCCAGCTGTGGGGCGATATGACCGGCCTGCCGCGGCCCATCCCGCGTTACACCCGCGAGCTCAAGCAGTACTGGGAGTTCGCCGGTAGGCCGCCGCTGCCGAAGAGCCCGGATGACTCCCACGATGCGCTCATCGACGCCCGCCACAACCTGGAGAAGTTCCGGATCTGTGCTGCGGCGCTGCCGCTGGGGCGCGGTAACCGCGTGCTGCGCTAGGGCCCCGACGGGCCCCGACCGGCCCCGACGGGCCCCGGCTGCGCGCCGGGGGGTTACTTCCCTGCATCCGCGTGCTATGAATATGGGTGTGAGTTGGACTGTTGACATCCCGAAAGAAGTTCTCCCCGATCTGCCGCCGCTGCCCGCGGGGCTGAATGAGCGATTCGAGGACGTGATCTCCCGGGAGGCCAGACAGCAGCCGACCTGGGACCGTGCGCAGGCGGAGAACGTCCGCAAGATCCTCGAGTCGGTGCCGCCGATCGTCGTGGCGCCGGAGGTGACCCGCCTGAAGAAGCAGCTGGCTGACGTCGCCCTCGGCAAGGCCTTCCTGCTGCAGGGCGGTGACTGTGCCGAGACCTTCGAGTCCAACACCGAGCCCCACATCCGGGCGAACATCAAGACGCTGCTGCAGATGGCGGTCGTCCTGACCTACGGTGCCTCCACCCCGGTGGTCAAGCTGGCCCGTATCGCCGGCCAGTACGCCAAGCCGCGTTCCCAGGATCTCGACGAGAACGGCCTGCCGAACTACCGCGGTGACATCGTCAACGGTGTCGAGCCGACCCCGGAGGCCCGCCGCCACGACCCGGCCCGCATGGTGCGCGCCTACGCGAACTCCTCCGCCGCCATGAACCTGGTGCGTGCACTGGTCTCCTCCGGCACCGCCGACCTCAAGCGCGTGCACGAGTGGAACCAGGAGTTCGTCGCCGAGTCCCCGGCCGGCGCCCGCTACGAGGCCCTGGCCAACGAGATCGAGGCCGGCCTGCGTTTCATGGAGGCCTGTGGTGTCCGCGATGACTCGCTGACCACCTCCGACATCTACGCCTCCCACGAGGCGCTGCTCGTCGACTATGAGCGCGCCATGCTGCGCCTGCACGAGGACGAGGACGGTCAGACCCGTCTCTACGACCTGTCGGCGCACCAGCTGTGGATCGGTGAGCGCACCCGCGGCATCGAGGATTTCCACGTCAACTTCGCCGCGCTGATCTCCAACCCGGTGGGCGTCAAGATCGGTCCGTCCATCACCCCGGAGGAGGCCGTCGCCTACGCCCGCAAGCTCGACCCGGAGAAGGAGCCGGGCCGGCTGACCATGGTGGCGCGCATGGGCTACGACAAGGTCCGTACCGCCCTGCCGCCGGTCATCGAGGCCGTGGAGGCCGCCGGCCACAAGGTGATCTGGCAGTCCGACCCGATGCACGGCAACACCTTCACCGCCTCCAACGGCTACAAGACCCGGGACTTCGACAAGGTCATCGATGAGGTCCAGGGCTTCTTCGAGGTCCACCGTGCACTTGGCACCCACCCGGGCGGCATCCACATTGAACTGACCGGTGAGGACGTCACCGAGTGCCTCGGCGGCGCCATGGACATCACCGATGTCGACCTGCCGGGCCGCTACGAGTCCGCCTGCGACCCGCGCCTGAACACCCAGCAGTCCCTCGAGCTGGCCTTCCTCGTCGCGGAGATGCTCCGCAACTAGGCTCCCGCCCGCTTATCGACGCCGCGTTCCCCCACCCCGGGGCACGCGGCGTCGCTGTTTCAGCGGCCGAGGGTCAGGCGCACCGTGGAGTCGATGCGGGCGTCCTCGCCGGCGGCGGGGCGCTGGCGGGTGATGGGGCGGGCGTCGTCACGCTCGCGGGAGTTGATGTCCAGACCCACGCCGGCCAGGAGCTGGCGGGCCTGGCCGACGGTCATCCCGACCACATCGGGGACGGTCACCCGCCCGGCGAGCTCGAGGGTGATCTCCGCGTCCGCCGGGTCGATGAGTTCCCCGGCCGCCGGGCTGGTACCCACGGCGGTGTCAGGCCCGGCGCCGGTGGCGCTGCGGTCGCGGCGGACGTCGTCGACGGTGAAGCCGGCGGCCTCGAGGGTGGCGGTGGCGGTGGCCTGGTCCATGCCCGAGACCTCCGGGACGGTCAGCGTGCCGGAGACCACCAGGGAGATCTCGCTGCCGCGGCTGAGTTCCGTGCCGGGATCGGGGGAGACCTCGAGCACCTCACCGCCGGGGACGTCCTCCTCGTACCGGCGGTCGACCGTGGCGACGGTGAGCCCCAGCTCCGCCAGGCGGGCCTCGGCCTCGGTGATGTCCAGCCCGATGACCGAGGGCACCTGAATCGGTTCGGGTCCGCGGGAGACGTGCACGGTGACGGTCGTGCCGATGGCCACCGGTTCCCCGGCGGCCGGTTCGGTGAGCGCGACCCGGCCCTCCTCGACGTCAGGGGAGTAGACGGGTTCCCCGTTGGCCACGGTCAGGGTGCGCTCTGAGGCGGCCGCCTGGTAGGCGAGCACGTCCATACCCTCCGGTGCCGGGACGGTGGGCCGGCCCTGGGAGACCAGGACGGTGACCTCGCCGCCGCGGACGACCTTCTCCCCGTCGCCGGGCTGTGTGCCGGCGGACCGGTCGGTGGGGACCTCATCGTTGTAGACGATCTCGGTGACGGGTGTGAAACCGGCGTCCTCGATGGTGGCGACGGCCGCCGCCCGGTCCATGCCCAGGACCTGGGGGATCTCCCCGTAGCGGCCGGAGCCGAACCACCAGCCGCCCACGGCCACGGCGGCGGTGAGCAGGCTGATGACCACCAGCCACACGATCAGACCTGTCCGACCGCGGTTGCTCAGCGGCTTGGGCGGGGGTGGTGCCTCCAGCGGGGCGGACGGGATCTCCGCGGGCAGCGCCGGCGGCGCCTGCGGGCCCAGCGCCTCGTGCACCCTGGTCTGTTCGACAGGTGGTTCCGCGACGGGGGCGACCACAGCGGTCGGGGGCACGTCGGTGATCTCGGTGACCATGGCCGGCGGGCCGACGAGGTCGGTGATGTCGGTGGGTACGGCTGCCGCCCGGTGCGCGGCGGAGTTCTGCGGGACGGGGACGGTGAAGGCGGGCAGGGTGAGTTCGGCGGCGACGTCATCAAGCGCGGCGAGGAATTCGGCGGCATCCGCGAAACGATCCTGCGGGGCGCGGGCGGTGGCGGTGCCCACCAGGGCGTCAATGAGGGAGGGCACACCCCCGATGCGGGAACTCGGTGCCGGGACATCCTCCTCCAGCCGCTGGTAGGCGTGGTCGAGCGGGTTGTCCCCGGAGAATGGCACCGTGCCGGTGAGCAGCTCGAAGAGCACGATGCCGGCGGAGTAGACGTCAGAGGCCGGGGTGATGTCCGTGCCGTCGACCTGCTCGGGGGAGAGGTAGGCGGCGGTGCCCACGATCTGGTTGGTGGCCGTCGTTGCGGCCGTCGCGGAGCGCACGAGACCGAAATCAGCCAGTTTCACCCGGTGATCACCGTTGATGAGGATGTTGTCCGGTTTGATGTCGCGGTGCACCATGCCGGCTGTGTGCGCGGCGGACAGTCCGGTGAGTACCGCCCGCAGCACTGCGGCTGCCGCATGCGGGGGCATGGGGCCACGTTCGGCGAGCAGTTCACGCAGGGTGCCGCCGGTGATCAGCTCCATGACCAGGAAGAGGTGGTCACCGTCGGAACCGAAGTCGTAGACGTTGACCAGGTTGGGGTGCGTCAGCTGGGCCATGGCGAGGGCCTCCCGGCGGAACCGCTGCCGGAAGACGGGGTCGGTGATGTACTTCTCGTCCAGCACCTTCGCCGCCACCGCGCGGCCGAGTCGGAGGTCCACGCAGCGGTAGACCGTGGACATCCCGCCGCGGGCGATCGGGTGATCGATGCGGTAACGGTCGTCGAGGAGATCTCCCACTGCCAGTTGAGCCATGCGAACAGTATGGTGCACAGGCCGTCACTCATGCCAACGCGGACGCGCACTAGAGTAGGGGGCGTGAAATCGAAAGACATCCCACTCGAAACCCTGCTGGCCGAAGAAACCATGCTCACGCTGCCGGAGACCGCCGACCGGCTCGGTGTGGTGGTCACCCGGGTCCATGACCTGCTGGGTGCGAAGAAACTCATCGCCCACGTGATCGACGGCAGACGCCACATCCCGGAGGCGCTGTTCAAGGAGGGTGAGGCCACCACCGGCAAGTTCGTGCCCGGCGTGCTCACCCTCCTGGCCGACGGCGGCTACTCCGACGAGGAGATCCTGCGGTTCCTGTTCACCGAGGACGAGACGCTGCCGGGACGGCCGGTGGATGCGCTGCACGGTCAGCTGGCCCGCGAGGTGCTGCGCCGGGCGCAGGCCATGGCCCTCTGAGATCCCGGCCGAAGGCCCAGTCGGTGAGCACCCAGGCGAGGACGAAGACACCCGCCATCCACCACGTGTTGTAGAGCTGATGGTTGCCGCTGCCGGTGAAGGACAGGGTGACCACGACGGATGCCCCCACCGCCAGCCGCTGCACCCAGCCGGGCGGGCGGACGGTGCCCACGAGGCTGATCACTGAGGCGTAGTACCAGGGCAGCGTAACCGAGTTGAAGACGAAGGCCACCTGGTAGGCAGTCGCCGTGCCCGCGATGGCGCGGCGGTCATCCTGCCGGAAGAGCCACCAGACGATGACCAGGCCTGCGAGCATGAGCACCATCGACACCGGCCGCAGGACAGCCAGAGCCACGTTGTAGTCGAAGTCGTCGCGGAACAGCTGGATGAAGGTGGTCACCGCGCCCGCGGTCAGCGAAGGCCAGGCCAGCGGGTTGATCACCTTCGAGTTGCCGGAGATCTCCGAGAGCCAACCCCACGAGGCCCCCGACAGGAAGGTCACCGCCGCGACCACCAGCAGGGTCTCCACGACGGCGACAAAACCCGTCAGCAGGAAGGCCAGCACCTGGTTGATCCGCGCCGCGTAGTGGCGGGTGGCCATCCACACGACAAAGGGCAGGGCGATCGCCGCGGTGGCCTTGAGCGAGACCGCCACGGCGATCAGCGCCACACCCAGCACGAAACGTCGGTTCAGACAGGCCAGCAGGCCGAGGCTGACGAGCCCGACCATGACGGACTCGTTGTGCATGCCGCCGACCATGTGCAGGACCATCACCGGGTTGGCCACACCCAGCCACAGGGCGAGCACCGGATCCCCGCCCAGCCGCCGCGCGATGCGGGGCACCGCCCATGCGATGGCCGCGAAACCCGCCACGGAGAGGAGTTTGTACATGATCACCCCGGCGGTGACGTGGTCGCCGACGAGCCGGGTCACCCCCTCACCGATCCACAGGTGAAGCGGCCCGTAGGGGGTGGTGGTGTTGCGCCAGTCATGGGAGACCTCCAGCAGGAAAGGCCCCGGGTTCACGGCCGCGCCCTGCGTATAGGGGTCGAAACCGTCGCGCAGCATGGCGCCCTGCATGAGATAGGAGTAGACGTCGCGCGAGAGCATCGGTGCCGCCGGGATCAACGGCAGCACCCAGGCCCACATCGCGGTACGCACGGCCTTCTCCCGCTTATCGACGTCCCCCTCCCGTGCCCCCAGCACGTGCCTGCGGCCGAGCGTGATCCAGCCCAGCAGGAGCAGGACGACACCGAACCAGAAGACCGTGTTGGAGATGCCCGCTCCGCGGCCGTAGGCGAGGAAGTCCAGACCCGCCGCCTCCAGGACACCACCGCGGTTGCGGGTGGCGCCCCCGCCGAAGGAACCCAGGAGCAGCAGGAGGGAGCCGATCAGCCCCAGGGTCACCGCCCGGGGCAGGCGGAGGACCATCAGTGCCGGCGCGCCGTCGCGCGCCGGGCCAGGTCCGTGAGGGTGGCGGTGACCTCAGGCGCGGTGTCGGCGGCGGCAAGGTGGGCCAGGCCGGAGGCAGTCAGAGCGGTGATGCGTTCCTCGATCTCCTCGACCGCGCCGGTCTCGGCGATGATCTCGGCCAGCCGGGCGATCCGGGCGGGATCAGAGGTCGTCCCGATGCCGGCCCGCAGCTCGGCTGCGGCGGCGGGGTCGCGTTCGTCGGCACGCTGCAGTGCGGTGGCCAGCAGCACCGTGCGCTTGCCCTCGCGGAGGTCATCACCGGCGGGTTTGCCGGTGACGGCCGGGTCCCCGTAGACACCCAGCTGGTCGTCCCGGAGCTGGAAGGCGACGCCGATGTCACGACCGTAACCGCGGAAGGCGTCAATGGTGGTCTGGTCCGCACCCGCGATCGTGGCACCGAGGTGCAGGGGGCGTTCGATGGTGTAGGCGGCCGTCTTGAAGCGGTTGACCGCATCCGCCAGCACCACGTCCTCATCGGCGGTGGCCTCCAGGGTGACGTCGAGCAACTGCCCGCCGATCACCTCGGTGCGCATGCCGCGCCACGGCTCCCGGGCCCGCTGCAGTGCCTCAACCGACAGGCCGGAGTCCTGGAACATGTCCTCGGCCCAGACCAGCGCCAGATCACCGACCAGGATGGCCACGGACTCGCCGAAGTGGGCGGCGTCGCCGGTCCAGCCGCTGCCCCGGTGGTTGGCCTCCACTGCCCGGTGGACGGTGGGGTGACCGCGCCGGGTGTCGGAGGAGTCGATGATGTCGTCATGGATCAGTGCGCAGGCCTGGATGAACTCCAGGGAGGCTGCCGCCCGCAGCACGGCTGCTGGGTTCTCGGAGGTGTTCTCCAGACCACCGCCGCCGACGAAACCGGCCCACACGTACAACGGGCGGATCCGCTTGCCGCCACCGAGGACGAAGTTCTCCAGGTGGGTGACGGTTTGGCTGACCGGGGCCCCGATCGCGGAGACCTGCTCCCGGCGGGCCGCGAAGAAGCGGGCGAGTTCGTCACGGGCTGCGGCCGGGATCTGGTCGAGAGTCAGCGTTCGGGGGTCCTGGGTGCTCAATGCGGCGGTCCTTCATCAGGGCGGTGAACTGTCGAGTCCACGATACCCATTGGCCTACCGGGGTTGGTCCCCGACCTTGCCGGACCTGTCGGGGCCGTCGGACAATGGCAGGGCGACGGACAGGACCGCGAAGGGGCGGGAATCGCCGTCGAAGTGGAAGTTGCGCAGCTCATCGCGGAAGCCCATGGAGCGGTAGAGGGAGAAGGCGTTGTTGGCCTCGTTCTCCACTTCCGGGGTGGACAGGAGCGCATAGGTGGCCGGGACGTGCCAGAGCAGCTGGGAGAGCAGCTGGCGACCCATCCCCCGGCCCTGGTGTGCCGGATCGACGTGGATCTCGGCGACCTCGAAGTAGTCGCGCATGAGCACGGCCTGATGGGTGTCCGGACCACCGGCCTCCCGGAAGCCGCGACGGACCTGGCGGTCCCACCACAGGTCCGGTGCCCCGAGGTAGCCGTAGGCGACGCCGAGGAGGGTGCCCTGTTCGAAGGCGGCCAGAGCGGTGAATCCCGGCTGCATGATCTCCCGCCGCCACACCTCGATGCGGCCTGCACGGATGCTCCTGTCGTAGCCCATCGCCTCGATGTAGAGGTCGACGAGCTGCGGGGTCAGCACGGCAAATTCGGGGCCGGTCAAACGGCGGATCTCAATCGTCACCTCTCCACTGAACCACGAACAGGGCCGACCGTGGGAAAAATTCGGGCGGCAGGGCCGCGACGGAATCGAACAGGCACCCGGATCGCGGTCGGGGAAAATGCAGAGCAACCATTGACGTGTTCGAATGGCTGTTCTAGAATTGAGGGTGTCATGTCCCATGCCGTCCCTATGGTGTGGGCAACACGCAGGACGAGGCAATTGGAAGCGTGGTACGCGGACTGTCCGGAGGTCATCAGGCATGGTCCGCGGACCACATGAACGCAGTGGAAAGGAGTTGGCCCCGATGGCCCGGATCATCTCAGCGACAACGAGGTTCGCCGGCGCGGGTTCGGGCACCCGGCGGGCCGACTTCATCTTCAAGGCGCGCGGTCTCCTGGCCGCGGCGGTCAGGCACCGCCGTGCGGGGGAGTGGGACCAGGCCCTCGAATCCGCCTACCGGGCCGCCCTGCGGACCGCCGGGGCGAGGATCTCCGCCTCCACGGTGGCGGGCAGGCGCCGCCGCCCGACAAGCGCCTGGGACCAGCTCTGCCTGGTCGACGCGGAAGGGGAGCGGTGGGCCATGGCCTTCGCCCAGTATTCCCGCCTGCGTTCCCGGGTGGCCTCCGGGTTGGAGCGTGACGTGGATCCCACCGTGGTCGACCGTGTGATCTCCATGGTCACAGAGTTTCTGGCCGAGGTTGAGGCCGAGGCCGGCTGGGCTCCGGCTGCCGCGTAGCGGGGTTGGCATTCCCGGGAACATTCCCGTTAGTCTGGGCGTTGAACGAGTGAGAAGATAAACACCCAGCGATGTCCGGGAGGAACAGTGTCGCTTTCAGAGCAGGAGCAGCGAGCGCTCCGGGAGATTGAACAGTCTCTCCTTGCTGATGACCCCAAGTTCGGGTCATCCGTGGCCGGCGGCCATGGCTTCGGCGCGACCGGGACACCCGGTATCACGCTTCGGGGTGTTGCGATCGCGGTTGTCGGCCTGGTCATGCTCATCGGCGGAGTCGCACTCGCCCAGCAGAGCCTGTGGTTCATTGCGCTGAGCGTCGTCGGCTTCCTGGTGATGTTCGGCGCCGGTGTGTGGATGCTCCGCGGAGGCGGGGGATCGGCCACCGGGCGGGTCAGCAAGCGCCGGACCAACCGTGGCCGGGCGCCTGCCAGCAGCGTGGAGGAGAACTTCCGCCGCCGCTTCGAGGAGCGTTAGCCGCCAGACAGAATCAGCACGGATCAAGGTCCGCCGCACGCCCCTGCACCGGGGTGCGCGGCGGACCTTTTTCTGAATTCCCCACCTTCGCCCCCACCGCCCCCGCCGGGACCTGTGTCTACACGGAAATTCACAGGAAAGGCCACATCCGGGTGTGAAAAGGGGGTGTCCGCGGGGCGTCCCGTCCCCCGCCGCGGGTCGGTGCCCCACCGCTTTCGCTTACTTCACCTGCATCTCTTTCTCTGCCAGGCAATTTTACGGCCACGTTGAGGGTTGTTGGTGGGGCAAAGTGGGGTATTGTGGGGCGCAGCGGTGGAGAAGGGCGGCCCAAGTGGCCGCCCCGAACTATGGCGAGAACTGAATTGCTCTGAAGAGATCCGAGGAGGCGAGCAGAGGAAGGTGACCCCGGGATGTTTCTCGGTACCTACACTCCGAAGCTCGACGACAAGGGTCGGCTGACACTTCCGGCCAAGTTCCGTGCGGAACTTGCCGGTGGGTTGATGATCACGAAGGGGCAGGACCACAGCCTTGCGGTCTATCCCCGGGAAGAGTTCGCCGCACGCGTCCGGAAGGCCGCGTCGGTGTCCCGCACCAATCCTCAGGCACGTGCCTTCATCCGGAATCTGGCTGCCAGTGCGGATGAACAGCGTCCTGACGGGAGCGGTCGCATCACCCTCTCGGCCGGGCACCGTGCATACGCGGGTCTGACCAAGGAGTGTGTGGTCATCGGATCAGTGGATTTTCTCGAGATCTGGGACGCAGAGTCCTGGGCCGCTTATCAGAAGGAAACGGAAGCCGCCTTCGCGGCGGCCGACGCAGAAGACGTCCTCGGCGGACTGCTCTGATCATCCCCCGCAGGGGATGGGAGGGTGGGACGGAGCGCGTGTACGGACTCTGCCCGAGGTGATGCTCTGGTGTACTTCCCCGACATCAGATGGACACATCGGGCAGGGCCCTATACGCACCCCGTACCGTGGGCGGGCCACACACTCGATGACGAAGGGGGCTAGGGACGCCATGAGCGACATGAGCTTCGACGTCGAGGAGAATTTCGGCCATGTCCCGGTTCTCCGCGACCGGATGGCGGACCTGCTGGCCCCGGGCGTCGAGAAGCTCGGTGAGCACGCGGTCATCGTCGACGGCACCCTCGGTGCCGGCGGACACACAGAGCATTTCCTGAGGACCTTCCCGCAGACCCGCGTCATCGGCGTGGACCGTGACCCCGTCGCGCTCACTGACGCCCGCGAACGCCTCGCCCCCTTCGGTGGGCGCTTCGTCGGCGTGCAGACGCGTTTCGACGGCATCGGTGAGGCCATCGCCCACGGCGAGGGGGAGATCTTCGGCCTCGCCCGCGAGCACGGTGTCGCCGGGGCACTGTTCGACCTCGGAGTGTCCTCCATGCAGCTGGACCAGGTGGAGCGCGGCTTCGCCTACCGCACCGACGCGCCGCTGGACATGCGCATGGACCCCTCCCGGGGGAAGACCGCAGCGGATGTGCTCAACACCTACGGTCACGGTGAGCTGGCGCGCATCCTCAAGACCTACGGCGATGAACGTTTCGCCGGCAAGATCGCCTCGGCGGTGCTGCGGGAACGTGAGAAGGAGCCCTTCACCACCTCCGCACGCCTGGTCGAGTTGCTCTACTCCGCCATCCCCGCCGCCACCCGGCGTACCGGCGGCCACCCCGCCAAACGCACCTTCCAGGCGCTGCGCGTCGAGGTCAACGCCGAGCTGGAGGCACTGGAGAACGTCATCCCCGTCATCGCGGAACTGCTTGCCGTCGGTGGCCGGGCGGTATTCATGAGTTACCAGTCGCTGGAGGACCGCATCGTCAAGAACGCCTTCGCCGACATGACCGCCTCGAAGACACCCCCCGGCCTGCCGATGGACCTGCCGGGCACCGCGCCCCGCTTCCGGACCGTGACCCGGGGGGCGGAGAAAGCGAACGAGGCGGAGATCGAAGAGAATCCCCGGGCGGCACCGGTGAGGGTGCGCGCTGTGGAGAAGCTCCCTGAACCGACCGGAGGCCGACCGTGACCCAACCGACCAGGACTCGAAACGACCGTAAGGAACGACGCATGGGTGCCAGCCGTGACTTCACCAGCATCGCCGTCCTCGATCGCGGGCAATCGACCCGGGCACCGGAGAAACCGCGGGCGCCGAAGGTCCCGCAGACGCCCCTGCCGGGCCGCCGACGGCCGGTCCCCTCGCCGAACCGCCTGGGTTCGCGGCAGGTGGTCTCCGTCCGGGGCCGCCGCACCGAAGAGATCCGCCGTTCCACCCTGCTGATGAAGCTGGTCGGCATGTCTGTCGTCCTGGCCATCGCGGGTGTCGCCCTGGCCATGTGGCTGTCGGGTGTGTCCACCCAGCTGACCTTCCGCATGCAGACGCTGTCCTCCCAGGACCAGCAGCTGGCCAACCAGCTCGAGACCCTCAACCGGGACCTCGAGAACGTCCGCTCCTCCGCGGAGCTGGCCCGCCGGGCCGGTGAACTCGGCCTGGAGGTGCCCGTCCAACCGGGCATCCTCGCGGTGGGCGCCGACGGTGGGATTGTGGAGGAACGTCCGGCGGACGTGACCACGCGTCCCATCATCGACGTCAACGGTGCGCCGGTCCGCCCGGGCCAGGCCTCAAGCAACCCGGACGCGATCCGGGAGCTGGGCGACAACCTGGAGGCGATCCCCCAGGCCGAGCGGCTACGTGCCCCGGCAGAGTCGGGCGTGGCCCCCTACGAGCCGGGTGTGGCCCCCTATGCCCCGAATGTTCCCGCTGAGGATCAGTGACCCCAGAAGTACCGATTGTTGAGGACGGCAAGTGACACGACCAGGCGCCGGCGGCGTCCGACGTGCTGCGGGACGAGTTGACTCGTCCCGCAGTTCGTCATCCCGTCCCTATTCCGACGCCCGGGCAGCGCAGAGCCGCGCGCCCCGGCAACCAGAGACCAAACCGAAGAAACCCACGAAAAAACCCGGTGGGAAGCCCGGCGGGAAGCCCACTCGGCAGCAGGCCCCCACCCAGAAGGCGGTGATGACCCGCCGGTTGCGGATCATCCTTGTCTTCTTCACGGCCCTCACCGTCCTCCTGGTCGGCCGCCTCGCCTGGGTGCAGATCGTGTGGGGCCCCGAGTTCGCCGCAAAGGCGCAGCAGCAGCGTGCCCGTGTCTACGTCGAACCGGCCCGCCGCGGTGAGGTCACCGACCGCCACGGCAACCAGCTGGCCTACACCATGCAGGCCCGTAGCCTGACTATTTCCCCGCAGGTGCTGCGCAGCGAGCTCACCGAACAACAGGACCTGGCGATGCGCATGGACGGCATGTCCCGGGAGCAGATCGACGCCGAGATCGACGAGCGGGTCGAGGACGTCCTGGTGACCATGTCGCAGGAGATCCCCGCCATGATCGAGGAGGCCGGGGCGATCACCGGTGAGGTCAAGGAGGAGGAGATCCTGGAGAAGCTGCAGGCCGACTCCACCTACGAGGTCCTGGTGCGCAACGTCGACCCGGACGTCGCCGCCGAGATCGCCGCCACCTTCCACGGCGTGGCCGCCGACCACCAGGACATCCGCCAGTACCCGAACGGGGCCATCGCCGAGAACGTCCTGGGCAAGGTGTCCATGGACGGGCAGGGCCAGTTCGGTTTCGAGACCTCCGGAGACGCCATGCTCTCGGGCATCAACGGCCGCTCCACGGAGGACGTGTCCACCAACGGGCAGGTCATCCCCGGCACCCTGCGCGACGTGGTGCCGGCCGTCGACGGTGCCGCCGTGGAGCTGAGCCTGGACCTGGACCTGCAGACCTACGTCCAGCAGCTGCTGGAGCAGGCGAAGACCAACTCACAGGCGGATTCCGCGGAGGCGGTCGTCCTCGACGTGGCCACCGGTGAGGTGCTGGCCATGGCCAACACCGACACCATCGACCCCAACGGCAACATTGAGCGCCAGCTCCGGGCCGGCAAGGACTTCGAGAACCAGACAATCTCGCATCCCTACGAGCCGGGCTCGGTGGCCAAGATCATCACCGCGGCAGCCACACTCGAGGAGGGACTGACCACCCCGGACGAGGTTCACCAGGTGCCCGGTTCCATCCACATGGCCGGCGTGACCGTCAACGACGCGTGGGCCCACGGCGTGGTGCCCTACACCACCACCGGCATCTTCGGTAAGTCCTCCAACGTGGGTACCCTCATGCTCGCCGAACGCCTCGGTGAGGACCGTTTCGCGGACTACCTCCAGCGTTTCGGCATCGGTCAGACGACGGGCATCGAGCTGCCCAACGAATCCTCCGGCCTCCTGCCGGCCCGTGAGCAGTGGTCCGGCGGCACCTTCGCCAACCTGCCCATCGGGCAGGGCATGTCCTTCACCACCCTGCAGATGGCCTCCATCTACCAGGCCCTGGCCAATGGCGGCGAGCGGATCGAACCCCGCATCGTCCGGTCGGTGACGAACCCGGACGGCACCGAGCAGGAACTCGCTGAACCGGACCGCACCCAGGTGGTCAGTCCGGACACCGCCCGCGCGACGATCGACATGTTCCGCTCCATCATGCAGGACGACCCGGGTGGACTGCAGATGGGCACCGGCGCCAACGGCGCGGTCCCCGGCTACCAGACCTCCGGCAAGACGGGCACCGCACAGAAGGTCGACCCGAACACCGGGGCCTACTCCAACAGTGACTACTGGATCACCTTCGCCGGTGTCGCCCCGGCGGATGACCCGCGTTTCGTGGTGGCCGTCATGGTGGACGAACCCACTCGCGGCGTCGAGGAAGGCGGCGGGGGCGGACAGTCCTCGGCCCCGATCTTCCGCGACATCGCGTCATGGCTGCTCGACCGGGACAACATCCCGACGTCACCGCCCATGGAGGACCTCCTGATCCTCCACGCCCAATAAGTCCTCGAGGAGGAGAACCACCATGGAAAACACACTGTCCCATCTGGCCCGCATCGCCGGGGGAGAGCTCGTACAGGACTCCGGGGCTGATCCCGTCATCACCTCCTTCGGTCTGGACTCGTCCGCTCTGGCCAGCGACGGCGCCCTGTTCGCCGCCGTGCCGGGTACCCGCAGCCACGGCGCGACCTACGCCGCCGGCAGCCCGGCCGTGGCCGTACTCACCGACGCCGCCGGCCGGGAGATCCTCGCCGCGGCGGGGGAGACCCGCCCCATCATCGTCGTCGACGACGTCCGCGCGGTGCTCGGCACCGTCGCCGCCGAGGTCCATGCCCACCCCTCCGAGCGACTCACCGTGCTCGGGGTGACCGGCACCTCCGGCAAGACCACCACCAGCTACCTGCTGGAGGCCGGTCTCATGGCCGCAGGTCACAAGGTCGGTCTGATCGGCACCACCGGCACCCGTATCGACGGCCGGGCGGTGCCCACCTCCCTGACCACCCCGGAGGCCACGACCCTCCAGGAGCTCTTCGCGCGGATGGTCGACGCAGGCGTCACCCACGTGGTCATGGAGGTCTCCTCCCACGCCCTGGAGCTGGGCAGGGTGGCGGGCACGCGTTTCGACGTCGCCGGCTTCACCAACCTCTCCCAGGACCACCTCGACTTCCACCCGACCATGGAGGAGTACTTCGAGGCCAAGGCCCGCTTCTTCGACCCGGCCTCCCCGCTGGCCGCGGACCGCACGGTTGTCTGCGTCGACGACGAGTGGGGCCGGCGGATGGCGGAGCGTGCCGGTGACCCCCTGACCGTGTCCACCCGCGGCAATGACGCCGATGTCACCGCCACCCAGACCGAGGTGGCCCCCACCGGTGCGCAGACGCTGCACCTGCGGCTGCCCGGCCACGAACTGACCGCCGGTTTGCCGCTGCCGGGTGACTTCAACATCGCCAACGCCGCGGTGGCCACCGCCATGGCGTTTGCCGCCGGCGTGGACCCGGTGGCCTTCACCGCCGGCTTCGCCGACGTCGCCGTGCCGGGCCGGATGGAGCGCATCGACGCCGGACAGGACTTCCTCGCCGTGGTCGACTACGCCCACAAACCCGCGGCCGTCGCCGCGGTGCTGGACACCCTGCGCGGTCAGATCAGCGGCCGCCTCGGCGTGGTGGTCGGGGCCGGCGGCGACCGGGACGCCACCAAGCGTCCCCTCATGGGGGCGGAGGCGGCCCGGCGGGCCGACCTGGTGATCATCACCGACGACAATCCGCGCAGCGAGGTCCCCGCCACCATCCGCGCCGCTGTCCTCGAGGGCGCGCTCGCCGCCGGCACCTCCGCGGAGATCCGCGAGATCGGTGATCGCGCCGCGGCCATCGACGCGCTGATCGGGTGGGCGCGTCCCGGCGACGGCGTCGTCGTCGCAGGCAAGGGCCACGAGGTCGGGCAGCTCATCAACGGGGTGGACCACCACTTCGACGACCGGGAGGAAGTCCGGCGTGCACTGAAGGAGAAGAAACTGTGATCCCCCTGACCCTCGCGGAGATCGCGGAGATCACCGGTGGTGAGCTCCACGACGTCGAGAAGCCGGACACCCCGGTGACCGGCACCATCGAGTTCGACTCCCGCCTGATCACCCCGGGCGGGCTGTTCATCGCCCTGCCGGGCGCACGTGTCGACGGCCACGACTTCGCCGCCACCGCCATCACGGCCGGTGCCGCCGCCGTGCTCGCCGCCCGCCCGGTGGGGGTGCCCGCAGTCGTGGTCAAACCCACCGGCCGCCCCGATTCCAACGCCGACATCTACGCCCACGACACCGACGGCTCCGTCAAGGCCGTCGTCGAGGCGCTGGCCGCCCTCGCCCATGCCGTGGTCACCAGGCTGCCGGAGCTGACGGTCGTCGGCATCACCGGCTCCGCCGGCAAGACCTCCACCAAGGACCTCGTCGCCTCCGTGCTGCGCATGGCGGGGGAGACCGTCGCCCCGCCCGGTTCCTTCAACAACGAGATCGGCCTGCCCTACACGGCGCTGCGCTGCACCACCGACACCCGTTTCCTCGTCGCCGAGATGTCCGCCCGCGGCATCGGCCACATCGCCCACCTGGCCCGCTCCGTGCCCCCGCACATCGGCGCCGTCCTCAATGTGGGCACCGCCCATCTGGGTGAATTCGGTTCCCGGGAGAACATCGCCCGCGCCAAGGGCGAACTCATCGAGGCCCTGCCGGCCCGCGGGGTGGCGGTGCTCAATGCCGACGACCCCTTCGTCGCTGCCATGGCGCCCCGCACCCGCGCCCGGGTGGTCACCTACTCCGCCGGCACCCGCGCCGACCTGTGGGCCGGGGACATCCGCCTCGATGATGTCGCCCGCGCCAGTTTCACCCTGCACGCCGGTGGGGAATCCGCCCCCGTGCGTCTGCAGGTCTTCGGTGAGCACCAGGTCTCCAACGCCCTGGCAGCCGCGGCCATCGGTCTGGAGGCCGGACTCGACCTCAGCCGGGTCGCCGCGGGACTTTCCGGCCACACCAGCGCCTCCGCACACCGCATGGACGTGCAGACCCGCGCTGACGGGGTGACCGTGATCAACGACGCCTACAACGCCAACCCCGACTCCATGAAGGCCGGCATCGCCGCCCTGGCCTACACCGCCGCGGCCCGCCGCCACGCCCGCGCCATCGCTGTCCTGGGCCAGATGAGCGAACTCGGCACCGATGCGGAGGCCGCGCACCGCAAGATCGGCCGGCAGCTCGACAGGTACCGCGTCGAGCACCTGATCGCCGTCGGCGATGATCCCCACAGCCGCGCCATGGCCACCGAGGCCGCCAACCGGGGTATAACTACTGAGGTCGCGCGCGACGTCGACGAGGCCACCCGCCTCGTCGAGGCCGTGCTGCGGACCCGCCCGATCGAGCACACCGGACCCGGCAACCCCGGCGATGTCGTGCTGGTCAAGGCCTCCAACTCGCTGGGGCTGTGGCGGGTAGCGGAGAACCTCATCCAACAGCAGAACATCCAGAAGGGTTCATAGGGGCGAACACGACGTGACACAGATCATCATCGCAGGAATCGTCAGTTTCCTCGTCGCCATCTTCACCACCCCGGTGCTCATCCGGCGTTTCTCCGCCGAGGGCCTGGGGCAGGAGATCCGGGAGGACGGCCCCCAGTCCCATCTGCGCAAGCGGGGCACGCCCACCATGGGCGGCATCGCCATCATCGCCGGCATCGTCGTCGCCTACGTCACCGTGGGCATCTACGGCATGGTCATCGGCACCGGCGGCTTCACCGTCTCCGGCGTGCTGGTCCTCGGCCTCATGCTCGGCATGGGTGCGCTCGGTTTCGCCGACGACTTCATCAAACTGTTCAAGGCCCGCAACCTCGGCCTGAACAAGACCGCCAAGCTCGTCGGCCAGCTCGTGCTGGCCATTACCTTCGGCCTGCTCATCCTCCAGTTCCCTGACGCGCAGGGCCTGACCCCGGGGTCGACGCACCTGTCCTTCATCCGGGACATCGACACCGTCGACATCGCCTTCGGCGGCAGCATCATCGGCATCATCGTCTTCCTGGTGTTCATGGTCATCCTCATCGCCGCCTGGTCGAACGCCGTCAACCTCACCGACGGCCTCGACGGACTGGCCGCCGGCACCACCGCCTTCGTCATGGGCGCCTACTCCCTGATCACCTTCTGGCAGTTCCGCAATTCCTGCGAGGTCGCCGTCGAACCGGGCTGCTACTCGGTGCGTGACCCCCTCGATCTGGCGATCCTCGCGGCCGCCGGACTCGGCGGCTGCCTCGGCTTCCTGTGGTGGAATGCCGCCCCCGCCAAGATCTTCATGGGTGACACCGGATCCCTGGCCCTCGGCGGCCTGGTCGCCGGCCTGTCGGTGGCATCCCGCACGGAGCTGCTGATGATCATCATCGGCGCGCTCTTCGTCATCGAGGCCGCCTCCGTGGTCATCCAGGTCATCTCCTTCCGCACCACCGGCAAGCGCGTCTTCCGTATGGCACCCTTCCACCACCACTTCGAGAACGGTGGCTGGCCCGAGACCACCGTCGTCGTCCGCTTCTGGCTCATCGCCGCCATGGCTGTCATGCTCGGTGTGTGCATCTTCTACGCCGAATGGCTCACCGTCACGGGAGTGAGCCTGCGATGATCACCGGAACCGTCCTCATCGCCGGCGCCGGGGTCTCCGGCCGCGGCATCGTCCGCCTCCTGGAGCGCCTCGGCGTGGACTTCACAGTCGCCGACGACAACAACCTGTCCACCGGCGTCACCGTCGCCGAGGCCCGCACCGTGCTGAGCCGTTTCTCGCTGGTGGTCACCTCCCCGGGCTGGCGTCCCGACAACCCCCTGCTTGTCGACGCCGCCGCAGCCGGCCTCGAGGTCATCGGCGACGTCGAGCTGGCCTACCGCCTCGACCGCGCCGGCGCCTTCGGCCCCCCGCGTACCTGGCTGGTGGTCACCGGAACCAACGGCAAGACCACCACCACCGCCATGCTCGCGGCCATGATGGCGCAGCTGGGCCAGGACACCGGGCTGCGTGCCCGGGCGGTGGGCAACATCGGTGTCGCCGTCGCCGACGCCCTGCTTGACGAGCAACGCGTCGACGTCCTCGTCGCCGAACTGTCCAGCTTCCAGCTCCACTGGTCGAAGGAGCTGATCCCGGACGCCGGGGTGCTGCTCAACCTCGCCGAGGACCACATCGACTGGCACGGCTCCTTCACCTCCTACGCCGACGCCAAGGGCCGCGCCCTGTCCGGGTCGGTCGCCGTCGCCGGCGTCGACGACCCGGTGGTCCGCGCGGTGCTGGCGCGGGCGGACGTCGACAATCACATCGGCTTCACCCTCGCCGAACCCGGCGTCGGCCAGTTCGGCCTCATCGGTGGGCAGCTGGTGGACAACACCGGTGACGCCCCCGTCATCCTCGCGCCGGTCGCCGGCATCCAACCGGCCGGACCGGCCGGTGTGCTCGACGCGCTCGCCGCCGCCGCCATCGCCCGCAGTCAGGGCGCCACGCCGGAACACATCGCCGCCGCGCTCGCCGCGTTCCAGGTCGACGGGCACCGCGGCCAGATCATCGCCGAGACCGGGGGAGTGACCTGGGTCGACAACTCCAAGGCCACCAACCCGCACGCCGCCGACGCCGCCCTGGCCGGGCTGGACAACGTCATCTGGCTCGCCGGCGGGCAGCTCAAGGGCGCCGACATCGTCCCGCTGATCCGCTCCCACGCCCACCGGCTCAAGGCCGTCGGACTGCTGGGTGCCGATGCCCCCCGCATCGCCGCCGCCATGGCCGAGCACGCCCCGCACGTCCCCGTCCACCACACCACCCGCACCGACCCGGAGCAGGCGATCGCCGAGCTCGTCGGCTGGGCCGCGGACACCGCCGGGGCGGGCGACACCGTACTGCTCGCCCCGGCCGCGGCCTCCCTCGACATGTTCACCGGGATGGCCCAGCGCGGCGACCTTTTCGCCGCCGCCGCAAATCAACCCCGGGAGATCTCATGAGCAGCAGCACCGGCGCCTTCACCAGGGGATACCGGGCCTGGCAGTCGATGATGGAGTCCCGGCCGGGCTTCGACTACCTCATGCTGCGCACCACGGTCTTCCTCCTCACCGGCATCGGTGTGGTCATGGTCATGTCCTCCTCGATGACCTGGTCGGTCATCGAGGGCTCCACCGTCTGGGGCCAGTCCCTGCGCCAGGGCCTCATGGTCGTCCTCGGCCTCCTCACCTTCTGGGCTGCCCTGCGGGTCCCACCGGCCACCGTCCGCCGCATCGCCCCCTGGCTCATGATCATCTCCCTCCTCCTCCTGGTGGCGGTGCTCATCCCGGGTATCGGTGAGGGCAGCGAGGAGGTCGGCTCCCAGTCGTGGATCCGCGTCGGTTCCGTTGGCCTGCAGCCCTCCGAACTGGCCAAGGTCGCCATCGCGGTGTGGGGTGCCGCCTACCTCGCCGACCGCAACGACACCCGCATGAGCAGGAGCAGCCCCTTCACCATCTACCTCGGGGTCATGGTCGCGATGACCGGGCTCATCGCCGCCCAGGGTGACCTCGGCATGACCGCCAGCTTCGCGCTGGTGGGCATGTTCACCTTCGTCTTCGCCGGCGGCAGCCTCAGGATCGTCCTGCTCGCCGGCGCCGCTGCCGCGCTGGGGCTGGTGGCCATCCTGGTCGGCGGCGGTTTCCGCTCCAACCGCTTCACCGTCTACTTCGACGCACTCTTCGGCCGCTTCGAGGACACCCAGGGCGCAGCCTTCCAGTCCTACCAGGGCTTCCTCTCCCTGGCCGACGGTTCCCTCTTCGGTGTCGGCCTCGGCCAGTCCCGCGCGAAGTGGTTCTACCTGCCCGAGGCGAAGAACGACTTCATCTTCGCCATCATCGGTGAGGAACTCGGCCTGTGGGGCGGGGCACTGGTGATCATCCTCTTCGCCACCCTCGGCTACTTCGGCTACCGCACCGCCACCCGGGCGCAGAACCAGTTCCAGTCCCTCATGGCCGCTGCCCTGACCGCCGGCGTGGTCTCCCAGGCCTTCATCAACATCGGCTACGTCGTCGGGCTGATGCCCGTCACCGGTATCCAGCTGCCGATGATCTCCGCGGGCGGCACCTCCGCGATCATCACCCTCGGTTCCATGGGGTTGCTCGCCTCCGTCGCCCGCCATGAACCGGAGGCGGTCTCCGCGATGCAGTCCTACGGCCGCCCCTTCTTCGACCGCTTCTTCCTGCTGCCCGAACCCGCCGTGCGGAAGGCGGCGACGGCCCGGGAACGCCGGACGCAGGCCCGCTTCGGCGCACCCGTGACTGGTACCGTCAGAGAACATGACCGGCCCCAACCCGACAGGAGACGGTGACCCATGCCCGCACCCCAAGACACCCTGAGCGTGGTCGTCGCCGGCGGGGGCACCGCCGGCCACGTCGAACCCGCGCTGGCGGTGGCTGAGGCCCTCGTCGAGCAGCACGGCGCCACCGTCACCGCCCTGGGCACCCCGCGCGGCCTGGAACGTGACCTCGTCCCCGCCCGCGGCTTCGACCTCCGCCTCATCGACCCGGTACCTGTACCGCGGCGACCCAACCTCGACCTGTTCAAGCTGCCGGTCCGGGTGGTCAAGGCGGTACGCCAGACCCGGGAGATCCTCCGCGACGTGCAGGCCGACGCCCTCATCGGTTTCGGCGGCTACGTCTCCGCCCCCGGCTACCTGGCGGCCCGCTCGCTGGGCATCCCGTTCTTCGTCCACGAGGCCAACGCCCGCGCCGGGCTGGCCAATAAACTCGGTGTGCGCCTCGGTGGCACCGGCTTCAACGCGGTGGCCGGTTCAGGGATGCCCGGCGAGGTCGTCGGCATCCCCGTCCGCGCAGGATTGCGCAGCGGTGACATGCAGGCCGCGGCCGAACGTGCCCGTGAGCAGTGGGGGCTCGATCCGGAACGGCGCACCCTGCTGGTCACCGGCGGTTCCCAGGGGGCGGTGAGCCTCAACCGGGCGGTGGCCGGCGCGGTGGACACACTGACCACCGCCGGAGGATTCCAGGTGCTGCACGCCTACGGCAGACGCAACACCGCCCCCGCCCCCCACGAGCACTATGTCCCCCTGCCTTATATCGGGGACATGGCGGCCGCCTACGCCGTCGCAGATCTCATCGTCTGCCGTTCCGGCGCGATGACCGTCGCCGAGGTCACCGCCTCGGGCCTGCCTGCCGTCTACGTCCCCCTGCCGCACGGCAACGGTGAGCAGGCGCTCAATGCCACTGATGTGGTCGCCGCCGGTGCCGCCCGTCTTGTCGGTGACGCCGAGTTCGACGCGGACCGGCTGGTCGCCGAGGTCACCGGCATCCTCGGTGACGGGGATACCCTCGAGACCATGCGGGCGGCCGCCCGGGGGCACTCCGCAGGGGATACCGCAGCGTATCTGGCTGCTGCGGTCGCTGCGGCGTTAGAATGACCTGTCCGTCCCACCCACACCCAGGAGCCTGAAATTCCGTGACCGATTCTGTCGACCTCTCCCGCGTCCACCTCATCGGCATCGGCGGTTCCGGCATGTCCGGGGTTGCCCGCATCCTGCTTGACCGGGGCGCGGTGGTCACCGGCTCCGACGTGAAGGACTCCCGCCCCGTCCGGGCTCTGCGCTCGGCGGGCGCGCTTGTTGCGGTGGGCCACGAGGCGGAGAATCTCCGCCTGGCGGGGGAGCCGCCGACCGTGGTTGTCGTCTCCTTCGCCGCGATCCCGCAGGACAATCCGGAACTGACCGCCGCCCGCGAGCTGGCCATCCCGGTCATCCGCCGCTCGGATCTGCTCGGTGAGCTGATGAGCGGGCGTCGCCAGGTGCTCTTCGCGGGTACCCACGGCAAGACCTCCACCACCTCCATGGCGGTGGCTGCGATGCAGGCCGCGGGCATGGATCCCAGCTTCGCCATCGGCGGCCAGCTCAACCGCTCGGGCACCAACGCCCACCACGGCACCGGGGACAGTTTCGTGGCGGAGGCCGATGAATCGGACGCCTCCCTGCTGCGGTACTGCCCCGACATCGCGGTGGTGACCAACATTGAGCCGGACCACCTCGACTTCTTCGGCACCGCCGAGGCCTACCACCGGGTCTTCGACGATTTCGCCGGCCGCCTCACCCCGTCCGGCCATCTGGTGGTCTGCCTTGATGACGTCCATGCAGCGGAGCTGGGTGAGCGCTGCCTGGAGCGTGGCGTGAACGTGCTGGGTTACGGCACGACCGCGGCCGCTGCGCTGCACCCGTCGATCCCGGTCGGCGCGGAAGTCCTCAGCTCGGACGTCACCGACGAAGGTTCGGTGGCGCATGTGCGCATCGGTGACCGGGATCTGACAGTCCACCTGCAGATCCCCGGCCAGCACATGGTGCTCAACGGGGCGGGCGCGCTGCTGGCAGGCCACCTCGCCGGCGGGGACCCGGTGCTGCTCGCCGAGGGGCTGAGCGATTTCAACGGTGTGCGCCGGCGTTTCGAGTACCGGGGCACCGTTGGGGGAGTGCGTGTCTACGACGATTATGCGCACCACCCCACCGAGGTGACGGCGGTGCTGCAGGCCGCCCGCCAGAAGGTCGGGGCGGAGGGCACCGGTGCGCGCGTCATCGTCGTCTTCCAGCCGCACCTGTACTCCCGCACCATCGAGTTCGCGGCCGAGTTCGCCACGGCGCTCTCGCTTGCCGACGCCGCCGTGGTCCTCGACATCTTCGGCGCCCGGGAGAAGCCGGTCGAGGGGGTCAGTTCCCGCATCATCATCGACTCGATGACCGCGGAGCAGGTTGTCTACGAACCGGACTTCTCCCAGGCCCCGGAGACCGTGCGCCGCCTGGTGGAGGAGGGGGATCTCGTGCTCACCATGGGTGCGGGCAACGTCACCCTCCTGGCCGGGGAGATCCTCGCCACGTTGGGTGAATGATGCCCCGGAAGAAGATTCTCCTCGGCGTGGCCGGGGTGCTCGCCCTGCTGGCCGTGATCGTCGGCCTGCTCTGGGTGCTGCCCGTCCTGCGGGTGTCGGAGTATGCGGTCACCGGCAACGTGCACACCCCGGAGGAACAGGTCATCGAGGCCACCGGTGTCGCTGAGGGTGAGAACCTCGCCCGCGTGGACGCCGGCCGGGCGGCGCGCGGGGTGGCGGACCTGCCCTGGGTGCACAGCGCGACCGTCACCCGCGGCTGGCCGGGTACCCTGGAGGTGGCCATCACGGAACGCCGCGCGGTCCTCTACACCCGGGAGGACGACGGCGAACACCTCATCGATGAGGGCGGGGTACCGTTCATCATCGCCACCCCACCTGAGGATGCGGTGGAGGTGACCGGGGAACCGGAGTCCTTCAGTGGCATCGCCGGGGCTGTCGCCTCCCTGCCGGACCATATCCGCGCCATGGTGGCCTCCGTGGACGCCCCCGGCCCCCACGAGCTGACCCTCCACCTGCATGACGGGCGGACGGTCTACTGGGGGGCGCCGGAGAACAACCACGACAAGTCCGTGGCGATGCAGACCGTGATCCAACGCGAGGGGCAGCACTGGAATGTGTCCAACCCCGCGATGGTCACTGTGCGTTAAAAACGCACGTCAACAACCCTTAACCTGAGGTTGAGAGTGTGGACACGCCGCCGAAATGTCCCGGGATTCGGGCGGGCGGTGGCCCATGATGGATACAACCTCGTTCCAAATTTCACTTAACTTCCCCGAAAGGCGCGGCCAGAACCCATGACCTCACCGAACAACTACCTCGCCGTCATCAAGGTCGTCGGCGTCGGCGGCGGCGGCGTCAACGCCGTCAACCGCATGATCGAAGAGGGCCTGAAGGGTGTCGAGTTCGTCGCAATCAACACGGACTCCCAGGCACTGCTCTTCTCTGACGCCGACACCAAGCTCGACATCGGCCGTGAGGCCACCCGTGGCCTGGGCGCCGGCGCCAACCCGGAGGTCGGCCGCACCTCCGCCGAGGACCACAAATCCGAGATTGAGGAGACCCTCAAGGGCGCGGACATGGTCTTCGTCACCGCCGGCGAGGGCGGCGGCACCGGTACCGGTGCCGCCCCGGTCGTCGCCGGCATCGCCAAGAAGCTCGGCGCCCTGACCGTCGGTGTAGTGACCAAGCCCTTCAAGTTCGAGGGCCCGCGCCGTACCCGCCAGGCGGAGGCCGGCATCGAGGAGCTGCGCCAGGTCTGCGACACCCTCATCGTCATCCCCAACGACCGCCTCCTCCAGCTGGGCGATGCCACCCTGTCCATGATGGAGGCCTTCCGTGCCGCGGATGAGGTGCTGCACAACGGTGTCCAGGGCATCACCAACCTGATCGTCACCCCGGGTGTGATCAACGTGGACTTCGCGGATGTCCGCTCCGTCATGTCTGACGCCGGTTCCGCCCTCATGGGCGTGGGTTCCGCCCGCGGGGACAACCGGGTCATGGACGCGACCATGCAGGCGATCAACTCGCCGCTGCTCGAGTCCACCATGGAGGGCGCGAAGGGTCTGCTGCTGTCCGTGGCCGGCGCCTCCGACCTCGGCCTCATGGAGGTCAATGAGGCGATGAGCATCGTCCAGGAGAAGGGCGACCCGGACGCCAACATTATCTTCGGCACGATCATCGACGACAACCTCGGCGACGAGACCCGCGTGACCATCATCGCCACCGGTTTCGACGCCGCGAAGAACAACCCGCCGGCCAACGCCCCCGGGACCCCGACCCCGGCGGAGAACCCCACCCCGGCTCCGGTCCAGGATGATTCCGCCCGCGGCCGCCTCTTCGAGGAGCGCGAGAAGCCGGCCCCGACCCCGCCGCCCGCCCCGGCCCAGGACGACCCCGGCCGCCACCATCACCGCAGCGGTTCCAGCAGCGGCCTGTTCACCTCCTCCCGCCCGGAGCGCCGGGATGACGACCTCGATGTGCCCGACTTCCTGCGCTAACCTCTAGGGCATGTCCCTGCGCAATGAGAACGAGGCTGCACGCCCCGTCCGCATGGTGTTCACCACCCGTGCGGGCGGGGCGTCGTCGTCCCCCTATGAATCCTTCAACCTGGGCGACCACGTCGGCGATGACGCCGGCACCGTCGCCGCCAACCGTGACCGCCTCGCCGGGGTGCTCGGCCTGGATCCGGGTGAGATCGTGTGGATGGAACAGGTGCACTCCAACAATGTCGCCGTCGTCGACGGCCCGCAGGCCGGCCCTGTGGAGACCACCGATGCTCTGGTGACCACCCGCCGGGGCCTGGCCCTGGCCGTCCTCGTGGCCGACTGCGTGCCGGTGCTGCTGGCCGACCACACTCACGGTGTGATCGCCGCCGCCCACGCCGGTCGCATGGGGGCCCGCAACGGGATCATCCCCCGCACCGTAGCGAAGATGGTCGAGTTGGGTGCCACCCCGGGCAGCATCCAGGTGCTGCTGGGCCCGGCGGCCTCCGGACGGAACTACGAGGTGCCGGCGGAGATGGCCGCGGACGTCGAGAAGCATCTGCCCGGTTCGCGGACCCGCACGGAGCAGGGTACGCCGGGCATCGACGTGCGCGCCGGTCTGGTGCGCCAGCTCATGGGCCTGGGGGTGACCGCCATCGAGGCGGACCCGCGCTGCACCATCGAGGACACCGATTTCTTCTCCCACCGCCGCGAAGGCACCACCGGGCGACAGGCGGGGCTGGTGTGGCTGCCGTGACACGTACCGAGGAACTGCGTACCAACCTGGCTGCCGTCCGCGCGCGTATCGACGCCGCCGCCGAGGCCGCCGGCCGCGACCCGCAGGAGATCCGCCTGCTGCCGGTGACCAAATTCCACCCGGCCGCCGACCTGCGGCTGCTCGTTGAACTCGGCGCGGCCGATGTCGCCGAGAACCGCGAGCAGGAGGCCCGCGGCAAGGCCGCCGAGGTACCCGAGGCCCGTATCCACATGATCGGGCAGGTCCAGACGAAGAAGGCTAATTCCGTCGCCCGCTGGGCCGCCAGCGTCCACTCGGTCGACTCCGTCCGCCTGGCCCAGGCCCTTGACCGCGGCATGGCACTGGCCCTGGAACGCGGCGACCGCACCACCGATGTGCTGCCCGTCTACCTGCAGCTCTCCGCCGACGGGGATCCCGCCCGCGGGGGAGTGCTCGAGGAGGACCTCGACGAGCTGGTGCAGGTCGTCGAGGAGGCGGAACACCTGGAACTGGCCGGCCTCATGGTTGTGCCGCCCCTGGACTCCGCGGCCGGGGAGGTCTTCGACCGGGCCCGCAGGCTGTGCGGGAAAATCGCGGAACAGACCGGTCGGCCGATGGAGCTGTCCGCCGGGATGTCGGGCGATCTGGAGGAGGCCGTGGCCCGGGGCTCGAACGTCGTGCGTGTCGGTACTGGTGTGCTCGGCGCCAGACCGTTACCCTAGGGAACAACAAACGACAAAAGCCCCGTGTCAGCCGCGTCTACGGGAAACCTTCCCGGGAGGATCAACCATATGTCCATCATCAGGAACGCCAAGGAGTTCTTCGGCCTCACTCCGGTCGACATGGAGCACGAGGACGCCTACTACGACGACGACCCGCAGTACCGCTCCAGCGGGTCCGCCGCCTACACCCCGGCACCCACCCCGGCCCCGGCCCGGGACTACGGCTACTCCTCCGCATACGGGGAGCGTCCCCGCTACACCCCGCAGGCGAAGCTGGTCGCTGTCGAGGTCAGCACCTACAACCAGGCCGCCGAGATCGGCGAGCCCTTCCGCAACGGCGACGCGGTTGTCTTCGACCTCAGCCGCATGGAGTCCGGCGACAAAAAGCGCATCGTCGATTTCGCGGCGGGTCTGTGCTTCGCCCTGCGCGGCGGCATGGTCAACGTGTCCAAGCACATCGACACTGACCGCACCGTCTTCGCCATCACCCCGGAGGGTGCTGATTTCAGCCAGATCGAACTGGAGCGCGCCGCCGGCCTGCGCTGACCCGCACGCTTCAAGGCATCAGGCGTCCCGCTCACGGCGGGGCGCCTGTGTTTTTTGGGTCCGGTGCCGCTAGGCTCGGTTCTCGTGAGTCTCCTCGGTGCTGTCCTCTATGTCGTCCTCCAGATTTTCGTCCTGATCCTCATCGCGCGAATCGTGATCGAGATGATCCAGGCCTTCTCCCGGAATTTCCAGCCGCCGCGCTGGTTCATCTACATCGCTGAGCCGCTCTTCGTGGTCACCGATCCGCCGGTGAAGGCGTTGCGGAAGATCATCCCGCCACTGCGGTTGGGCAATGTCTCACTCGACATGTCGATCATCGTGCTCTTCATCATTCTGTCGATCCTGCGGGTGATTGTGGTTCAGACCCTGCTGCGTTGAGCTGGCTGAGTGGCCGCTGATCTGAACCTCCGCTAAAGATTCAGGGTGTCCGTCGTCCGGACGTTCCCCTCCGGGGTTACACTTGATCAGACATTCAAAGTACGATTTCCAGAAACAACTTCGTGTGGGTCGCCCCGCACCGGCCCTCCCGGCCACCACAAAACTCGAAGGGAACGCCAATGCCGCTGACACCAGCTGATGTGCACAACGTCGCTTTCAGTAAGCCGCCGATCGGCAAGCGGGGTTACAACGAGGATGAGGTCGATCAGTTCCTCGATCTCGTCGAGGACACCCTCGCCCAGCTGCAGGACGACAATGATGACCTCCGTGCGCGGGTGGAGGACGGCGGTGCTCCCGCCGGCGTCGACAAGGGCGCTCTCCGCAAGGAGATCGAGGCCAAGGTGCGCGGAGAGTACGAGGCCAAGCTGGCCGAGGCACGCAAGGCCACCGAGAAGGCCGAGGCCGAGCTGAAGACCGTCAAGGCCGACCTGCAGAAGGCCAGGACTGACGCGGACAAGGCACGTTCCGAGGCCGAGGCCGCGAAGAAGGCACAGGCACAGGGCCCTGCCCAGGCATCCGCGGCTGCAGCACCCGCTGCCGCGGCCACCCCGGCGGCCTCCGGTGCGGCCAGTGCCGACACCCACATGCAGGCCGCCAAGGTCCTGGGCCTGGCCCAGGAGATGGCCGACCGCCTGACCTCCGAGGCGCAGGCTGAGTCCCGCTCCATGCTGGATGAGGCTCGTTCCGCCGCTGAGCAGCAGCTGGCCGAGGCCGACAACAAGGCCAACGCACAGCTCACCGAGGCCGACAACAAGGCCAACGCACAGCTGGCGGACGCCGCCAAGCGCGCTGAGCAGCAGCTGGCCGAGGCCGACAACAAGGCCAAGACCATGGTCGCCGAGGCCGAGAAGCGCGCCGAGGAGACCACCAGTCAGGCCAACTCCCGCGCCGAGGCCCAGATCCGTCAGGCCGAGGAGAAGGCCAACGCCCTGCAGGCCGACGCCGAGCGCAAGCACACCGAGATCATGGCCACCGTCAAGCAGCAGCAGACCGCGCTGGAGACCCGCATCAGCGAGCTGCGTGTCTACGAGCGCGAGTACCGCACCCGCCTGAAGACCATGATTCAGTCCCAGCTGGAGGAGCTGGAGTCCCGCGGCTCCGCGGCCCCGAACGCCGAGGGCGGCAACCAGAACTGATCTGACGCCCCACGCTGAGATCACCGCGAACTCCCCGTCCCAGGACGGGGAGTTTTCGTCGTGTGGGGTATAGTGCTGAGGCAGAAGCGATGATCCGGCCATCACCGGGGAGCATCCGGAAGAACAGTCCCGGCAGCGGGGCCCAGTAGAACCGGACGGGTGGGACCGTGACAGACCTTCACCACGAACGAAGTGGGGTGCGCAGCCGCGTACCCAAGCAGGGTGGTACCGCGCAGCCGGCATAAAGGTGGCGTCCCTGCAGACCGAAGACACACGTCGTGAGTGAAGGAAGTAGATACGAGGATGTCCGCACCCGAGAAGAAGACCTCCGTCGGCGGGGTCTACCCCAGGGTTGACCTGACCGGCGGTTCCAACCGTTTCCCCGACATGGAGAGCAACGTCCTGGGTTACTGGTCGCAGGACCAGACCTTCCAGGCATCCCTGGGCCAGCGCGAGGGCAACGAGGAGTACGTCTTCTACGACGGCCCGCCCTTCGCCAACGGCCTGCCGCACTACGGCCACCTGCTCACCGGCTACGTCAAGGACATCATCCCGCGCTACCGCACGATGGCCGGCTACCACGTGCCGCGCGTCTTCGGCTGGGACACCCACGGTCTGCCCGCGGAGCTGGAGGCGGAGAAGCAGCTGGGCATCACCGACAAGGGCCAGATCGAGGCCATGGGCCTGGCGAAGTTCAACGAGTACTGCGCCACCTCCGTCCTGGAGTACACGGAGGAGTGGAAGGAGTACGTCACCCGCCAGGCCCGCTGGGTGGACTTCGACAACGGCTACAAGACCATGGACCTGACCTACATGGAGTCCGTGATCTGGGCGTTCAAGGAGCTCTACGACAAGGGCCTGATCTACCAGGGCTTCCGCGTCCTGCCCTACTCCTGGGCGGAGCACACCCCGCTGTCGAACCAGGAGACCCGCCTGGACGACTCCTACAAGATGCGCCAGGACCCGGCGCTGACGGTCACCTTCCCCTTCACCGGGGCGCGTCCGGGCACGGCCGCCGAGCAGACCCTGGCCGAGCATCCGGTGCTCGCCGGGGCCGCCGCCCTGGCCTGGACGACCACCCCCTGGACCCTGCCCTCCAACGCCGCCCTCGCGGTGCATCCGGAGGTCAACTACAGCCTGGTCAAGGTCGCTGAGAGCGGTGAGAAGGTGCTGCTGGCCGAGAACCTGGTGGGCAACTACACCAAGGAGCTCGGTGAGGACCTCGAGGTGCTGGCCACCTTCACCGGCGCCCAGCTGGTGGGTCTGAGCTACGAGCCGATCTTCGGCTTCTTCCCGGAGCTGGAGAACGGCTTCCAGGTCCTCGCTGCCGACTACGTCACCACCGAGGACGGCACCGGTATCGTCCACCAGGCCCCGGCCTTCGGTGAGGACGACATGGAGGCCTGCAGGGCCCTCGGCATCGAGCTGGTCATCCCCGTCGACATGGACGGTAAATTCACTTCCCAGGTCCCGCCGTACGAGGGCCAGCTGGTCTTCGACGCCAACAAGGACATCATCCGCGACCTCAAGGACGCCGGCAGGGTCCTGCGCCACGAGACGATCGAGCACTCCTACCCGCACTCCTGGCGTTCCGGCCAGCCGCTGATCTACATGGCGCTGCCCTCCTGGTTCGTCAACGTGACCAGGATCCGCGACCGCATGGTCGAGATCAACCACAACGACATCGAGTGGATGCCGGAGCACATCCGCGACGGCCAGTTCGGCAAGTGGCTCGAGGGTGCCCGCGACTGGAACATCTCCCGTTCCCGTTACTGGGGCTCGCCGATCCCGGTGTGGGTCTCCGACAACGACGAGTACCCGCGTATCGACGTCTACGGCTCCCTCGACGAGCTCGAGGCCGACTTCGGCGTGCGCCCGACCTCCCTGCACCGTCCCTACATCGACGAGCTGACCCGCCCGAATCCGGACGACCCGACGGGCCAGTCCACCATGCGGCGCGTCCCGGACGTCCTCGACGTCTGGTTCGACTCCGGCTCCATGCCGTTCGCCCAGTTCCACTACCCCTTCGAGAACAAGGAGTGGTTCGAGTCCCACGCCCCGGCGGACTTCATCGTCGAGTACATCGGCCAGACCCGCGGCTGGTTCTACCTGCTCCATGTGCTCTCCGTCGGACTCTTCGACCGCGCGGCCTTCAGCAAGGTGGTCGCCCACGGCATTGTCCTCGGCGACGACGGGCTGAAGATGTCCAAGTCGAAGGGCAACTACCCGAACGTCAACGAGGTCTTCGACCGCGACGGCTCGGATGCCATGCGCTGGTTCCTGATGTCCTCGCCGATCCTGCGCGGCGGCAACCTCATCGTCACCGAGCAGGGCATCCGTGAGGGCGTGCGCCAGGCGATGCTGCCGATGTGGAACGCCTACACCTTCCTGCAGCTGTACTCCTCGAAGCCGGCTGAGTGGTCCGTCGATTCAACGGACGTCCTCGACCGCTACATCCTGGCCAAGCTGCACGACCTGGTCGCCGATGTGGACCGTGCGCTGGCCGCAGCGGAGATCGCCGACGCCACCGACGCCGTCCGGCAGTTCGCCGATGCCCTGACCAACTGGTACGTGCGCCGCTCCCGCGACCGTTTCTGGGCCGGGGACACCGGGCACCCGGAGGCCTTCAACACCCTCTACACCGTGCTCGAGGTCCTCACCCGCGTCACCGCCCCGCTGCTGCCGATGATCTCCGAGGTCATCTGGCGCGGCCTGACCGGGGAGCGCTCCGTCCACCTGGCGGACTTCCCCTCCGCGGATGAGATCCCGGCGGATGCCGCCCTGGTCGCCGCGATGGACGCCACCCGTGGCGTGTGCTCCGCGGCCTCCTCGGTGCGCAAGGCCCATAAGCTGCGCAACCGTCTGCCGCTGCCCTCGCTGACGGTGGCGCTGCCGGAGTCCGGCCAGCTCGCCGACTTCGCCGCGATCATCCGCGACGAGGTCAACGTCAAGGATGTCCAGCTGACCGACGACGTCGACTCGGTGGGCACCTTCGAGGTCGTCGTCAACGCCAAGGTCGCCGGGCCGCGCCTGGGCCGCGATGTCCAGCGCGTGATCAAGGCCGTCAAGTCCGGCAACTACGAGCGCGTCGGTGACACTGTCATCGCCGACGGCATCGAGCTGAACCCGGAGGAGTACACCGAGCGCCTCGTCGCCGCGGACCCGGACTCCACCGCGCGCATCGACGGCCTCGACGGCCTCGTCGTCCTCGACATGGAGGTCACCGAGGCACTTGAGGCCGAGGGCTGGGCCGCCGATGTCATCCGTGGCCTGCAGGACGCCCGCAAGGCCGCCGGCCTGGAGGTCTCCGACCGCATCACCGTGGTCCTGTCGGTTCCCGCCGAGAAGGAGGAGTGGGCCCAGCGCCACCGCGACCTCATCGCCGGTGAGGTCCTCGCCGTGGAGCTCGAGATCGTCACGGGTGAGCTTGAGGGCGACGCCCACGACGTGGTCAAGGGCGCGACGGCGACGGTGACGAAGGCCACCGCCGTCTGATGTTGCGCGCGCCGGCGGTGATGGTCGCCTCCTCGCTCAGCCTCTACGCTGGCGCGGCGGTGGCCGTCGGGCTCTTCGAGCTTTTTCCGCCGGTCGTCGTGGCGTGGCTGCGGATGTCCGCGGCCGCGCTGATCCTGCTGGTGCTCTACCGCCCGGCCCGGGCCTCCTTCACGTGGCAGGCCACGGTCTACGGCGTGGCCACCCTCGGGATGAACATGACCTTCTACGAGGCCATCGCCCGCCTGCCGCTGGGCACTGCCGTGGCCATCGAGTTCCTCGGCCCCGTCCTCGTCGCCGCCGTCGGCTCCCGCTCGCTGCGGGACTGGCTGGCGCTGCTCGCCGCGCTGGTCGGCGTGGTGGTCATCTCGGGTGCGGTGTGGTCGACGGCGGCCGCGGGCATCCTCTTCGCCCTGGCGGCCGGCGCCATGTGGGCGGTCTACATCGTCGTGGGTTCCCGCATCGTCGGCGGTACCGGCAACCCCCGCTCCGCGATGGCCGCGGGTTTCGCGGTCGCTGCGGTGCTCACCGCGCCGCTGGCCTGGGTGCTGTGGCCAGCGGAGGTGGCCATGCCCGGGACCCAGCTGCTGGGTCTGGCCCTCGGGCTGGGGGTGCTCTCCGCGGTCATCCCGTACTCGCTGGACCAGGTGGTGATGAAGATGGCCGGGGCCCCGGGTTTCGCGCTCCTGCAGGCCCTGCTGCCGGCGAGCGCCGCGATCCTCGGTGCCGTCGCCCTGCGGCAGTTCCTCAGCCCGGCGGAGGTGGTGGGCATCGCGCTGGTCATCCTGGCCATCCTCCTGCGGCGTCCGGCAAGATGACGGTCCTGCAGCGCTGGGTCCTCCACATCGACATGGACGCGTTCTTCGCATCCGTCGAGCAGCTGACCCGTCCCACCCTGCGCGGACGCCCGGTGCTGGTGGCCGGGGTCTCGGGGAGGGGAGTGGTCGCCGGTGCCAGCTATGAGGCCCGGAAATTCGGGGCGCGTTCCGCGATGCCCACCCAGCAGGCCGCCCGCCTGGTCGGTTACTCGGCGGTGCTCGTCTCACCGCGGCGGGCGGTGTACGTGGCGGCCTCGCGACGCGTCTTCCAGCTCATCGCCTCGCGTGTCGACGTCCTCGAGCAGCTGTCCATCGACGAGGCATTCATGGAGCCCGCCGAACTCGAGGGGGCTTCGGCAGCGGAGGTCACCCGCTGGGCCGAGGAGCTGCGCCGGGTGATCAGGGAGGAGACGGGCCTGGCGGCGTCGATAGGCGCGGGCAGCGGAAAGCAGTACGCCAAGATCGCCTCGGGGCGCGCGAAACCCGACGGCACCTTTGTCATCCCCGCCGACCGGCAGCTGGAGATCCTCCACCCCATGCCCGTCTCCGAGCTGTGGGGTGTGGGGCCGGTGACGGAGGCGCGGCTCAACCAGATCGGCGTGCACACCATCGGCGACCTGGCCGGCCTGAGCGAACGCGAGGTCACCATCTCGTTGGGCACGGCCAACGGCCGGATGCTGTGGCACCTCGCCCGCGGCATCGACGAGCGTCCCGTGGAAACCCGCGCCGAGGCCAAGTCCATCTCCGCCGAACACACCTACCCGCGTGACCTGACCACCCACGCGGAGGTCGACGCCGCCATCGACCGCGCCGCAGAGTCCGCCCACCGCCGCCTGCTTGCCGACGGCCGCGGCTCCCGCACCGTCACCGTCAAGCTCCGCATGGCCGACTTCCGCATCGAATCCCGCTCCGCGACCCTGCCGTACGCCACCGACGACCCGGAGACGCTGCGCGCCACCGCCTTCCGCCTGGCCCGCTACCCGGATGAGGTGGGCCCCATCCGCCTGGTCGGGGTGAGCTACTCCGGTCTGGAGGCCGCCCGTCAGGACGTGCTCTTCCCGGAACTCGACCAGCAGATCGTCGAGCACCGGGAGACCACCGACGACGACTTCGAATCCGGGGTCAGTGACCATGTGACCGGGCCCGTCGTCGAGATCGCCCGCGCCGACATCGAGGGGGATGCTGCCGCGGGCTGGCGGGCCACCCAGGACGTCCACCACCCCGAGTTCGGTCACGGCTGGGTGCAGGGTGCGGGCCACGGCATCGTCTCGGTCCGTTTCGAGACCCGCGCCACCGGCCCTGGTTTCACCCGCACTTTCCCCGTCGACGATCCGGACCTGCGCCCCGGGGACCCGCTGGACAGCCTGGCGTGGGAGGAGTGGGCGGACGGAGACGGGGCGCCGTAAAATATCACGTCAACAAATGCACATTTCGACATACGCCCAGCTCGCCAGCAGGGTCCAGAGCTGTTGATGTGACATGTGGCGAAGGGCTCGACTTTTCCGGCAGAAGGGGAATACCCGGGAGGTCCCGATGGTTATGATTACTTGAACCCTAAAGTAAACCAGGAGGATCAGGAATGAAGATCGGTATCATCGGAGCAACCGGCAAGGCCGGCCAGGAGATCTACCGCGAGGCAGTACGCCGCGGGGAGGAAGCGGTCGCACTCGTCCGCAACGCCGACCGCGCCCGGGAAATTCTCGGCGAGGACGTCACGGTCGTGGAGAAGGACGCCTTCGACCTCACCGCCGAGGACCTCGCCGGCTACGACGCCATCGTCAACGCCTTCGCCACCGCCCCGGACCAGGCCCACCGGCACATCGACCTGTCCCGCCAGCTGGTGGAGGCAGCAGGGGAGGAGTCCCCGCGCCTGGTGTTCATCCTCGGCGCCGGCTCGCTGACCAACCCGGCGACCGGGAAGCCCTTCATCGAGGTGCTCCGCGAGGTGCCGGATGCTGCGGCCTGGATCAACATCCCCGAGCAGCAGTTCAAGCAGCTCGAGTACCTGCGTACCGTCGACACCACCAACTGGGTCGGTATCTCCCCGCAGGCCGATTTCCCGGCCGAGGGTCCGGCCACCACTCCGAAGGTGGGCGGCGATGAGCTGCTCACCGCCGCCGACGGTGAGTCCCACACCACCGCCGGCACCATGGCGGTCGCGGTTCTCGACGAGCTGCAGAACCCGGCCCACCGCAACACCCGCTTCACCGTCTCGGACGCTTAGCGTTCCGGCACAGATCCTGCGATCACAAACCCCGCGAGGAGTCACCGGATGGGGCTCCTCGCGGGGTTCGCGCGATTTTGCAGGGGTGGTCGCAGGTTTTTCCTCGCGGGGTTTGGAGCTGCAGGTTCAGAGCAGCAGCTCGCGCACATCCCGGCCGGTTGCCAGGGCTACGACGAGCGCCATCCGGGCCTGCCCCGCCCGCAGATGCCCGGCGCCGACGGCACCCTTCGAACCCAGCGTGGCGCCCCCGCCATCGCCGCCGTAGGCGAGGATGATCTCACCGGAGGGCACCCGCGAGGTGATCACCACCGGGACCCCGGCGTCCAGCGCATCAGCGACACCGGCACCCATCCCGGGACCGATGTTGCCGGAACCGAGAGCCTCGATCACCAGGCCACGGGCGCCGGAGGCGACGGCGGCGTCGACAAGCTGGCGGTCCGCGCCGGGCCAGGCTGCGAGCACGGGGACATGGATGTCAGCCAGGGGAGCGGCCGGTACGGGGGCGGGTCGGCGGGATTCGCGCGGCACAGTGGAGATGAAACCATCGAGTTCGGTGGTGTGGCGCTTGGCGGCGCCGCGGGCGGGGATGGTCCAGCCACCGAAGGCGATGAGCACCCCCTGGCGGCGGGCCAACGGATCGGCGGCCAGCCGCACGGCGTCGATGAGGTTGCCGGGCCCGTCGGAGGAGGGGTGGTCGAAGGCACGCTGCGCACCCGTGAACACGACGGGGCGGTCATCGGCGTGGAAGCAGTCCAGCGCGAAGGCGGTGTCCTCCATGGAGTCGGTGCCGTGGGTGACCACCACCCCGTCGACATCCGGGGAGGCCAGGGCCTCCTGCACTGACGTGACCAGGCCGTCAATGTCGGCCAGGGTGATGGCGGAGGAATCGAGACGGACGAGGTCCACGGCGGAGAGCTCGTGGGGGAGGTGGTCACGGACGGCGTCGAGAAGTTCCGTACCGCTGACGGTGGGGCGCAGGGCCCCGGACTCGTCGGTGGTGCAGGCTATGGTGCCGCCGGTGGTCAGCAGGACGATGCGGGTCATGCCACCAGGGTGCCACACGATGCCCGCCACAAGTGTTGTCACAAATGCATAACGTGTACGATCGGCCCGGAGCCCCAAGACCAGTGGTGCCCCGATTTGAGGAGAATTTTTCCGTGAAGCTGAGCAAGATCACCGCGTTCGTCGCCACACTCGGCGCCGCCCTGGCACTCACCGCCTGTGCATCCGATGAGGACAACGGCACGACCGCCACCACCGCGACGGCGACCACCGAGGCGACCACCTCGGCCGCCAGCCCCGCGCTGCCCACCGCGGATGAGCTGAACACGATCCTGGCCAGGGCCACCGACCCGACCGTACCGCTGGAGGAGAAGGTCAACACCGTTCAGAACGGTGAGCAGGCACCTGAGCTCTTCGAGGTCATGGCCGCCTCCCAGGCCGAGTCCGGGGCCCAGTTCCAGGTGGTCAACCCGGTGCTCCCGGGCTACACCCCGGATTCCGTGCTGGCCTCGGTGAACTTCATCCTCCCGGAGAACGAGGCCCAGCCGGCCGAGAACGTCGAGTTCATCTACGAGAACGAGACCTGGAAGCTGTCCCAGTCCTGGGCCTGCACCCTGATCACCAACACCGTCAGCCCGGAGCAGGTCCCGGAGATGTGCCTGGACTTCAGCCCGGCCCCCGCTGAGGATCCGGCTGAGGCCCCCGCCGAGGCCCCGGCCGAATAAGCTAGCCGTCCCGGCCCGGCAGGGAGAGGACCTTGCCGCGGCCGTTGGTGCGCACCGCCCAGCGGCGGCGGATCCAGCGATCGTGGGTGGCCAGCAGCACCGTGCCGGGATAGTTCTCCAGCGCCTCCTCGAGTTCCTCGGCGAGGGCGAGGGAGAGGTGGTTGGTGGGCTCGTCGAGAAGCAGGATGTCCGGCGGTGAGGCCAGGATGATACCCAGCGACACACGCCGGCGCTGACCCAGGGACAGCTCGCCGAGGGGGCGTGCGGCGGTCTCCTCGTTCATCAGGCCCATCTCCACGAGGGTGGGGGATTTCGGAGGCACCTTCGCCGCGAAGATCTCCTCGGCGGGGGTGTCCAGGTCAATCCACTCGTCGTCCTGACTCAGGCGCGTGATACGCACCCCCTCAGGAATGCGCAGCAGGCCGTCGCCGACCTCGAGCTCGCCCTGCACCACCTTGAGCAGGGTTGATTTACCCGCCCCGTTGGGTCCCTCGATGAGCCAGTGGTCACCAGGCTGCACGGTCACCGTCAACGGCCCCAGCCGGTCCGCCACGACCAGGTCCTTCGCCACCACCGCGGGTTCGCCGAGGGAGGCCAGCGAGGTGTGCTCAGGGATGCCGTGGAATTTCAGGCGCGCCGGCGGCGGGGGCAGCTCCTCCCGCTCCAGGGCCTCCAGGCGGCTGCGGGCCGAGCGCAGCCGGTTGCCCAGGGTCTTCGCGGCCCGGTCGGCGAAGAACTTCTCCGAGGCCCGGGTCTCCGACTTCGAGGTCTCCCGGTGGAAGATGTCCTCCGCGCCCTGTTCGGTGGCCTTCTGCAGGCGCACCCGTTCGTGCTCCTGCACGGTGTAGAGCTCCTCCCAGCGGCGCCGGATGTCCTCGCGGGCCTCCAGATAGTCGGTGAAGGCGCCGGTGAACACGGTGCCCTGCCGGGTCTCCTCCCCGCCGCCACCCTCATGCCCCAGGCCGGGGTCGAGGTCGACGAGGGAATCGGCGGCCTTGTCCAGGAAGAAACGGTCATGGCTGGCCACCAGCACCGGACCACGGAATTCGTCCAGCTCGGAGATGAGGAAGTCGACGCCGTCGTCGTCGAGGTGGTTGGTCGGCTCGTCGAGCACCAGCGCGTCCACGGGCCGCAGCAGCAGGGCGGCCAGCGCGAAACGGCGCCGCTGCCCACCCGACATGTCACCCAGGCGGGTCTCCAGCGGCACCTCCGCCAGGCCGAGTCCGGCCAGGACCGTCGCGATCCGCGAGTCCAGTTCCCACACCCCGGACTGCTCGGCGGTGGCCAGCGCGGCGTCGAAGGCCTCCGCCAGCTCCGGCTCATCGGCCAGGCGTGCGGAGAGATCCCCGATCTGCTGCTCGATATCCCGCAGCTCGGCCACCGCGGCGTCGATGAGCTCGGCGGCCGCGGCAGAGAACGGCAGTGACGTCTCCTGCTCGATGAAGCCCGTGGTCGGCGGGGTGGTGATGGAACCGACGTCCGGTTCCAGCTTCCCGGCGACGAGCTCCAGGAGGGTGGATTTGCCGGCGCCGTTCTCCCCGATCAGCCCGGTGACGTGCCCGGCAGGCACGGCGAAGGTGATGTCGGTGAGCACCCGGTCAACAGAGCCCGGGTAGGTGAAGCTCACACCGTCGAATTTCAGGTGGTGGGGGGAGGCCATCGTGGTTCTTCCTTAACTGTCGGTGAAGGCCAGTGACGTGGTGGTGTCCTGGACGACGCGGACGTCCGAATCCGCGCCACCGTAGACGACGCGGGTGGTGTAGGACACGCGGCCGTCGACCGGCAGGGGACTGGTCAGGTCGACCGTCAGGGAACCTTCGGTGGTGGTGTTCGAGTTGAGCACGTTGAGCGAGCTGCCGTCCTCCAGAGTCAGCGCACCGATCGCCGGGCGTTGCTGCACGTCAACATCCAGCTCCACGCGGTCATCCTCTAAGGCGGTGAGCGTGTAGGTGATGGTCTGCAGCAGCGTCGACTCACCGGTCACCCGGGAATCCACCGACCAGGTCGCACCGGGCCCGATGGCCTCCTCCGGGAAGACCACCGGCAGGGACAGCAGCTTCATCATGGCCTGTTCGATCCGGGCGCGTCCCTCGTCGGTGGCCTCGCGCGGGGCGGCGAGGTAGACGGTGGACACCCGGCCGTCGTCCTGGCCGTCCCAGCCGAGGAGGAAACCCTCGGTGGAGCGGATGTCGTCGGTCATCTTGAGGTCGGTGTTGGAGGGCTGGCCGAGGCGGAACTCCACGTCCCGGGTGGCCGGTTCCCCCTCCTCCGGCTCGTCCCCCTGCGCGGCGGAGGTGCCGCCGGTGAGCGGCAGGGTGATGCGCTGGACGTCGCCGCCGGCCGGAGCCTGGACGTCCACGGCATCGGCCTGCATGACGGTCTGCTCCATGCCGTCGGCGACCTCCACCTCGAGGGACTGGTCGTCAGCATCGACGTCCCCGTAGGTGAGCACCCGCTCGCCGGTGCCCGAGGACTGGACGGTGACCCGTGCGGCGTCGACAGGCAGGCCGACGGCCGGCTCGATGGAGGAATCGGGCCGTTCGGTGGTGCACGCGACAAGGCCGGTGGTCAGTGTCAGGGCGGTCGCGGCGGCAAGGAGAATACGGGAGAACTGCACCTCATCAACGCTACCTGAGGTGGACCTTGACAGGCTGCGTGGGGAATGATGGTGGCCGTGAGCACGACAACGCCGAGACCATCCGAAAGACACATCACCTTCATGGCGGTGATCATCCTCGTGGTGGCGGCCATCGACCAGGCCACGAAGGCGATCATGCTGGCCTGGCTGGAACCGGGGGTACCGGTGCCCGTCATCGGGGACTGGCTGCGCTTCCTCCTGCTGTTCAACCCGGGGGCGGCCTTCTCCATGGGGGAGAACTCCACCTGGTTGTTCACCACCATCCAGCTGACCTTCGTCACCGGTGTGGCCATCGCCGCGCCCCGGATCCGCTACCGCTGGCAGGCCCTCGGCCTGGCGCTGATCGCGGGTGGCGCCCTGGGCAACCTCCTCGACCGGCTCTTCCGGGAGCCGGGTTTCTGGTTCGGCCATGTGGTCGACTTCATCTCCGTCGGTGGTTTCGCGGTGTTCAACATCGCGGATTCCGCCATCACCGTCGGCGTCGTGGTGTTCGTCATCGCCATGTTCGTCGACGAACGCAGAAAGGTGGATGCCTGATGAGCCGCGAAATGCGTAACCTCCCCGTCCCCGAGGGACTGGCCGGCATGCGTGTCGACGCCGCCCTGTCCAGGCTCCTCGGCATCTCCCGCACCATCGCCGCCGAGCTCGCCGCCGAGGGCGACGTGCTTGTCGACGGCCGCGAGGTCGGCAAATCCGACCGCCTCACCGAGGGCACCTGGCTGGAGGTCACCCTGCCCGCCCCGGAGCAGCCGCTGACGCCGCGGGAGGAACTCGTGGAGGGCATGGATGTCCTCTACTCCGACGCCGACATCATCGCCGTGCACAAGCCGGTCGGTGTCGCCGCGCACCCGACCGTCGGCTGGGAGGGGCCCACCGTCGTCGGTGGCCTGGCCGCAGCCGGTTTCCGCATCTCCACCTCCGGACCGCCGGAGCGCAAGGGCATCGTCCAGCGCCTCGACGTGGGCACCTCCGGCGTCATGGTCGTCGCCGCCTCCGAGCGCGCCTACACGGTGCTGAAGAACGCCTTCCGGGACCGCACGGTGAAGAAGGTCTACCACGCGCTGGTGCAGGGCCACCCGGATCCGTTCACCGGAACCATCGACGCCCCCATCGGCCGCCATCCCTCTGCCGGCTGGCGCTTCGCGGTGACCACCGACGGCAAGGCTGCCGTCACCCACTACGAGACGATTGAGGCGTTCCGGGAGGCCACCCTCCTGGAGATCGACCTGGAGACCGGCCGCACCCACCAGATCCGCGTGCACATGTCCGCCATCGGACATCCCTGCGTCGGTGACCCCATGTACGGTTCCGACCCGAACCTGGCCGAGCGCCTCGGACTGATCCGCCAGTGGCTGCACGCCGTGCGCATCGGTTTCCACCACCCCCGCACCGGCGCGTACATGGAGATCGAGGCGCCCTACCCGGACGATCTGGCCCATGCGCTCGAGGTGATCCGCCAGTGAGCGGTATGGTCCAGCGCATCCTGGCGATCTTCGCCGTGGTCGCCCTGGCAGGTGTGCTCATCTTCGCCTTCTTCGACGACGCCACCCATAAACCCGTCGCCCCGCAGGGGGACATGCTCGGGATGGACTCCGGCGAGTCCTTCGGGGACTACGCCGCCCGCGCCGAGGCCTCGCTCATCGACGCCCCCGCCGACCAGCACGCCTTCGTCCTGCTCACCTTCGCGCAACCCCTGGCCCCCGCCGAGGCCGCGGACGTGTTGGAACCGCTGGGCCGGGTCAACGCAATGATCATCGCCCTGGCCGCCCCCTTCGACCTGCCCGAACCGATCGCCGGCGAAACCCGCGAGGATGTCCTGCAGCGCCAGCTCGACCGCATCGCCCACAGCCTCTCCGGGGTGGGGAACGTGCCGGTCCCTGAGGGTATCGACGCCGTCGTCGCCTACGACACCGGCGACGCCCTGCGCGAGGTCGCCGCAGACCCCGCGATCATCACTGCTGAGGTACTTCCACCGGATGCCGCGTGGGGACGCTTCGGGGTTCGTCCCGTTTCCGTGCCCGGCGGGCCCGGCGAGTGAGGTCGAAGAGGTAGACCGCCACCGCCACCCAGATGATGATGAAGCCCGCCCAACGGGCAGGGGAGAGGTGCTCCTGGGTGATGAACAGCGCCCACAGCATCTGCATCGTCGGGGTCATGTACTGGATCATGCCGATCGTCGACAGCGGCAGACGCTTCGCCGCCATGCCGAAGAGCAGCAGCGGGATCATCGTGATGAGCCCCGAGACCACCAGCAGCGTGCTGTGCAGCGGGCCCTCGCTGACGAAGGTGCCCTGGCCGGTGGACTCCAGCCAGATGATGAAGACCAGCCCGAGCGGTGCAATGACCAGGGTCTCCGCCGTCAGCGAGGCCGTGGCGGAGACCTGCACCTGTTTCTTCACCAGGCCGTAGAGCCCGAAGGTGATCGCCATGGCCAGCGCCATGACCGGCGCCTGGCCGGACAGGAAGGTCAGCTGGATGACACCCACCGCCGCGATGGACACCGACACCAGCTGCAGCCGGTTGAGCCGTTCCCGGAGGAAGACCACCGCCAGCACCACCGACAGCAGCGGGTTGATGAAATAACCCAGGGCGGCGTCGGCGACGTGGTTGGTGTTCACCGCCAGGATGTAGATGCCCCAGTTCGAGGAGATGAGCACCCCGGCGGCGATCAGCTGGAGCCAGGTGCGCCCCGAGGCCTGCCGAAGTTCCCGCCAGCCGCCCAGGAAAGTCAGGACCACCGTCATGATCACTGCGGTCCACACCACACGGTGGGCGAGGATCTCCACCGGACCCGCCGGCAGCAGCAGCGGGAAGAACGCCGGGAACAGACCCCACAGTAGATAGGCGAGCAGACCGTAGACCATGGGAGGTCATGCTACCTGCTGGTGTGATCAAAGGAGGGGCGGGTGCAGGGGAGGGAACCTGCTAGCCTCCAGGTATGAGGATTCCCGAGATCATCACCCACAGGTCAGATACCGCAGTCAGACATCTGCGAACCTACTATTCTGACCGTCTCGAGCTTCAGGAGGGGGAGAAGCCTGTTCTGTATACCGGTGCCTATTTCGACCGGTGGCCCGGGGACGGTCCCGACCCTTCCCCGGACGAATTCACCGCCGAGGACCTGATTGCTGTCGGATATCTGAGCGTTCCGATCCACCCCTCCGCAGCGCTGGAGATTCTGCGGACGCGTGCGAAACGTTTCTCACAACTGCTCGCCACCATTCCCACCGACGCGGATCTGGTGGATATTCCGGATGGAGTCATCCATGAAGAGTGGCCGGCATGGCGGCTGGAACGTGGGTTGAGGGAGCTCAAGGGGATTGGCGCAGTGAGAGCGAGCAAACTCATCGCCCGGAAGCGTCCCCGACTGTATCCGATCTATGACAGCGTGGTGACCTCGGAACTCAACACGAACGGAAAAATACTGGAGCCACTTCATCGGGAGCTTCGGTCAGAGGACAGCTTGGGGGAGAGTCTGCGTTATCTCCGGGAGGAAGCAGGTCTGCCGGGCACTATCAGCGACATCAGGATTTTTGACGTGATCACCTGGATGGAAGGTAAGCAGAAAACAGGACCGGCGGAGGATAGAGAGAGCGCCCTCCGGGATGAGGAAGAACAATAGTGCCCTGCTTGGACGATTCAGGCCCCGCCTGAATATGCGGCCTGAATTTCTGATCCACCCTTGAAATTCCCTGTTCGCCACGAGGCGTCAGGTGAGATGTTCAGGGCCCTGAGTACCCGACGTCCCCGCCTCTGCCAGAACCAGTCAGACAGTGACCCACACCACCGTCAAAAAGCCTGCTCAGCGCCGCAACACCGATGTAATTTACCTCCGTTGACCGACTGGCTAGACTCACTCCCATGGCGAAGAACTCCTCTTTTGTACATCTGCACAACCACACCGAGTTCTCGATGCTCGACGGCATGGCGAAGATCGACATGCTGGCGGAGGAGGTCGCACGGCAGGGGATGCCGGGGGTCGGCATCACCGATCACGGCAACATGTTCGGTTCGGATGCGTTCTACCGGGCTATGACGAAGGCGGGGGTCAAGCCGATCATCGGCATCGAGTCCTATCTGGCGCCGGAGAGCCGATTCAACAAGACGCGCGTGCGCTGGGGTGAGCCGCACCAGAAATCCGATGACGTCTCGGCCTCGGGTGCCTACCTGCACCAGACGATGATCGCGGAGAACGCCACCGGTCTGAAGAACCTGTTCCACCTGTCGTCGATGGCCTCCTATGAAGGACAGCTGGGCAAGTGGCCGCGCATGGATGTGGAGCTGATCGCCGAGCGCGCTGACGGCATCATCGCCACCACCGGTTGCCCTTCCGGTGATGTGCAGACCCGTCTGCGGCTGGGCCAGTTCGACCAGGCCCTGGAGGCTGCGGCGATGTGGCAGGACATCTACGGCCGGGACAACTACTTCCTCGAGCTGATGGACCACGGCCTGCACATTGAGCAGCGGGTGCGTCGGGAGCTGCTGGAGATCGGCAAGAAGCTGGATCTGCCGCCGCTGGTGACCAATGACTGCCACTATGTCCTGGAGTCCCAGGCGCAGGCGCATGAGGCGATGCTGTGTGTGCAGACCGGCAAGACGCTGAGTGACCCGGACCGTTTCAAATTCGACGGTACCGGCTACTACATCAAGTCCGCCGCAGAGATGCGCGCGCTCTTCGACGACATCGTCCCCGACGGTTGCGACAACACCCTGTGGATCGCCGAGCGCGTCCAGGACTACGGCGAGATCTGGGAGCCGCACCCGCATGACCGCATGCCGGTCGCTGATGTGCCGGAGGGCTACACCCCGACGACGTGGCTGCACCACGAGGTGATGGAGGGGCTGAAGGAGCGTTTCGACGGCGCCGAGGTCCCCCAGGACTACATCGACCGCGCGAACTACGAGATCGAGGTCATCGACATGAAGGGGTACCCCTCGTACTTCCTCATCGTCGCCGAGATCATCAAGCACGCCCGCTCCATCGGCATCTGGGTCGGCCCGGGCCGTGGTTCTGCCGCCGGTGCACTCGTGGCCTACGCCCTGACCATCACCAACATCGACCCCATCGAGCACGGCCTGCTGTTCGAGCGTTTCCTCAACCCGGAGCGTCCGTCGGCACCCGATATCGATATCGACTTCGATGACCGTCGCCGCGGTGAGATGATCCGCTACGCCGCCGACCGCTGGGGCGAGGACAAGATCGCCCAGGTGATCACCTTCGGCACGGTGAAGACGAAGCAGGCGCTCAAGGACTCCGCCCGTGTGCAGTTCGGCCAGGCCGGCTACCAGATGGCCGACCGCATCACCAAGGTCCTGCCGCCGCCGATCATGGCCAAGGACATCCCCCTGTCCGGCATCACCGATTCCTCGCACGAGCGCTACGCCGAGGCCGGTGAGGTCCGCAGCCTCATCGAGACGGACCCCGACATCCGGAAGATCTACGAGACCGCCCGGGGCCTGGAGGGAGTGGTCCGCCAGGCCGGCGTGCATGCCTGTGCGGTGATCATGGCGAGTGTGCCGCTGCTGGACTGCATCCCCATGTGGAAGCGTCCTGCCGACGGTGCACTGATCACCGGCTGGGACTACCCGGCCTGTGAGAACATCGGCCTGCTGAAGATGGATTTCCTGGGTCTGCGCAACCTCACCGTCATCGGTGACGCCCTGGAGAACATCAAGAAGAACCGTGGGCAGGACATCGACCTGGAGAACCTCCCCGTCGAGGACACCGAGACCTATCAGCTTCTGGGCCGCGGTTCCACCCTGGGTGTGTTCCAGCTGGACTCCGGCGGCATGCAGGAGCTGCTCAAGCGTATGCAGCCGACCGGCTTCAATGACATCGTCGCCTCCCTGGCGCTCTACCGCCCCGGCCCCATGGGTGTGAACGCGCACCTGGACTACGCGGACCGCAAGAACGGGCGTAAACCGATCGAGCCGATCCACCCGGAGCTGGAGGAACCGCTCCAGGAGATCCTGGATGAGACCTACGGTCTGATCGTGTACCAGGAGCAGATCATGCGTATCTCCCAGAAGGTGGCCAACTACACCGCCGGTGAGGCCGATGGTTTCCGTAAGGCCATGGGTAAGAAGCAGCCGGAGGTGCTGGAGAAGGAATACGCCAAATTCGCCGGCGGCATGGAGTCCAACGGCTTCGGCAAGGAGGCCATCAAGGCCCTGTGGGACACGATCCTGCCCTTCGCCTCCTACGCGTTCAACAAATCGCACGCCGCGGGCTACGGTCTGGTCTCCTTCTGGACGGCCTACCTCAAGGCCCACTACGCACCCGAGTACATGGCGGCCCTGCTGACCTCCGTGGCGGACAAGAAGGACAAGTCCGCGATCTACCTCTCGGACTGCCGCCACCTGGGGATCCGGGTGCTGTCCCCGGATGTCAACGAGTCCGAGAATGACTTCCTGGCCGTGGGGGAGGACATCCGTTTCGGGCTGGGTGCGATCCGTAACGTGGGCGCGGAGGTGGTGGACTCGATCGTCGCCACGCGCAAGGCCAAGGGCCATTTCACGAGTTTCTCCGACTACCTGGAGAAGATCGACCTGCTGCCCTGCAACAAGCGCATCACCGAATCCCTCATCAAGGGCGGTGCCTTCGACTCTCTCGACCACTCCCGCAAGGGGCTCATGCTCATCCATGAGGATGCGGTCGACTCGGTGCTGGCGACGAAGAAAGCCGCCGACAAGGGCCAGTTCGACCTCTTCGCCAGCTTCGGCGGCGACGACGGCGAGGATGCCGGGGCCAGCATGTTCGCCATCGAGGTTCCCGAGGACACCTGGGAGCGCAAGCACGAGCTCGCCCTCGAACGCGAGATGCTCGGACTCTACGTCTCCGGGCACCCGCTCGACGGCTACGAGGATGCGCTGGCGGCGCAGATCGACACGCCCCTGACCACCATCCTGGGCGGGGAGATGCGCCACGGCGCGGAGGTGACCATCGGTGGCATCATCTCGGGTGTGGACAGGCGGTTCTCCAAGAAGGACGGTTCGCCGTGGGCCATCGTCACCATGGAGGACCACAACGGCGCCCAGGTGGAGCTGCTGGTCTTCAACAAGGTCTACTCCCTGGTGTCCTCCCAGATCGTCGAGGACAACATCATCCTGGCCAAGGCACACGTCTCCATCCGCGATGACCGCATGTCCCTGTTCTGCGATGACCTCAAGGTTCCGGAACTCGGCCCCGGCAACGGCGCCGGACTGCCGCTGCGGCTGACCATGCGCACCGACCAGTGCACCATGGCCAACATCCGCAAGCTCAAGGAGGTCCTGGTGGGCAACGTCGGCGACTCCGACGTCTACCTCAAGCTTGTCGACGGCGAGGAGTCCACCACCATGATCCTCGGCGAGCACCTGCGGGTCGACCGCTCCGGTTCCCTGATGGGCGACCTCAAGGCCACGATGGGACCGGGGATCCTGGGTTGACGTGCGGAGGCGACACGCCTGCATAAAAAGCGTGAGCCGGATCGGGAAGACTCCGGGACATCGGTTACCATAGACCGCACAGTCTATTTTCGTATTGGAGTCTGAATGTCAGTGAACAAGATCCGCACCACCCACGTGGGTTCCCTCCCACGTACGCCGGAACTGCTGGAGGCGAACAAGCGGCGCGCCGCCGGTGAGCTCCCCGACGAGCAGTTCTTCGAGATCCTGCAGACCGCCGTCAACGACGTGGTCAAGCGTCAGGTGGACATGGGCATCGACATCATCAACGAGGGCGAGTACGGCCACATCACCTCCGGTGCCATCGATTACGGCGCCTGGTGGAACTACTCCTTCTCCCGCCTCGGCGGCCTGACCATGACCGACGAAGACCGCTGGGCCAACCAGGATGTCGTGCGCTCCACCCCGGGCAACATCAAGCTGACCTCATTCGCTGACCGTCGCGACCGCGGACTGTTCAGCGAGGCCTACGAGGACCCGGAGTCCGGAATCTTCACCGGCCGCGCCAGCGTGGGCAACCCGAAGTTCACCGGCCCGATCACCTACGTGGGCCAGGATGAGGTTGAGGCTGACGTCAAGCTCATGCGCAGCGCCATGGACGCCGTCGGCGCCAGGGACGGCTTCGTCGCCGCCCTGTCCCCGGGTTCCGCCGCCCGCCTGAAGAACGAGCACTACGCCACCGATGACGAGGTCGTGTGGGCCTGCGCCGACGCCATGGCCCAGGAGTACAAGGCCATCACCGACGCCGGTTTCACCGTCCAACTCGACGCCCCGGACCTGGCCGAGTCCTGGGACCAGATCAACCCGGAGCCCTCGCTGGCGGACTACCGTGACTGGCTGCGCACCCGCGTCGACGCCATCAACCACTCCGTCAAGGGCCTGCCGAAGGAACAGACCCGTCTGCACATCTGCTGGGGATCCTGGCACGGCCCGCACGTCACCGACGTGCCCTTCGGCGACATCATCGAGGAGATCCTGCGCGCCGAGGTCGGTGGCTTCTCCTTCGAGGGTGCCTCCCCGCGCCATGCCCACGAGTGGCGCGTCTGGCAGGACCACAAACTTCCCGAGGGTTCCCTGATCTACCCGGGTGTCATCTCCCACAACACCAACTCTGTGGAGCACCCGCGCCTGGTCGCCGACCGCATCATCCAGTTCGCCGAGGTCGTCGGCCCGGAGAACGTCGTCGCCGCCACCGACTGCGGCCTAGGTGGCCGTCTGCACCACCAGATCGCCTGGGCGAAGCTGGAGTCCCTCGTTGAGGGCGCACGCATCGCCACCAAGGAACTCTTCTAGTTCCTGCTCAGGACATGGCAGAAGGGCCCGCGGGAAAATCCCGCGGGCCCTTCCCCGTGTTTCACTTAAGGCTGGATACCAATGGAAGCGAGGAAGTCGCGGAGTATGTCCTCGCCGCCCGGGATGAAGGGCAGGACCAGGTCAAAGGTCATGATCGGGCGGAGGACCTTGAGGACCAGCAGGCCGGCACAGCCACCGCGAGGGGTCAGCCCAGACTGGAGGAGAAGGAGGAGCCCTCCGGCCGCAGCTCATGGCCGTCGATCTGGAAGATCGTGGTGGTGCCGGAGACCTCGTTACCCACGACGAGCAGGTTCTTCCGGTTGGGGGAGTCGGCGGCCGGGATGAAGGTCAGCCCCTCCGGGCCGAGGTCGCCGGCCTTCGGCAGGTCGGCGTCGACGTCGGCGGAATCCTCCATGGAGATGGCGAAGTCGCGGTTGTTCACGTAGGTGACGAACTTCGAGTGGGCGGGGTCGGTGATGTCGTAGACCATGATGCCGCCGATGCGCTCCAGTCCGACGAAGGCGTAGGTGCGGCCGTCGATCTCCCCGAGGGTCAGCCCCTCCGGCTCCGGGCCCTTGTCGTCGGAACGGCCCTCGAGGTTGGATTCCGAGTGGTTGGAGTTGAAGTATTCCGGGACGGCCTTCGCCAGGATCTGCTCGAAGTCGTCGCCGGAGTTGAAGATCAGCCTGCCCTCGGTGTCGATCACCGAGAAGGAACGCGAGCCGTAGGAGTAGAGCTGGGTGTGGCAGCTGCCGTCCTCGTTCAGCCCCTCGGTGGTGGTCACGTTCAGGCGACCGGCACCCTCATCGGACTGGAGGTGTTCGATCTCTCCTGCGGTCAGGCCCTGGTAGCCCTCGCACAGCTCCACGTTCTTCAGGCGCGCCTCCTCCGAGTAACCGTCCCAGTCGCGGGCGTCACCCTCGTTGGCCATGACCAGGTGGTTGCGGCCGTTGGCTGCGGTGTACGCACCGATGGCGTCGGGCTGGTGGATGCCCTTGACCGGCCAGGTGCGGATGTTGATGCCGCCGTCCCTGTCAGAGGCGTCCAGCGGGATGACGGAGTGGTCCTGGTATCCGAGGGGGAGGATCTTCTCCACGGTCGCGGACTCCAGGTCCACGACGGCGACGGCGTTGTTCTCCTGCAGGGTGGTGTAGAGCTTGCCGTCGATCTCGGTGATGTACTCCGGCTCGAGGTTCTGCGCGACGGTGGTGGAATCGCCGACCTGGCCGAAGATGCGCACGCCCTCCGGCAGGGCCCCGGGGGTGTTGAAGGCGCGGAAGTCGGCGACGCGGACATCCGACTGCGATGGGGCCTGGACCTTCTTCGGCAGGGCCACGATGGAGACCGAGCCCTCCGGGTCGAAGCTGTAGTCCTCGGCCGGTTCGCCCTCGTTGGCGGAGAAGGCGTAGCGCCCGTCGGCGGAGATACCCACCATGTCGGGTAGCGCGGCATCGTGCTCGCCGTCGTTGCCCAGCAGGATGGTGCCCAGGACCTCGCCGGTGGTGGCGTCGAAGAAGAGCATGGAGCCCTCGGCGGTCTTGTCCGAAGGCTCGACGTTGGCCACAGCCAGTCCGTCCGCACGGATGGCGACGGAGTTGATGCCGTTGCCCGCACCCGCGGAGACCTCGCCGACCTTGTTCGGGTTGGTCGGATCAGAGATGTCGAGCAGGTCGATGTTGCCGGACAGCGCGTTGATGGTGAGCACCCGCTGCGAGCCCGCGTGGTAGGCGACGATCTCCGCCGCGGATTCGTCGAAGACGCCGGAATCGTAGGCGCCGATCGGATTGAGCGACAGGGCTGCGCCCGGCGCGGAGTACTCGATCGGCTCGGCGACGACGGCAGCCTGGGCGGGGGAGATGCTCAGACCGGTGGCGACGGCCGCGCACAGGGCGACGGCGGAACGGCGGAAGGACACTTGGGGGACTCCTGGGTGGTACGTGGAAGAAGAACGCAGCTCAGAATGGTGTGATGAAATGTCTGCGCGGCAAACTTCCGGGGGTGTCCCGGTGAACCTTCAATGAACCGGATGGCGAGGCGGGGACGGGGGTGACGGGGGACTACACTGTGACGACATGAGCGACAACCCCACTGCAGCAACCACCTTCGAGCCTGTCCACGCCTCGGATATTCAGCTGGCTCAGGCCCGGATCTCATCCATCATTGAGCCGACCCCGCTGCAGTACTGTCCCCGCCTCTCCGAGGAGACCGGTGTCGAGGTCTACCTCAAGCGCGAGGACCTCCAGGACGTGCGCTCCTACAAGATCCGCGGCGCCTACTACGCCATCGCCAACCTCAACGACGAGCAGCGGGCGGCGGGCATCGTCGCGGCGTCGGCAGGCAACCACGCCCAGGGCGTGGCTTACGCCTGCCGCACCATGGGTATCCGCGGCCGGATCTTCGTGCCCGTCCAGACCCCGAAGCAGAAGCGGGACCGCATTATCGTCCACGGCGGCGACATGGTCGAACTCGTGGTCACCGGCAACAACTTCGACGAGGCCGCGGCAGCCGCGCGTGCCGACGCCGTCGAGCGCGGTGCCACCATCATCGAGCCTTTCGACGCCCGCGACACCGTCGTCGGTCAGGGCACCGTCGCCGCAGAGATGCTCACCCAGCTGACCGCCATCGGCAAGTCGCTGGACACCGTCTTCGTGCCCGTCGGCGGCGGTGGCCTGCTCGGCGGTGTGACCAGCTATCTCGCCGACATGGCCCCGCGCACCGCGATCATCGGTGTCGAGCCCGCCGGCGCGGCCTCCCTCCAGGCGGCCCTGAGTGCCGGGGGACCGGTCACCCTCGAGGCCGTCGACCCCTTCGTCGACGGTGCCGCCGTCAAGCGCATCGGTGACCTGCCGTACCAGATCGCGGAGCGCAACCAGGGCCGCATCCACGTCATGGACGTCTCCGAGGGCGCCGTGTGCACCGAGATGCTGCAGCTGTACCAGAACGAGGGCATCATCACCGAGCCCGCCGGCGCCCTGTCGGTCACCGGTCTGAAGGAGATGAACCTGCAGCAGGACTCCGTCGTCGTGTGCATCATCTCCGGCGGCAACAACGATGTCCTGCGCTACGCCGAGATCATGGAGCGTTCCCTGATCCACCGCGGTCTCAAGCACTACTTCCTGGTCAACTTCCCGCAGGAGCCGGGCCAGCTGCGCCACTTCCTCAACGACATCCTCGGCCCCGACGACGACATCACCCTCTTCGAGTACCTCAAGCGCAACAACCGGGAGACCGGTGCCGCACTCGTCGGCCTGGAGCTGGGCAGCGCCAGCAACTTCGATCCGCTGCTGGAGCGCATGGCCGCCTCGCGCATCGACTGCCAGCACCTGCGCCCGGGTACCCCGGAATACGAGTACCTGGTCAACATGTAGGTCTGCGTCCGAGAAGACGTGACACGCCGGGCTTGGGGGTCAACTGCAACCGGAACACCGGATCCTCAGTCGTTCGGGAGCAGCTGATGTCGCTCCAAGGCTTAATTCTGGGGCGAACCACCTGGTGTGTGTTTGAAATCGTGGAACACAACCGACGACGGCCGTGCAGTCTGATATGCGGGTAGAATTCCGTCGTCCCCGTCAGAGACGGGCTCATCATTGGACGCGGTCACCCACAGATTGATCCTGAGCTGTTGTGTGTCATCCCGCGGGACACGGGTCGTGGCGGTGACATCCGACAGCACGGTACCGTCGCTCGTGGTCGTCTGCACCGACAGATAGTTCGGCAACCATGTGGCCTTCGTCGTCAGCGTCTGATGACCGTTCGGCACATCAAACTCGGAGGGAACGTACTTCACCGGGGCCACCGTCTTCCCGTTGTCCGGGTAGTAGGTCACCCCACCATGTGCGAACTCACGCTCCACGTCACCCCATCGGGAAATCTCGATGAAATCAATCTCCGTCGAACCATCCCCATTAGTGTGATCTCCCCACAGAATCATCTCGGCCATGTCATACGTGAAGATGCCCAGGACCGTATGCGGATCCTGGGCATCAAAATCGGCGGAGTAGGTGAACTCAAAGTCGCCGTAGCCGAGGGACTCCACAACATGGATCTCCACACCACCGGCGATACCCTCATTCTGGATTACGAGGTCACCCGCAGCATTGACACTTGCACCTTTGACCCACTTCTGCAGTCCGTCCTCTGGGTCATCAGCCTGTGGACCACCCCAAGTAATAATATTGTTTATCTCGCGTACACCCCAGGTGTGTCCAGCCCAGTCAAAAGTGTCGAATCCCAATTCGGAGGAGAACCGGTGCCCATGCTGCTCACAATAAGTGGGTCCCGGGCCATTCTGACTGCTCACACTTTCCATCATCACCCCCGGAGCAGTCCCGCCAGGGCGCTCACCGAGCAGATGTGCATCGCCATCATCCAGTGGCGCACAATAGTCGAACGTCGATTCCCTATGGGTATCGGCAGATGTGTTCAGATCCGGCGCCGAGACTAGGGCGGCGCAGCCCCCCAACATTGAGGCGGTCGCAACAGCTGCGGTGCCGAGCAGGAACCGCAGCATGACCACGGTACGGTGTTCCACGCCCCCAACTGTACACCGCACCGAACGATATGAAGCGGCCAGAATTCTGCAGGAGCCTCACTTGGGGGCCTCCCGCCAGGGATATGTAACTGCAGATGTGGCACTCCTTGTCGGCGCACAGCACGACCGCTGACTCCGGCGGATTCCGATACCGCTCGGTGAGGTCGTGCACCTTCTCGGGGTGCAACGGATGATTAGAGAATGTGAAACCATTCTCCGGGTGTGGCTTGATCGTAGATCCCAGCAGGCCGACCTATCCACCGTACTGGCCCGCCCTCAAGAGGTGACATTCTCTCGCGTTGATTCCTTGGGTATCGATGATGACCTACTTGAGCTGGTCTGAGGTGCCTGGGCTGGACCACTGGGGCAGTGCCGGAGGGACCTCGGGGGCCATGTCGGCACCCGTCGACAACAAATTCCCTGAGCGACAGGTGGGAGCCGGGTCTGACGTCTCCCGTCCACGCATTCCGGCACGATCCTGGGCGGACCTGCGCAGCCGTCTGATGCGCCGGTAGCGGACACTCCTGGCCAGATCCTCCCCAAAGGTTTCCGAAGCAAGCATTTTGGGGTCAATTTGCAGACCTGTGACTGTACTCACAGTGGGCCGACGCTGGCCTTGTGGGTGGCGACTTTTACTGCTCCTGACTTCATTGTATATCGATTAGTGCATGGGTTTGGAGTGGCGGAATCTGGGGGACGACCCGCCTTGAGAAATTACTTTCCTTGACAACTAAATTGGTCCTGTTATGGTCTCCCATCGACAGTGCATTGCCATTCGAGTCCCCCAATCATGATTAAAAATCTGCCTATTCATCGTGGTTGCAATTGGCTATTTCTGTGGCTTTTTCATGAGAAGGTGCGAAATTGACAAGTGTGCTGGTGTCTCAGGATGGCATTCTGGAAAAGATGATGAAGAGGGCCCTACCTGCCAGTAATATTGTGCGTTACGCCGACCTGGATTCTATTTCCGATCAGGTACTCGAGCGTGCGGATTTTGTTTTCTACGATGAATCGTCCATTGGCCTAACAGCGCTGATAGAGCGGGAAGTATATTCACGGCTTGGCGGGAAGCTCGTAATATTAACCGAGAAGCACCCCGAACTAATCCGGTGCAGTTTTCGGGCAAAAGTCTTTTCATATCCGATTAACCTGGGAGAAATATATAATCATGTCACGAACGTTGACAATTGATACATCTCTAATTTTCTTCGCCGTCAATATGTTGCTTGTTTTGATCGGAATATTGACAGTGTATCTGCTGATAAATAACGCTCGCGCAAAGAAAAAAGATCAGCGCAAAGAGGAATATCTCGATCAGCACCATGATGAATGGGTACGTGCTATCAGTGACGGTGAAGAAATCTCTGTCACATTGGATAGACCGGAGCAGGTGGAATGGACCATCGACATCTTCCTCTCCCATCACAATGATTATAAGGACGATGTCACGCGCTCTCGGATCACTGAATTGGCTGAGGAGCACTTTTCTGACTATCTTGCTGATGCATTGGGCTCGCGTCGGCAGGCGGCACGCCACTACGCACTCGCAGTGATCTACCAGCTGAACATCGATGCACTCGGTGACCAGGTCGCCAGCGTCTCCGCGAGTACCGAGTTCGAGAGGGCGCTCGCCGCAGCGATCACGGCCCGAGAGCACCGGGTGGGAGTGTCGGATGCTGAAGGAAAATTTGGTACTAACGCGGTCAAGAGGTCCGCACTAGACATTATCGAGGCGGAAAAAGTTGGCTCGCCGGCGAATCGCCTCAGAAACATTCTGGCTAGCCACCAGCCGGCAAGGGAAGAGGCAGTAAGTGTCTAGTTTCAACGGCATACTTGCATGGACTGGTTACCTGTTAGCCGCGTATCTCATTCTGGTCGTTCTGTTCTATCTCGCCATGATGGTAATGGCGGTCGTGAAGATCAATCATAATCGCCGTTATGAGCAGTCCATGGACCTGCTGAGCAACAGCGATTTTTATGACCTTGGAGTCTCGATCCTTGTTCCGGCCTATAACGAGGAGAGCGGGATTGTCCAGAATATCTACTCCCTGCTCAACCTCAATTACAAGGCGTTTGAGGTTATCGTGGTCAACGATGGCTCCTCTGACTCCACCCAGGAAATCGTGGTTGAGAAGTTCAAGATGGTGCCGCTGCATGATTCGCCAATTGAGGGGAGTCTTCATACGGCTGAGGTGATCAGCGTGTACGTATCGTCGATCTATCCGAACCTGATATTGGTTAATAAGGAGAACGGCGGCAAGGCTGATGCACTGAACTGCGGGATCAACTATTCGCAGTATGATTATGTTTGCACCGTGGACGGTGATTCCGTTCTGGAGAAGAATGCCATCAAGAAGGTCATGCGACCTTTTGTGGCTCTTCACGATTTAGAGTGCGTTGATCTTCCCCTGCAGCTGCC
>NZ_RXHJ01000011.1 GCF_003955685.1 Corynebacterium hylobatis
CAGAACCTGTGAGACTCACTGTCAAAGAAGACATGAGTCAACACAGGAAACCAGGGTTCATGAGGGGGGGTGTCCCTATGTTTTTGTCAAGGGGTAGGCGGTGTACTCGTCGAAGAGTTTCGGGGGTAACTACCGATCTTGATGCTGGGCGTGGTTGATCGGCTGGTCAGCGTGTTCATTGTTGACCAGCTGATCGTCTCGTGCCTGACTACGCGGCGGTTCGGGCGGGAACCTCCCGGAAAAACTCACCACGGGTCAGCATCGCGAAGATGACGTTGCACCGGCGTCTGGCCAGACACATTACCGCGGCGTTATGCTGTTTGCCCTCGGCTCGCTTCTTCTCGTAGTAGGACTTGGATGGTTCGTGGAACCGGATGGATGCGAATGCCGAGTAGAACAAGGCATTCTTCAATCGCTTGTTGCCAGCCCTGGCGGGAAACTCCCCACGGATGGACGTGCCGGATCTTCGTGTCACCGGGGCAATCCCGGCATAGGCGGCCAGGTGACCGGCAGACCGGAAATCAGAACAGTCACCCACAGCCAGGAGTATGTTCGCGGCCGTCTTGATGCCAACTCCTGGCATGGACATCAAGACCTCGGAAAGAGGGAAGTCCTCCAACAGTTCCTCGACCTGCTCAGCGATGGTTCTCCGCTGTTCCAGCAGGGCCTTGATGTTGGCGGCCAATTGCGGGATGACGATCTCAGCGGCCGCGGTGCCGGGCACCGTGACGGTCTGGGCTTTGAGTCCCTCAAAGATCGCGTCCACCAACGTCGTGGGGTCCTTCTTGGCTCGTTTGCTCATCCAGGCCAGCACCCGGTGGTAACCGGCTTTCTTCAGCTTCGTGGGCCCGCCGTAGTGGATCAGCATCTCCAGCACCAGCGGCCGGGTGATGATACTGCCCGGTAGGGCGCGTTCCAGACTCGGGTAGATCTGGGTCAGGACACTGCGCAGCCGGTTGACAGTCCGTGTGGCGTCCTTGGCAATGTCGTCATCGAAGCCGGAGAGCATCTTCAGCGCTGAGAGGACCTCGTTGTCCCGGTCCACGGCCCGCAGGGTGTGCGGCATCGTCCGGGCCGTGTCGGCGATGATGAACGCGTCCCGTCGGTCGGTCTTCGACCGGCCCGGGTACAAGTCCGCGGCTTTGCGCATGGCCAGGCCGGGGAGATACCCGACCACACAGCCGGCATCCCGGGCTACGGCGATCGGTAGGGCGCCGATGGTGTTGGGCTGGTCAACGACCATCAGGACGGTGCCGTGTTCTTGTAGATCAGTGAAGACCTTGCGAAGCTGATCCTCGTCCTGGGGTAGGGGTTTGTCGTAGATGATCTCGCCTGCAGATGTCATCGCGCAGGCGTGGTGGGCGGTTTTCCCGACGTCTAATCCGATGATGACGTCGATGGTGCCGGTGGTCATGGCCGGCCTCCTTGTGATGTCGGAGCAACAGTGACAGGTACTGCTTTCGTCGCTGGTGTCTCGACATCCGATGCTGGCACCCACGTTACAAAGAGAACTGAACCTGATTGGTTCGTCCGTGTCCCTATCAGCAGTCAACGGGTGTCCTGGTAGCCCGGCGGCAACACCCCCCGGATCATGTGAACTACAGGGGCAATAAGCCATACCGGGCCCAGCGACTATCCCCATTATGGGGACACCATCAAAGTAACGGGAGGGGGAGGGATTACCCGATGTCCTCCGCGTCATAGATGCCCAGGGCCGACTGTGGCTCATGGTCGCCGGCCATGTCGGCGACCAGGTAGCTGTCGTGCCCGCTGTCGCGGATGTTGGCGGTGAGGAAGGACAGCACCGCATCGATGATCATGCGGCGCACACCATCGGTGTTCTCTGCGCTGGCGGGGTCCAGGTCGAAGAGGTTGATCATCAGGTCCTGGTTGGTCACCCGGTAGAAGGCCAGCGAGCCGATCAGGTAGAATAGGTCCTCCGCCGCGATCCCCGGGCGGAAGGCCCCCGCGTCCTGGCCGATCATGAGCAGCCGGTCCAGGTGGAGGGCGATCTCCGACTGGTTGTGCAGGTGCGCCAGCTCCCGGAGGTTCATCACCTTGTGCAGGCTCTCCATCGCCAGCAGCCGGACACAGTCCGGATGCCGGAGGAGACGGGAGTACACAGCCTCGACGAGTTTGGTCACCCCCTCCACCGGGACGGTGGTGTCAGCCGTCATCTCATCCCCGACCGGGGTGATCTTCTCGACGGCCTCCACGAGGCACCGGTGGTAGAGGCCTTTCTTGTCACCGAAGTGGTAGTGGATCATCCGCTTGGACATGCCGGAGATCCTGGCGATGTTGTCGAGCCTGGTCTCCGGGAAACCGTGCTCGGAGAACTGTTCGATGGCGACCTCGATGACACCGTCGACCGTGCTGGTGTCGTCGAGGCCGGTGGGGTCGACGTCATACATTGCTGCGGTGGTCCTCCGGAGAAGGTCAGGGGAGTGGGAGTCTGGTCTTTACTTTCACCTATCGTGCACGAATTGCGGTCGCTCTGTTATGCCATGACCCTAAAAGAGCCGGAACCCACCCGATACGGGGGTGGGCAGCCGGCAGGAACTGCGGCTCCTGCTGATGGTCGAACCCATCCGGGGGTGACCTCCCGACGGCCCTGATCCAGCTAGGCTGGAACGCGTTGGTAGCCCGTTGCAGCACCCCTGGCGCATAACCCCGCCCGAAAGGAATCCCCCGTGAGCCCGAACCCCGTGAAGATCGCCGTCACCGGCGCCGCCGGAAACATCGCCTACTCCCTGCTGTGGCGTATCGCCGCAGGTGAGGCCTACGGTCCGGACGTCCCCGTCGAGCTGAGCCTGCTGGAGATCCCCACCGCCACCGGTGCGGCCGAGGGGGTGGCCATGGAGCTCAACGATTCCGCCCTGCCGCTGCTGCGCAACATCACCGTCACGGACCGGGCGGAGACCGCCTTCGAGGGCGCCAACGCCGCCTTCCTCGTCGGTGCGAAGCCGCGGGGCAAGGGCGAGGAGCGGGCGGATCTGCTGAAGAACAACGGTGGCATCTTCGGCCCGCAGGGCAGGGCGATCAACGACCATGCCGCCGCCGACATCCGCGTCGTGGTCGTGGGCAACCCGGCCAACACCAACGCGCTGATCGCGCAGCAGTCCGCCCCGGACGTGCCAGCGGAGCGTTTCACCGCGCTCATGCGCCTGGACCACAACCGTGCGCTGTCGCAGCTGGCGGAGAAACTCGGGGTCCTCACCACCGATTTCGAGGATGTCGTCGTGTGGGGCAACCACTCCGCCACCCAGTTCCCGGATCTCAGCTTCGCCACCGTCAACGGTGAATCGGTCATGGAGAAGATCGACCACGACTGGTATGTGGGCGAGTTCATCCCGCGGGTGGCCAAGCGGGGTGCGGAGATCATCGAGGTGCGCGGTAAATCCTCCGCGGCCTCCGCCGCCTCCGCTGCGGTGGACCACATGCGGGACTGGGTCCAGGGCACGGAGAAGTGGGTGTCCACGGCCCTGCCCTCCGACGGGTCCTACGGCATCGACGAGGGACTGGTCGCAGGCTTCCCCGTGACCTCCCGTGGTGGGGCCTGGGAAATTGTTTCCGGCCTGGAGCTGGGTGACTTCCAGCGGGAGCTGATAGCGAAGAATGTCGAGGAGCTCAAGGCGGAGCGCCACGCCGTGGAAGCTCTGTTCAAGTAGCATCCGCGCATAATTCCGCTAGTCTCGTCGGCATGCGCTTCGGGATTGATTTCGGCACCACACGTACCGTCGTGGCGGCGGTCGACCGCGGGAACTACCCCGTGCTCCCCGTCACCGACCTCGAGGGCGACCCCTGCGGGTACATCCCGTCGGTGGTCGCCCTCGACGGCGACCGCCTCGTGGGCGGATGGGAGGCACTGGCCCTGGACAGTCCCACGCTCGTCCGTTCCTTCAAGCGGCTGCTCAGCGACGGGGACACCACCGCGGAGACCCCCGTCCGCCTGGGCAAGCAGGAACGCACCCTGGGGGAGGTGCTGGTGGCCTTCGCGGAGGTCGTGGTGGGTCAGCTGCGTGAGTACGCCGGCGACGAGGACGTCGAGATCGTCCTCGGCGTACCCGCCAACGCACGCTCCGCGCAGCGTCTGCTCACCCTCGACGCCTTCACCCGCGCCGGCGCCACCGTGCTGGGCATGGTCAACGAGCCCAGCGCCGCAGCCTTCGAGTACACCCATCTCCACGCCCGCACCCTGAGCTCGCGGCGCTCCAACGTCATCGTCTACGACCTCGGCGGCGGCACCTTCGATGTCACCCTCATGCGTATCGACGGCCCCGAGCATGTCGTCGAGACCTCCCTCGGCATCAGCCGCCTCGGCGGCGACGACTTCGACGAGGTCCTCGCCGACCTTGCCCTGGCCACCGCAGGCCGCGCCGACGATGTCTTCGGCAGGCGTGCCCGCCAGAAGATCGTCGACGAGGCCCGTACCGCCAAGGAGCAGCTCAAGCCGCAGTCGCGCCGCATGATCCTGGAGCTCGGCGACGATGACGTCATCGTCCCGGTCCCCGAGTTCTACGGGGAGGTCACCCCGCTGGTCGAGCAGACCCTGGAGGTCATGCAGCCGCTGATCGGCGCCTCCGAGTCCCTCACGGAGACCGAGATCGCCGGCATCTACCTCGTCGGCGGCGCCAGCGCCCTGCCGCTGGTCCCGCGGATGCTGCGTGAGCGTTTCGGCCGCCGCGTCCACCGTTCGCCGCTGCCCACCGCCTCCACCGCCGTGGGCCTGGCCATCGCCGCGGACCCGGATTCTGACTACCACCTGCGCGACCGCCTCTCCCGCGGTATCGGCGTGTTCCGTGAGCGTGACGCCGGCGCGGCCGTCAGCTTTGACGCCCTCGTCGGCCCCGACGCTGAGGCCGGCGCCGGTGACGGGATCACCATCACCCGCCGCTACCGGGCAGCCCACAACGTCGGCTGGTTCCGCTACGTCGAGTACTCCGCCCTCGACGCCGCCACCGACCACCCGGGCGACCTCACCCTGTTGACCGAGGTGCTCGTGCCCTTCGACCCGGCGCTGCGCGATCTCAGCCCTGTCGAGCTCGCCGCCGTGCCGGTCGAGCGCTGCGAGCACGGCCCGGAGGTCATCGAGACGGTCACCGTCGACGGCAACGGCATCGCCGCCATCAGCATCCAGTGCCCGGAGGACGATTTCGAGGTCACCGCCACCGTCAACGTCGGCCAGCCCGTGAAGGTGCGGCAGTAGCACCCGTCAGCACGGCGGGGTCGTCCAGCCACAGCACACAGGAGCGCACCCCGTCCCGCGGCGTGCTGAAGACGACCTCCACGTTGGTGCCCTCCGGGCCGCCGAGCACCAGCCGGCCGTCCCGGAGCGCACGGGGCTCCGCCTCAAAACCACGCACCGCACGCACAGCGGCGATCTCGTCAGCCGGGACCCGGAGAATCTCCTCCCGCCCCTGACGCAGCACCAGCTCCCCGCCCAGGTGGTGGGGATGGACCACACGGCCCGCCAGCACACCCCACAGCAGCACGATCGAGTACAACGACGTGAACAGCAGCACCAGCCGCAGCCACAGCCAGGGCACGAGGAGCTCGACGGCGATGATCTCGATGCAGATCGCCGCAGTGAAGGCCGCCGGCAACTGCCACCACCCCTGCCGTGCGTGCAGGGCCACCGCCCCCTCGGGCACCACCACCCGGCCCCGCAGGAGCCGGAACAGATCCACCCAGGCGTGCACTTCCACGCGCACATAGCGCAGCAGGGGCAACGCCGCCAAGGGGTGAATACCCCGCCGACGGCACCACAGCAGGTAGCCGACGAAGAGCACCACCTCCACCGTCAGGAAGAAGACCACCGCGCCTGCACCGGAGACCCGGCCGCTGAGAAACAACCAGGTGTCCAGAGCGATGACCAGCAGCCCGAGTCCGGGGAAGAGGAACCTCATGCCAGCTCCGGGGATCCCGACAGTTCCGCGATCGCGCGGAGCTGGGCGCCGTGCACATCCAGGTCCTGCAGGCTCAGCCCCGTCTCCCCGGGGATGAGGGTCCCCGCGCTTCCGTGCATGAGACCGCCGCCGACACCCGAGTGCAGCTCGCGGATGATCTGGTCAGCCTCAGGGGAGTGCGGGCTGAGCCCGGCGAGGGCATCCCAGTGTTCCTGCGCCTGCCGCATCTCCGCGCGCCGGGCGGGGTCGGTGAGATTGCCCCGGATCACAGACCAGGTCTCGGGTGTGGCCACCCCGCTCAACCCCATGAAGTCGAGGGCGTCGATCTCACGGCGGGCGTGGTCCGTGGCACCGAGGACATCGAGGATCCGGGACCGGATGTCCGCGGGCAGCCCCAGTTCCCCGGCCTGCAGGGCCAGCAACCGCTCCCGGCGGGCGCGCAGCTCGGCGAGCTGGGTGTCGAGGCGGTCCAGGGCGGTGTCGAGAAGCGAGGGGACACCGGTGCGGATGTCGGCGAGGCTCACACCGGCCTCGACCAGGATCCGCACCCGCAACAGCGCCGCGAGATCGCTCATCCGGTAGTCGCGGTAGCCCGCCGCGGTGCGCGGTGGCTCGGGCAGCGCCCCGGAGGCGTGGTAGTGACGGACGGCGCGCACGGAGCAGCCGGCGGCGCGGGCGACCTCGGAGATTCTCATGCCCACATCATGAAGCCTGACGTCACGTCAGGGTCAAGCCCGCAGCCAGGGGCGCTATGATGGTCCGCGTGACTGAGCAGAACCAGATGAACCGTGCCGATGCCCTCCCCAAGTCCTGGGATCCCCAGTCTGTGGAGGCTGAGCTGTACCAGGGCTGGGTCGACGCGGGCTACTTCACCGCCGACCCGACCAGCGACAAGCCGGCCTACTCGGTGGTCCTGCCCCCGCCGAACGTGACCGGCCAGCTCCACATGGGCCACGCCCTGGACCACACCCTCATGGATGCACTGGTGCGCCGCAAGCGCATGCAGGGCTACGAGGTGCTGTGGCTGCCGGGCATGGACCACGCGGGCATCGCCACGCAGTCCCGGGTCGAGCAGATGCTCCAGGAGACCGAGGGCAAGGACCGCTACGACTACGGCCGCGAGGAATTCATCGCGAAGGTCTGGGAGTGGAAGGAGGAGTACGGCGGCAGCATCCAGTCCCAGATGCGCGCCATCGGTGACTCCGTCGACTGGTCCCGCGAGCGCTTCACCCTGGATGAGGGGCTCTCGCGTGCCGTGCAGACCATCTTCAAGGAGCTCTACGACCGCGGCCTGATCTACCGGGCCAACCGCCTGGTCAACTGGTCGCCCGTGCTCGAGACCGCCGTCTCCGACATCGAGGTCATCCACAAGGACGTCGAGGGCGAACTCGTCTCCTTCCGCTACGGCTCGCTCAACGACGATGAGCCCCACGTCGTCGTCGCCACCACCCGCGTGGAGACCATGCTCGGTGACGTCGCCATCGCCGTCCACCCCGAGGACGAGCGCTACAGGGATCTGGTGGGCACCACCCTGCCGCACCCCTTCCGCGATGACCTGTCGATGATCGTCGTCGCCGACGACTACGTCGACCCCGAGTTCGGCTCCGGTGCCGTGAAGATCACCCCGGCGCACGACCCCAATGACTACGCCCTGGGCCTGCGCCACAACCTCGACATGCCCACGATCATGGATGAGACCGGGCGTATCAGTGACACCGGCACCCGTTTCGACGGCATGACCCGCGAGGAGGCGCGTGTCGCCGTGCGCGAGGCACTGGCGGAGCAGGGGCGCATCGTCAAGGAGGTCCGCCCCTACCTGCACTCGGTCGGCCACTCCGAGCGTTCCGGCGAGGCCATCGAGCCACGCCTGTCGCTGCAGTGGTTCGTCAAGGTCGAGGAGCTGGCGCAGATGGCCGGCGACGCCATCCGCGAGGGCGACACGACCATCCACCCGAAGAGCATGGAGCCCCGCTACTTCGAGTGGGTCGATGACATGCACGACTGGACCATCTCCCGCCAGCTGTGGTGGGGTCACCGCATCCCGATCTGGTACGGACCGGAGGGTGAGATCGTCTGCGTCGGACCCGATGCGCAGGCCCCGGAGGGCTACACCCAGGACCCGGACGTCCTGGACACCTGGTTCTCCTCCGCCCTGTGGCCCTTCTCCACGATGGGCTGGCCGGAGCAGACCCCGGAGCTGGCGAAGTTCTACCCGACCTCCGTCCTGGTCACTGCCTACGACATCCTCTTCTTCTGGGTGGCGCGGATGATGATGTTCGGCACCTTCGCCGCGAAGATCACCCCGGAGCTCCTCGGCGAGGGCGCCGGCGGCCGCCCGCAGGTCCCCTTCACCGACCTCTTCCTCCACGGACTGGTCCGTGACGAGCACGGCCGCAAGATGTCGAAGTCCCTGGGCAACGGCATCGACCCGATGGACTGGGTCGCCGACTACGGCGCCGACGCCCTGCGCTTCACCCTGGCCCGCGGCGCGAACCCGGGCGTGGATCTGCCGGTGGGTGCGGATGCCGCCCAGTCCTCCCGCAACTTCGCCACCAAGCTGTTCAACGCCACCAAATTCGCCCTGCTCAACGGGGCACGGATCGGTGAGCTGCCGGACCGTGAGGAACTCACCGACGCCGACCGCTGGATCCTCGACCGCCTCGAGCAGGTCCGCGCCGATGTCGACGCCTTCCTCGACGACTACCAGTTCGCCAAGGCCAATGAGGAGCTCTACCACTTCGCGTGGGACGAGGTCTGCGACTGGTACCTGGAGATCGCCAAGACCCAGATTCCGCGCGAGGACATCGACCAGCGCGGCCGCAACACCCAGCTGGTCCTCGGCCGCGTCCTCGACGTCGTCCTGCGTCTGCTGCACCCGGCGATGCCGTTCGTCACCGAGGTGCTGTGGAAGGCCCTGACGGAGCAGGAGACCATCGTCACCGCCGCCTGGCCGACCGCTGCAGACACCAATGGTGGCGTGGCCACCGACGAGGTCGCCGTCCGCCGCATCGACGACGCCGAGAAGCTGATCACCGAGATCCGCCGCTTCCGTTCCGACCAGGGCGTCAAACCCTCCCAGAAGGTCCCCGCCGCGATCGACTTCGCCGCGGCCGACCTGCAGGGCCAGGAGGAGCTGGTCCGTTCCCTGGCACGCGTCACCGTCCCGGAGGAGGGCTTCACCGAATCCGCCTCCATCGAGCTGCGCCTCTCGCAGGCCACCATCGCGGTCGCGCTGGACACCTCCGGCACCGTGGATGTCGCCGCCGAGCGCAAGCGCCTGGAGAAGGACCTCGCCGCCGCCCACAAGGAACTGGAGGGCACCGCCAAGAAGCTCGGCAACGAGGCCTTCCTGTCGAAGGCGCCGGACGCGGTCGTCGAGAAGATCCGTACCCGCCAGCAGTTCGCGCAGGAAGAGGTCGAGCGCATCACCGCCCGTCTGGAGGCCCTCCAGTGAGCCGCGAGGACGAGATCCTCGACAACGCCGCCGATGACGAGGACCTCGAGGACCTCGACGACGCCCGGGAGCTCGCCGACCTCAACGAGGCCGTGGAGATCACGGAGCAGGGCCTGAAGCTCAACATCGACCTGGGTGAGAAGGACGTCGAGAAGCCCGCTTCCGTGGAGATCACCCCGGAGGACATCGCCGAACTCGCCGCGGTCGAGGCGGAGCTGGACACCCGCTGGCCGGAGACGAAGATCGACCCCTCCCTCGAGCGGATCGAACTGCTCATGGACCTGCTGGGTTCCCCGCAGAACTCCTTCCCGGCGATCCACGTCGCCGGCACCAACGGCAAGACCTCGACCGTGCGGATGATCGAGTCGCTGCTGCGCGCCTTCCACCGCCGCACCGGACGTACCACCAGCCCGCACCTGCAGCTGGTCACCGAGCGCATCAGCATCGACGGTGAGCCCATCCACCCGCGCGACTACGTGCGCATCTGGCGGGAGATCCAGCCCTATGTCGAGCTTGTCGACGCCCGCTCCGACGTCCGCATGTCCAAATTCGAGGTCCTCACCGCCCTGGCCTACGCCGCCTTCGCCGACGCCCCCGTCGACGTGGCCGTCGTCGAGGTCGGCATGGGTGGAACCTGGGACGCCACCAACGTCATCCAGTCGGATGTCGCCGTGATCATGCCCGTCGGCCTCGACCACACCGACTACCTGGGTGAGACGATCGAGGAGATCGCGGCGGAGAAGGCCGGCATCATCAAATCCCGCTGGGACACCGATGACCTGCTCAGCCCGCCGGAGAACATCGCCGTCGTCGCGGAGCAGGACCCGGCGGCCATGAACGTCATCCTGCAGCGCGCCGTGGATGTCGACGCCGCCGTCGCCCGCGCCGGCTCCGAATTCGGCGTGGTCTCCGCGACCGTCGCCGTCGGCGGCCAGCAGCTGGTCCTGCGTGGTCTGGGCGGCGAATACGATGACCTCTTCCTGCCCTTGTCGGGTGAGCACCAGGCCCGCAATGCAGCGGTCGCCCTGGCCGCCGTGGAGGCCTTCTTCGGTGCCGGCGCCGGCCGCCCCCTGGACCTGGACACCGTCCGTGAGGGCTTCGCCAAGGTCGCCTCCCCGGGTCGCCTGGAGCGCGTGCGCTCCACCCCGACCACCTTCATCGACGCCGCGCACAACCCCCACGGCGCGACCGCTCTGGGCCAGGCCCTGGAGCGCGACTTCAACTTCAGCCGCCTCATCGGTGTGGTCGGTGTCCTCGACGACAAGGACGCCCGCGGCATCCTCATCGCGCTGGAGCCCTACCTCTCCGAGGTCGTCATCACCCAGAACACCAGCCCCCGGGCCCTCGACGCCTACGATCTGGCCGAGTACGCCCGTGACATCTTCGGTGAGGAACGCGTCCATGTGGACGAGAACCTCTCCTCCGCCTACGAGCTGGCCGTTGAACTCGCCGAGGACGCCGACATCCAGTCCGGCGCCGGCGTCGTGATCACCGGCTCGGTGGTCACGGCGGGCGAGGCCCGCACCCTGTTCGGAAAGGACCCCGCCTGATGAGCCCCACCCCCGCAGACCAACCCGAGTACAGCCCCCTCGGCCCCGGCCACGCCCCCGAGAAGGACCCGCTCAAGGGTATCCGGGGAGTCATGTCCGGCACCCTGATCCTCGAGGCGATCACGATCCTGCTCTCGCTGACCGTGATCCTCAAGGTCGATGAAGGATCCCACTGGACCACCGGCAACTGGGTCTTCATCACCGCCGTCGGCCTGGCACATGTGGTCATGGCCTTCCTGCAGCGTTTCCAGTGGGCGCTGCCCGTGAGCATGACCCTCCAGGTGGTGCTCCTGGTGGGTGGTTTCTTCGTCCACTACTCGGTGGCCATCATCGCGGTCATCTTCATCATCGTGTGGTGGTACCTGCTGCACCTGCGCTCCACCCTCATCGAACGGATGAAGCGCGGCTGGCTGACCACCCAGCACATTTAGCGCTCTAGCGGGGGGTGATCAGCGGGTGGCCGGAGGCGATGGACACCCGGTTGAAGGCATTGATCATGATGATGGCCCACTCCAGAGCAGCCACCTGTTCCTCCGCGAAGACATCGCAGGCGATGGCGCCGGCCCGCGAGTTGTCCCGGCCGTCAGGCAGCACCGTCAGGGTCTCCGCCAGCTCCAGCGCGGCGCGTTCCTGCTCGGTGAACTCATCGGTCATCCGCCAGGCGGCCACCGCGTCGAGCTTGTACTCCGGCACCCCGGCCTTGCGTGCCGCGGGCACGTGGACGGACAGGCAGGTGCCGCAGCCGTTGATCTGGCTGACGCGCACGTTGATCAGCTCGATGAGGCTCAGCGGCAGGTCGACGTCGGGGTAGAGGACCCGCAGCTGGCGGGAGACCTGGCCCAGCGCCTTGTAGACGTCGGGGTAGAACTTGTCCAGGTACGGCGGTTTGCGTGTCATGACAGTTCCTTCTTCAGCCAGGTGAGTTCTTCCATGGTGGGCTTGCGCCACGTGATGTCGGCCGGGTTGTTCTTCTCCAGCCATTTTCGCACATAAGGGCACACGGCGACCACTGTCTTCCCGGCCTCGGCGGTCTGCCCCAGGGCGGCCTCGACGACCTGCCCGGCCAGACCGCGGCCGCTGAATTCCTCGTCGATCTCAGTGTGGTGGAAGATGCGTTCCGCACCGCGGTCCAGGTAGGCGGTGTGTCCTGCGGTGCGGTCGTCGACGACGATCTCGAAGCGGTCGGCTCTCACGGTGATCATGGCCTCAGATCCTCTCCTCGGGGCGGGCGATGGGGTCGGGGTTGCGCCGCGGCCGGATGGCGGCGTGCGGCAGCGCGGGGGCGGGCAGCCACGTAGGGCCGGCGGGATCCTTGCCGATATAACCGCGGGTGAGGCCGAAACGGTCGCTCTGGTCCTGCCACTCCTGACGGAACTTCTCGATCTCGGCGTGGTCGCGGCCCACGAAGTTCCACCACATGACGATCTCCTCGTCGAAGGGCTCGCCTCCGATGAGCACCATCCGGGCGGGGGCCTCGCCGTGGTTGCGGATGCGCAGCTGCCGCTCACCGACGCCGGTGTAGGCGAGTTCGGTGGGTTCGACGACGACGCCCTCGAGGTCGATCTGGCCGGCGTCGACAAGCAGGCCGTGCTCGAAGGCGGGGTCGACGTCGAGGGTGAGCAGCGCCCCGGGCTCGAGGCGGAGCTCCGCGCCGAGCAGGGGGCTGAAGGTGTGGACGGGGGAGTCGTAGCCGAGCAGGGAGCCGAGGAAGACGAGCGCGCTGCCGCCCTCGAAGTGGACGGGTTCGGGGGCGTGGTGGTCGAAGCGGCGGGGGCCGTTGCGGTCGGCGTCGGGCAGCACGGTCCACAGCTGCACGCCGTGGAGGAGGGTGGTGTCCTGCGTGGAGACCTCCGAGTGACAGATGCCGGCGCCGGCGGTCATGAGGTTGACCTCCCCGGGCAGGACCACGGCGTGCTGATCGCCGGAGTCGTGGTGGGTGATGGAGCCCTCGAAGAGCCACGACACCGTCTGCAGGCCGGTGTGCGGGTGCGGGGCGACGTCCATGCCGCCGGAGACGGAGACGTCGTCGGGGCCGTAGTGGTCGACGAAACACCAGGCGCCGATGAGGCTGCGCTGGCGCTGGGGGAGGGTGCGGTGGACGGTCATGGCACGTGGGCCGCCGAGCGGGACCTCGCGGGAGGTGATGATCTCGACTCGGGCGCCATCGGTGCAGTGCGGGGGAGCAGGGGTGAGGACCTGCTCGACGGGGAAGCGGTCTGTGACGGACATGGCACCACTCTACAACAGATGTTGTTGACACATACTCAAAAGGGTGGCGTGGGAGCGGGTTATGCTGGATGACATGCGCGCCCTCTACCTCGGACTCGCCGCCGCGCTCAGCGTGGTGGCCCTCGTCCTCAAGCTTTTCGACGTCTCCAACCTCGCCGCCGTCATCGCCCTCCTTGCCGCCGGAGTCTTCCTCGTCCTGGGGCTCAAAGTCGTCGCCCAGGAACGCCAGCCAGGCGAGATCGTCCTCGACGAGGAGAAGCGCGCCACCCTGCGCGGGATGCTCGACCGCGGCGACGAGGGGGCCGCCATCCGCCAGGTCCAGCTCTGGTTCCGCGACGCCTCCCCGGAGCAGGCCCGCCGGACAGTCCTCGAACTGCGCTGAGCCGTGGCAAAGATCCTCCTCCGGGTGCTGGCCGGCCTCCTCGTGGGGCTGGTCCTGCTCATCGGGGGCTTCTACTTCGTGGCCTGCGGCCCCCTCAACGGCATGCAGGCCCGGCAGCTGGCCGCCATGTTCGAGCGGCAGGCGGAGGAGGCCGGGCTGTCCGAACATGTCAGCTACCAGGGCGGGGTCGGTTATAAGGGAGTCGGCGAGGTCATCGTCCGCCCCGATTTCGCGGGCCTCGACCGGGCGGAGGTCTCCCGGCTCATCGGCCTGCTCCAGGACCAGAACGGCTCCGGTGGCGTTGACGTCCGCAAGCAGTCCAGCTTCTTCCGGCTCGACGGGGTCAACCACTCCGGGGCGGAACACACCCGGGCCGCCGTCTTCGACGCCACCGCCGCCTTCACCGGCCCCGGCACCGCGGTGGCGGGGGTCGCCTTCGACCGCACCGGCCGGATGGTCACCCTCCGGATGCCGGACTGCGCGGACGCCCGGTGCCGCCTGACCGTGGCCGCCGACGTGCTCCCCGCATACCCGGAACTCACCCGCGCCCAACTCGAGGGGACGAGCGGGCGCAGTGACGACTTCGTGTGCCTGCGGCTGCAGTTCGGGCAGGACCGCGCCCAGGGGATGCGGGCCTGCACCGCCCCCGACGAGGAGGTCGACCCGGACCGGCTGCGGGCCGTCCTGGAGACCGGTGTCAGCCACGAGACGTGGGGAGCCGCGCCGGGGACCTCAGCGCGCTGAGCGACACCTGCTCGGGTAGGATCCTCGCCATGACTGAACGCACTCTCATCCTCATCAAGCCGGACGGTGTCACCAACGGCCACGTCGGCGAGATCATCGCCCGCATCGAGCGCAAGGGCCTCAGGCTCACCGCTCTGGACCTGCGTGTCGCCGACCGCGCCACCGCTGAGCAGCACTACGCCGAGCACTCCGACAAGCCCTTCTTCGGCGAGCTCGTCGAGTTCATCACCTCCGCACCGCTGATCGCCGGCATCGTCGAGGGTGAGCGTGCCATCGAGGCATGGCGTCAGCTGGCCGGCGGCACCGATCCGGTCTCCAAGGCCACCCCGGGCACCATCCGCGGTGACTTCGCCCTGACCGTCGGCGAGAACGTCGTCCACGGCTCCGACTCCCCGGAGTCCGCCGAGCGCGAGATCTCCATCTGGTTCCCGAACCTGTAGGTCCCGGAACTCAGGGCCCCCGCCACGTGCGGGGGCCTTTGTCATCTCCGCTCATCTCCGGTGCAGCTCCTCCAGCACCCGCACACCCACCGGGGTGATCTCCACCAGGTGGCGGGAGGTGTCCGCCCCGGAGTCGATCGTGGACACCCCCACCACGCCCTGCCGGTGCAGCGCGATGACCTCTCCGTGCACCTCCGACTCCTCCCGGTTGAGGACCTCGGCGAGCTTCCACACCCGGGCACGGATGCCGTCGATGGCCCCGAGTGCAGTCAGGCCGAGCAGTACCTCCCGGTGTTCGGCGGCCGCCCGCAGGCGGGTGGCGGTGGCCTCCTCCAGCGGGGTGGTCTCCAGGGCCGCCCGGGCCCGGCGCCGGCCCACGACCTCGCTGCGGCGCCCGGCCGCGCGCGCCGTCCACAGAATCGCCGCGGTGGTGCCCGCGAAATAGAACGGCCAGACGGGTACCTCGCCGATCACCCCGTCGCCGGGCAGCAGCCCCGCCCCGAATGCCAGTGCACCGGGCAGGAAGGGGCGCACCCGGTCCCAGCGGGAGAAATCCACCGGGGAGAGGGTGGGCATGTCCAACCCGCCGGACCAGAAACTGCGGGGTACCACCAGCCAGGCGGTCAGGGCCGTCACTGCGGCGGCCACCAGGGCGGGGACTGGCAGGCCGGTCATGATGAACGTGAACGTGGCGCCGACCCCGGCGGAGGGGATCAGCGCCCGCCCGAGGGGCAGCGCAGTGCGCTCGCGGTAGCGCGACAACTCATCCGACACAGCCTCCGACCCTACGCGCTTCGGCACGGCCATCCCCTGGTGTGCGACAATGGCGGCTGGATCGTGCTGTCATCGCCCCCGTCCTGATGCGGGGTGCTCGAGGCGGCACCCCAGAAGTTGCACAACTCAATACCGCAGACAACGACGAAACTTTGCAGGCGACCCCTGTGCGGCGGCGGCGAGGACCCCTCGCCAGCGCCCGGGGAGTGAGCCGCCCTGAGGAACAACAGGAGAACCCGTGGCTGAATCCACTGAACCCACCGACCGAAACAACACTGACAGCTGGGAGAAGGCGGCACCGAGGAAACGCCGCTCCACACGCAAGGCGACCCGGAAGACCGCTGCACCCCAGGCAGAACAGGTGCAGACTGAGGCTGCGCAGCCGCAGCTTGACCCGGAGCTGCTGGAGAAGAAGGTCCGCGTCCATGTCCTGGCCAAGGCCCTGGGGAAGACCTCGAGGGAGATCATCGAGGTGGCCGCAGGCCTGGGTCTGAAGAAGGTCGCCCAGTCCGCACTCGCCCCCGAGGAGACCCGCCAGGTCCTCGACGCGCTCGCGCCTCAGGCTGAGACTGAACCGGAGGACGCCCCGCAGGACGCGGAGCTGATCCGCAGCCGGGTCCGCAAGAACGTCGCCAACGAGATCTCCCAGATCGAGGAGAAGGTCGAGGCCGACCTCGCTGTCCTCCTGCAGGAGGAGCCGACCGAGGACCTCCTGGAGGACGTCACCCCGGAGATCACCCCGAAGCCGGCGGAGGAGTCCGTCGTCGAGCAGTTCGTGCCGCTGTTCATGGCCCCCGGCACGGAAGCCGCCGCGGTGGAGCCTGAGGGTGAGGACGAGGACGAGGATGAGACCACTGCTTCACGACGCCGCCGACGCGGCCGCCGTGGCGCCGGCCGTGGCCGGGGCACCGAGGAACAGGAGACCCCCGAGGTAGCGGAGACCGTCGAGGAAGAGGACGTCGATAAGCCGGAAGAGGACCTGCCCGAGGAGCCCGTCGCCCTCAAGGGCTCCACCCGACTGGAGGCACAGCGCCGCCGCCGCACCGAGATGCGCGAGGAGGGCCGTCGCAAGAAGCACATCGTCTCCCAGGCGGAGTTCCTGGCCCGCCGCGAATCCGTCGAACGCACCATGGTGGTGCGCGAACGCCAGCGCCACGACCACCCGGGCGTGGTCACCCAGGTCGGCGTGCTTGAGGACGAACTGCTTGTCGAGCACTTCGTCACCAGCGAGGCGCAGGCCTCCATGATCGGCAACATCTACCTCGGCCGTGTGCAGAATGTGCTGCCCAGCATGGAGGCGGCGTTCATTGACATCGGCCAGGGCCGCAACGGTGTCCTCTACGCCGGTGAGGTCGACTGGAAGTCCGCAGGCCTCGGCGGCCGCGGCCGACGCATCGAGCAGGCCCTGAAATCCGGCGACCAGGTCCTCGTCCAGGTGAGCAAGGATCCCCTCGGCCACAAGGGGGCGCGCCTGACCACACAGATCTCCCTCGCCGGCCGCTACCTGGTCTACGTGCCCGGCGGCCGCAGCGCAGGCATCTCCCGCAAGCTGCCCGGCCCCGAGCGCAGACGCCTCAAGGAGATCCTCGCCCGCGTGGTGCCGGGCCAGGGCGGGGCGATCATCCGCACCGCCGCCGAGAATGTGCCGGAGGAGGCCATCGCCGCGGACGTGGACCGTCTGCACCGCCTCTGGGAGGACATCCAGGAACGCGCCGGTAAGGAGATGAGCTCCCGCGGTGCCCGCCCCGTCACCATGTACGAGGAACCGGACATGCTGGTCAAGGTCGTCCGGGACCTGTTCAACGAGGACTTCACCTCGCTGATCGTCGACGGCGACCGTGCCTGGAACACTGTCCACGCCTACGTGAAGTCCGTCGCCCCCGACCTCCTCGACCGTGTGCAGCGCTACAACCGTGACGAACGCGACGGCAGGGACGCCTTCGAGCAGTTCCGTGTCGACGAGCAGCTGCAGAAGGCCCTCAACCGCAAGGTCTGGCTGCCCTCCGGCGGCTCCCTGGTCATCGACCGGACTGAGGCGATGGTCGTCGTCGACGTCAACACCGGAAAATTCACCGGCTCCGGCGGCAACCTCGAGGAGACCGTCACCCGCAACAACCTTGAGGCGGCCGAGGAGATCGTCCGCCAGATGCGGCTGCGCGACCTCGGCGGCATGATCGTCGTCGATTTCATCGACATGGTCCTGCCCGAGAACCAGGAACTGGTGCTGCGCCGCCTCAAGGAGGCCCTCGGCCGCGACCGCACCCGCCACCAGGTCTCTGAGGTCACCTCCCTCGGCCTGGTGCAGATGACCCGCAAGCGCCTGGGCACCGGCCTGCTGGACACCTTCTCCACCGAATGCGAACACTGCGCAGGTCGCGGCCTCATCCTGCATGAGGACCCGGTTGAGGAGCGCCCCGAGGTCGAGGAGCGGCCCCGCGGTCAGCGCGGCCGTGGCTCCCAGGGCCCGACCCGCCACCCGGCGGCCGTCGCCCTGCGCCAGGAGGAGCCGGCGGAGGCTGAGGTCATTGAGGTCGCTGAGACTGCTGAGGTGGCCGAGGATGCACAGGTCCCGGGCATCGAGGAACTCGCAGCCGCAGTCGTGGTCACCGACGACGAACCCGACACCGCTTCCCGACGCCGCCGATCCCGACGCGGCCGCCGCGGCACCAGCCGGGGCCGCGCCCCTGAGGCTGCTGAGGTCCCGGAGGTGGTGGAGGAGTCCGGCAGCAGCGACATCGAAGCCATCGTCGACGCCGCCGTCGACCGGGCCGATGAGATCGACCCCGAGGAGCCCTCGGGTGCCGACTATGTGCCAGCCATTGCGGGTGGGGAGAAGACCTTCCAGCAGGCGGTCGCCGATTTCGATGCCTCCCCGCGCCGTCGCCGCCGCACCCGGGGCAACTCCCGCTCGGACCACCGCCCGAAGCCGGAGGATTTCCCCGGTTCGGCGCCCTCCGGCCCGGTGGCCAGGGCTGAGGAGACCATGATCAAGGTGCCCGAGGTTCGGGAGGTCCGGGAGGAGAGCAGCCCGCGTGGCCGCGGACGCCGCCGGGTCAGCCGCTCCACCAGCCCCCGCGAGGAGAGCCGGGTGACGGAGCAGCCGCAGGCGCAGCCGGCCGAGAGGCCGGCGGAGGAGCAGCTGCGCGGCAACCGCCCCTCGGAGGTCTCCTCCGGCGCGCCCACCAGGGCACGCGGACGCCGGCGCGCCGTGCGCCGCACCACCGTCACGACGCAGGAGACCACACCCGCACAGCCGGAGCAGGCGCCCCGGCGTGAGGAGAAACGGGACGTGGTGGAAGGTGGCGTCGAGAAGCGCGCGGGTCGCGGCCGCAGGCGCGTGAGCAGGCGGAGCAGCGGACGTTAATGGCTCACACCAGCAGTTTGTCTTTTGATGAGCTGGCGGGGTAGTCTTTGACAGTCGCTGTTTTAGGGATATTGCGCCGCCCTGCCCCCTGGGGCTCCGGTGTGCCTGCAGGCCCTGGAACGCAAGTGAAATACGTCCATTCAGGTCCGCGTCCGCGAACCTGAGCCGAGTTTAGATAAGGGGTAACCCTCCTATGTACGCGATCGTCAAGACCGGCGGCAAGCAGTACAAGGTTGCCGAAGGTGACCTCGTCAAGGTCGAGAAGCTCGAGGGTGAGCCGGGTGCGTCCGTGGCTCTGACCCCCGTTCTGCTCGTCGACGGTTCCAACGTCAAGTCCAAGGCCGACGACCTCGCCAGCGTGAGCGTCGCCGCAGAGATCGTCGAGCACACCAAGGGCCCGAAGATCCACATCATGAAGTACAAGAACAAGACCGGCTACAAGAAGCGCCAGGGTCACCGTCAGCCGCTGACGGTGCTCAAGGTCACCGGTATCAAATAAGCCAAGGAGGGTAACCAATGGCAACTAAGAAGGGTGCATCCAGCTCCAGCAACGGCCGCGACTCCGAGGCCAAGCGCCTCGGCGTGAAGCGTTTCGGTGGCCAGCAGGTCAAGGCCGGTGAGATCCTGGTCCGTCAGCGCGGAACCAAGTTCCACCCGGGCGAGAACGTCGGTCGCGGTGGCGACGACACTCTCTTCGCCCTCAAGGCCGGTGCCGTCGAGTTCGGCATCAAGCGCAACCGTCGCATGGTCAACATCGTTGAGAACGAGACCGTCGACGCCTAGGTCATAACGACCACTGTCTGGAGCCCGTCGCATCCCTTCCGGGGGAGCGGCGGGTTTCGGCCATTTCTGCAGGTATTCTTGAGCACTACCTGCCCCACAACAGGAGGAAGACCCACATGTCCCGCTTCGTAGACCGCGTGGTCCTGCACCTCGCCGCCGGAGACGGCGGCCACGGCTGCGTGTCCGTCCACCGGGAGAAGTTCAAACCACTCGGCGGACCCGACGGAGGCAACGGCGGCCACGGCGGTGACATCATCCTGGAGGTCTCCCCCCAGGTGCACACCCTCATGGACTTCCACTTCCGCCCCCACATCAAGGCCGACCGCGGCGCCAACGGCGCCGGCTCCAACCGCAACGGCGCCCGCGGTGAGGACCTCATCCTCGAGGTGCCGGTGGGCACCGTCGTCATGTCTGAAGGTGGCGAGGTCCTGGCCGACCTCACCGTGCCCGGCACCCGCTTCATTGCCGCCGCCGGTGGCTTCGGTGGCCTGGGCAACTCCGCACTGGCCTCCCACAAGCGCAAGGCACCCGGCTTTGCGCTCAAGGGCGAACCTGGTGAGCAGCACGACCTCATCCTGGAACTGAAGACCATGGCCGATGTCGGCCTCGTCGGCTTCCCCTCCGCCGGCAAGTCCTCGCTCATCTCGGTGCTCTCCGCCGCGAAACCCAAGATCGCCGACTACCCCTTCACCACGCTGGCCCCCAACCTGGGCGTGGTCAACGTCGGACACGAGTCCTTCACCATGGCCGACGTCCCCGGCCTGATCCCCGGGGCCTCCGAAGGCAAGGGCCTCGGCCTGGACTTCCTCCGCCACATCGAACGCACCTCCGTGCTGGTGCACGTGGTCGACACCGCCACCATGGAACCCGGCCGCGACCCGGTCAGCGACATCGAGGCCCTCGAAGCCGAACTCGCCGCCTACGAGTCCGTGCTCGAAGGCGACGTGGGACTCGGGGACCTGAGCGACCGGCCGCGCGTCATCGTCCTCAACAAGGCCGACGTGCCCGAGGCCGAGGAGCTCGCCGAGTTCGTCCGCGAGGACCTGGAGGAGAAATTCGGCTGGCCGATCTTCATCATCTCCGCCGTCGCACACAAGGGCCTGGAACCGCTGAAGTACAAGCTCCTGGAGATCGTCAAGGAGGATCGCCGCCGCCGCCCCCGCGCGGCGGTGGACACCGAGCACACCATCATCCGTCCCAAGGCCGTCGACGCCCGCAAGCGCCGCGCGCCCGAATTCGTGGTCACCCCAGACCCGGAGATCGAGGGTGGCTTCATCGTCACCGGCGAGAAGATCGAACGCTGGATCACCCAGACCGACTTCGAGAACGAGGAAGCCATCGGTTACCTCGCCGACCGCCTCGCCGCCATGGGCGTCGAGGACGCCCTGCACAGGGCAGGTGCCCGTGAAGGGGCGCACGTCACCATCGGCGACGTCTCCTTCGACTGGGAGCCGCTCACCGGTGCCGGCGTCGACCCGACCGTGGCCGGCCGCGGCCAGGACGCCCGCCTGCTGTCCAACGAGCGGCTCTCCGCCACGGAACGCAAGCGCGCCTCCCAGGCCCGACGCGGACTCATCGACGAATACGACTACGGCGACGACGAGACCGCCTCCCGGGAGCGCTGGGAGGGCTGACCCCGGTCGGGGGAGTGTCTGTAGACTGGGCAGACATGACGACACGCCCTCAAGGACTGCCCCTGTCCCCGTACGGGAACCACGCCGACGAAGCCGTCGGAGTGGACTTTCCCGCCCCGGTCGTCGAGCCGGGCGGAAACCCGGCCTTCGGTCACGAGTCAGAGATGCGTGAGCGGATCTCCCACGCCAAGAGAGTCGTGGTCAAAATCGGCTCCTCATCCCTGACCAACGAGGACTTCACGGTCGACCCCAACAAGATCAACCACATCGTCGACGCACTCCAGGCCCGGATGTACAACTCGGACATCATCGTGGTCTCCTCCGGTGCCGTCGCCGCCGGAATGGGCCCCCTCGGCCTCGCCCAGCGCCCCACAGACCTGGCCACCAAGCAGGCCGCCGCCGCCGTCGGCCAGGTCCACCTCGCCCACCAGTGGGGCCGCTCCTTCGCCCGCTACCACCGCACCATCGGCCAGGTGCTGCTCACCGCCTCCGACGCCGGCCGCCGCGACCGGGCGAACAACGCCCAACGCACCATCGACCGCCTCCGCCAGCTGCGCGTCGTACCCATCGTCAATGAGAACGACACCGTCGCCACCTCAGAATTCCACTTCGGCGACAACGACCGACTCTCCGCCATCGTCGCCCATCTCATCAGCGCCGACGCGCTCGTGCTGCTCTCCGACGTTGACGGCCTCTACGACCGCAACCCCGCCGAACCCGACGCGCGCTTCATCTCCGAGGTACGCAGCGGCCACGACCTCAAGGGCGTCATCGCCGGTGACGGCGGGCTCGTCGGCACCGGCGGCATGGCCTCCAAGGTTGCCGCCGCCCGACTCGCCTCCCGCGGCGGCGTACCCGTCCTGCTCACCTCAGCCGACAACATCGGAACTGCACTTGACGACGCCACCGTCGGCACCGTCTTCCACCCCAAGGAGAACCGCCTCTCCGCATGGAAGTTCTGGGCCCTTTACGCCGCCGACATCGGCGGCACCCTGCGCCTCGATGCCGGTGCGGTCGAGGCCGTCACCGCCGGTGGCACCTCCCTCCTCGCCGTCGGCATCACCGCCGTCGAGGGTGAGTTCCAGGCGGGGGAGATCGTCGACATCATCGGCCCCGACGGCCAGGTCGTCGGCCGCGGTGAAGTAGCCTACGACTCCGACGTCCTCGTCAGCATGCTGGGCAAACACACCGAAGACCTTCCCGAAGGTCAGCGCCGCCCCGTCGTACACGCGGACTACCTGTCCAATTTCGCCTCACGTCTGTGAGGACCCTCGCGTAGCCAGGAGCGCATCACCGTTGAAGTTCACCATGTACCCCGGTGTCTGGGACACCGTCGTCGCCGAGGTGGAGGCCGCCGGCCATGAATTCACCACCGACCTGAACGAGGCAGAGTTCCTCATCTACGCCGGCGGCCGCCTACCGCACCCGCTGCCCGCCAACATCGGCTTCGTGCAGTTCGTGTTCTCCGGCGTCGACCGGCTCATCGACGCCGGCGTCATGCGCCCCGGTGAGGTCCGGTGGGCCAACGCCGCCGGGGTCTACGGCAAACCCGTCGCCGAGATCGCCATGACGTTGCTGCTTGCCCAGCTCCACCACGTCAAGGCCGCCTCCCTCGCGGGATCCTTCCGCGCCCGCGGCCCCATCGACGCCGCCCAGGGCTGGCTCTTCGACGCCGCCACCGTCGCCATCATCGGCGCCGGCGGCATCGCCGACGCCCTGATCCCCATGCTCCGGCCCTTCGGCGTGAAGATCATCGCCGTGAACCGTTCCGGCCGGGTGGTCGGCGGCGCGGACGAGACCTACGCGATATCCGAGGCCGGGCACGTGTGGTCGCAGGCCGACGCCTTCATTCTGGCCATGCCTCTGACCGATGAGACCGCCGGCCTGGTGGACGCGTCGAAGTTCGCGCAGATGAAGAGTTCCGCGGTCGTGGTCAATGTGGGGCGCGGCGAGCTGATCGTCACCGACGACCTCGTCGACGCCCTGCAGGCCGGCGAGATCGCGGGGGCGGCGCTGGACGTCACCGACCCCGAGCCGCTGCCCGACGGACACCCGCTGTGGCGCCTGCCCAACTGCACCATCACCCCGCACATCGCCGCCACCGGCCGGATCGCGCAGCGCATGATCGCACCACAGATCGTGGCCAACGCCGCCGCTTTCCAGGCAGGCGAACGGATGCCCACCGAAGTGGACATTGAACTGGGCTACTGACAGCAGGCGGGTCCGGTAGCGTGGTGGCACCTTCCATGCAGCCATCACAAGGAGACCGCCGTGAAGTTCGCCTTCCAACCCCAGCAGTGGCCGGACGCCATCGCCGAGATCGAGGCAGCCGGACATGAACTGGTCGAGGACGTCCACGAGGCGGACTTCCTCGTCTTCAACGGCGGGCCGGACAAATTCCCCGATCCGCTGCCCGACAATATCCGCTACGTGCAGGCCGCCTTCGCCGGCGTTGACGCCCTCCACTCCGCCGGCCTCATCCACCCCGGTGGTGTGCGGTGGGCCTGCGCCTCCGGGCTCTACGACGACACTGTCGCGGAATCGACCATTGGGCTTCTACTGGCCCAGATGCACATGCACAAGACCGTCACCCTGGCGAAGTCCTTCTCCGTGCGCCGCGAGATCGACGATAAGAAGCAGTGGCTCTTCGACAACAAGACCGTCGCCATCATCGGCGCCGGGAGGATCGCCACCAAGCTGATCGACATGCTCTCCGTCTTCGGGGTCCGCATCATCGCCGTCACCCGCTCCGGCCGCGAGGTCGTGGGCGCGGACGAGTCCTACGCCATGGCCGATGCAGCACAGGTGTGGGGGAAGGCCGACATCTTCGTCGTCCTCGCCCCGCTCACCGACGACACCCGCCACCTGGTCAACCGGGATGTCTTCGCACAGATGAAACCCTCCGCCGTCGTGGTCAACGTCGCCCGCGGCCCCCTGGTGCACACCGACGACCTGGTCGAGGCCCTGCGCTCCGGCCAGATCGCAGGCGCCGCACTGGATGTCACCGACCCGGAGCCCCTGCCCGACGGCCATCCCCTGTGGGACATGCCCAACTGCATCATCACACCGCACACCGCCAACACGTTCAGCATCATCCAGGAGAGGATGGGACGGCTGGTGGTGGCCAACGCCACGGCCTTCGAGGCAGGCGGACGCATGCCGAACGAGGTCAACCTGGGGACGGGCTACTGACTCGCAGGTGACATCAGGCATCAGGCGACATCCTTCTCAGGGGGTGGGCGGTCACGCCCCCGGATGCGGGCCCCGGCGGAGTCAGCCTCCGCCTGGGTGTCATTGAAGCGCAGCGGCTGGCGGGGGCCTGCCCGCCTGCCCACCCGCCCGGTGACGGGACAGCGGTCGAGGTAGCTCCGGTTGCCGTGGCCGCTGCGGGAATCATCGTTGTCGGCGTGGTGCAGCGGGCAGACCAGCGTCAGGTTGTGCAGGTCGGTGGTCCCGCCGGTGTCCCAGGACCGGATGTGGTGGGCGTCGTTGTGGATTGCGGCGCTGCTGCAGTCCGGGCAGCCGCACACCCCCTGAGCGGCGTAGAGGGCGATGCGCTGGAAGAAGCTGGCCAGGCGGTTGGCCCGGCCCAGGGCCAGGGGCTGCCCGTCAGTGTCGTGCAGCGCCATGACGTCGAATTTCGCGGCCCCCAGCCGGAGAAGATCGACCATGTTGAGTCGGTCGCCGGTGTTGGTGCTGAACTCTGAGGCGGGAGAGAGGTCCGCGAGGTCCTGGGCGGTGAAGGACAGCAGGATGGAGCCCACCCCGTAGCGGGAGGCGGCCTGCTGCGAGGCCAGGTGCCGCTTCAGGATGACCGCCAGCTGGTCCACGCGCCGCTGGGCACGCGTGCGGGTGTCCTCGGCGTCCTCACCGGGGAGGTTGGCACCGGGACGTTCCCCGGGCGCCAGCGCCGCCTTGAGCATGGCGGCATCCGCGGCAGGCAGTCTGCCCCGGATAGTGCAGCTGCCGTCAGCATCGGGTTCCCCGATCAGGAGAAAGCGGCGGCGGTAGCCGGCGAGCGGATCAGGTGCCCCGGCGGCGTTGGCCAGCTTCACCTGGCGGCGCAGCCAGGTGCGCAGGTCCTCCGGTGTACGGCGGGCGGCCTCCGACAGTGCCCGGTTGTAGAGTTCTGTCCGGCCGGGTTTCGCCTGCTCGTCGAGGTCGGCGAGCTCCCGGTCGATGATGCGGAGCATCTCGGCGGACTGCTCCTCGGCCTTGCGGCGGGCCTCCTCCTGCACCCGGCGTTCGCGCTCGGCGCGGGCTCGGTTCGCTTCCTCCCGTACGTGGCGCTCCTCTTCGGACTCACCGGGTTCGGGTTCAGGCGGCGGGGGAGGCGGGCTGAACAGGTTGTGGCCGGTCTTCAACCGGGCGATCGCCTCGCGACGGGACAATCCCAGGGTGCGGGTCAGGTACTCCAGCGCGCTGACGGAGCCGACCAGGCGTCCGGCCCCGGCACGTTCCGCCAGCCAGGCGAAGGCCGCGTCCAGGTGGGCCTTGCTGTTGACGGCGGACTCCAGCTTCCCGAAGGAGTCGGCGACCTCGTCGAAGGGGATGACCGCGGGATCAGCCATCACCTGGGAGAGTGTGGCCAGACCGGCCTCGATCTGCGCGACGGCCTGTTCGACCTGTTGCTTCACCATCATGACACCCCCTCGTTCACATGTTCTACATTAACCGCACCCTGCAGCACCGTCAAGACTTTCGGCGAACATGCTTGCTAAGGGCGGGGTCGGTGTCGGGAAGCTATGTAAGATGGGGTGGCATGACTGATAGCCGTGCCACTGAACGTGAAGAAGTACTGACCAAGGCCCGCGCAGCCAAGGCCGTCGCCCCGGTTCTGGCCCAGCTGCCGACCTCGCGGAAGAATGAGATCCTGCTCGCCGCCGCCGCCGAGCTCATCGCAAAAACCGACGACATCATCGCCGCCAACCAGCAGGACATCGACTCCGGTCGCGCGGAAGGTCTGACCGAGGCCCTCATCGACCGTCTCAGCCTCGACGCCACCCGCATCGAGGGCATCGCCGGTGGCCTGCGTCAGGTTGCCGGCCTCAAGGATCCGGTGGGCGAGGTGCTCACCGGCGGCGTGATGCCCAACGGCATCCAGATGCGTAAGGTGCGCGTCCCCCTCGGCGTGATGGGCATGGTCTATGAGGCGCGTCCCAACGTCACCGTCGATGCCTTCGGACTGGCCCTGAAATCCGGCAACGTGCCGCTGCTGCGCGGCTCGCGCACCGCCCGCAACTCCAACGCGAAACTGGTGGAGATTCTGCAGGGCGTGCTCGCTAATTTCGACCTGCCCCGCGAGATCGTCCAGCTCCTGCCCTGCGAGTCCCATGATTCGGTCCAGGACCTCATCACCGCCCGCGGACTGGTCGACGTGGTCATCCCGCGCGGCGGCGCCCGCCTGATCGAGACGGTGGTGACCAACGCGACCGTCCCGGCCATCGAGACCGGCTCCGGCAACTGCCACTTCTACATCGACCGTGACGCCGACCTGGAGCAGGGCATCGCCATGCTCATCAACGGCAAGGTCCGCCGCTGTTCGGTGTGTAACGCCACCGAGACCGCGCTCATTGATGCCGGCCTCCCGGACGCCGACAAACTCGCCGTCGTCCGCGGGCTGCAGGAGGCCGGGGTCACCGTCCACGGTGACGTGGCGGAGCTCGAGGCCTTCGGCGCCGCCGACATCGTCCAGGCCGACGACACCGACTGGGGCGAGGAGTACCTGACCATGGACATCGCCGCCAGGGTCGTCGACGGTGTGGGTGGGGCCATCGCCCACATCACCCGCTGGTCCTCCGGCCACACCGAGGGCATCGCCAGCAACAACATCGTCACCGCGCAGCGCTTCGCTGATGAGGTCGACGCCGCCGCCGTGATGGTCAACGCCTCCACCGCCTTCACCGACGGCGAGCAGTACGGCATGGGCGCGGAGATCGGCATCTCCACCCAGAAGCTCCACGCCCGCGGCCCCATGGCACTGCCCGAGCTGACCTCCACCAAGTGGATCCTGCAGGGTACCGGCCAGACTCGCCCGTAGGAACACTGCGTTGGGCCCGCCTCCGGCTTATCATTGCCTGAACAGGTGATGAGAGGCGGAAAATGAAGAAGCTCAGGGGTGGCCTCGTCGCGGCCACGGTAGTGGTGCTGGGATTGTCCACGGTGCCGGCCACTGCCGGTACCGCACAGCCGGGGCAACCCGGTACAGCACAGGTCTGCCCGGAGATCGTGGTCCTTGCGGCCCGTGGCAGCGAGCAGAACGACCACCTCGAGCCGACCTCCTATAGTCCGGATTCGCCCTGGGTGTCCAACGGCTACGAGGCGGAGAACATCCGCGCTTTCCTGCACTATGCGGAGGCCCGCCACAGGGAGCAGGCCGGTACCTCGCTGCTGGCGGACGTGCAGGTCATCGGCCTGGATGACAGCGTTTACCCGGCGCGCCTGCCCGTGCCTGCTCTCGCGGAGCGCGGGGAGAACCTGGACATGAGTCAGGCCGGCAGCCGGGTGGGGGAGATCCTGCGGCAGACCCCGGCGCACGTGATCGCGCAGGATGCGGTCGGCGGGCTGCTCGGCGGCCTGGAATCCGGCATCACCGGCACGATGGGTTACGTCGACGCCTGGGAGACACGCACCGGCTGCAGCCCGGGTTACATCCTCATCGGCTTCTCCCAGGGGGCGGTGGTGCTCATCCCGCAGGAGCCGTGGCTGAAGGAGCGCGGCCAGCTGATCGCCTCACTCTACCTCGGTAACCCCCTGCATCCGGTGGTGGGCGCGGGGCCGTCGAGAAGCGACAGCCTCAGTTACTGCATCGACGGTGACTTCGCCTGTAACCTGAACTCCAGCACGGGGCAGACGGCGCTGGCAAACGGCGGCGGGGTGCACGACGAGTACTTCGGTGCGGTCGACGGGCAGCAGCGCGAGGGCGACGGGGAGGTGGCGGACCGGTTCGCGGGCTGGATCACCGGATACAATCCGCAGGCATGACTGAGCGCATCGGTGTCATGGGTGGCACCTTCGATCCGATCCACCACGGGCACCTCGTCGCGGCGAGTGAGGTGGCGGACCGTTTCGACCTGGACACGGTGATCTTCGTGCCCACCGGGCAGCCGTGGCAGAAGGCGGCGCGGAAGGTCGCGCCAGCGGAGGACCGCTACCTCATGACGGTGATCGCCACGGCCGCGAACCCGCGGTTCCGGGTCAGCCGCGTCGACATCGACCGGGGTGGGGACACCTACACCGTGGACACCCTCACGGACCTGCGGGCGCAGCACCCGGGCGCGGAGTTCTTCTTCATCACGGGTGCGGACGCGCTGGCCTCGATCGTCACATGGCGGGACTGGGACCAGATGTTCGACCTCGCGGAGTTCGTCGGCGTGACCCGCCCCGGCTATGAACTCACCGAGGAGATGCTGCCGGAGCTGCACCAGGAGCGCGTCCACCTCATCGATGTGCCGGCGATGGCGATCTCCTCGACCGACTGCCGGGCGCGCGCCGCGGCAGGGCGTCCGGTCTGGTACCTGGTGCCGGAGGGCGTGGTCCAGTACATCGCCAAGAACGACCTCTACAGGCAGGACCCCGCGTAGACTCAGGGCGACACACGGTGCGCGAGTAGGAGAAACCCCGTCCGCCGTGGGAAACTCGAGGGAGTTTTCAAGCCCTACCTGCCCTACCTGAACAATAAAGGACCCCGTGTGACTGTTTCTGACGAATCCCGCCGCCTGGCCACCATCGCAGCCCTGGCCGCCGACGAGAAGCTGGGACGCAACATCGCGGTGATCGACGTCTCCGACGTGCTGGCCATCAGCGACGCCTTCGTCCTGGCCTCCGCGGACAACGAGCGACAGGTCGCGGCCATCGTCCAGGAGGTCGAGGACGAGCTCACCGCCGCCGGCGCCGAGCCCATCCGCCGTGAGGGCATCCGGGAGAACCGCTGGGTACTGCTGGACTACGGCGGGGTGGTCGTCCACATCCAGCGTGACGTGGAGCGCGAGTTCTACGGCCTGGACCGTCTCTACCGGGACTGCCCGCTCATCGAGGTCGAGGGCATCGACCCGCCCGAGCGTCCCGGCACCTGGACCGAGGATGATGTGGACACCCGCCAGGTGGCCTCCATCGACGAGATCCCTCTCGCCGCGGAGGAGCCGCGGGAGATGGACGAGGAGTACTGACATCATGACCCGCCGCCTGATCCTGATCCGCCACGGTCAGACCGATTACAACGCGACCCGCCGCATGCAGGGGCAGCTGGATACCCAGCTGTCCGCCGTGGGCCGGGAACAGGCGGCCGCTGCCGGCCAGCAGCTGCTCGACGAGGGCATCACCCGCATCATCTCCTCGGATCTCACGCGCGCCCACGACACCGCGACGATCATCGCGGAGGTCCTCGGCCTCGGCGTGGACACCGATCCGCGGTTGCGGGAGACCCACCTGGGGGAGTGGCAGTCGAAGACGGCGATGGACGTGGATGCGGAACTGCCCGGTGCGCGCGCCGCGTGGCGCCATGACGCCACCTGGGCCCCGCCGGGCGGGGAATCCCGGGTGGATGTGGCGCGCCGGGCCCGCCCCGTGGTTGAGGAACTGATGGCCACCTACGATGCCTGGGAGGGCAACTCGGTGCTCATCGTCGCCCACGGCGGCACCATCTCTGCGCTGACCTCCAGCCTGCTGGGCCTGGATGTCGGGATGTACCCGATGCTCTCGGGCCTGAAGAACACGCGCCGCTCCCAGCTCACCGCCCGCCCGCGCTATGTGCCGGGCAGCGGGGATGCGCTTGACGACGTCTCCCACGGGGTCGAATCAGGAAACGGCGGTGCCGCGCCCACCAGCGCCCCGGATTTCACTCCGGCAACGATCAGGGATGCCCAGTGGTACCTCGACGGATGGAACATGGGATAAATGCCGGTACGCATCGTCACTGATTCCTCCGCCGGTCTGCCGCCCGAGGTGGTCGAGGAGCTCGGCATCACCGTCATCGACCTGCACCTCATGTCCGAGGACGGCCACGACGACTCCTCCACGGCGGGCCTGTCCTCCCTGGAACTGGTCGCGGCCTACGCCCGCCAGCTGGAGCGCGGCGGGGACGAGGGGGTGCTGGCGCTGCACCTTGCCAAGGAGCTGTCCTCGACGTGGTCGGCGGCGGTCCAGGCGGCGGCCGTGTTCCCGGACGAGATGGTCCGGGTCGTGGAGACCGGTTCGGTGGGTATGGCGGTGGGGGCCGCCGCGATGACGGCCGCGAAACTCGCCTCCGAGGGGGCTGATCTGGACACCTGCCAGGAGATCGCCGAGGACACCCTCAGCCGTTCCGCCACCTGGGTCTACCTCCACGGCATCGAGGACATCCGGAGGTCAGGACGCATCTCCACCACGACGGCACTGTCGGCGACGTTGCTGGCCACGAAGCCGATCATGCAGGTGAAGGAGGGCCGTCTGGAGCTGGTGGGTAAGACCCGCACCCAGGCGAAGGCCTTCACCCGCCTGGTGGAGCTGGTCATCGAACGCGCCGGGGGACGACCAGTGTTCGTGGCGATCCAGCACAACGACGCCGCCGAGGCTGCCGCCCACCTGGAGGACATGCTGGGGGAGGTCCTCGCCGAGGGGTCGAGCATCATGGCCCTACCGATGGAGACCACCCTCGCGGTGCACACCGGGGCCGGCGCCGTGGGGGTGTCGGCGGTGTTCATGTCGCATCCGGAGGATCTGTCCCCAGTTCAGTGACACGTGGACAAATTTGTCCACAGGTTCGGCCGCTGAGGCTTCCGGGGGCTGCGGCGGGCCTCTAGCTTGAGGGCCATGAGCCCGCTGAACCGCCTGCAGGACCTCACCCGCCCCACCGGCGAGGAGGAGCTTCTCGACGTCACCTACCCCACCCCGCGCCTCCACCTCACCCTCCGGCACGCCGCATTCGCGGCCCTGGCGGTGATGCTGCTCGCCGCGGGCATCATGGTGCTCAACTCCGGGGGAGCAGAGTCCGCCGGGAGCGCGGAGACGGAATTTCCTGTTGTGGGTGCCGCGGTCCCGGCTGCGGCGGAGGAGGACGGCGGGGAGCTGGTCATCTCCGTGGTCGGGGCGGTGGCGCAGCCCGGGTTGACCACCCTTGCCCCCGGTGCGCGCGTCGACGACGCCCTCCACCACGCCCAACCTCTGCCCGAGGCTGATCTGCTCGCCCTGAATCTGGCCCAGCGCCTCAGTGACGGCCAGCAGCTGGTGGTGCCGGCGGTCGGGGAAGCGGGGGCTGTACCGGAGGGGACCTCGGGTGGTGGGGGCGGGGTCTCGCTCAATTCGGCCTCGGTGACGGAGCTGACCGCCCTGCCCGGGGTGGGGCCGGCCACCGCGGCGGCGATCGTCGCCCACCGGGAGGCCACCGGTGGTTTCGGCAGCGTCGAGCAGCTTCTCGAGGTCAAGGGCATCGGTCCCGCCAAATTCGAGTCCCTGCGTGAATCGGTGACTCTGTGAGGGCGCGGCCGTGAGTGAGCTGCGCCTGGTCCCCGGCGCCGTGGCGGTGTGGGCGGTGACGCTCATCCTGCTGCTGGAGGGACCTGTGGTGTTGGCTGGGCTCGTGCTCGCGGCCGGCTGCCTGCTGCTCGCATGGTTCCGGCAGGCGGGCCAGGTCCTGCTCACCGGCGTACTGGGTGTGGTGGCCGGAGCGTTGACCTTGTGGCGCCAGCGGCTCGCCGCAGCATGGGATCCCCCGGCCCAGCTGACGGGCACCGTCTCCGCTGCCCCGGTGCGGCTGGACTCGGGCGGCCACCTCGTGCGTGTCGACGCTCCCGGCCACCCCACACCCCTGCCCGTCTTCACCGACCAGGAGGAGGCCGCGTTCCCCGCCGGGACGCAGGTCCTCGTGGAGGGCGACTGGTCCCCGGCGGGCAGACCCGGGCTCGGCATGCTGGTGGGCACCGGGCAGGTCCACGAGCTCCGCGGGCCGCAGGGCATGGACCTGGTGGCAGCCATCGTCCGGCGGTCCCTGGGCGCGGCGGTGGAACAGGCGGTGGGAGAGTCCTCCCGTGGTCTGGTGCCGGGCATGGTGCTCGGTGACGTCTCCGCCCAAACCGCGGTGGAGCGGCAGTTCTACCTCGACACCGGGCTGTCGCACCTGTCCGCGGTCAGCGGGGCGAATGTGGCAATTGTGACCACGGCGGCGGTGCTCGTCTGCCGTCTGCTCACCCTCGGCCCGCGGGTGCAGGTGGCGGCGGCGACCGGGGCGCTGCTCGGCTTCGTCGGGCTGGTGGGCACGGAGCCCTCCGTGCTGCGGGCGTCAGTGACGGGGTTGGTGGGTCTGCTCGCGGTGCTGGGCTCAACGCGGATGGAACCGGTGCATGGCCTGTGCCTGGCGGTGGCAGGGTTGATCCTGTGGGAGCCGGACTTGGCGGTGGCCTACGGGTTCGCGTTGTCCGTGGCGGCGACCGCCGGGATCATCACCCTGCATCCGCTGCTCTACCGGCCCCTGGCGCGTACCCGACTGCCCGACATCCTCGTCCGTGCCCTGGCGGTGGCCGTCAGCGCGGATATTGTCACCATGCCGATCATCGCGCTCATGGCCGGGGAGGTCTCGGTGGTCTCTGTGCTGGCCAACGTGCTGGTCGCCCCCGCGGTCGCGCCGGTGACGGTGCTGGGGCTCATCGCCGCCGGGCTCTCGCTGCTGCCTGGTCCGCTGGCCTGGCTGCCGCTGAAGCTGCTCGAGCCGTGCACGTGGTGGATCCACACGGTGGCCGCCTGGTGTGCCGGGCTGCCGTTGGCCACGGTGCCCGCCGAACCGGTGTGGGTGCTCATCGCCTACGGCTGGATCATCGCCGGCCTGGTGGGCGGACATACCTGGAAAACCCTGCTGCTGGTGCTCGGGTGGTGGGTGTTCAGCGTGCGCGACGGTGTCGGTCTCCCGCCGGAGGAGGTGCCGGTGGACAGCCTGCAGGTGCATGTGGTGGAGGAGGCGGGGCAGGTGGACCGTGCCCCACCCGGCACCCAGGTGGTCATCGTGCAGGATCCGACCGGGCGCCCCGCCAACCGGCCGACCGTCACCCGCGAGGGCGTGCCGGTGCTGTTCCCGTACCGCGACGGGGAGGTGACCCTGCATGTGGACGGCACCCAGCACGCCCGCGACGGCAGGTTCTAGCCCTTGCCTGCGGGGGCGGGGACGGTGATGACCTGGACGCCCATGTCGCGGACGGCGGTGAGGATCTCCCGGGGTGCATCCGAGGTGGTGACCAGCTGGTGGAGATCCCCGATGTCCGCGAACCGGAAGGTGGACACGTGGTTGAGCTTGCGGGGGGTGGCCACGAGGATCCGGCGGGTGGCAGCGGTGATGGCGGCTCGTTTATTCTCGGCGTCCTCCCAGGTGGTGGTCGCCAGCCCGTGGGTCAGGGAGATGGAGCAGGAACCCAGGATCACGGCATCCACGGCGATGTCGCGCAGCGCGGAGACCACCCCGGAACCCGTCAGCGCGAGGGTGTCGGTCTCCACGGGGCCGCCGGGGATGAGGACGGTGGCGCCGGCCCGGCCACCGAGTTCCATCGCGGAATGCAGGGACAGGCACATCGCGGTGATGGGGCGTCCGGCCAGCCGGGCGGCCACCGCCTGGCAGGTGGTGCCGTTGTCGATGATCACGGACTCGTCGTCGGCGACCAGTTCGGCGGCTGCGACGGCGAGCGCCTGTTTCGCCGCCCGGTCCTCCGCCCGGCGCACGGCGAAGGGTTGGGGTGTGCCCCGCTTCATCACCCGCCGGGCCCCGCCGTGGGTACGGACCAGGAAGCCGGCCTGTTCCAGCTCGGCGAGGTCGCGGCGGATGGTCACCGCGGAGACGCCGGTCAGTTCGGTGAGGGCGTCGATCCGGGTGATGCCGGGACGGTCGACGGTCCGCATGATCACTTTGTGGCGTTGCTCGCGTTCCATGTGGACAGGATCAGTCATTTCCGGGAGCCTGTCAAGAGTCTGCTGACCGGGATGAACTGGGAATTCGGCCTGCTCGGAACGGAAAAGCCCAGATCTTTGGGGAGGTTCTTTTCCTGATCCAAATGATCATTTCATGTGATCGAATGATCTTCTACACTGCGGGGCATCAACCAGGGACAATAAGTAGGATGCGGCGATGATGACCGCCAGGACCGGGGCCACCGCAGTGGGGCTGACCGTGCTGCAGGTGCCCGACACCGAGAAGATGACCCAGTTCTACCGGCTTTTCTTCGCCGCTGAACCGCAGGGTGGCGCAGCCCCGGAGGTCACCGTCCTGCGTTTCCCCTCGGGCGGGCACCTCGCCTTCGCAGCCACCCCGGACCCCACCCGCGGCAGCTCCGTCCGCATCAGCCTCACCGTCCCCGATATCGGGACCCGCGAGCAGATCCTGGCCCACCTGGCGGCCGAGGGACACACCGCCAGCGACGGCGCGGTCCTTGACCCGGCAGGCAACACCGTGGACATCCTCGTCCGGACGACCGAACTCCCCGCAGGCCGGGCCCGGGTCATTGCCGGAACCACCCACCGTTTCAGCGCGGCAGCCCGCTGCCGCAGCCTCCTTGACCCGACCCCCGAACCGTCAGCGGAGAGACCCAAACCTCCCTGGGAGCAGTTCGTTGACTGGTTCCAACGCACCGGACTGCAGGTGACGGGCTCTGTGCTTGACGTCGATAAGCTGATCCCGTGAGACTGGCCGCCTTCGACGGAACCATCCTCTTCCCGGACGGCATCGCACAGTTCACCGCTGAGGCCATCCGGGCCTGGCAGGGGGCGGGGCACCTGGGTGTGGACCGTTCGGAGGTGGAGATTCACACCTTCGGCGATTCCTGGAACGACCTGCCCATGCACGCCATCGCGGATCGCTCCTACTCCTTCCCGTGGTCGCCGGAGGAGGTGTACGCTGCGACCGACGAGGTCATCGATTCGGTGGCGGAAACCCTCCGCCGCCTGCTCTGACCGGTGGGTTCTGGAGGCGTCGCCGACACCAGGTCGAGCTTGTCGGCTGCCAGGTGCGTGGCCCCGTGATCACTCTGGACGGGAAGTTTCTCGACTACAACCGGTGAGGATTCCGTCCACGGCGGGTCGCTGACAGTCCCACGGCCAGTGCCACTCCCCACAGCAGGAACAACGGGTCCCACAACCAGCCGTGGCCGGTCATTGCCGCGTGGTCGTAATCATCGCCGTGGGGCAGGACACCGGCCAGGACCAGGTTGATCACCAGCGTATTCGCCCCACCCCAGAGCATCAGTGCCGTCGCCCCGAGCCAGTGGAGGATCCGCCACCAGCGGTCGTCGAAGAGCAGAGGACTCAACGCGAAGGCTATCCTGACTGCACCGACGGTGACTATGGCCCATCCCAGACATCCCAGACCCTCGAATTGATCGGTGACCTGCTCGCCGACGGTCTCCAGCAGCCACGTCCCGCCCAGGCCCCAGTAGATGCTGGCAGCACCGTGGAGGAGTCCGGCAACGGCGGCCACGAGGAAGGCTGGGTGGGATGTCACCCGGTGAAGACCACGCGGCCGTCGCGAAGCACCAGCCGGACCTCCGCGATCTCGGTGATTTCCTCGTGCGGGCTGCCCTCGACGGCCACCAGATCGGCGATCGCACCTTCGCGAATCTCGCCGAGCTCAGGCCTCCCCAGCTGGCGGGCCGCCGCGGAGGTTGCGACCTGGAGCGCCTCGGTGGGGCTGAGCCCGGCCTCAACCAGCAGGGCCAGCTCACGCTGCAGCCCGGTGCCGAAGCCGACGCCGGGCATCCCTGCGTCGCTGCCGGCCAGGAGCGTCCCGCCGGCATCATGGAACTCCGTGGACTGCCGGATCATCTGCCCCCTGAGTTCGGGCGGACCATTCTCCGCCGCGACGATCATCGACGGGGTCACCGGGATGCCACTGTCGACCACCTCCGCCAGCAGTTCCGGTGGCCAGCCGTCCATCAGGTCGCGGGACTCCAGGTGCACCAGCTCATCGACGCCTGCGGCGCGGACCTCACTGAGATCGTCCAGGCGGCCCCAGTGCGCGACGACGGGCAGCCCCAGGGCATGCGTTTCTTCGACGATGGCGGTCAGGACGTCCACCGGGATCGGGTCGAGGGGCTGATTCTCGATACCGCGTTCCTGGATGACCTTGATCAGGTCTGCACCGTCCTCGACCAGGCGGCGCACCTCCTGACGCGCCTGTTCTGGAGTGTCCGGCGTCAGGGACGGCGAGGCCTCGAGGTCACCGCCGAAGATGGTCTGGACGGGGTGGCCGCCGGCGGTGGTGAACAGCGTTCCGGCGGCGAACACCCGCGGCCCCTCAAGCGAGCCGTCGGCAATGCCGTCGCGCAGCTCGAAGATGAAGGGCGTCTCGTTACCCAGATCGCGAACGGTGGTGACCCCGGCGGCAAGCAGGTCACGGCGTGCCTCGGGCAGGTAGCGGGAGTAGTGGGCGATCAGTCCCGGCATGTCCAGTGCACCGAACGGGTCCGCGCCGCTTTCTATTTCTCGGCCGAGGTGGACGTGCAGGTCGATCAGCCCCGGCAGCAGGGTCATGCCTGAGAGGTCGCGGATCTCGACGTCTGCGGGTGCATCACCGACGAGGTCAGGGCCGACGCCGGTGATGCGCCCGTCCTCGACCAGGATGTCGATGTTCCGGGTCGGGGTGAGCTCCGGACCCGTGAGTACCGTAGCGCCGCTGAGGAGGATGGGGGAGGGGTCAGTGTCCCCGGGGCGGTAGCTGGTCGTCTCGTACCAGATGAGGAATGCCGCGACGAGCGCGACGATGAGGCCGAGGGCAACCAGGACGGTGCGGAAGAAGATTTTCTTTCCCATTGCGGAAATATGCCCTTCTTTGGAAGCAGCGTGTTCCTCCATGGTAAACCGCTGTACCATTCTGGGACATTGGCGTTCCGGGGTGGAAGGGATCAACCGTGACCGGGAATGCGGAGAAGATCCTCAAGGGTGCCACCGCCCGCCGCCTCGCGATCGGGTGCCCGCCGCTCTACCGCTCTTCTGCTGACCGCGAGCAGCTGATCGGACAGGTGCGCAGGGAAGGCACCTGAAGGTTGGTGGAGATGCTCGAGGCCTGTTATGGGCGCCTGTTCGAGATGGAGCCGGAACTGTCGTTGGTGCCGGCCGGGCATCCCCTGATCCCCGGGAGTGACCTGGCTACGACGCACGGGACTGGGGGACGGGCTCGGTGCTCGGGGTGGATGAGCACGGGGCAGAAGGGGCGGGGTGTCGATAAGCTGGCCTCATGAAACTGGCCGCCTTCGACTTCGACGGAACCATCCTCTTCCCGGACGGCATCGCACAGTCCACCGCTGAAGCCATCCGAGCCTGGCAGGAGGCGGGCCACCTGGCAGTGGCCGCCACCGGCAAATCACTCTCGGCTGCGCAGCACGCCCTCGACGGCTTCGACGTCAGCTTCGATTACTCGGTGCTGTTCACCGGGGCCGTCGTCGCCGACCGGCAGAGCCGTGTGCTGCACTCGGCCGCCCTGGACACCGACGTGGTCCGCCGGGTGGTAGGTCACCTGGCCACGGTGGAGAACATCGCCGTCTACGGGACGATGCTCCACGGTCGGGACGTCCGCTTCAGCTCCACGATCACCGGGGACGCGCAGACAAATATCCTGCGGGACCACCAGGAACTGGACCCCGCGGACATCGCCGGGCACGAGTTCATCGGCGTGCCTGTCTGGGTGCCCGGCAACCCGGCGCTGCAGCAGCGGATCCAGACCTGGATCACCGAGAACTTCAACGTCGGTTGCGTGTCCAACCAGAGCTTCATCGACATCATCCCCGTCGGCACCACCAAGGGCACGGGACTGGCCTGGCTGGGCAACCACCTGGGCGTGGACCGTTCGGAGGTGGAGATCCACACCTTCGGCGATTCCTGGAACGACCTGCCCATGCACGCCATCGCGGACCACTCCTACTCCTTCCCGTGGTCGCCGGAGGAGGTGCACGCCGCGACCGACGAGGTCATCGATTCGGTGGCGGAAACCCTCCGCCGCCTGCTCTGACCGGTGGGTTTCAGTCCCGCGGCCCGACGACGGCCCGGACCACGTTGAGCGCACCGAGCACCACCAGTGAGATACCCAGGAACCACCACAGGAACACCGCACCCCACACCAGACTGCTGAGCAGGGTGAAGCCCGCCAGCACGGAGACGATAGCGAATAGGATCGTGAGGGTCTTCGACTTTGCCCGCGCCAGGGTGAACAGTGCGGTGAAACCCTCCACGATCCACATGAAACCGACCATGGCCGTGAGGAAGAGGGCGAGGAAGACCGCGGTCTGCTGCAGGGAGCTGAACGCGTACACCCCCGCGATGACATAGAGGACACCGAGCAGAACATGCCCGATGCGCCCGCCCGCACCGAGGTCTTTCGCCGGGATCCCGAGGACCACGTAGGCGACACCGGCGATGAGGGCGTAGGCCCCGATCACCGCCGTCAGGGCAACGGCCGTCTTGGTGGGCCAGACGAGAACTGCGACGCCGAAGCCGACCGCCGCCATGCCGCTGATCAGCAAGGCAAGCCGGGCACCCTTCACTGATTCGGGGGTCATGGGGGTTGCGGGCGTGTCCGGGGAGGATGAGGGGGCGGTGGCCGTGGTGGTCATCACTGAAGTCCTTCACGATTCAAGGGGAGGGGAATGAAGAGGTGTTACGGCAGTGATTGGTTGATGGCCTAGACATTATCAGCGACAGGCTATTTTCACGGCGGCACCGGATAAAGTTTCCGATTCGGAATGGACTCCTTTTCCACCCCGCAGAAACCTCCCTGATCAGCAGGTTTGAGACATGGGATAAGTGTCGTTCACACCCCTGCCGAATGCGTGCAGGGCGAAATCCGACCTGAACCTCCAGAAACACCGCCGCGACCAATTCGCGTGCCCCGATGCCTCCCGCGGCCCGCAGACAGGCGGTCTCCTAGGATGGTCAACATGCCTGTGGCACCTGTACACCTCATCGTCGGCGAGGACGAGTTCATCGCCGAACGCACCCGGCGCTCGCTTCTCGACGCCATCCGCGCCGAGCTCGACGAAGGCACCGAGCTGGAGACCACCACCCTGCGGGCCTCGGAACTCGACGGACCCGAGCTGATCGACGCCACCAGCCCCTCCCTGTTCGGCGAGGACCGCGTCGTCGTGGTCACCCACACCGAACTGGCCGGCAAGGAACCGGTGGAACTGCTGCTGCAGACGTGTAAAACCGTCGCGCCGGGCATCCACATCATCATCCAGCACACCGGGGGCGGCCGGCAGAAGAACCTGCTGGGCAAGTTCAAGAAGTGCGCCGAGTTCCACGCGGCGGACCCGCTCAAACCCCGCGACCGGGCGGGCTGGGTGACCAACGAATTCCGTACCCACGGCGTGCGCCCGACCCCGGACGTCGTCCACGCACTGCTCGAGGGCGTCGGCTCTGATCTGCGGGAGCTGGCCTCGGCGGTCTCGCAGCTGGTCGCCGACACCGACGGGGATGTCACGGTGGCGGCGGTACGCGCCTACCACGAGGGCGTGGCGGAGGTCTCCGGCTTCGACATCGCCGACCTCGCGGTCTCCGGGCAGACGGCCCGGGCCGTGGCCAGCACGCGCCGGGCCCTGCAACTGGGCATGCACCCCGTCGCCCTGGCCACGGCCCTGAGCATGAAGGTCGCCGGCATCGCGCGGTTGTACTCGACGCGCACCACCAACTGGAACGCGGTGGCCGGCAGCGTCGGCATGCCGCCCTGGCTGGCGGAGAAGAACGCCAAGGTCGCCCGCCGCTGGTCGGGGGAGGCGGTCTCCAAGGCGGTGATCCTCATGGCGGAACTCGACGCCGAGGTCAAGGGACAGGGCGGCGACCCGGCCTATGCCATCGAGAATGCCGTGCGACGGATCTCGCAGCTGGCGGGATAGACTCTCCCGCATGACCGAGATTCCTGACGACGTACGCGAACTGGCCTCCCGCCTGTTCGACATGGCCCGCAACGGCGACGAGACCCTCGTCCAGTACATCGACCACGGCATCAGCCCCGACCTGAGCAACGCCGACGGCAATTCCCTGCTCATGCTCGCCGCCTACGCCGGGCACGACGCCCTGGTGGGCGCACTGATCGAGCGTGGGGCGGACGTCGACAAGGAGAACGGGCGCCGGCAGACGCCGCTGGCCGGCGCGGTGTTCAAGAAGTACCCCGAGGTCGTCGACAGGCTCGTCGCCGCGGGTGCCGATGTCAACGCCGGCGCCCCCTCCGCCCTGGAGACCGCCCGCTACTTCCAGATCACCGACATGCTCGAACGGCTCGGCGTGGAGGAATGAGCCTCGCCCAGTGGACCACGCTGCTCCTCCTCAACATCGCCGGGGCAGCCTCCCCCGGGCCTGACATCCTGCTGATCACCCGCACGGCGATCCGCTCGCGCCGCCATGCGCTGGCCACCGTGCTGGGCATCCAGGTCGGCGTGCTGTTCTGGTGCACCCTCACGGTCCTGGGTTTCGCGGCCCTGCTCAACGCCTTCCCCGCCCTGCTGGGTTTCCTCCAGCTCACCGGCGGTGCCTGGCTGGTGTGGATGGGCCGCAACATGCTGCGCGCCGGGCTGCGCGAACGGAAGGACCCGCCCCTGGACATCAGGGAGGCGGCCTCCCGTCTCGGGCGGCTGCGGCACTCCTTCCGGCTGGGTCTGGCCACGAACCTGTCCAACCCGAAGATCGTGCTCTTCCTCTCCGCGCTCATCGCCCCGCTGCTGCCGGCCTCCCCGTCGGTGCTGCTGGCGGTGGGCGTGGTGGTGATGCTCTCGGTCTCCTCGGTGATCCTGCAGCTGGGCATCGCGATGATGGTCTCCACGCCGGGAATGCGCCGCCGTTTCCTGCGCGCGGGCCCGTGGATCGATATCGTCTCCGGGGTTTTCTTCCTCGTGGCGGGCGCGGTGCTGGCCTACAACGGCCTGGCCGACCTGTTCAGCTAGTGCTTATCGACGCCCGCAGCTGGGCGCGGTGTCGATAAGCAGGACACAGAAAACCCGGCCTCCTGAAACAGGAGGCCGGGTTTTCCGGCTGGAAGAAGCGGCTTAGCCGAGCTTGTTGAAGGCCAGGGCCATGGCGGACTTCTTGTTGGCGGCGTTGTTGCGGTGGAACACGCCCTTGGTCACGGCCTTGTCCAGCGCGCGGGAGGCGATGCGCAGCTGGGTCTCAGCGGCACCCTTGTCGCCGGCGTCGACGGCGGCGCGGAACTTGCGCAGCTCGGTGCGGACGGAGGAGCGGACGATCTGGTTGCGGACGCGCGCCTTCTCGTTGGTGAGGTTGCGCTTGATCTGGGACTTGATGTTTGCCATGAAGGTACCTCTTGGAGTTGTAAGGATTCGGTGTCGGTAACCCACCAGCGGACATGTCCTGCGGCCCTGCGGCCACGCGGCACCGGTGTTCAATGAGCGGACCCAAGGTCCTGTCCGCCCCGGCCGGCGCGCCCGGAAGTGAATAACGAAGAAATTCTAGCAGTCCGACCAGCGGGAACCCAAAAAGCCGGTGTCAGCCCCAGTGGTAGTTGTTGCGCAGGCGGGTGGCGATGCGGTCGAAACGGCGCGGCGGGAACAATGCACCCTGGCGGCGTACACCCTGCTCAGAGACCTCCAGCACCCGGTCGAGTCGGATCCAGCACTGGCGGCCGGCGGCATCCCATTCACCGGCGCCGATGTCGAGCCAGCTCTCCGCGCCGGCATGCTTCGGGTTGGGGGAGATGAGCAGGCCGAGGATGGTGTGGCGGTCGCGGCCGATGACCAGCATGGCGCGTTCCCGGGGTGGTGCCTCGGGTCCGTCGGAGGGGGCCCAGATCCACACGACCTCACCGGGTTCGGCCTGGCCGTCCATGTCGGGCGCGTAGTAGATGTTGCGGCTCATCCGCTCGGTGGCCTCAACGCGGATGTGGGCGGCTGCGGCGCGGGCGATCTCCGGCTTCGGGTCGTTGTGCAGTCCGAGGCGCTGGTTGATGCGCGCAAGTCCCTGGTCCAGTGGGGAGCCGTTGGTGCCGAAGAAGGCGCGGATGATCTCCCCGAGTGCCGGCCGCTCCTGGGCGGGCAGCGCAGGGCGGTGTATCCCCCTGGGGCCGCTGCCGTGGCTACTCATCGGTGTTCCCCGCCTCCTCATGCGCCTCAACTGTATTGTTCCAGTGTAGTAGAGGAATGCGGGACTCTGCTAGGTCACTTAAGTATCGGGCTGGACTCCGGTAGGGTGGGGAGGTCATATACGAAGGGAACTGCCACCACACCATGCCGAAGAATTTTGCGGAGAAGACGTTCACCGATCCGTCCAGGATCCGGAACTTCTGCATCATTGCGCACATCGACCACGGTAAATCGACGCTCGCCGACCGTATCCTGCAGCTGTCGAATGTCGTTGAGGCGCGGGACATGCGTGACCAGTACCTGGACAACATGGATATCGAGCGTGAGCGCGGCATCACCATCAAGGCGCAGAACGTCCGGTTGCCGTGGGTGCCCCAGTCGGGACCGCACACGGGTGAGGAGATCGTCATGCAGATGATCGACACGCCGGGCCACGTCGACTTCACCTATGAGGTCTCCCGCGCCCTCGAGGCCTGCGAGGGTGCGATCCTGCTTGTCGACGCCGCGCAGGGCATCGAGGCCCAGACCCTGGCCAACCTCTATCTCGCGATGGAGAACGACCTGGAGATCATCCCGGTCCTGAACAAGATCGACCTGCCGGCCGCTGATCCGGAGAAGTACTCCCTGGAGATCGCCAACATCATCGGCTGCGAGCCGGAGGACGTCCTGCGGGTCTCCGGCAAGACCGGCGAGGGGGTGCCGGCGCTGCTGGACAAGGTCGCCGAGCTCATCCCGGCGCCGACCTCCGAATACGGTGCGGACGCCCCCGCCCGCGCCATGATCTTCGACTCCGTCTACGACACCTACCGCGGCGTGGTCACCTACATCCGCGTGATGGACGGCAGGCTGACCCCGCGCCAACGCCTGAAGATGATGTCCACCGGGACCAACCACGAGCTCCTGGAGATAGGCATCGTCTCGCCGACGCCGAAGAAGTGCGACGGCCTGGGCCCCGGTGAGGTGGGCTACCTCATCACCGGCGTCAAGGATGTGCGCCAGTCCAAGGTCGGCGACACCGTCACCTGGGCCCAGGGTGGGGCGGAGCAGCCCCTCAAGGGTTACGCAGAGCCCAAGCCCATGGTCTACTCCGGCCTGTTCCCCGTCTCCCAGGCCGATTTCCCGGCCCTGCGGGAGGCCCTGGAGAAGCTCCAGCTCAACGACGCCTCCCTGTCCTATGAGCCGGAGACCTCCGTCGCCCTGGGCTTCGGTTTCCGCTGCGGCTTCCTCGGCCTGCTGCACATGGAGATCACCCGCGACCGCCTGGAGCGCGAATTCGACCTCGACCTGATCTCCACGGCCCCGTCTGTGGACTACCGCGTCGTCGCCGAGGACGGTTCCGAGCACCGCGTGCACAACCCCTCCGACTGGCCGGGCGGCAAGCTGCGGGAGATCTACGAGCCGGTGGTCAACCTCACCCTCATCGTGCCCAGCGAGTTCGTCGGCCCGACGATGGAGCTGTGCCAGACCAAGCGCGGCGTGATGAAGAACATGGACTACCTCTCCGAGGACCGGGTGGAGCTGCGCTACAGCATCCCGCTCGGCGAGATCATCTTCGACTTCTTCGACATGCTCAAGTCCCGCACCAAGGGCTACGCCTCCATGAACTACGAGGAGTCCGGTGAGCAGGAGGCCGACCTGGTCAAGGTCGACATCCTGCTGCAGGGTGAGCCGGTGGACGCGTTCTCCGCCATCGTGCACAGGGACAACGCCCAGTGGTACGGCAACAAGATGACGGTCAAGCTCAAGGAGCTCATCCCCCGTCAGCAGTTCGAGGTGCCCATCCAGGCGGCCATCGGCGCGAAGATCATCGCCCGCGAGAACATCCGCGCCCTGCGCAAGGACGTGCTGGCCAAGTGCTACGGCGGCGACATCTCCCGTAAGCGCAAACTGCTGGAGAAGCAGAAGGCCGGTAAGAAGCGCATGAAGAACATCGGTTCCGTCGAGGTGCCCCAGGAGGCATTCGTCGCGGCGCTGTCCACGGACGAGGGATAAGTTCCCGGCCCCGCAGAAATCAGGCCACCAGCCCGGTGCGGGCTGGTGGCCTGATTTCTCTCTGTCGCCTGTCGGGGAGTTAGGACAGTGCGGGCTTGATGTGAGCCCAGGCGGCGGGCAGCTGCTCGCGGAAGGTGTGCCAGTCGTGGGTGCCGGTCTCGGCGTAGTCGACCTTGTGGCCGGTGAAGCCGCGGGAGGTCATGGCGTCGTCGAGAAGTCTGGTGCACTCCAGGGAGCTGCGCTTGAGGACCGCGCCGGAGGACATGTCGAACCAGTTGTTGTTGGCGTAGTTGGTGATGTCCTCGGGGCCGAAGGCGCCGGAGGCGGCGGAGAGGTAGACGCGCTGGTCGCGCAGGCCCTCGGGGTCGCCGACGGTGTCGTGGTAGTGCCAGCGCTCTGGCGGCCGATGGGGTCCATGGGGGAGTAGCCGCCGGAGAGGGCGAAGACAGCGCCGAAGGGCCCTTGGCCAGGTGCACCGCGCCGGAGGCACCCATGGACAGCCCGCCGATGCCACTGCGGCCGTTGTGGTTGAGGCTGCGGTCGGCTTGGAGCAGAGGCGCGAGTTCCTTCGTGATGAAGGTCTCCCACTGGTGGCGGCCCAGGGCCGGGTCGTCCTGCAGCCAGTCGGCGTACATGGAGGCCTGGGCCTGGGTGGGCAGGACGAGGGTGACGTTCTCGTCGTCGAAGATGGTGTGGGCGTCTCCGGTGCCGAGCCACCAGTTGTCGCGCGGGGCACCGACACCGTCGAGGAGGTAGAGCATGGGGGCGCGGGCGCCCGCGTCGGCCGGGCGCACGATCTGCACCTCGACGTTGCGTTTCATGGCCGGGGAGGCGATGGTCCAGCGTTCCTGACGGCGTCCGGCGTCCTCGACCTGCCTGCTGACGACCCGGACCTGGGTTATGGAGTGGTCGAGCGGCAGGTTGACACCGCCGTGGCTGCTGCCCGGGACGTTGCTGACGGGGACCTCGGAGGAGCCGAAACTCTCGAGCAGGGAGAGGGTGTTGTTGATGGCGTTGCCGGAGACTGGGGATCGGCGTTCGAACTGATCACGGCCTCCTCCAGGGCGCTGCCGGTCAGTTACTGGGCAGCGGCAGGGGAGGTGGGACCGAGACTGATGGCCGTGGCAGCTGTTATGGAAAGTGACAGTTTGGAAATACGCGACATAATCCAAGGCAGCCTCAATGAGGCAGAGGTACAGCCAGCGATTGATTGGGAATCTCCCCGATCGGTTCCACCCGCTCACCGTTCCACCAGAAGGTCACGTCCACCTGATACCGCTCGGCGACGACATCCGGGGCCTGGTCGCGTTCCTTCGCCTCGAAATCGAGCATGCGGGTGTGCACCGAGGTGTCATCGGCATCCACCACGGACAGGTGCTGCGGTGCCAACGCCCCGACCCCGATGTAGCTGCCCCGGTGGAAGAGCATGAGCTGGCTCTGCTTGAGCGGACGGTCGGAACCCGTGACCCACACCAGGGCATAGGACAGGTCCGCACACGGGTTGTAGTTCGACTGTCCGTAGTACTCCCACCACTCGCCGGCTGCCGTCGGGGCCGGGACCTGTCTGATGTTCTCGTGGATGGCCGCGGCCTGCGTACTTACCCCGCATGCCTCCGCCTCCGCCGTCACCGTCGTGCTCGTCGGCGGTGGCGCTGCAGGCGGTGTGGTGGTCACCGTCACGGTGGTCTGCTCCGGTGGTAGGTCCTCCCCGGCGCATCCGGCCAGCAGCAGGGCGGTGAGAATGATCAGGGGTCTCATGCCGCCGATTTTAGGCCGGGTCAGGACAGGTTGGGGCGGACTGTCTTCCAGGCGGGGGCGAGTTCCTCACGGAAATTGTTCCGTGCGTGGATACCGGCACTCTTGTAGTTGACCACCTGGTGCTCCATCCCGGCGGTTAGCGCGGCCAGATCATCGCCGTAGAACTCGCGGTCGGCCCCGGTGATCTGACCGTCTGCTGCGGATGCATAGACGACCATGTCCGCCAGCCCGTTCGGGTCGGCGCTGCGCATGATCCGGATGGAGACGTGGCGCTGCATGGCGGGGGAGGCCACCGTCCACCGCTCCAGGCGCGGGTTGTGTTCGTCGATCTGTTTGTCGACGACCCCGGCCGTGCTGTGATGATGGTGGCGAAGGTGCGGAGGTATGTGGGTTTCGCGCAGGAGAAATTTACCTCAGGCTCAGTTCGGGTCCACGCGGACCTTGACCGCCGAACCATGGCGGCGGCCGTATATGCGTGCCAGCAGCGCGATGCCCGTGACCGCCCAGGTCAGCAGCGTCACGGGGATCAGGGAGTGCATGCCCAGGAAGCGGTAGACGAGCGCGCCGGCGAAAGCCCCGAAGGTCAGCCCCGCCCACATCCGCAGATGTCCCAGCCAGGCGGCGTGGGAACCGCCGAAGAAGGAGTCGACGAAGCGCTGCCCCATCTTCACCAGGGTGCCCGTCATGTACGTCAGTGGGATGGCGACCTCACCCTCACGTTCGAAGATGGAGTTCATGGCGCCGATGCCCAGGGAGGCGGCGATGATTGCGATACGGGGGGCGTCGAGAAGCACGAGCAGCGCGGCGACGGTGAAGAGGATGCACATGTTGACCATTACCGCCTCGCGGACCCGGTCCGGCCGCAGGCGGCGCTTGGCCACGCGGCGTACCACAGCCCCCTCCATCACCCCGAGAAGGAAGAACAGCACGGCGGAACCCGCCAGCAGCGCGAGCTCGCCGTTGCCGTCGACGACGGCCGTGGCGATACGGGTGGTGTTTCCTGACATGAAGGACAGGAACACACCCCCGAGGAAGAGGAAGCCGATGGAATCGACGAAGCCCGCGATGAAGGCGAAGCTCACCGCCAGATTCTGTTCACCGGCGGTGTGACTCTGCAACTTAGGACACCGCTCCTAAAACTGGTTGTTACGGTCTGGTCAACCTCCAGTTTAGGGTGTCTCACGCGGTCACGGGTGCAGTATCACCCCGCAACAGATCCTCCACGGACTCTGCCGCACGGAGTACCGCGTCCCAGCGGAACTCGGCAGGCATCGGCTCGCCCGCCACGTAGCGGTGGTACCAGTTCGTGCGGCGGCTGCGCTGCGGGATCCACAGGCGCTCCAGCGCGATATAGGCTGCGGCCTCCGATTCCGGCCCGCGCTGCGCGCCGCCCTCGACCTCCGGGCCCCAGAGCTTCTCCACATAGCCCAGGTAGATCTCCGCCAGGCAGCGGGCGATCTCGACGATGACATCACGGCCGACATCCGGGTGAATCCGGATCCGGTACCACGCGTCAGTCTCGTTGACCATCGGGTCGGGGCTCTCCCCGGGCAGCGGACGCTGGTCGACGTAGCACCAGGAGGTCTCCCCCTCCCAGTCGGTCTCCCAGGTGGCCACGGCGCCGATCTTCCACAGGTTGCCCAGCATCTCCACCCGGCGCATCGGGATCTGCCGCCCGACGGCCGCCGAAGTGAACTCCGCGTAGGCCAGCGAAGGGTCGGTGGCATAGCCCAGACGCTTGCGCCAGGCACCGACGGCATCCCGGTAGTTGATCAGATGCGTCGAGGAGGAATGGACGCGCCGGGTGTGGACGGAGAGGAAATGATCCTCGAAGCGGATGCGACCGTCCCAGCCCCGCTCCGGGAGATGTTCTTTGCCCTTCGCCGGCACTGCCGGCTCGTGGGGCACCTCCAGGCGGACGGGGACGGCCTTGTCCGTCGGTTCGTAGCCGAAGGCCGCCCACTCGTCGGCGGGGCGGAGCTGGAGACTGTTGACCAGGTTGATCATCGACCCGAAATCCTCGAATCGGGGCAGCTCCATCGAGTGGGCGAGCTGCATCGCCGCCGACACCGCCTGCGGAACCGGGAGATGCGGCATGGCACGGACGAGTTCGACCGTGAACTGTTGGGTACGGGCACCTTGTTTGAGATCCACGACTGCTCCTTCCTTTCACCGTCGAAACAGTGGTGTGGATCACAGTTTATCCATGATATGTTCCACGTTAAAGAATGTTGCAGCATTGATACCTGCAGGGGGTGCGGGTGGGTGATCCGGGGAACAGAGCGGTTCCGGGGTTGGTTGCACCAGTCATGAGAATCGATATCTGGTCCGACTACATCTGCCCCTTCTGCACCGTCGGTGAGCGCCACCTCAACCTAGCCCTTGACAATTTCGAGGGGAAGGATGACGTGGAGGTCGTCTGGCGCAGCTTCCAGCTTGACCCGGAGCTCCCGAAGGAGTCGACCGGCACCGCCCTGGACTACCTCGTGCGCATCAAGGGTATGGGTGAGGAGCAGGTCGTCGCCATGAACGACGGGCTCGCCGCCCGCGCCGCTGAGGTCGGTCTGGAGTTCAACTGGCGAGAATCCCACATGGTCAACACCATGGACGCCCACCGGATCGGCCAGCTCGCCCGCCTGGACGACAAGGGTGTGGAATGGGATGAGCTGGTCAAGCGCGGCTACTTCACGGAGGGGAAGAACATCGCCGACCACGACCAGCTCCGCGCCTTCGCCGAGCAGGTCGGCCTGCGCCGCGCGGACGTCGACTCCGCCCTCGCCGACGAATCGGCCTACTCCCAGGAGGTCACGGCCGACATCGCCCTGGCCCGCCAGATCGGCGTGCAGGGTGTGCCCTTCTTCGTCTTCGACGGGAAGCTGGCGGTCTCCGGTGCGCAGCCGGTGGAGGTCTTCGCCCGGGCACTGGAGCAGATCGCCGCGGGGGAGTGACCGGCGACACCTTTCCGGCGACATGCTCTCCGGTCCTTGCGGCTTAAAAGAGCCCTGCCAGCTGGTATAACTGTGTAGTTATGTCCTGCTGCGTAGCGTGGTGCCACCGGCAGTGAGCCGGTACGCGTGGGGCCATCCGCTCACGCTGACCGCACGACTGACAAGGACCATCCCATGAAGCCTGAAGACCGCCCGTCTGATGATTCCCAACCGGTGATCCCCGGCGCCCCGGCCTCCCAGCCGCCGAGCCTGGAGGAACCGAGCACGCCGGTGGAACCCCTGCCGCCGAAGGCGGACCAGGAACCCATCGCACGGGTCACGGCCACCGGCTGCCCGTTCATGCCGGGCGCACCGGACCATCCCGATCCGCGTGCCCAGCAGGGGGAGTACCTGACCACGTCGACCGGCACGCGGGTGCCGGAGACGGATAAATCGCTCAAGGCAGGCCCCCGTGGTCCGGTGCTGCTGCAGGACCACCACCTGCGCGAGAAGATCATGCACTTCGACCATGAGCGCATCCCGGAGCGTGTCGTCCACGCTCGCGGCGCCGGCGCGCACGGGGTGTTCGTCGCCAACGGCGCCGCCAGTGAGATCAGCAGCGCCGGGGTATTCCAGGAAGGCAAGGAGACGGACGTCTTCGTGCGTTTCTCCACCGTGGTCGGTTCCCGCGGCTCCGCAGACACCGTGCGCGACACCCGCGGCTTCGCCACGAAGTTCTACACCGACGAGGGCACCTGGGATCTGGTGGGCAACAACATCCCCGTCTTCTTCATCCAGGACGGCATCAAGTTCCCCGACGTGGTCCATGCCGCCAAGCCGCACCCGGACCGGGAGATCCCGCAGGCCCAGAGCGCGCACGACACGTTCTGGGACTTCGTCTCCCTGCACACCGAGGCCCAGCACCACGTCATCTGGCAGATGTCCGACCGCGCCATCCCGCGTTCCTACCGGATGATGGAGGGCTTCGGCATCCACACCTTCCGTCTCACCAACGACGCCGGTGAGACCACCCTGGTGAAGTTCCACTGGAAGCCGCGCCTGGGCGTGCACTCCCTGGTCTGGGAGGAGGCGCAGATCACCTCAGGTGTGGACCCGGATTTCCACCGCCGCGACCTGGCTGATGCCATCGAGGCCGGCGCCCACCCCCAGTGGGACCTCGGCGTGCAGGTCTTCCCCGACACCGAGGAGGAGATGTTCGAGGGCATCGACCTGCTCGACCCGACGAAGATCGTCCCCGAGGAGCTGGCACCCGTGCGCATCATCGGCACGATGACGCTCAACGGCAACCCGACCAACTTCTTCGAGCAGACCGAGCAGGTGGCCTTCCACCCGGGGCACCTGCCGCCGGGCATCGACGTCACCGCCGACCCGCTGCTGCAGGGCCGGCTGTTCTCCTACCTGGACACGCAGCTGACGCGTCTGGCGGGGCCGAACTTCAACCAGATCCCCATCAACCGCCCGCACGCGCCGGTCAACGACATGTTCCGCGACGGTTTCCACCAGCAGGGCAACCACGTGGGCGTGGCCCCGTACCACCCGAACTCGCTGGACGGCGGAAACCCGACGCCCACCACCGAGGGCGCGCGCATCGACGTCCCCGTGCCCGTCCCCGCCACCACCATCGGTCGGGAGCAGCCCGTCAGCTTCGAGGACCACTTCTCGCAGGCGCGGCTGTTCTGGCTTTCGCTCAGCGCCGTCGAACAGCAGCACACGGCGGATGCCTACGCCTTCGAGCTGGGCAAATGCTACGAGGAGAACATCAAGGCCCGGCAGGTGGAGCTGCTCGCGCGTATCGACGCCGGCCTGGCCGCCACCGTCGCCGCCAAGCTCGGCCTGACCGCCACCGCCAGCACGGACCTGCCGGATGTGGTCCCCAGCCCGGCGCTGTCGCAGGTGGGGGAGGAGTGGCCGCTGGACGGCCGCCAGATCGGCATCCTCACCACGAAGAACACCTCTCCCGAGGAAGTGCGGGAGCTGGTCACGGCCGTGGACGGCGCGGGTATGGTGCCGCTCGTCGTCAGCGAGCACGGCGGGAAACTCGGTGATCTGCCCATCTCGCGGACCTACGACACCGCCCGCTCCGTGGAGTTCGACGCCGTCGTGGTGGCCGAGAAGTCGGACCAGCCCGAGGCCGACATCCTGCTGGCCGAGGCCTTCCGCCACAAGAAGGCCATCGCGTTGGGCAGCGGCGTGGACACCCCGGCCGTGGATGCGGGGGCGCCGGGGGTGGTGGGTGTCGATAAGCTCGCCGACGCCCTCGACGCGCTCACCCCGCTGATGCGACAGCACCGCGTCTGGGAGCGGTAGCCTTCCAGGGTATGGACGTCTGGTTCACCTCTGACCTGCATCTCGGCCACAAGTCGGTGGCCCGGCTCCGCGGGATGGAGGTGGACCAGCACGACGACCGCGTGCTCCGCGGCATCCGGGAACTGCCCGCGGGCGACCGCCTGTGGATCCTCGGCGACCTCTCCCGGGGAGCGGCCGAGGACGAACAGCGTGCCCTGCGGCTGCTCAAAGAGCACGGCGGGCATCTGGAGATGCACCTCGTGCCCGGCAACCACGACTCCTGTCACCCGCTGCACCGCTCCGCCTTCCGGATGCAGCCTTATTTCCTCGAGGTCTTCGCCTCGGTGCAGCCCTTCCAGAAGCTGCGCTGGCGGGGCAGGAGCGTCTACCTCTCCCACTTCCCGCGCCCCGGCATGGACCATGCCGACATGGAATCACGTCACGACGAGGTGCGTCTCGACGTCGACCTCCTCGTCCACGGCCACCTCCACTCGCCGCAGCCGCGCACCGGCTACGGCATGGTCGACGTCGGCCAGGAGGCCTGGGGCATGCGGCCCGCCCATCAGGGTGAGGTGGAACGGGAGCTGTTTCAGGCCTGATCGCGCACGCGCGCGGACAGGTCCGCGATCTCCCCGAGACTGAGCTCCCGGTCCGGGTGGGCGTTGCAGTGGTCGAGAATCTCATAGCCCGCGTACTGCAGCTCCAGGTGGCGCCCCCACCGCTCGGCGGCGACCTCAGGGAATTCCTGGGCCAGCGACTGGGCGGCGCGGCGTTCACTGATGAGCTCGAACTGCAGGTCGCGACGCTCGGGGAGGGAACCATCCGGCGTCTTCGTCAGCAGGGCACCCAGCAGCGAACCCATCGCCCTGTTGCAGAGCTCAGCCAGACGCTCGTGGTGGCGGGGCTTGGCGTCCCGCGGCCACAGCCACAGCACGGCCACGGCGAAGATGACCGACAGCAGCACCTCCGCCGTCCGGGAGACGAGCGTCTCCCCGAGCGGCAGAGCCAGGGCGTTGCCCATCATCAGCGCCAGCGGGGTAGTGAAGATGACGGTGAAGATGTAGTTGCGCACCACGAAGATCTCCGCATAGAACTGGCAGACCGCCAACGCCAGGAGCAGCCCCCACACCCCCAGGTCAAATGCGTAGAAGGCGGCGAAGAGCCCGATGCCGACGACCGAACCGAGCAGCCGGTGCAGGCCGCGGATGGTGCCCGGCAGCCGGTCCGGCCCCCACTGCAGGATCAGCAGCGCCGAGACGATCGCCCAGTCCGGACGGTCCAGACCGAACAGGATGCCCACCACACCGCACAACAGGGCGGCGAGAAACACCTTCGCCGCCGTCAGCGTCGCATGACTGTAGCGGTGCATGGAACGGTAGAGCCGGTAGCTGGCCGAGGGGCGGCTGTGCGGGATCGCCCGGCGCGACAGGTCCATGTAGACGGGGGTGTCGGTGAGGTCCTCCGCCTCCTGTTCCCGGTCCCCGGCGGTGGCGAGGGTGATGTGCCCGCGCATGGTGCGTTCGACCAGGTCGCGGCGGGACTCGTCGAGGATGCGGCCGGCGCCGATGACGCCGGCGTCGGCAAGCGAGTACCAGGCGCTCGACAGGGCGCTGTGCGCCTGGTGCAGCTTCGCCACGCTGCGGTCACTGCGCAGGAAATCCGCCACCGCCTTCTCCAGGGTCTTCACCGCGGACGTCTCCGGGCCGTGGCGGTTCCACAGGGCCGGCAGCATCCCGAGGGTGATGCCCGATGCCGCCCCCACCAGCGCCCAGGCGCCGACCTCCACCGGGTTGAGGCCCAGACGGGCGACCATCGTCGAACCGCCGGCGACCATGACGATGAAGAAGGAGCCCGGCGGCGGCAGACGCAGGGCATTCTGCACGAAGGCACCGATGGTGGCCACGACCGTGGTGAACAGCGCAGCCAGCAGCAGCCACCAGTGGCTCTCGTGGGAGAAGACCACCGAGCCGACGAAGGCCCCGGCCATGGCACTGCCGGCGAGCAGGGCGCCGGCGGTGGCCATGACCCGCCAGCGGGTGCGGAAGGGCAGCCCCTCACCGTAGATGACGGCGAAGCCACCGGCCGCGATGAGCAGCATCTCGTTGTCGTAGCCCAGCAGCAGGGCGATGGCGCCGGGGATTGCCAGCGCCAGGGCGGCGCGCAGCGCGCCGGGCCAGCGGCGGCCGGGGCTGTGGAAGGCGGTGAGCAGTTCCCAGAAACCGGGGCGGGCGGGCAACGGTTCGGAGTGCGTCATGCCCCTGAGTCTAGGACCCGGAGTGGCGGATCCGCCCGGTGAGGTGTAGACCACTCGGTCTTAAAACCTAGACAGAACGGTATTTAATGGGGTACGGTGCGGGTTGTCAACGAACCTTCCCTGAAAGGCGGATCAATGATCCTCACCGGCCTGGCTGTCGGCGCAGTCCTCGGCATCGTCATGCAGCGCGGACGGTTCTGCGTCACGGGCATGCTCCGCGACATCTTCCTGCAGAAGACCTGGCGCAGCCTCGTCGCGCTGTTCATCGTCATCTCGGTCCACGCCGTGGGCATCGCCGCCCTGACCAGCCTCGGCATCATCTCTCCGACGTACAGCAACTTCGCCCCGATCGCCGTCATCGGCGGCGGCTTCCTCTTCGGCCTGGGCATCATCCTCGCCGGCGGCTGCGCCTCCGGCACCTGGTTCCGCTCCGCGGAGGGGCTGATCGGTTCCTGGATCGCGCTCATCTTCTACGCTCTGTCCGCCGCCGCGATGCAGACCGGTGCGCTCAACTGGCTCAACGTCGGCCTGAAGTCCTACGACACCCCGCTGACCACCCTGCCCGCCACCTTCGGGGTCTCCGCCTGGTTCTTCGCCGTCCCGCTGGCCATCGGCACCGCCCTGGCCACCCGCCACTTCCTGGCCACCGAGAAGAAGCCCGTCCGCCTCAACGTCCCGTTCTGGAAGCGCCCCCTGCACCTCTACACCGCCGGCGCGCTCATCGGCCTGATCGGCGTCATCGCCTGGCCGCTGTCCGCCGCCGCGGGCCGCAACTCCGGCCTGGGCATCACCGGCCCGACCGGTGGTCTGGTCAACTTCACCGTCACCGGTGACCTCGAGCGCGTCGACTGGGGAGTCATGCTCGTCCTCGGCCTGCTCATCGGCGCCTTCGCCGCCGCCAAGGCCACCGGCGAGTTCCGTCTGCGCGTCCCGGACGCGAAGACCGCCACCCGCGCGGTCGGCGGCGGCAGCATGATGGGTGTCGGCGCGGCCCTGGCCGGCGGCTGCACCGTCGGCAACGGCATGGTCCAGACCGCCCTGTTCAGCTACCAGGGCTGGATCGCCCTGCTGTTCATCGCCCTCGGCGTCGGCGTCGGTGCGAAGCTGTGGCTCAAGCCGGCCGCCACCCCCGCCGCCCCGCAGACCTACACCACCGAGGAGTCCATCACCCCGGTCTCCGCGGAGGACAAGGTCCTCAGCCCGGGCTTCGCCGTCGCCACCGGTGCCGTCACCCTCAGGACCGCCCCGCGCGTGAAGAAGGCCCGCCCCCTCGGCGAGGGCCGCTGGGCACTCGACCAGATGGGGGCCGTCTGCCCCTTCCCGCTCATCGAGGCCAAGGACGTCATCGCCACCCTGGAGCCTGGTGAGGAACTGGTCATCGACTTCGACTGCACCCAGGGCACCGAGACAATCCCGCAGTGGGCCGCCGACAACGGCCACGACGTCACCGACTTCCACACCACCGGTGACGCCACCTGGCAGATCACGATCCGGAAGGGCTGACCCGCACCGTCATGTTCAGGCGCCGCTCCTGCGAGGGCGCCAGCACCACACCGCTGAGGTCCGCACCCAGCAGGGCAGGTTCCACGCACAGGAAATCCGCCCATTCGCCGCCGCCGACATCCTCCATGCCGGCGGCGGCTTTCTCACCCGGATTCCACACGACGGTCGCGTCCGCACCCTCCGCTTCCACGGTGATCACCCGCTGCTTGTCGACGATCCGCACCTCCCGCGAGGCCAGGAAGATCCGGTCGAACTCGCCCTCCACACCCACTTCACCGGACTGGGTGCCGCGTTCATCGCTGAGCCGGTCGAGCACCTCCACCCCGTCCAGGCCCTCGACGTGCACGCGGGCAACGTGGCTGACCCGGAAATAAGGGTGGAAACCCAGCTGCACGGTCCGCTCCTCCCCCGACTCATTGCGGGCGGTGAGGTCGAGGCGCACGCCGTCGGCAAGCTCCCGGACATGGAGCAGCAGGTGGATGCCGTCGTTGACCACCTCCGCGTCGAAGACGCGCCCGTCGGTGGTGACCTTCCAGTCGGCGGTGCGCGCCCAGCCGTGGCGCGGGGCGTCGGCAAGCAGATCCGCGAAGGCGGGGGCTATGACGGGCACACCCCCGCGGATGGGGGAGCGCCCGGTCGTGGAGGAGACCCAGAACAACTCCCCGAGGTCAGTGTCCGTGCTGGTCAGGTGGGCCCCTGACGGGCTCAGGTGCATGCGTCCGGCGGTCAACAGATCGTCCATGCCTCCCCAGGGTAGTGACCCGGATTCGGGGGTGCCGGAGGTGTGACCTAGGATGCCTCCAGGCCCAACCGGCCGAGCCTCGGGCCGTGCCCACCCATGTACGCCCCTCCCCATGAATTAAGCAGTCTCATCAAGGAGTCGTCCATGACCACCCCCTCCCGGTCGAAGGAGGACCGCTCGGCCGCCATCGCGGTCACCGCGTTCCCGCTCTTCATCCTCGCCGGCACCGCCCTCGCCTTCTTCTTCCCGGCCCCCTTCGAACCGCTCTCGCAGTACATCACGTACTTCCTCATGATCATCATGTTCGGCATGGGCCTGACCCTGACCCTGCCGGACTTCAAGGAGATCGCGCGCCGCCCCTGGCCCATCCTGCTCGGCGTCATCGCCCAGTTCGTGATCATGCCGCTCGGCGCCGTCCTCGTCGCCCGCATGCTCGGCCTCAACGAGGCCCTGGCCGTCGGCCTGCTCATGCTCGGCTCCGTCCCCGGCGGCACCTCCTCCAACGTCATCACCTACCTGGCCAAGGGCGACGTCGCCCTGTCCGTGGCGATGACGTCCATGTCGACGCTGCTCTCACCCATCGTCACCCCGATGCTCATGCTCTTCCTCGCCGACACGCGTACCGACGTCGACGGCCTCGGCATGGCCATCTCCCTCGTCCAGACCGTACTGCTGCCCGTCATCGGTGGCCTGGCCATCCGCTACTTCGCCGACAAGTGGATCAACCTCATCACCCCGGTCCTGCCGTGGATCTCCATCCTCGGCATCGGCGGCGTCGTCTTTCCCGCCGTGGCCACCAACTCCGAGAGGCTCGCCGCCGTCGGCCTCATCGTCTTCGTCGCCGTGCTCCTGCACAACGTCTTCGGCTACATCCTCGGCTACGTCGCCGGCCGGATCTTCCGCCTGCCCGAATCCGCCAACCGGACCATGGCCGTGGAGATCGGCACCCAGTCCGCCGGCCTGGCCTCCGGCATGTCCGCCAAGTTCTTCAGCCCCGAGGCCGCCCTCCCCGGTGCTGTCGCCGCCGTGCTGCACAACATCACCGGCGCGGTCTACGCCTCCATCGTCCGCCGCTTCCCGCTGCCCGATGAGAAGGCCGCCGTGGCCTCCGCTGCGCCGGAGACCGAGAAGGTGTCCGTCTCCTAGTTTCCGCTCACCTGGGCTAAGGTTGGGCCACTGGTATCGAGTCGACCGTGAGGTACGGTGAGAAACATGAAGCTGCCGGACAACCGTGAGCATGTGGCCCTGTCAACGGCAGAGGTCACCGAATTTGACCGACTGTCCCACGAACTGGGGATCTTCGAGGTCTCCGAGGAACGGATCCTCCACCCGGGAATCCTCACCCAGGTCTACGGGGGATAACTCCCTTCGAAGCCTCCCTTGGGCCCCTCACTGTCACAGTGAGGGGTCCTTTTCTGTCCGGTGGACACTTGGGTGCTGTCGGGGGTGATGTGCGTCAAAATGTTCTGATACCGTGACCTGTGCCATGCCTGTGGCACCGGACTGACACACGGAGGAGGGGTTGACATGACCAACGTCGTCGACCTGAAAAACGCCGCAACCGAATGGCTCAAAGCGCTTGAACAAGCAGGTGCAGCTTCTGACGCAGCCACCGCCGCTACGGCGGTCAGTGAATTGTTTGAACCTGAAGGCTACTGGCGGGACCTGCTCGCCTTCACCTGGAACATCACCACCGCTGAGGGAGCGGACGAGATGGCAGAGATGATCCGTGAGACGTGGCCGGCCAGCGGTCTGAGCAATATCGTCCTCGACGGTGATCCCGTCGATGAGGGGGACGGGGTCACTCGAATCCAGTTCTCCTGTGACTCCCGGGACTTCCACTGCACCGGCATCGTGCGTCTGCGTAACGGTCGCGCCTGGACCATGCTCACCTCGGCCCGGGAACTCAAGGAGCACCCGGAGCCCAGCGGTCGACGCCGCCCCCTGGGGGCAGAGCATGGCCAACACACCGACAAGCGGAACTGGGCGGACAAGAAGCTTGCCCGCCAGACTGCGTTGGGCGTGACGGAACAGCCCTATGTCCTCATCGTGGGCGGTGGACAGGGCGGCATCGCATTGGCCGCACGCCTGAAACGGCTGGGCGTACCCACCCTCGTCGTGGATAAGGCCGCCCGGCCCGGTGACCAGTGGCGCGGTCGCTATCATTCGCTGTGCCTGCACGACCCGGTCTGGTACGACCACCTGCCCTACCTGCCCTTCCCGGATGACTGGCCGGTGTTCACCCCGAAGGACAAGATGGGTGACTGGCTCGAGCACTACGTCGGGATCATGGACCTGGACTACTGGACGCGGACCGAGTGCCTGCGGGCGAACTACGACGAAACACAGAACCGCTGGGATGTCGTCGTCAACCGGGACGGGGCCGAGCTGACGCTGCACCCTGACCAGCTGGTGCTGGCCACCGGCATGTCGGGGGTGCCGAACCGCCCCACCCTGCCGGGTGAGGAGAACTTCAGCGGCGAGATCCGGCACTCCTCCGAGCATCCCGGCGGTGAGGTCGACCGTGACCGGGACGTCGTCGTGCTGGGCGCGAACAACTCGGCGCATGACATCTGCGCGGACCTCTACGACAACGGTGCCCGCCCCGTGATGATCCAACGGTCCTCCACCCACATCGTCCGCTCCGAAACCTTGATGCGGGAGGTCTTCGGACCCCTGTATTCCGAGGAGGCGCTCGAAGCCGGGATTGACACCGACACCGCCGACCTCCTCTTCGCCTCGTGGCCGTACAAGGTCCTGCCCGAGGTGCAGAAGGAGGTTTTCGACAAGGTCCGGGAGGTGGACAAGGACTTCTACGACCGGTTGGAGAAGGCTGGTTTCCTGCTCGACTTCGGCGATGACGGCTCCGGCCTGTTCCTGAAGTACCTGCGCCGCGGCTCCGGCTACTACATCGACGTCGGCGCCTCCGAGTTGGTCGCCGACGGAAAGATCCCCGTTCGTTCTGACGTGTGCATCGATGAGGTCCGGGAGCGGTCGGTGGTGCTGAGTGATGGCACCGAACTGCCCGCCGATGTCATCGTCCTGGCCACCGGCTACGGGAACATGAACAACTGGGCCGCCCAGTTGATCAGCCAGGAGGTCGCTGACCAGGTGGGACCGTGCTGGGGGCTGGGCTCCGACACCACCAAGGACCCGGGCCCCTGGGAGGGGGAGCTGCGCAACATGTGGAAACCGACCCCGGTGGAGGCCCTGTGGTTCCACGGCGGCAACCTCCACCAGTCCCGCCACTACTCGCGGTACCTGTCCCTGCAGCTCAAGGCCCGCTATGAGGGGATGGACACCCCGGTTTACGAGAAAAGCGGGGAACGCCAGCCTGTCTGACCGGACCTGCTCCTCGCCTGAGGGGTCCCGGTTGGGGATGGTCTCCGGACAACCTTCCTGGTGCGGGCCGGCTATTCACGGCAGCACCGCCCCCGGCCCCGGGTAGGGGGACTGCGCGCCGTGGCCGGTGGTGGCGTAGGCCCCGACCCGGGCGGCGTGGTGGGCGGCGTCGATAAGGTTCTCACCGGCGGTGAGGCGGGCGGCGACGGCGCCGGTGAAGGCGTCACCCGCGCCGACGGTGTCCACCGGGGTGACCTGTGGGGTGGGGATGTGGGTGATGCCGTCAGTCTCACCGACGAGTGCGCCGCGCCCGCCGAGGGTGAGGATCACGGAGCGGAATCCGACGTGGAGCAGGGCGGTGACCAGGGCCTCGGGGTCATCGGCACTGATGCCTGCGCCGAGCTGGTCGAGGATGAGTCCGGCCTCGTGCTCGTTGGCGATGAGCGGATCCGCGCTGATCAGTGCCCGCCTGTCCACCTCGATGACGGGTGCCAGGGTGACCACGACACGGCCCGTCGCGAGGCGGACGGCGGCGGTGAAACCGTCGGCGGGGATCTCCCCCTGCAGCAGGAGGAGCTCCGCGGATTCGATCAGTGGTGCGCGTTCCTCGACGAATTCGGCGGTGACGGCGGCATTGGCGCCGGGCACGACGATGATGGTGTTCTCGCCGTCGTCGGCGACGGTGATCACGGCCAGACCGGTGGTTTCATCGACGACGGCCACGCCCGACATGTCCACCTTCGCGGAGTGGAGGTAGGCGGTGGCGGGCCCGGCATGGGCGTCGTTGCCGACGGCGCCGATCATCGCCACCGAACCACCCTGCAGCGCGGCGGCCACGGCCTGGTTGGCCCCTTTGCCGCCGGCGGTGATGCCCCCTCCGGAACCGAGGAGGGTCTCCCCGCGTCCGGGGTGGCGGGCCACCCTGACGGTCAGGTCGGCGTTGATGGAGCCGACGATGACGATGTCCACTGGTCGGGGGTGGTCGCTGGTCAATGGGATCCTTCTAGGTGTGCGGGCGGCGGAAATCACTGGAGGGGCGGATGATCAGGGAAGTGGGGGTGGTGATCGACTCCGGCGCGTCAGCATCCGCGATCAGCGCGATGAGCAGATTGAGGGCGGTGCGTCCGAGGTTGTCTACGCCCTGGTCGATGACGCTCACCGGGTAGGCCTGCAGGCGCATGGTGAGGTTGTCGTCGAAGCCGATGAAGGCCAGATCCTGTCCGATAGCCACCTTATGCGTGTGGAGGGTCTCGAGCGCGTTGAGCGAGAGTGTGGTGTCCCCGGCGATGATCGCCTCGACGCCACGCTCCAGCAGTTCCATGGCGTCACCGCGGTGGATCTCCCGCTTATCGACGCCGTGCCTCCCGCACGCCTCCTCGAAGGCCGCGAGTCTGCCCCTCGCGGTCGAGGCGTTCGCCGGTCCCGGCAGGTAGCCGATGTGGCGGTGGCCGTTGGTGACGAGGTGCGCCACGGCGGCGTCCATGCCCGGGAGGGGGTCGGAAGCGACCGTCGGTAAGCCGGCGCCGGGCAGCTCCCGGTCGACGAGGACCACCGGGATCCGCGCCTTGGCCAGCTTCTCGAAACTGTCCTCCGAACCCTGGTGCGGTACCGCGAGGATGCCGTCCACCCGCTGGTTGGCCAGCACGTCCAGCGAGTAGTGGAGTTGTTTCGTGTCCTCGGCAGTGGAGGAGATGATGGTGCACAGGTGATTGTCGGCGGCCTCCTGCTGGATGGCGTGGGCCATCCGCGCGAAGAAGGGGTTGATCAGGCTGGGCAGGGCCACACCGATGATGTTGGTACGTGCGCTGCGCAGTGCCCGGGCCTGCGGGTTCGGGCGGTAGCTGAGTTCCTCTGCGCACCTGCGGACCCGCTCCCTGGTGCGTTCGGCGATCACGGGGTTTCCCGCCAGTGCACGTGATGCCGTGGAGATGGAGACGCCTGCTGCTGCGGCGACGTCCTTGAGGGTCGAGGGTGAAGGGTTCATGACCTCGCCTTTCCCTGAGGTGCAATCGTTTGCAAATGGTCTATACGACTATGGTATTCTCCTGAATTTATCTAGTCAATAGTGGCCTATCACGGAACCATTGCATTTCTGCGCCCCTCCACCACGGCCGATAGGATGGTTGGATGAAGCGTCTCTTCTCCGCTCTGCTCATCTCCGACGACGCCCGCGAACACCTCGTGCACGCCCTCCGGCCCATCCGCGAGGAGCACCCCCAGGGACTGCGGTGGACGGACCCCGACAACTGGCACATCACCCTGTGCTTCTACGGCAGCCAGCCCAACGACCACACCGACCTCGCCGCGCACCTCGCCCAGGCCGCCGGGGCCTCCGCCCCGCTGAATCTCAGCCTGCGCGGCGCCGGTTCCTTCGGGCACCGCACCTTGTGGATGGGCGTCGGTGGCCAGGTCAAGGAGCTCAAATCACTCATGACCGACACCATCATCGACCTGGACAACCCACCGCCGCCGCAGAAACCGCACCTGACCATCGCGCGCACACAGGAACGCTGGCTCGTCGCCGATCTGGTGCACGCGCTGCTGGTCTACGAGGGTCCGGAGTTCCTCTGCGATGAGCTGGTGCTCATGGAATCAGTGCCCGGCGAGGGCCGCTCGGGCGGTCCCCGCTATGACATCCTCGAACGGATCCGGTTGGGCTAATCGTCAGGCGAAGGTGGGGCGTTCGCCTTCTCCTGTTCCCGCCTGGCCCGGGACTCCTCCCGGATGCGTTCCCGTCTGTTCTCCGTGCGCTGCCCGACGGTCTGGACCCAGTTCCGTTGCTTCGGGGCCAGGGGACCGGCGGGTTCCTCGACGATCCACCGGCCGTCCTCGAACAGCCAGTACTTCTCCCGCGTGTGGGGATCGATGATGTAGTGCACCCGGCCGTCGGTCTTGATGTTGTGGTGCCTCTGGCACAGGGGAACCAGGTTCGCTGCGGTGGTCGGGCCGCCTTCGGCCCAGTCCACCCGGTGGTCCATCTGAGTGTGGATCCCGGGGCGGGAACAGCCCGGGTAGCTGCACACCCCGTCCCAGCCGATGACCACCGCCCGGATGTCTGCGGGCGTGGCATAGGCCCCGGAGACCTTCCCGTAGAGCTCGTCCATGTCGCGGACCACGGTGGCGGCCCGGGTGAGCTTCTGGGCGTTGGTCCACCCGATGCCGGAGATCCAGGACGGCGCGCCGGGGACGTCCTTGGCGCGGTAGATGTTGAGGGTGATGTTCGTGGTGGCTTCGCCGCGGACGAGCTGGTTGAAGGCCTCCGCCAGGCTGATGTCGTTGGTGGTGGCGTGCCTGCGCACCCGCTCGTTGACCTCATGGGCGGTCACCGCGTCGGTCATCACCTCGATGAACCCGCGGTCGCCGTCGATATGGACGGCGAAGTGGCTCGGCTTCTCCTCGGGAGTGTCGTCGGCGGAGACGGAGTCATCGAGGGTGGTGATGATGCCGTTGAGCTTCTCCCGGATGGCGTGCGCCGTGGGCAGCGCCTGATTGGGCCGGGTGGGGGTGAGAAAGTCGGTGATCTCCTTGTCGACGACCGCCATCTGCTCCAGGTTGTCCGCGTCCAGTTTGCACAGCACGGCGTCGATGGCCTTCAGCCGGCTCAGATCGAGGTGGAACATCCGCTCCTGGAGTGCTTTGAGGCGGGGCAGCTCGTGCAGACGCATGTGGGCGTAGAGGGCGGACTGGATGAACCGCTCACCGTGGCCGGTACTGGCACGCAGACGGGCGAGGACGAGGTCAACGTCCTCGAGCTCCTCCGGTGCCTCCGACTGCCAGATCTGGTGGTCCTCCCGGCGGATGCGGGTGGCGCGGACGGCGGTGGGGTCATGCGGCGAGCAGCAGGAGTAGTAGTTCTTCGGGCGCAGCAGCTCCTCGAGCTCGCGCTCCAGCTGAGACTCCAGCGTCTTCACAACCGACCCCCTTCGTTCGTGTGTTCGAAATCCACCCTAGAACACCTGATCCATCCCCGCAAGGGCCCCTACATGCGCGGGATGGCCGCGAGCAGGGAGCGGGTGTACTCGTGCTGCGGATCGGCCCAGACCTGTTCGGTGGGGCCGTGTTCGACGATGCGCCCCTGGTACATCACGGCCACGGTCGAGCAGACCTGGCGGAGCACTGACAGGTCGTGGGTGATGAACACCAGGGTCAGGCCGTATTCCTCGACGAGGTGATCGAGCAGGTCGAGTACCTGGGCGCGGACGGAGACGTCGAGGGCGGAGACGGGCTCGTCGGCAAGCAGGACCTCCGGTCTGCCGGCCACCGCCCGGGCGATGGAGATGCGTTGGCGTTGGCCGCCGGAGAACTGGTGGGGGAAACGCTCCGCGGCATCCTCCGGCAGGCCCACCTCGGCCAGGACCTCGGCCACCCGTTCCTGGTCGCCGCCGCCCTCGGCGACGGACCTGCCGATGCGCAGGCGTGGGTTGAGGGAACTCTGCGGGTCCTGGAAGACCACCTGCACACCGGCACCCACGGTCACCGTGCCTGAGTCGGGGGTGTCCAGACCGGCGAACTGGCGCAGCAGTGTGGTCTTCCCGGAACCGGAGCCGCCGACCACGCCGAGGCGTTCGCCGCGATGGACGGTGAGGGAGACGCCGTCCAGCGCGAGCGTGTCACCGTAGCGGCGGGTGACCTTGTCCAGGGAGAGCACCGGTTCACCGACGTCACGCACTTCGGCGGGCGGGCCGGGCCGGGAGGCGGCGACGAGGCGCCGGGTATAGGGGTGGGCGGGGGAGCGCAGCACCTGCCGGGTTTCCCCGTCCTCGACGATGCGACCCTCAGACATGACGAGGACGCGGCGGCACATACGGTTGATCACGCCGAGGTCGTGGGTGATGAACAGCAGGGAGATGCCGAGGCGGTCGACGAGGTCGTCGAGAAGCTCGAGGATCTGGCCCTGCACCGTCACGTCGAGGGCGGTGGTGGGTTCGTCGCAGATGAGCAGGTCCGGTTCGCCTGCCAGGGCCATGGCGATGAGCACGCGCTGGCGTTGGCCCCCGGAGAGTTCGTGCGGGTAGGCGCCCATGCGCGCGGGGTCGAGCGCGACGCGGGTGAACAGGTCCGCCACGTCGCGGCGCCCCGCGGCCTCAGCCACCTGCTTGCCGACGCTCATCAGCGGGTCCAGCGCCGTCATCGGCTCCTGGAAAACCATGGCCGCGACCTTCCCGCGCAGGGGCCGCATGCGCCGGTCGGGCAGGCCCACGGTCTCCTGGTCCAGCAGTTTCACGGAACCGTTGGCATGCAGGCCGCGGGGGAGCAGCCCCATGACAGACAGCGCGGTGAGGGACTTGCCGGAACCGGATTCGCCGATGATGCCCACCCGCTCCCCGCGGCCGACGGTGAAGCTGACGCCGCCGACGAGACCGTCACCGACGCGCAGGTCACGGACCTCCAGGACGGGGTTCATCGCCGGCTCCGTTGCGGGTCGAGGACGTCACGCAGGCCGTCGCCGAGCAGGTTGAAGCCGAGGACGGTCAGCGCGATGGCCAGCCCCGGCCACAGGGCGAGCTGGGGCGCGGAACCGAGGGAGGCCTGCGCGGACTGCAGCATCCTGCCCCAGGACGGGTCGGGTGGGGAGGTGCCCAGGCCGAGGAAACTCAGCGCCGCCTCGGCGAGGATGGCCAGGGCGAAGGCGACGGAGACCTGCACGATGATCACGCCGGCGATGTTGGGCAGGACGTGCCGGCCGGCGATGACCAGACCCGGGACGTGGGAGACGCGGGCGGAGGAGATGTAGTCCTGGGTCATCACCTGCAGGGTCCCGGCACGCGCCACGCGGGCGAAACCGGGGATGCCGGCGATGCCGATGGCGGTCATGGCCGTCAGGGTGGAGGGACCGAAGGTGGCCCCGGCGACGATCGCCAGCAGCAGGGCGGGGAAGGCGAGCAGGAGATCCGCCCCGCGCATGATCAGCGTTTCTGCGAGGCCGCGGCGCATGCCGGCGAGGATGCCGAAGGGCACGCCGAACAGCGCTGAGATCCCCACGGCGACCAACCCGACAAACAGCGTGATGCGGGCGCCGGCCATGATGCGGGAGAACACGTCACGCCCGTAGCGGTCGGTGCCCAGCAGGTGTTCGGTCGAGGATCCCAGCAACCGGTCGTAGGGCATGGCGTGGACGGGGTCATAGGGGGTCCACACCAGGGAGACCAGGGCGGTGAGCACGGTGATCCCGACGATGAGCGCACCGATCCAACCGGCGAGGGGCAACCTGCTCATGCGCTCCTCCGGATCCGCGGGTCGATGAGCCGGTAGGCCAGGTCGACGAGCAGGTTGACGGTGAGGGTGAACACGACGAGCAGCATGACGATGGTCTGCACGCTGGTCAGATCACGCCCCGCCACCGAATCCAGCAGCAGCGACCCGAGCCCGGGCAGCAGGAAGACCCGCTCGATGACCACCGCGCCCACCACCAGGCTGGTCAGCTGCAGCCCCGTCACGGTGAGCACCGGCAGCGCGGCGTTGCGCAGGCCGTGGCGCCACAGCGCCTCGCTTGCCGACGCCCCCGTCGACCGCGCCGTCCGCATGAACTCCCGGTCCATCACCTCCAGCACTGCGGAGCGGACGTAGCGGGTGAGGATCGCCGCCTGCACCAGCGTCAGGGCGATGACGGGCAGGATGAGGCGGGCGAGGAAACCGGCGAAGTCCTCACCCGGGGGGATCCAGCCACTGGCGGGCAGCCAGCCGAGGTGGACGGCGAAGACGGTGACCAGCAGGATGCCGGCGAGGAAGGAGGGGATGGCGATGCCGACCTGGGAGAAGGCGGAGATGACCACGTCCTCGCGACGCGCGGCCCACATACCCGTGGGCACCGCGATGAGCAGGGACAGCACCATCGCCACCCCGCACAGGATGAGGGAGACCTGCGCCCGGTCGAGCACCAGCGGGGTGATGTCCTGCCGCGAGGCCAGCGAGATGCCGAAATCGCCGGTGAGCAGCCCGCCGAGCCATTCGAGGTACTGGACGAGCAGGGGACGGTCGGTACCCAGCTGGGTGGCCAGCTGCGCGACGGCCTCATCGGTGGCGGTGATGCCTAGGGCCACGCGCGCCGGGTCGCCGGGGATGGCGCGCAGCAGCACGAAGATGAGCACGGAGGCCAGCAGCAGGGTGGCGAGGAAGCGGAGCAGAGCGCGGACGATCACTGCTTCTCCATCCCGGACAGGGCCAGCGCGTCGGTGACCACGGTGGGGTTCACGCCGGTGACACCGGGTGCGGTGATGACGATGTTGGGCAGGTTGAACACGGTGAGTGCCCCTGCCTCGGACATGATCGTGTCGACGGCCACCCGCATGTGTTCCGTCTGCTCCTGCGCGGTGGCGGCGGTGTCGGCGGCGAGCAGCTCGGCGCGGACGCCGGCGTTGTCGTAGCCGAGGTAGTAGTCGGGGCTGCCGAACAGTGCGGGGATGTCACGGGCCTCGACATGCGCGATGATCGACATGTCGTAGTTGTGTGCCGACATCACCTCGGTCAGCCAGACGGCGGGGAATTCGACGGTGTGGAGGGTGACGTCGAAGCCGACGTCACGCAGCTGGGAGTAGAGCAGCTCGGAGACGGCCTGGGCGTAGGGGAGTGAGGGCACGGAGATGGTGATGGCGGGTTCGCGGCCGTCGAGAAGCTCGCGGGCCAGATCCGGGTCATGGGGGGCGTGGTCGTGGCCGGTGAACCACGGGTCGGTCGGCGGGACGGGGGCGCCGCCGGTGTCGGTGGCCAGGCCTTCCCAGACCACGAGATTGAGGGCGTCGCGGTCGACGGCGTGGGCCACGGCGCGGCGGACGTCCGGGTCGTCGAAGGGGGCGCGGCGGTTGTTCATGGAGACGAGCACCTCGCCGTTGGTGGTGCCCACCTGCACGGTGTGTTCCTCCGGCAGGGTGTCGAGCAGTTCGGGGGACTGCATCGCCCAGACCACGTCGATGTCCCCGGAGCGCAGGGCGTTGACGGCGGAGGGGGCGTCGGCGAAATAGCGGATGGCGGCGTCGGCACGCGCAGCATCCCCCCAGTAGTCCGCGCGCGCGGTGAAGGCGATGGACTCGCCCACGGCGAAACGCTCCAGTTCATAGGGGCCGGTGCCCACGGGATGGGTCGCCAGCCTATCGACGCCCGTCGGGCTCATCATCGCCCCCGTCAGCGTGCCCATGGACCACAGCCACTGCTGTGAGGGCCGGGAGAGGGTGACGCGCAGGGTGTGCTCGTCGACGGCGGTCACCCCGGAGACGACGTCCATCTGGGATTTCAGGCCGTTGCTCCAGGAATCCCGGACGTAGTCGATGCTGAACTTCGCGCTCTGCGCGTTGAAGGGGGAGCCGTCGGAGAAACTCACCCCTTCGCGCAGGTGGAAGAGGTAGTCGGTGGCGTCCTCGCTGACCTCCCAGGAGGTGGCGAGGTGGGGGATGATGTCGCCGGCGGCGTCGATACGCACCAGGCCCTCGTAGATGTTGGACATCAGCGCCTGGGGGATCGCCGCGCCGCCGGTGGTGGTGAAGTCCAGGGAGGCGGGCGCGCCGGTGGTGCCCAGCACGATGGTGTCCTCGCCCGCCACCCGCCCGACCCGACCGGCGGTGGAACCGGCGGAGCAGGCGGCGGCCAGCAGGCCGATCAGGGCCACGCAGGCCACGACCGCTTTGCGCACACTCATGCCTTAAGACATTAGCGGGCTTCAGCTGCTGATCATGGACAACGCGGTGGGGGAGTTGCGGGTGGAGTTGATGGTGAAGCTGGCCTTGGTGTGCAGGTAGCGGTCATCGGAGTACTCGATGGGGGTGCCGCCGGTGGTGAAGGCGCGGCGGCGCACCCGCAGCAGAGGGGCGCCTGCGGGGACCTGCAGGAGCGCGGCGTCCTCGGCCTCGGCGGGGACTGCATCGATGGTGCGGGTGGCGGTGTCGATGTCCACGCCGCAGTCGAGGAGGTGCTGGTAGATCGAACCGGAGTCGGTGTCGAAGCTCAGGAGGTGCCGACCGAATTCGAAGGGGTAGTTCAGCCTTTCGATCATCGCGGCTTGACCGTCCATGAGGCGCAGGCGGAAGACGGAGACCACCTGCGCGCCGTCGGGGATCTCCAGGTGGGCGGCCAGCCGCGGGTCGGCGGGCTTGCGGGTGACCCACTGCGTCTGCTGCCCGGGGGTGATCCCGGCGGTGAGACACCACTGGGTGAAGGAGAAGATGTCGTCGAAGGACTGGGTGGGCCGGTGGTCCAGGACCCGGGAGCGGCGTCCCTGCCCGGAGGAGATGAGCCCCTCGGAGCGCAGCAGTGCGATGGCCTGGCGGACGGTACCGCGGGCGGATTCGAAACGCCGGCACAGCTCCGCCTCGGAGGGGAGCGGATCCCCGGGGACGAGCTCCCCCTCCCTGATGGAGCTGCGGAGGTAGGCGGCGATCTCCTCGTACTGCTGCACGACGGTCACTTCTCGCTTTCTGGCTGTGTGAGGGTTCTTATCTGGACAGGTGCTGGATCATGTTAGTGAGGTGGATGACATTCTGCAGGGCAATTCACGGAACCGCGGAAACTTTCGGGGCCTTCCAGGTGAATTCTAGTTGAACTTGTCTAGTCAGGGAAGGCTTCTGAGTGCACAGGTGCCATGATCGGGGGCATGACACATCGCACTGATCTCATCGTCGTCGGCGCCGGCATCATCGGCCTCGCCACCGCCTTCCTCGCCCGGGAACGTGGCTTGAGCGTCCGGGTGATCGACGCCGCCGACCGCCCCGTCGGTTCCTCGATCCAGAACTTCGGGCACGCCTGCTTCACCGGCCAGGCCGACATCATCCAGGAGGTCGCAGCCTCCGCCCGCGCCGGCTGGCTCCGCGCCGCGGAGGCCGCCGGCTTCTGGGCCGCCGAATCCGGCACCTGGATCCCCGCCACCACCGAGGCGGAGATGCAGGTCCTGCGCGAATTTGCCGACCACCGGGGCCCGGAGCAGGTGCGGCTGCTGGACACCGCGGATGTCGCCCAGGGCATCGGCAACCCGGAACTGACCGCCGTCGGCGGGGCGCACCTGCCCCTGGACATGCGGGTCAACCCGCGCGAGGCCGCCCCCACCCTGGCCGGCTGGCTGGCCCGCAACGGCGTGGAATTCAACTGGAACACGCAGGTCACCGGCGTGGCGGACGGTCAGGTGGACACCGTGCGCGGCCAGTTCACGGCCGACCGCGTCATCGCCTGCCCGGGTTATAAGCTGATGAACCTCTTCCCGGAGATCGCCGAACGCCACGGCGTGCGCGTGTGCACCCTGGCCATGAGCCTCATCGACCGGCCGGCCCGCATCGACCAGTCGCTGGGCATGCTCACCGGCACCTCCCTCGCCCGCTACGACGGCTTCGCCGCCATGCCAGGTGTGGCACGGCTGCGCGAAGAACTGGCCGAAAGGGAACCTGAACTGGTCGGATGTATCGCCAACCTCATGGTCACCGGCATCGACCAGGGCCTGCTCATCGGCGATTCCCATGCCTACGACCTCAGCCCGGAGCCCTTCATCGAGGAGGACATCGCCCAGCTGCTGCTCGATCGCGCCTGCGCGGTCCTGGGCATTGAGCAGCCGCGGGTGCGCCAGCGCTGGCTGGGCAGCTACGCCGACAGCGCCGACAGGAACCTGGTGCTGGAACATCCGGATGAGCGCACGACCGTCGCCGTGGTCACCTCCGGGATCGGCATGACGCTGTCCTTCGGGGTAGCGGAACTGGCCCTGGATGGCGGCCAGGTGGCGGGGTTCTGACCCGTCGGAGGCGGGGCGGTTACCGGCAGATGAACTCTTCCAACTCGACTAGACAAGTCTGAAATCCTCCCTCAGGATGGGGTCATGCCCGCAGATACCGGGCCGTGATTTTCCCGCTTTCCCTGAAAGGTCCGTCACCCATGACCCGCTTCCTCGCCGGCGCAGGTGCGCTCGCACTCGCAGCCACCACCCTCGTCGCCTGCGGCTCCTCCGACTCCGATTCCGCCGCCGGCACCTCCGGCCAGACCATCACCTTCGCCGCTGTCCCGGCGGAATCCTCCGTCACCCTCGAGCAGACCTTCGGCAACATCACCGACCTCATCGAGCAGGAGACCGGCGTGACGGTCAACTTCCAGAACGCCTCCGACTACGCCGCTGTCATCGAGGGCATGCGCGCCGGCCAGGTCGACATCGCCTCCTTCGGCCCCTTCTCCTACGTCATCGCCAAGGACTCCGGCGTGGACATGGAACCGGTCGCCGCCCCCACCAACGACATCGACGAGGCCCCCGCCTACACCTCCCTGGCCTACGTCCGCGAGGACTCCGACATCCAGAACATCGGGGACCTGGCCGGGAAGACGGTCTGCTTCGTCGACCAGGCCTCCACCTCCGGCTACCTCGTGCCCATGAAGGGCCTCATGGACGCCGAGATCAACCTCGACGACGACCTCGAGGCCGTCATGGCCGGCGGCCACGACGCCTCCCTGCTCACCCTCGACTCCGAGGGCTGCGACGCCGCCTTCGCCCACGACACCATGCTCACCACCCTGGAGAACTCCGGCCAGGTCGAACCGGGTGCCCTGCGTGCCGTCTGGGAGTCCGACCCGATCACCGAGGATCCCATCACCGTCAACCGCGGCACCCTCGGCGATGAGCTGGCCGACCAGATCATCCAGGTCCTGCGCGAGCAGGCCAACAAGCCCGCCCTCGTCGAGGCCGGCATCTGCTCCTCCGAGGACGACTGCGCACTGCCGGAGGAGACCGGTTACGGCTACGTCACCGTGACCGACGCCGACTTCGACCCGATCCGTGACATCTGCGAGGTCACCGACGCCGCAGCCTGCAGGAACATCGGCTAGGAGCCAACTTCATGAACGACAAGAAACAGTCCCCGGCATTCCAGCGTGAGGTCGACTCCCTCTACGCCGTCCAGATGGACCACGTGACCAAGAACTTCGGTGGCGGAGTCCTCGGCCTCGACGACGTGACGGTCGGTTTCCGCACCGGCGGCATCACCGTCCTGCTGGGCCTGTCCGGCTCGGGCAAGTCCACCCTCCTCCGTCACATCAACGGCCTGCACACCCCCACCAGCGGCCGGATCCGCGTGCTCGGCGAGAACGTCCCGGAGCTCAAGGGCCGCCAGCTGCGCACCCTGCGCCGTGACATCGGGGTCATCTTCCAGCACTTCAACCTCATCGGCCCGATGAGCGTGCTCGAGAACGTCTGCGCCGGCCAGCTCGGCTCCCTGCGGGGCCCGCGCCTGTCACTGATGATGTACCCGAAGCGGGTGCGTCGGGAAGCTCTGGAGAAGCTCGACCGCGTCGGTCTGGCCGACCGCGCCTACCAGCGCGCGGACACCCTCTCCGGTGGCCAGCAGCAGCGCGTGGCCATCGCCCGCGCGCTCATGCAGCATCCGAGGATCCTGCTCGCCGACGAACCTGTCGCCTCCCTCGATCCGGTGTCCTCCCTCGAGGTCATCCAGCTGCTCCAGCAGATCTCCGCGGAGGACAACCTCACCGTCATCGCCTCCCTGCACCAGGTGCAGCTGGCCATCGACTTCGCCGACCGCATCATCGGTCTGCGCAGCGGGCAGATCGTCCTCGACCAGCCGACCGAGGGCCTGAGCGCCGAGGCGGCCTCCCGCATCTACTCGAGCGTCTCCGGTCTCGACGTCGCCGCCGGGGTACCGGTCCGCAGTGAGGGCGGGTCCCGTGACTGACCTGCGCATGCCGGCCGCGCCGACGCGCTCGGCCCCCTCCCTCAACAACCTCGCCGCCACCGTGGTCCTCATCGGTCTGGTGGTGGCCGGCGCCTGGTCGATCAACGCGCTGGGCATCAACCTGGCCACGATCGCCGACTCCTTCGACAACGCCCTCAACTTCGCCCAACGCATGTTCCCGCTGGACTTCCCGCCGCCGGGAGAGACCCTCTCGCTGATCGCGGAGACCCTGGCGATCGTCTTCCTGGCCACGCTGCTCTCCGTGGTGCTGTCCATCCCGCTCTCCCTCGCCGCCGCACGGGCCACCGCCCGCAACCGCTGGTCCCAGGGAACGACACGCACGCTGATCGTCCTGGCGCGCGCCATCCCCGACCTGGTCCTGGCGATCATCTTCCTGCGCATGTTCGGCCTCGGCCCCACGGCCGGCATCCTGGCCATGGGCGTGCACTCCGTCGGCATGGTGGCCAAGCTCTACGCCGACGCCATCGAGGAGCTTGACGACGGCCCCCGCCAGTCCATCGAGTCCGCCGGCACCACCCGCCGCCAGCAGATCGCCGCCGCGATCCCGCAGGTACTCATGCCGCAGGTCATCGCGACCGCGCTGCACCGCTTCGACATCAACCTGCGCACCTCCGTGCTGCTGGGTTATGTCGGTGTGGGCGGCATCGGCCTGGCCATCTCCGAATCGCTGCGCGTGCTGGACTACCAGCGCGGCATGGCGCTGGCACTCATCGTGCTGCTGCTGTGCATCGTCATCGAACTGATCTCCGGCGGCATCCGCGCGGCCATCATGCGCAGGTCCGGCGGCGCGGTCGTCGGTGGCACCTGGGTCGACCGGGTACTCAACCGGGGCCGGGTCACCGGTGCCGGTGACGTCACCCTCACCCCGCCGTGGACCACTGAGCGGCTGCGCCGGTTCGGTGCCTACGCCCTGGTCATCGTCCTGACGGTGCTCTCCTTCGCCCGCGTCGACCTCTCCTTCTCCGCCCTGTGGTCCGGTCTGCTGGATCTGCCGCAGACCCTGGCGCTGTTCTTCCCGCCATCCACCGGCGGCGCCTTCAGTACGCTGATCGAGCAGCTGCTGGTCACCATCCAGATCGCGCTGGCCGCCACCCTGCTCGGTGCCATCCTGGCGCTGCCCATCGGCATCCTCGCGGCCCGCAACGTCGTGGCCAATAAATTCGTGCACGGCTTCTTCCGCATGGTGATCGTGGTCATCCGCGGTATCCCGGAGCTGATCCTGGCGATCATCTTCGTGGTCATCTCCGGTCTCGGTGGTATCGCCGGCACCCTGGCCCTGGCGGTCGGCGCGGTGGGACTGCTGTCCAAACTCATCGCCGATTCGCTGGAGGAGACCGACACCGAGGTCCAGGACGCCCTGCGCACCGCCGGTGCCTCCGAGGCCCAGATCTTCTTCTCCGCGACCCTGCGCCAGGCGGCCCCCGCCTTCGTCGCCCACACCATGTACCTGCTGGACACCAACATCCGCTCCGCCACCCTGCTGGGTGTGGTCGGTGCCGGTGGCGTCGGTTTCCTGCTGCTCAACGCCTCGCGGGTCAACCAGTTCGAGGTCGTCACCATGATCCTCATCCTCATGGTCGCCGTGGTTCTCATCGTCGAGGCGCTGTCCATGTGGCTGCGCCGCACCGTCCGCTAATTTTCCGCTTCCCCTGCAAGGAGTAATCCCATGATCTCTCTCGCCATCTTCGACATGGCCCACACCACCGTCAACGACCGGGACGAGGTGTACCGTGTGCTCCGCGAATCCACCGAACGCCAGGGCGCGGAATACACCGATGAGCAGTTCCGCCAGTGGATGGGCACCGAGAAGAAGTGGGCCATCCGCAACCTCCTGGAGATCGGCGGCCTCGAGGTCACCGAGGAGCTGGTCGAACAGACCTGGGACTGGTTCCGCGCGGAGCTGCGCCGCACCTACACCGAGCAGCCCCCCGTGGCGCTCGAGGGTGTCGAGGAGATGTTCGCCGCCCTGCGGGAGCGCAACATCCGCATCGCCCTGACCACCGGCTTCAACCGGGAGACCGTCGATCTCATCCTCGACGCCATGGGCTGGGAGATCGGGCAGACCGTCGACGCCTCCGCCGCCGGCGACGAGGTCGAGGCCGGTCGCCCCGAACCCTTCCTCATCCAGAAGGTCATGGGGGAGCTGGAGGTCACCGACCCGGCCACCGTCATCAGCCTCGGCGACACCTCCGCGGATGTCCTCTCCGCACAGCGCGCCGGCGTCACCTCCGTCGGCGTGCTCAGCGGCCACCTCAGCCGGGAGCAGTTCGCGGAACTCAGGGCCGACCATGTCCTGGACTCCGCCGCCGACCTGCCTGGCCTGCTGGCGGAGCTGAACCGTTGATCACGCACGCCCGCGCCCAGATCTGGGAGGGCGGACAGGACTTCCGACAGGTGGACCTCCAGCTGCCGGAACTGGCGGAGGGTGAGCTCCTGGTGCAGCTGACCACCGCCACGATCTGCGGCTCCGACCGCCACACCGTCTCCGGCAGACGCTCCGGGGCATGTCCCTCCATCCTCGGCCACGAGGGGGTCGGCGAGGTGATCGCCAGCCGCCGCGAGGGCATCACCGTTGGCCAGCGGGTGGTCTTCTCCGTGACCTCCACCTGCGGGAAGTGCGACTACTGCCGGCGTGGGCTCAGCGCCAAGTGCACCTCCGTGCTCAAGGCGGGCCACGAATCCGCCGAGAGCGCCTGGCCGCTCTCGGGCACCTACGCCACCCACATCCACATCCTCGCCGGCCAGGCCGTGGCCGTCGTCCCGTCGACCATCCCCGACGCGGTGGCCTCCACCGCCGGCTGCGCGGTGGCCACCGTCATGGCCACCCTGGAGCAGGCCGGCGACCTGTGCGGGCGTTCCGTGCTGGTCACCGGCGCCGGCATGCTCGGCATGATCGCCCTGGCCGCCGTGCGTGCCGGCGGAGCATCGCACATCATCGCCTCGGACCTCAACCCCCGCAACCTGGAGCTGGTCACCGGGCTCGCCGACGAACTCGTCGCCCCCGGTGGGGCCCACCAGGTCGACGTGGCCCTGGAGTTCTCCGGTGCAGCCTCCGCGGTCACCGAGTGCCTGGCCTCGCTCAACATCGGCGGTACCGCGGTGCTGGCGGGTACCGTCGCGCCCGTCGGTGAGATCGCGCTCGACCCGGAGTGGCTGGTCCGCGGCTGGCGCACCGTCACCGGCGTACACAACTACGAACCCCACCACCTCACCGAGGCCGTCGCCTTCCTCGAATCGGAGGGGGAGCGCATCCCCTGGGACGCCGTCCTCGGCGGGCCCCTCACCCTGGAGGAACTGCCCGCCGCCTTCGCCGAGGTCCCCACCACCCCGCGGGTGGTGCTGGATCTGCGCTAGCAGAGCACGTATAGGATGAACCCCCGTGATTGAGGTGCTCACCGGTTTCAGCGTGGTGGTGGTCGTCATCGCGGTGGGGTATCTCCTCGGCCGCACCGACGCCCTCGGTGCGGGCGCGCGCCGGGCACTGGCGAATCTGGTCTATCTGGTGGCCACCCCGGCGCTGCTGTTCAACATTCTCCTGGACACCGATCCCCGGGAGATCTTCTCCGCGAATTTCCTCGTCATCGCGGTGTCCTCCCTGCTGGCCGGCTTCCTGGGTTTCCTCCTGCTGCGCCTGCGTGGTTCGACCGCCCCGGACAGCCTCATCGGCATGCTGGCCTCCTCCTACGCCAACGCCGGCAACCTCGGTGTGCCACTGGCGGTCTATATTCTTGACGACGCCGCCGCCGTCATCCCCGTCATCCTCTTCCAGGTCGCCTTCTACGCTCCGGTGACCCTCACGGCGCTGGACATGCTGCACTCCTCGAGGCAGTCGAATCTGCTGCGCAACCTGCTGCTGGCCTTCCGCAACCCGATGCTGCTGGCCGCTCTGGCGGGCCTGGCGATCGGTTTCCTGCGGATCCCGGTGCCGGTGATCCTCAGCCAACCCGTGGCGATACTCGCCGGGGCCTCCGTGCCGCTGGCCCTGCTGGTCTTCGGTATGTCCCTGGTCGGTTCCAGGGTCTCCCTGACCGGGGATGTGGTCCTGGTGGTGGCGCTGAAGAACCTCATCCACCCGCTCATCGCCGGCCTGCTGGCCCATTTCGTCTTCGGTCTTCAAGGGCACGCCCTGTTCACCCTCGTGGTGCTCGGCGCCCTGCCGACGGCGCAGAACGTGCTCACCTACGCCCTGCGTTTCCGCACCAACGAGACACTGGCCCGGGACACCGGGGTGGTGTCCACGCTGGTGTCCTTCCCGGTGCTTGTCGTGGTGAGCATCCTGCTGGGTGCCGGGTAAGATCACCGCCATCATGGACACCATCAGACTGCGGCCCTCCGCGCGCAGGCCACTGGTCGTCGGTGTGGTCTTCCTCCTGGTGATGGCACCGATCCTCATCGGTCTGCTCGTCTCCTCGGCGACGGTGGAGCAGCCGACCTGGTCGACGCTCTACCTCATCGCGGCCACCGCCCCGGCCGCGGGCATGCTCATCGCCCTGCTCATGCTGGCCGTCGTGGTCTGGCGTCGTTCCCGGCCGCTGCTGCTTGTCGACGACCACGTCCATATCGCGGCCACCGGAATCCGCTTTCCGCTCGTAGATCTCGCCCATCTCCAGCTCTACACGTGGGCCGGGCGGGGTACCTTCCTCGTGCTGCTCCCGGAGCACGTCACTGAACGTTTCCCGCAGGACCCGCGGGCGGTGGCGCCCTACACGGTGAAATTCCCGGAAGGTGGCCGGCCGCAGCCCATGGAGCTCGTGGATCTCATCGTGCGGAGGGCGCCGCGGGTGGGTGTCGATAAGCAGGGGACCATCCAGCGGGTGTCCTGAGGCGCGGAATTACGGCAACATGGTTGGTATGTCCATCCATGAACCCCCTGAATCTCCCAGCCGTTTCCGGCTGGAATCCGACCCGCCCGTCTTCCTCGGCGCGCTCGGCTTCGTCATCGTCTTCGTCATCGGGATGATCGCCCTGGGTGACACCGCCCAGACGGCCTTCGCCGATGTCGCCGACGGGCTCATGCGCAACCTCAGCTGGTTCTACATCGGCGGGGTGTCCATGGTGTTCATCTTCCTCGTCCTCGTCTTCGTCTCCCGCTTCGGCCGGGTCAAACTGGGCGACGACGAGGCCGGCGCGGAATACCCCCTGCCTGTCTGGTTCACCATGCTGTTCGCCGGCGGCATGGGCGCGACGCTGATGTTCTGGGGGGTCGCCGAGACCATCAACCACGCCTGGAACGTGCCCATGGCCAACGCCGAGCGGATGAGCGACGAGGCCATCTACCAGGCCTTCGGCTACACCTTCTACCACTTCGGCATCCACATGTGGGTCATCATGACCCTGCCCGGACTGGCGCTGGGCTACTTCATCTACAAGCGCAAACTCCCACCGCGGCTGTCCAGCGTCTTCGCCCCGCTGCTCGGCGGGAAAATCTACCAGTGGCCCGGAAAACTCATCGACATCCTCGCGATCATCGGCACCATCTTCGGCATCGCCGTCTCCGTCGGCCTGGGCGTGCTCCAGATCAACGCCGGCATGAACATGCTCTGGGGCGTGCCCCTGGCCGGCTGGGTTGAACTGCTGATCATCCTGCTGATCACCGTCGTCGCCTGCATCTCCGTGGCCTCCGGCCTGGACAAGGGCATCAAGGTCCTGTCCAACATCAACATCGGCCTGGCTGTCGTCCTCATGGTTTTCGTCCTGCTGGCCGGCCCGACCCTGACACTGCTGAAGTTCATCGTCGAATCCTTCGGCATCTACATGGACACCATGCCGGAGCTGATGTTCTGGGTCGACTCCTTCGACCACAACCCCGGCTGGCAGGGCACCTGGACCGTCTTCTACTGGGCCTGGTCCATCTGCTGGTCGCCCTATGTCGGCATGTTCATCGCGCGCATCTCCCGCGGCCGCACCGTCCGTGAATTCATCGGTGGCGTCCTGCTCCTGCCGACCCTGTTCGTGGTCATCTGGTTCGCCATCTTCGGCCGCGCCGGCATCGAGGTGGAGGCCAACAACCCCGGCTACCTCAGCGACCCCGTCGTCGAGGACGGCAATGTCCCCTTCGCCCTGTTCGGCCTGCTCGAGGCCTACCCCTTCACCGCCGTAACCTCCCTGTTGGCGATCGTGGTGATCATCATCTTCTTCATCACCTCCATCGACTCCGCTGCCCTGGTCATCGACATGTTCGCCACCGGTGAGGAGGAGAAGACCCCCACCTACTACCGCGTCGGCTGGGCCATCTCGATCGGTGCCGTGGCCGGTGCGCTGCTGCTCATCTCCCCGGAGACCGGCATCGCCACCCTGCAGGAGGTGGTGATCATCGTGGCCCTGCCCTTCTTCATCATCCAGTTCGTCATGATGTACTCGCTGGTCAAGGGCATGGTCGACGATGCCGCCGCCACCCCGCAGCTGCGTACCCGCCAGTGGGAGAAGGCCGACACACCTGAGAAGCTCGAGGCCTACGAATCCCGTCCTGCCCCCGGTTTCGACGAGGAGGGCAACCCCCTGCCCCTGCCCGCCCTCGAGCGGGATGATGACGGCAATATCGTCATCCCGGGCAACGTCGTCATCGGTGGCGACCTCGGCGTGGTGGGTGATTTCACCGACGACCCGGATGAGGCCGCCGAGATGGAGAACCGTTTCCGCATCGTCGAGCAGACCCGCCCGCGGGCAGAGGACGAGTGGAGGTAGGTCTTTTCGTGTAGGTCTCGTCCGTTAGCTCTGCCCATGTATCTCCCAGGTGACCGGTCCAGCCGCGGACCCGGTCACCTGGGAGATACGTGTCGGGACCTACCGGACGAGACCTAACGCATCACGCCCCCGGCGCGCCCACCATCCGGGAGGGGTCGAGCTCCCAGGCCTCGGCCAGCAGTTCCAGTCCGCGCATGGCCTCCGGCTGGGAGGCGTTCTGCAGGGAGATCATCAGCTCATCGGCCTGGGCGGTCTTCGCGAAGTCCTCGAGGTACTCGCGGACCTGTGCGGTGGTGCCCACGGCGGTGTAGCGCAGCATGTCGATGATCTGGCGGCCCTGGTGGGAGGCCACGATCTCGTCGAGCTGGCTGTCGCTGAGGTGGCGGCCCCGGCCGACCATGGAACGGATCCGCTCGCGGTAGACGCTGTCGAGCTGGCGCACCGCATCCTCCTGCGTGTCGGCGGCGGTGACATTGACGGCGGCGATGACGTAGGGCTCGGCGAGTGCGTCGGAGGGCTGGAAATTCTCCCGGTAGGTGGCCACGGCCTGCTTCAGATGGGTGGGCGCGAAGTGGGAGGCGAAGGAGTAGGGCAGTCCCAGCTGGGCGGCCAGGGTCGCCCCATAGAGGGAGGACCCGAGGATGTAGAGGGGCACGTGGGTGCCGGCCCCGGGGATGGCGTCCACGCCGGGGATGCGGGACTTGCCGGCGAGGTAGCCGTCGAGTTCCATGATGTCCTGGGGGAAGTAGTCGGCGGCGTTGGCCTCCCGGCGCAGTGCCCGCCCCAGGGTGTTCATGTCGGTGCCAGGGGCGCGGCCCAGACCGAGGTCGATGCGGTCGGGGTAGAGCTCGGCGAGGGTGCCGAACTGCTCGGCGATGACGTAGGGCGCGTGGTTGGGCAGCATGACGCCGCCGGCACCCAACCGGATCTTCTCCGTCTTCGCGCCGATGTGGGCGATGAGCACCGCCGGTGCCGAGGAGGCGATCTGCTTCATGTTGTGGTGCTCGGAGTACCAGATGCGGGAGTAGCCGAGTTGCTCCGCCCGTTGCGCCAGGGTCACGGACCTGGCCATCGATTCCCGGGGGGTCTCCCCGGGGTAGATGGTGCAGAAATCGATGAGGGAGAGCGGGGTCGAAGAGGCAGTCATGACCCCACCCTACGCAGGATGCGGCGTACCGCGGCCAGGGGGATGTCCACCCAGTCAGGCCGGTTGTCGGATTCGTAGACCACCTCGTAGAGGGCTTTGTCGAGGATGTAGGCGTCGAGAAGCGGGCCGGGCTCGAGGCCGTAGCCCTCGAGGAAGGCGGCCTGCGCCTCCTGCGCCCACGCGGCCGGATCATGGGGGCCGTCGCTGCTGAAGTGGGCGGCGTAGTCGAGGGAACGCATGATGCCGGCGACGTCGCGCAACGGGGAATCGGGGAGTCGGCGTGCGGACAGCGGGCGTGCGGGTTCGCCCTCGAAGTCGATGAGGACGTAGCTTTCCGACGTCCGCAGCACCTGCCCCAGATGCAGATCACCGTGGATGCGCTGGATCCCGGTCTCAGCATCCGTCAGCGCGGCGTAGACGGCCCGGGCGTCGTCGGCGAATTCCGCCAGCACCGGGGCGCGGGCCACCAGGTCATCGAGCTGCCGGCTGAGCCGCTCACCGAGCTTGCCGGCATCCACCTGCTCCACCGGCAGCGCCCCCGCCAGCGCCTCATGCACCGCACGCGTCGCCTCACCCAGCAGGGAGGCCTCCGCACCGAAGGGAGCGTCGAGGGCGGCGAAACCGAGGGCGAAACGCCAGCCGTCATCAGCGTCGGGCACGAAGTCCTGCGCCATGGCCAGGGTGTGGGCGGCACCGTCGATCTCCGTGGTGACCCAGCCGCGCACCGGGGCGATGTTGGGGCAGTCCGGGATCTCCGAGAGCAGTTCCACATCCGGGTTCAGTCCCGCCTCCAGATGGCGGAAGACCTTCACCATCCGGTCGCCGACGATGAGCGAGGTGTTGGACTGCTCGCCCTCGATCGCGCGGACCTCACCGGTCGGCAGCCCCTCGCCGTGGTGGGTGCCGAAGACCGCCTCCAGGTAGAGGTGCGGGGAGGTGCTGAGGACGTCGTTGCCGGCGGCGTCGACAAGCACCTGGTACAGCTCGCGGCCGTTGACGCGCAGAATCATCAGGCGCGCGTCCTCGACCGGCAGCTCCCGGACAACCTCCACCTCATCGACCGCCTCGGATTTCGCGCCGTAGAACCGCGCCCCGGCAAGCATGCTGGCCAGATCCATGATCACTCCTCCGACAGATCGAACCAGAGATAACCGTGCGGGGCGAGCATGACCACCCACGGGTACTTGCGGATCTGCGGGAAACGCTCGCCACCCGAAAGCTCCCGCGGGGTCACACCCACGAACTCCGAGAGATCCAGCGACACCGCCTGCGGACGGTCCGAGAGGTTGTTCACGCACAGGATCTTCTCGTCCTTGTGCTCCCGCAGGAAGGTCAGCACCGTCTCATTCTCCGAGTCGATCTCCCGGTAGGTACCCAGACCGAAGGCCGGGTACTGCTGGCGCACATGGATCTGGCTGCGGATCCACTGCAGCAGGGAATTATCCCTGTTCATCTGGTTCTCGACGTTGATCGCCTGGTAACCGTACTGGTCATTCTGGATCGCCGGCAGATACAGCCGCTCCGGATCCGCCTTCGAGAAACCACCGTTGCGGTCATTCGACCACTGCATCGGGGTGCGCACACCGTCCCGGTCATAGAGCCAGATGTTGTCGCCCATGCCGATCTCATCGCCGTAGTAGAGGATCGGCGAACCCGGCAACGAGAGCAGCAGCCCGTGCAGCAGCTCCAGCTTGTTGCGGTCACTACCCACCAGGGGTGCGAGCCGGCGGCGGATACCCACGTTCGCGCGCATCCGCGGATCCCGCGCGAAATGCTTGTACATGTACGCGCGTTCCTCGTCGGTGACCATCTCCAGGGTCAGTTCATCATGGTTGCGCAGGAAGATGCCCCACTGCGCTGTCTTCGGGATCTCCGGGGTATCCGCCAGGATCTCCGAGATCGGCGTGCGCGACTGCTTGTGCACGCTCATGAAGATCCGCGGCATCACCGGGAAATGGAAGGCCATGTGACACTCATCGCCGGTGTCCGGCTCACCGAAGTACTCCACCACCTCTTCGGGCATCTGGTTCGCCTCCGCCAGCAGCACCTTCGTCGGGTACTCATCCTCGATGACACCGCGGACCTGCTTGAGGAACTCATGCGTCTCCGACAGGTTCTCGCAGCTGGTGCCCTCCCGCTCATAGAGGTAGGGCACCGCGTCCAGGCGGAAACCATCCAGCCCCAGGTCCAGCCAGAAACGCATGACCTCCAGCATCGCCGCCCGCACCGGCGGGTGATCGTAGTTCAGGTCCGGCTGGTGGCTGAAGAACCGGTGCCAGAAGTACTGCTTGCGCACCGGATCCCACGTCCAGTTCGACTCCTCGGTGTCGATGAAGATGATCCGCGCATCCGAGTACTTCGTGTCGTCATCACTCCAGACGTAGAAATCCCCGTAGGGGCCGTCCGGGTCACGGCGGGACTCCTGGAACCACTGGTGCTGGTCCGAGGTGTGATTCATCACCAGGTCCGCGATGACACGGATGCCACGCTTGTGGGCCTGGTCCATGAGCTCCACGAAGTCCTCGACCGTGCCGAACTCCGGCAGGACCTCACGGAAGTTCCGGATGTCGTAGCCGCCGTCGCGCAGCGGGGAATCATAGAAGGGCGGCAACCAGATGCAGTTGATGCCCAGCCACTCCAGGTAGTCCAGCTTCTCCGTCAGGCCCTTGAAGGAACCGGAACCGTGGCCCTCCGGGTCGTAGAAGGCGCGCACCAGCACCTCATAGAAGACTGCCGTCTTGTACCACTCCGGGTCGGGGCGCTCCCAGGGGGCGTCACCGGGGGCCGGGGTGGGGGTGCGGTACTCCTGGGACCCGTGCTCGACGATGTAGCCCTCGGCGTCAACCGGCGGGCGTTCGGTGGGTATCTCATCCGGGTGGAAGTGGTGGTCTTCCGGATCGTGGCCGGCCCCGAGGGGTCCCATCGACAGACCTGGGCCCTGGGGGCCGGTCGTCGAATCGGAGGCTCCTGCGTTCCGCCGGCGTTCGGTGTTCGGATCGTCATGTCGGGGATCGGTCATGGCTACCAGGGTAGGGAAATGCCCGGGGTGGTGCAGGGGGATCCCCGGTGGTATATGCGCAATAGGTCACCGGGCGGGTCAATCTGGGGTGGGGTCGGGTGACTTGTTGCGCACCGGCGGGGGCACGCCTGAATATCGAACCTGAATTTCTGGCGGCCGCCGTATCTTCCCTGTTCAGAAAGGGGTGTGAGGTGGGGTTTTCAGGCGCCTGAAAACCTCACGATTCAGAGCGCGGCGAAGGCCTTCTCCAGGCGGGCGCAGGCCTCCTCGAGGATCTCCCGGGAGGTGCCGAAATTCAGCCGGGCGTGGTGCAGGCCGCCGGGCCCGAAGTGCAGGCCGTCATTGAAGGCGACCTTCGCGTTCTCCCGCAGCCAGATCGCGGGGCGTTCCAGGTCGCCGATGGCGGTGCCGGAGAAGTCCAGCCACATCAGGTAGGTCGCGGCCGGGTTGGTCACCTTCAGACCGGGCACCCGCTTCGGCACCTCAGCGACCAGCCAGTCGCGGTTGGCGCGCAGGTAGTCGATCTGCCGGTCGAGGAAGTCCCCGCCCTCGCGGTAGCAGGCGATGGCGGCCCAGATGCCGATGGTGGACACACCGTCCTTGGCCACGCCGGTCATCTTGTTCCAGGTGGCCAGGTCCTCGGGGTTGGTGAAGATGATCTGGGCGCACTTCAGGCCGGCGATGTTCCAGGCCTTGGAGGTGGCGGTGACGGTCACGCACACCTTGGCGGCGGTGTCGTTGAGCCCGGCGGCGACGATATGGCGGCCGTCGAAGACAAGGGGGGCGTGAATCTCATCGACGAGGACGCGGGCATCATAACGGTCGGCGAGTTCACACAACGCGACGAGGAAGTCCTCGTCCAGGGTGTAGCCGAGGGGGTTGTTGGGCGAGCACAGCAGGATGGAACCGGCACCGTCGGCGAAGGCCTGCTCGATCTCGGTGAGGTCGAGTCCTCCGTAGGCGTCGATGAAGACCATCTCGCGGCCCACGGTCTCGGGCAGTTCGAGGAAGGGCGGGTAGGCGGGCACGGGCACGACGACGGCCGAATCGGGGCGGGTCATGTACTCGATGGCCAGGGCCAGGCCACGGACCACGTCCGGGGTGGCCACGATCATCGCCGGATCCGGACGCCAGCCGTAGCGCTCGGCATAGAAGTCGGCCACGGCCTCGGGGAGCTCGGAGGTGGCGGGGGTGTAGCCGAAGGACTCCCTGTCGATGGCGTCCATGATCGCCTGCTTCACGGGCGTGCAGGTGAAGAAGTCGCTCTCCGCGATCCACAGGGGCAGGATGTCCTCGCCGTAGACGGTCCATTTACGGGTGCGGCGGTCTTTGAGCTGAGCAAGGGTAGGGAACTGCATGCCCTCAGGTTAGTACCTCACTCAGGCTCGACGGTGTTGTCCTCCCCGTCGATGACGAGGCCGTACCGGCGCAGCCGCGCGCGGTCGGCCGCGGAGGAGGAGGCGGTCAGCTGCAGCAGCTCGGCGTAGATACCGCCCGAGGCGGCCAGTTCGTCGGGGGAGCCGATCTCGTCGACGACTCCCTCCCGCAGGGTGATGATCTTATCGACGCCCGCGATCGTCGACAGCCGGTGCGCGATGATCACCGTCGTACGGTTCTTCATCAGCTCATCCAGGCCCGCCTGGACGGCGCGCTCGGAACGGGTGTCGAGGGCGGAGGTGGCTTCGTCGAGAAGCAGGACGGGCGCGTCCTTGAGCATGGCGCGTGCCACCGCGACGCGCTGCTTCTGTCCACCCGACAGACGCAGGCCGCGCTCGCCGATGACGGTGTCATAACCCTTGGGGAAGCGCTCGATGAAATCGTGGGCGTTGGCGCGGCGGGCGACCTCGCGGATCTCCTCGTCGGTGGCGCCGGGGCGGCCGTAGGCGATGTTCTCCGCGATCGTGCCGGAGAACAGCGAGGCCTCCTGGAAGACCACACCCACGCTCGCCCGCAGCTCGGCCGCCGAGAGGTCCGTGATGTCGCGACCGCAGACCCGCAGGTGACCCTCATCGATGGGGTAGAGGCCCAGCAGCAGGTTGACCAGCGTGGACTTGCCACCACCGGATTCGCCCACGAGCGCGATGGTCTCACCCCTCGACACGTCGAAGTCCACGTCCCGGATCACCGGCTCGCCGGGCAGATAGGAGAAGGTGACGCGGTCGAAGTCGATGACCGGCAGGCCCGCCACAGGTGTCAGCGGCTGGACCGGGGTGACGTCGAGCTGCGGCACCCCGGAGGCCTGCGTCGCGGCGATCAGCTGGGCGTTGGCCGTGGGCTCGAACTCCTCCTCCATGACCTTGAAATAGTCCCTCGAACCTGCGATGGCGCGCTGGGCGGCGTCCACGATCCAGCTCATCATGAACACCGGCTGCTTGGCCATGTTCACCAGCTGGATGAGCATGACCATGTCACCCAGGGAGAAGAAACCGTTGAGGGTGCGGAAGAACAGCAGCAGGTAGATGGCGAAGAAGATGAGGTTGAGTGCCGCACCACGGGCGGTGTCCATGGTGTGCCACCAGCGGGACTGCGGGCGGGTGATGTCCACCGTCCTGCCGTAGCGGGAACCGAAGTCGTCGAGCTCACGCACCTCGGAGACGAAGGACTTGACCACCTTCACCTGGCCGATGACCTCCGCGAAACGGCCGTTGGCCAGGTCAATCTGCTCGTTCTTCTGCCCCTCGAGCTTCTGCCAGCGTTTCGACGTCAGCGTGGTCAGCCACATGTAGATGGGGAAGAGCAGCGCCAGCAGGATTGTCAGCGGCCAGTAGTACCAGGTGGTGATCACCAGTACCGCCGCCACCTGGATGAGCATGGGGAAGAAGCTGTTGGAGAAGGACTGCAGGAACTGCGTGATCGACGTGATCGACCGGTCCAGCCGCGCGATGACCGTGCCGGTGACCTGGTTGTCGAAGTACCGCTGCGGCAACGCCAGCAGCTTCGCGTAGTAGCGGGTGGACAGGATCTGCCGCATCCGCATGGCCATGACGTCACCGATGTAGCCGCCGACGTTCGTCATCGCTGTGTTCGCCAGATCAGCCAGCAGCAGGCCGAGGGCCAGCACCAGCAGGGTGGTGGTCACCTCTGCGACGGTGGTTTCCCCGCGCAGGGTGGACACGATCGTGTCGGTGGCCTCCCGCAGGATGAACGGCGACACCAGACCCAGGGCGGCCGCCACCGTGGAGACGAGAACCACCCCCAGATAGAACGGCCACAGGGCGGAGGCACTCCGGAGGATGCGGGCGAGAGAATTCAACGTGTAGGGCTTTCCATGGTTCTCGCGGTACCCGGCCGAAGTTTCGGCCGGCCGCGGTGAAATTAAATTACGGTGTTGTCACCGGAACTGCCCGCCCAGGCTCAGGCGCTGGTTAGACTATGGGACAGTCCGGGACTTCTCCCTGGACATTCTAGGCCGGACAGGAAACGGAGGGACCGTGGGACGATACCGCTTCGGCGTCAGCGCCGCTGCGATTCTCACCACCGCACTGCTGCTCACAGCCTGCGGTGGCAACGGTGATGGAACGGGCTCGGAGGAGTCCATCGAGGTCACTACCTCTCAGACCCCGGTCGCCCAGGCGGTCGAGGTGGAACCGAAGGTCGCCGAAACCCTGCGCGGCACCACCACCGACCCCGGCCTCAACGTCGAGTGGACCTACCAGGGCACCCGTTCCGGCCAGTACAGCGGCAGCGTGGTCACCTTCCTGGTGCGCAACCTCAACGACGAACCCGTCCCACCCGAGTCCATCCCCGACCCGAAGTTGCAGTACAACTCCGGCGGCGGCACCATGACCGACGCCACCCCCCTCAGCAACTCGGACACCGAGCTGAACCTCGGCCTCGATCTGCCGCTGGGTGCCGGCGCATCCACCAACATCCAGTACGCCTTCGAGGTCAGCCCCGGCAACCTCTGGGACGCGGAACTGCAGGTGGGCAACGTGATCTTCGAGGGTAACCTCAGCTACTAGGGTTCGGCCGGAAAGAATTTTCAGGGACCCGGGAACCGGCGGGCGGTTTCCGGAGTCTAAGTGTGTCGGGTGCGGAAAACCTCCGCACCCTCCACCACCACACAAGGGGACCCCATGCCCGCCCGCCGACTCCTGCCTCTCATCCTGACGGCGTTGATACTCACCGCCTGCTCACCGGACGACACGCCTATCGACGCCCCGTCCTCGCCACCCGCGAGCCCCACGACCGTCGAACCCGTCGCCCAACCCATCGAGCTCGGAGACTTCGACCCCGAGGGCGACTTCGAGGTGTTCAACCCGTGCACCGAGATCCCGGCAGAAGTTCGCGCGGCAGCGGGGTTGGGGGAACCTGTCGGTGAACCCTTCAGCGATGCAGGAAAATCGGAGAGCTGCTCTTTCAATTCTCTTGATCCTTCGCAGCAAGGGTTCTTCGCGTTGGCGGGTGACAAGGTGCCGAAGAGCCGAATTGAAGAGCGAGGCATGCTGCTTGCTCCTACCACCGAAGCCACTGTTCCCGGCATATATCTTCACCACATGGGATCGGGGGTGCCGGATGAATGCAGTGCTGCTCTACACACCACTCGTGGACGCTTTGTAGTCCACTACATGGAAACTCTTACGACGCAGAGCCGCGATGATCTTTGTTCGTTGGCCGTTCAGAAACTGGAAGACATCCATCAACTCTTGGGGGAAGACAATGGAGATTCTCATTGATCATGACTCGATTCTCGGGGGAGTCGACAAACTTAAATCGATTGGCGCAGATGCTCGTAACTCTGTTTTTGAAGCGGGTATGGCAAGTCTGAACGGAAGTTTCTCCGGCGTGTCCGGCCTGGACCAGCTCGGAGGCGCCCACGGCGGAGTCATCAACGGTGGCGCGGGTTCAGCGATCACGGTGCTGCAGTCCTATGCCGAACAGGTCGAGTGGCTTAGCGGCGCGCTGGCCGCCAGCTATGAGGCGTTGACCGGGCAGAATGCCTTCGTCGCGAGGGGCATGGACATCGCGGATGAGGGCGGCACCGTCGGTGCCGACGGTGTTAGCTTCCCGAGCAGACCGCAGCCCCGCTTTGAGAACTTCAGCTTCACCCCGCCGATGGTCCTGCCGGCGCTGTCGATTGAGCAGCTGGCGGCGGATTTCTCGTCCACCAGGATCGCGGAGTGTGTGGCGGCCTCGCAGCTGTGGCATGCGCTGTCGGGGGAGACGTCGTCAATCGCCCAGAGCCTGGATGCGGTGGCGCAGGAACTGTCGGGCAGCAACCGGGGTGAGGTGATTGAGGCGGCGATCGGCAAGATTGCGGAGGTTGCCCGGGCGGGTGATACCTTCGCGCAGAATTCGAAGACCATGGCGGCGTCGGTGGAGCGACTCTCGGCGATCAAACAGGACGGTGCGCTGCAGGTCAACTACGCGCGGATGGCACTGGGGGCGATTGCTGATCCGGTGCAGAAGACCGCTGCGGAGCAGGCTTTCCTTCAGTCTTTCCCGGCGACTTACATGCCCTCGGTGACCACGGGGATCCCGCCGATCCGCAACCTCATGGTGATGGACGGTGGCGCCGACGGTGGTGGCCAGGTGGCCCTCGGGATGAATGAGGTGGCGGGCAAGGGCTCGAAGCACGACGCCACCGGAAACCGCCCGGCGGGTGGCACTCTCCAGGCACTGAACTCGGTGCAGCAGGCGATGGGCACCGGGGACTTCGGCACCGTCCAGTCCGGGGTCAATGATCTGGCCGGGGTCACTGGGGCTCCACTCGATCAGGTCGTGCAGGCCGGTGATATCGGCACGACTGCAGCTTCGACGGGTGCGCTGACGGCACCGCCGGGTGTCGGCACGCTGGGTGCCCCTTCCTTCGGTACGGGCGGCGGAACCAGTCTGGGTGCTGGCCCGGCCCTTGGTGGGCCGGTTCCGCTGGGTGGTGTCGGGAACCTGGCTGGGGGCGGGACCACGGCGGCTGGTGCCGGACGGATTCCATTGTCTGCACCGATCGGTGGCATGAGCCCGAATGGGATGTCGGGTCCGCTCGGCATCCTCGGCACGGCACAACCAGGGCGCCCCGGACTTCCCACTGGCAACATCGCAGGCAGTGGTGGTCGGGCGGGTGGCCCCATCGGCGGTGGTGGCCTCGTCGGGGGAGGAACAGGAGCGGGCGTCGCGGCGCGGCCACCGGCTGGTACCTCGACCGCGCACTCGGCGGTGGGTGGGGGAGGGGTGTCGAGAAGCAGTGGCCCGATGGGCCGCGGCATGATGCCCATGATGGGGGCACCGATGGCCGGGCAGGCGCAGTCCAAAGCCGCGAAGGTGAAGACCGTGACGTCGGTGGTGGAGAAGGATGACAACGCCGCGGCGCTGCTCGGCGAGCACCAGCCGGTGGTGCCAGGCGTGATCGGGGCGTGGGCCCGCGGGTGAGCCCGGGAAAGGGTTGAGGGGAGCAGCCGCCCCTCAACCCATGCTGGTGGACGTGGCCGGGAGAACTAGCGCTTGGCCACTCCGATCCAGCCGAAGTACTTCTTGAAGAGCGAGGCCTCTAGGGCGAAGACGCCTGCTGCCCCGAGAGTGATCGGCTTCCACCAGCTGATGTGGTGGACGTACCAGGTCTCGTTCAAGGTGTATTTGGATGCCGATGCTGTAGCGACACCCCAGGGATTACGCAGCACGACGTATCTGCGGTTGTTCCGGTAGGCCCAGCCCAGGACCGAGTAAGCGTGGGCGGCACACAGCGTCTCGTTCGAGTAGGTGATGTCGTCGGGAGCGTTGTCTGCCGAGTTGTACGTCCACGCGACCATCGGATGCACGGTTTTACCGCTCAGTGAGTTGCCGCGCACGAAATCATAAAGCCGGGTCGCCGAACTGCCTGCGGTATCCAGGGTCGTTCTGGAGTTTTCATGCGTGATATGACTCAGGATCGAGATGGGGTTGCGGAATGCAGTCGCGAGAATATTGGGTCGGTCGGTGGTGTTTCCGGTGATCCACTTGGCATAGGCCTTCTCGTAGACGGCCGGCCAGATCTCGTCGGGGTCGCTGGAGCGAGCGTAGATGATGTGTCCGTCGGCGGAAACCGGAACCTGCTCAGTGACCTGTATCGACTGAGCGGGAGTGAAGGGGAACCAAGAACGGCGGAAGCTGATCTGACAGATGAACTGTTCCTGAGCCGGTCCCGTCGGTCGGGTCTTATGGGCGATGAGGAAAGGCCGCGTCCACGCCACGCTGGCCAGAGCCGCTATCAAACCGCAGTTGGCGACAGCACCCTGGATGGGATCTGAGTAGTTGGCCGCTTTGTTGAAGAAATGGCCGACGTCCTCCCACCGGATGAGCTCAGGCTCCCACCCGTCTGTCTTGTCTTTGAGGCTTAAGATTGGAAGCACGACATCTGCCAGGTATTTCGGCCATTTCAGATTCGAGATCCTGCGGGGCACCACAGCCCCGAGATCAAGCTCGATTCGCAGTCGGCGTGCTGTGGTGCGTAGCACCTCATTTACCTGCAAACCCTGGGCTTGATACTTCTCCAGGAACTCCTGTAGATCCTCGATGGTGACGATGTCCCCCACCGGTGTTTCGACCCCTTCATCACTGTCAGTGAGGGTGATGGAATCAGCTTCTGCGGCCTCCAGTTTGTTGTCGGTGTTGAGCGCCAGACCTGGGTAGAGCGGAGAGCCGTATTTGGGGTCGAACAACTCGGTGTAGGGGGTCTCCAGAAGCTGCTCTAGCAGGGCTTCCGGTTTTTCCACGGCCTCCCAATCGATTTTTGAACCGTTGATGAGTTCGGCCAGAGCAAACGGGTTGACAACCCCTGCCGGGTCACCGACCTCGAATCCGGGGTGGTCTGGTGATACGGGGTCGTTGGCGTAGTCGTTTTCTGCCATGGTTATTCCCTTCGTGGTGCATGTTTGTTTTATTCAAAGGGCCGGAATATGGCGCAAGGTGTGCCTCGTTCTCAGACCCGAACGGGTGCGGGTGATTAGTGAGGGAAGCCAGTGCAATGAGTGACGTGCTTGAAGTGGCGACGGGGCGTAAAAGATGGCCATTGCGCGTGAATCAGGGAAGTGAAATGAGACGGTGCGGCTTGTTTATTGGGGATAAGTATCGCGGCTTGCCGTTTAGTTTTCAATGAAAAACTATGCGGGAATTCTGTTCGGTACCCAGCATTTACTTCCCTGAGACGGGGGAATGACGCCCAGCGTCTGGAAACAGCTGCTGAAGGAGCGGAGGGAAAAATGGGTAGGGTGGTGCCATGACTCATGACGTTGAACTGGTGGTTCTGGCCGACGAGCACGGGCAGGCCATCGGTACTGCGCCGAAGGCCACCATCCACACCGCGGACACCCCGCTGCACTTCGCCTTCTCCTGCTACCTGCTCGACGCTGACGGCAGGCTGCTGCTGACCCGCCGCGCGCTGTCGAAGAAGACCTGGCCGGGGGTGTGGACCAACAGCTTCTGCGGCCATCCCGGTCCGGATGAGAGCAACGAGGAGGCGATCGTGCGGCGCAGCATCGAGGAACTCGGTTTCGCTGAGGGTGCTGTCTCCGAAATCGTCGCGGTGCTGCCGGATTTCCGGTACCGGGCGGTGGATTCCAGCGGCATCGTGGAGAACGAGTTCTGCCCCGTCTACGTCGCCCGCCTGCAGCCCGGTGAGCAGCCGGACCCGGTCGAGGATGAGATCGATTCGCTGTCCTGGGCAGATGCTCAGTCGGTGATCGCGGCTGTCGACGCCACCCCCTTCGCCTTCAGCCCCTGGCTCGTGGAGGAACTCGCCGACCAGCGTCTGCGCGACGCGATCCTGGGGCGGTAGGGCGCGCCGGGGCCTGCAGAACCCCTACGCCCGATGGAAGGCCGACTGCTCCATCCTGTGGAGGTTGGCCATGAAGTCACCCCGGAACCACACCAGGAACTCCATGGGGTCGGATCCGGAGCCTTCGGGCGGGGTATCCAGGCCGGCGATCTCCGCGCAGACCTTATCCAGCACGAAGAGGCTGAAGGGCAGACTGGGGAGGGGTTCGCCGTAACCCTCGAAGATGGAGACGACGGCCTTCTCGCACCAGGCGTGATTGTCGCCGCAGGCCCAGAAGAGACCGCGGAAGACCGCGGCGAGGTCCTGGAGCGGGGAGCCGTGGCGGGCGCGTTCCTCGTGGGGGAGATGGAGGTCGCCGTCCCAACCGCCGATGACCCAGTGATCGTCATCGAGCCAGAGGCGCTCATAGTTGAGGTGGCCGTGAATGCGTTGGATGAGCATCTCACCGTTGAGATGGTGGTAGCAGTCGCGGATCCAGGTCTCATGCTGACGGAGCTCGGGGGCGCGGCTGAGGTAGGTGTCGAGGCGATCCTCCAGCTCCCGGCAGATCTCGGTGGCGGGGATCCATTCGTAGGGGAAGGCCATGAGCAGGGAGTCGTGGATGTAGCGGATGGTCTGGCCGAGGAGGACCTTGTGTGTGTGGGAGAAGTACTGGGCCTCGACGTGGGTGCGGGTCATCTCGTAGGCGTTGGGGACGCACGGCAGGCGGTGGATGGTGCCGAGGATGCAGTCGTACCACTGGATCTTCGTCCCCAGGGTGCTCACGAGCTCGGGGGAGTGGCGGCCGATGAGGGTGGAGAGTGACTCCTGTTCGGCGGTGCTGACCGGCCACACCCGCCGAAACAGGGTCACGGCGTAGCATTCGGTGTCCACGGCGTCGGCGAGGATGAGGGTGATGGCGTGGGGTCTGTGTTCCTCGGCACGCAGTTCCAGGCCTCCGGGCAGGGGGCTGGTGAGCGTGCCGGCGCCCATCGTCTTCCCACCCGCCATGATCCCCGAGCAGACGTCCGCGAGACTGTCCAGGGGGCGTTCCCCGGTGTCGTCGAGGAAGAGCTGGCGGAAGGAGGCGCTCTCCGGTTCGTCGCTGGCCTGGAGGACGTGAACCCCGCCCGGGATGGGGACGGACGCCATCGTCGACAGATCCGAAGGTGGTGCTCCTCCGTGTGTCCCCATGAGCAGGCCTTTCTTCAGTCGGGGAGAAAGGCCTCCCGGACCATCCGCAGCGTGTCTGATTCCGATGATACGTCACTAGTTGCAGTGTTTAGTATTCTGCACCACCTTCCCGTGGATGCCTCATAACTGCGCCATCCGGGGGTGGTTCCGCGGACGAAATCCACAAAAAGGGAGCGTATTGCCGCCGTTTTCTCCCCCTCCTCCAAACCGAAGAGCAGGGGGATTTCCTCGCAGTGCACAGCGGGGCGGGAATCAGCGACGAACTCCGCCAGCCACACCGGCCCCGGGGCCTCTTCGGCGGCCTGGGCGACCCAGCGGCGGTTGGCGGCATCACCGATGAGCCGGCCCATGGGGCGTGCCGGGTCGAGGGTCTGCGCCTCCCGCAGATATTCGGCGACGGAGCCGCGCACACCCATGCGCCGCGCCAGCAGCCGGACCATGGTGGGGCCCAGGCCGCGGGCATCGACCTTCTGGCCGATGGGCATGTCGTAGTGCTCATCGCGGGTGGAGGTGAGCAGGATGGGGATGTCGGCGAGTTCGGCACCGTCGAAATCCGTGGGGCCGAGCGCCATGTCCAGACCCTGGATGGTGCGGAAACGGTCGTAGGCACGGCGCAGGAGTTCGGGTTTCTCCTCGGCCAGGCGCGTCAGGGAGGCACGCGTGACGGGTTTGCCCAGGGCCAGCCGCAGGGATCCCTTGCGCTTCTCGAAGCTCTCGCGGGGAAAACACGGCGACATGGCGAGCACGCGTCGGAAAGCACCGCGGTAGTGGTCCCGGCGCGCCAACCACAGGGCGACGGTCGCGCCGGCGGACTGGCCGACGAGGGTGATGTTGGTGGGATCCCCGCCGAAGGACTCGATGTTGCGCTGCACCCACTCCAGGCCGAGCTGGCAGTCGTGGATGCCGCGGAAATGACCCGGTTCGTCGTCGTGGAAGCGGGCGAAACCCTCGAGTTTCACGCGGTAGCCGAGGTGGACGGTGATGATGCCGTCGCGGGCGTTGGGGGCGCCGTCGGCCCGGCGGTCGCCGTGGGTGCCGTGCTCGAAACGCCCGCCGTGGATGTAGACCACCACCGGCAGGTCATCGAGCGTCTTCGCGCCCGCCGGGGTGACCACCGAAAGGGCGGTGTCGCGGGGGTGGTGGACGGTGGCGTCGATAAGCGCGCGTTGTTCGCGGGGGATGCGCTCGGCGTTCTCGAAAGGTCCGGGGATGACGGAGTAGGGGACCGAATGGAAACGCAGGATTTCCCCGTCGGTCAGGCCGGTGATTTTGCCCGCGGGGGAGGTGACGGTCACACGCTCGTGGTCAGACATGGCGCTTACGCTACCAAGCTGCGGGCTAGTGCTCCGTCCTGCAGGGCGGGAGTGACCGCCCACACGGAAGAGACCCCAAAGCCTGGGTGTGCCCTGGATGGAACGGTCCTGCTGTTCGATGTACTGTGCAGGATCGATAGCCGAGCCACCACCAACCAACGGTAGGCTGTGGGTGTGCAGCTCCGGTACAATTTCCGGCTCTACCCGACACCCGGCCAGCAGACCACGCTGGCTGAGGCATTCGGTTGCGCGCGTGTCGTGTACAACGATGCACTTGCCGCCCGGATGGAAGCATTCCAGAAGGGCGAACGCCTCACCGACGCCGAACTATCGAAGCGACTCACCGCCGCCAAGTCGACCCCGGAACGGGCGTGGCTGCGTGAGGTGTCCTCGGTCGTGCTGCAGCAGGCGCTCGCCGACCTGAACACCGCCTACCGGAATTTCTTCGCCTCGGTCACAGGCAAGCGCAAGGGTCCGCGGATCGGCCTGCCTCGTTTTCGGTCTCGGCGGGATACGCGGCAGGCGATCCGGTTCACGAAGAACGCCCGGTTCGCGATCACGACGGGCCGTAAGTTGCGCCTGCCGAAGATCGGCGACGTGAAGGTCGCATGGTCGCGGGAGCTGCCGTCGGATCCGTCGTCGGTGACGGTGATCAAGGATGCGGCGGGCAGGTACTTCGCGTCGTTTGTCGTGCAGATTGACGATGAGCCGTTGCCGCCTGTCGCATCCGAGGTGGGTATCGATCTGGGGTTGACCACGTTCGCTGTCATGTCGAACGGGAAGACGATCGACTCCCCACGTTTTCTACGCCAGGCCGAGCGCCGGTTACGCAAGGCGCAACAAGCACTGTCGCGGAAGGAGAAGGGGTCGAGGAATCGGGCGAAGGCCCGACAGAAAGTCGCTCGCTTGCACGCGCAGGTGGCGGACACACGCCGGGACTGGGCGCATAAGCACACGACACGGATCATTCGTGAGAACCAAGCGATATTCGTGGAGGACTTGTGTGTGACAGGTCTCGGTCGGACCCGCCTGGCGAAGTCGGTTCATGATGCGGGTTGGGGCCAGTTTGTGACCATGCTGGAGGAGAAGGCCCACCGGTATGGGCGGATCTTTGGCAAGGTTGATCGTTGGTTTCCGTCCACCCGCATGTGCTCGCAGTGTGGTGTGGTCGGGGACAAGAAGCCCCTGCATGTCCGGGAGTGGACGTGCGGGTGCGGGGCTACTCACGACCGTGATGTGAATGCGGCGATCAACATACTCACGGCCGGACGGGCCGGGAGTCTAACTGCCTGCGGAGGGACTGTCAGTCCCTCCGTTTAGCGGAGGGCAGGTCCCGTGGAAACAGGAACCCACCGGAGCGGTACATCGTGCCGCAGGAGGGATCCCGGTCATGCATGACCGGGAGGACGTCAATACCATCGGGGGACATGACCTCTAACCCGTTGCTTGCCCCCTCGACCCTGCCGTACCAGCTGCCGGACTTCGCCAACATCCGTCTGGAGCACGCCGTCGAGGCATTCGAACCCGCCCTGGCCGAACAGCGCGCCGAGATCACCGCCATCACGGCCAACCCGGAGGCAGCCTCCTGGGAGAACACCGTCGAGGCGCTGGAGGCCTCCGGCGCCATGCTCGACCGCGTCACCGCCTGGCTGTTCAACCTGCAGGGCACCGACTCCACCGACGAGCTGGACGCCGAGATCTCGCGGATGGTGCCGCTGCTCTCCGCCCACTCGGATGCCATCTACCAGGACGAGGCGCTGTATGAGCGGCTGCGCGCGGTGGAGCCGCCCGCTGATCCGGAGGCACAGCGCCTGCACGAGCTGCTGCTGCGCCGGTTCACCCGCCGCGGTGCCGACCTGGACACCGCGGGCAAGGCCCGTCTCGCGGAGATCAACCAGCGCCTGAGTTCCCTGTCCGAGTCCTTCGGCCGCCAGCTGCTGGCCGACACCCGCGAACTCGCCGTGCTTTTCGACGACCCCGCCCCCCTGGCCGGACTCTCCGAGTCCCGCATCGCCTCCGCGAAGGCCGCCGCCGAGGAGGCCGGCAAGGAGGGCTGGCTGATCCCCATCGAGCTGCCGACCGTGCAGTCCGACCAGCTGGTGCTCTCTTCACCTGAGGCGCGTGCCGCCCTGTACGAGGCGTCCCAGCGCCGCGGCCTGGACAACAACCGCGAGAACCTCCTCGAGCAGGTCCGCCTGCGTGCCGAGCGCGCCCAGCTCCTCGGCTTTGACACCCACGCCGACTACGTCATCGCCGAGGAGACCGCCGGCACCGCCGACGCCGCCCGCCAGCTGCTCTTCGACCTCGCCCCCGCGGCCGCCGCCAACGCCGATGCCGAGCGCAAGCTCGCCGGTGAACTCGCCGGGGCTGATCTCGGCGGCGCGGACTGGCCCTACTGGCAGGCCAAGGTCCGTGAGCGCGACTTCTCCCTCGACGAAGAGGAGCTGTCGAAGTACTTCCCGCTGGACCGCGTGCTTGCCGACGGCGTCTTCCACGCCGCCACCGTCCTCTACGGCATCCAGGTCGTGCCCCGCGCGGACCTGGCCGGCTACTCCGAGGGGGTCTCCGTGTGGGAGGTTCTCGAGGCCGACGGCACCGGCCTGGGCCTGCTGCTCACCGACTACCGGGCGCGGCCCGCCAAGCGCGGCGGCGCCTGGATGAGCTCCTTTGTCCGCCAGTCCGGACTGCTGGGCACCCGCCCCGTCGTGGTCAACGTCATGGGCATCACCCACCCCGTCGACGGCTCCCAGCCGCTGCTGACCATCGACCAGGTCACCACCGTCTTCCACGAATTCGGCCACGCCCTGCACGGCCTGCTCTCCGACGTGCGCTACCCCACGCTCGCGGGCACCAACGTCCCCCGCGACTGGGTCGAGTTCCCCTCCCAGATCAACGAGAACTGGGCGTTTGAGCCCGACATCGTGCGCAACTACGCCCGCCACGTCGACACCGGCGAGGTCATCCCGCAGGAGCTTCTCGACGCCATCGTCGCCTCCCGCCAGTTCGGCCAGGGCTTCGCCACCTCCGAATATCTCGCCGCCGCCATCATCGACCTGGCCTGGCATTCGCTGACCCCCGCGCAGGCGGCCGCGGTTTCGGACATTGAAGAGTTCGAACAGCAGGCGCTTGAGGAGGCCGGCCTCATCGTCGACGAACTCTCCCCCCGTTACCGCTCCACCTACTTCAACCACATCTTCGGCGGCGGTTACTCCGCCGGCTACTACTCCTACCTCTGGGCCGAGGCCCTCGACGCCGACGGCTTCGACTGGTTCCGGGAGGCCGGCGACCTGCGCGAGGCCGGCCAGGAATTCCGTGAGCACATCCTCTCCCGCGGCGCCTCCGTCGACTACACGGACGCCTTCCGTGCGTTACGTGGCCGCGACAAGGACGTCACCCCGCTGCTCAACCGCCGCGGACTGGCCGGTGTGTCCCTGGGGTAGATTGAACCGGCATGGAGGCCATCAACCAGTTCGTGCTCACCGCGCCCCTGTGGCTCCAGGTGCCGCTGGTGATGGTCCTCGCCGTCCCCCTGGCCACCGTCGCCGCCGTCGCCCTGGTCCGGGTGGTGGACACCGTCTCCCTCGCCGGTGAGCGTGCCTGGCAGGCCGCCACCGGGCCCGACCGTGTGGGCGACTAAGCTGGCCTGCTGAAGCCAGAAAAACCCCGCCCGAACCAGGAGAGTGCTCCCACCATGGCCAACCCCGAGGACCTGCGCAAGCAGGATCAGAAACTGCCCAAGGCCAAGCGTAACTACCCGCAGTCCCGGGTCACCCAGTCCCTGTGGGTCCTGCTCGGCATCGTCCTCATCGCCTGGCTGATCACGCTGATCTAGGCGAGGCGGCTGAACCCCGCGAGGACAAACCCCGCGACGAATAACCTGCGAGGTCTCCTGGAAGGCGGGACAAACCCCGCGAGCAACTCGAAAATGGGGCCCTCGCGGGGTTTGTCCTCACAGAGTTTGGGCCGTTAGTCGAGCTTGCCTTGCCCGGCAACCGGACAACGCCAGTGCCTGTGGAAAAACCGCGTTATCCACAGATCTCCAAGACCAGGTCATCGCGTCGATGGCAGGGATCCGTCCCCTGCCGGACACTGACCCCATGGAGAACTGGCCCAGGAAATTCGGACTTGTTGAGCGCAGGAAGAAGACGCAGGCGGACCAGGAATTCTGGCGGAATCAGGATCGCTACTACCGCGTGACCTCGGAGATTCTCGTCGCGAAGCAGAGTTATGACGGTCTGCTGACCTGGGAACGCCGGACCGCAGTGGCTGCGGCGGTGGGACTGACCGTCGATCGGGCGGTTGTCGCCGGCAGGGCGGCCGCCAGATTGTGGGGGATCGACGTACTCAGTGAGGACAGGACCGTGGAACTTCTGCACACCGACGGAAAACAGGCCGGATCCAGACGTACCTGGCCTCCCAACGTGCTCTACCGACGCGGCAACCTCCACGCGGCCGAGGTCTATGAGGAACACGGAATGCGCGTCACCACCATCCCCCGCACCCTCCGCGAGATTGCGGCCAGGCATGGGGTGCTGGAAGGGCTGGTGTCCATCGACAGTGCCCGGACCAAATGGCCTGAGCTGACCCGCGAGACTCTGACGGAGAAGCTGCTTGAGGGGGTGCGATTCGCCGGGAAAGCCAGGGTGCGTGAGGCCATTGAGCTCTCCGAACCCAACTCCGGGAGCCCACTCGAGACGAAGGCGCGGTATCTGATCAGGAAAGCCGACCTCCCCGGCATCGAGACAGTCGAGATCCAGGCCCGGATCGATACCGGGCCGGATGAGTATTTTCTGGTCGACATCCTCATCAACGGTTGGCTGGTCATTGAACTGGACGGCAGGTTCAAGCTGGACGGGACGACCTTCGGTAGCACTGATGCGGTGCTCCGTGGTGAGCGCGCCCGGGAGGTGGCGATCCAGAACACCGGAAAAATGGTCATCCGTTCGGGCTGGGAGCATCTTGAGACCAGCGAGGACGGCCAGATTCCGCTGCTGGTGCGTATCGAAGCCGCTCTGCGCTCCCATCCTGTCCAAACCCCGCGAGGACAAACCATGCGAACAGTCGATAAAACGGCCTGAACCCCGCAAGGACCCGCCGATGGGGATTCCTCACGGGGTTCTGATCGCGGGGTTTGCGGAACCGGCGGGCCCGCCGCCGTCACCTGCGGCGCGAGGCCTCCGCGATGCGGCTGAAGAGTGCGACGTCGGCAAGCTCCTCGATGAGCACCGGATTGCCCTCGCTGTCACAGAGGGGGATGCACCAGTTGGGGTACTGGTCGCGGGTGGTGCCGGGCTGGTTCTGGGCGCGCATGTCGCCGACCATGTCGACAAGCGAGATGCAGCTCAGGGCCGAGGGGGTGCCGGCGATGAAACGGTGGATGCCCTCCAGGAGGACGTCCAGGTCGCCGCGTTCGTCACGCTCGAGGCCCTCGAAGTCGGTCTCGGCGAGTTCGGTGCCGCCGAAGCAGCCGGTCTCACGGATGCGGTTGAGCACCTCGGCCTGCCACGCCAGGTCATTGGCGTCCTCCTCGGCGGCATCCGTGGTGAACAGGCCGAGACGGTCACGCAGCGTGATGTGCTCACCGGCGAGGAAACCGGCGGTGGGCGGCAGGTCGTGGGTGGTCACGGAGCTCAGGGCCAGCTCGCGGTACTCGTCCTGCAGGCGCGGTCCCTCGACGGTGGGGGAGCCCTCGAACCACAGGATGGAGGTGCCCATGACGCCCTTTTCCGCCAGCACATCCTGGACCCAGGACTCGAAGGTGCCCAGGTCCTCGCCGACGACGACGGCACCGGCGCGCTCGGCCTCCAGCGCGAGGATGCCGACGAGCGCCTCGTGGTCGAAACGCAGGTAGGTGCCGGTGCTGGGGTGCTGCATGCGCGGCATGACGAACAGCCGGAACAGGCCGAGGATGTGGTCGACGCGGATGCCACCGGAGTGGCGCAGCACGGTGGTCAGCAGGTTACGCCAGGGGCGGTAGCCGTCCTCGGCCAGGCGCACGGGGTGCCACGGGGGCTGGGACCAGTCCTGGCCCTGCTGGTTGTAGCCGTCCGGCGGGGCACCGACGGAGACGTCGGGGGCGAGCCAGGGCTCGAGGTTCCGGGAATCGGCACCACCGGGGTGCACGCCGACGGCCAGGTCGGCCATGATGCCGATCTTCATGCCGGCGGCCGTGGCGCGGGCCTGGGCGGCGGCGAGCTGTTCGTCGCAGAGGAACTGCAGCCACATGTAGAAGTTGATCATCTCGGACATGGGCGGCACGACCGCATGCGCGCGGGGGGTGTGGATGAGTTCCACCTCGCGCTGGGCGCACCAGGTGGCGAAGTCGATCAGGCCCTGGCCCTCGCGCTCGATGTAGGCGCGGAACTCGGTCTCGCGTTCGGGGGTGCGGCCGCGGCTGTGCATCTCGTGGAGAACGTCGAGTTTGGCCTGGTAGATGGGGTTGCGTTCGATGATTTCGCCGAGGGTGTTCAGCTCGGCGAATTCGCGGCCCAGCTCCACCACACGCGCGCGGGTCTCCTCGTCCAGCTGTGCCATCTCGGGGATGTCCTCGATGCGCAGGTAGATGGGGTTGATGAAGCGGCGGGTGGTGGGCAGGTACGGGGAGTCCTCGGCGGGCGGGAAGGGCTCGGCGGCGTGCATGGGGTTGACCAGGAGGAAGTCGGCGCCGGCCTCCTTCGCCAGGGTCTCCGCGAGCAGACCCATGTCGTGGAAGTCACCGATGCCCCAGGAATCCTTCGAACGCACGGAGTACATCTGGGCCATGACACCGGTGGCGGGTTCGTTGATGTAGACGTCGGTCGTCGATAAGCGCGCCGGGGTGATGATGAGCGCGCATTCGTGGCGGGCCGCCCCGGAGACCAGCTCAATGGTGTGCCAGCCCAGCGGCAGGTCGGCGGGGATGCGGAAGGTGGCCTCACCCCAGTCCTGGTCGTCGACGGTGACCGGCGGTGTCCAGTTCTCCTCCTGGCTCACCTCGCGGACGGTGCCGTCCTCGCAGATGATGCGCACTTCCGCGGGCGCACCGTGGTGCACGTGGACGTTGAAGGTGGGGGTGTCGCCGGTAACGGCCACGACACTCGGCGGCAGGGGGCGGGTGGCCTCGGCCTGGCGGTGCGCGGCGAGCACGGCGTGGAGCTCGTCGGGTTCGGGGGTGTCGGAAAGCACGACACCGAGGGCCCGCAGCGTTTTCAGCAGGGTGTCCCCGGTGACGGTGATCTCCGCACCGTCGCTGGCGGTGTAGCGCGTGGCGACGCCGTGCGCGTCCGCGAGTTCTCTCAGCACGTCCTGGATAGTCACACCGGTCATCCTGCCACCTCGCGCGGAAGCAGGCACCCTGTCTGTCCCCCATGGTGGGGTTCCAGGGGTAGCGTTGTGAGGAGAACAACAGTGATCAACTGATGCGAGAGGACGCGCCCGTGCAGGAGTTCCACACCCCGGCTGAATACGACATCGCCCCCGGCGAGACATGCCTGACCGCCATGCTCGACACCGCGAGACGCTATCCGCACGGCGTGATGTTCACCCGCCCCGCCAACTACGAGTGGGTCAACGTCACCTCCGCGGAATTCGTCGGCGAGGTCTACGACGTGGCCAAGGGCCTGGTCGCCTCCGGGGTACAGCCCGGCGACCGGGTCGCGCTGATCTCCGCGACGCGTTATGAGTGGTCGCTGCTCGACTTCGCCATCTGGGCCGCCGGCGCGGTGAGCGTACCGGTCTACCCCTCCTCGTCGCTCTCCCAGATGCAGTGGATCATCGAGGACTCCGGAGCGGTGCTGGCCATCACGGAGACCCGCGACCACACCGAGCTCATCTCGCACCTGGTGCTGCAGGAGGACGGCACCCCGGGGCTGCAGGGTTCGCCCTCGCAGCTGCGCCGGGTGCTGGAGATCAACTCCTCGGCGATCGCGACCCTGAAATTCGAGGGCCGCGGCATCGACACCGAGGAGATCGACTCCCGGATCGCCCGCACCGAAACCGATTCGCTGGCCTCCCTGGTCTACACCTCCGGCACCACCGGCCGGCCGAAGGGCTGCCGCCTCAGCCACCGCAACTGGCTGGCCGAGGTCCGCGCGATCCTCTCCCACCCGGTCGGCGCCATCTCCCGACCGGGCACCCGCTCCCTGACCTTCCTGCCCATGGCCCACGTCCTGGCCCGTGCCGTCTCCCTGGCCCTGGTCATCGGCGGCGCAACCCAGAACCACTGGTCGGACTTCTCCACCCTCTCCGTCGAGTTCTCCCGCTCCCGCCCGAACCTCATCCTGGGCGTGCCGCGCGTCTTCGAGAAGGTCCGCAACTCGGCGGCCGCGAAGGCCGCCGACGGTGGCCCGCTGAAGGCGAAGCTCTTCGACCGCGCGGAGAAGACCGCCATCGAGTACTCCCGCGCCCTGGACAAACCGGAGGGCCCCTCGAAGGCCCTGCAGGCCAGGCGGAAGCTCTACGACAAGCTCCTCTACTCCAAGATCCGCGCCGCCATCGGCAATTCCGTCGAGTACGCCATCACCGGCGGTTCCGCGATGAGCCACGACCTGCTGCACTTCTTCCGCGGCCTGGGCGTGACCGTCTACGAGGGTTACGGCCTGACCGAGACCGCTGCGGCCGCCACCATCGACTTCGAGGACCAGAAGATCGGCTCCGTCGGACGCCCGATGGGCGGGGTGACCATCCGCATCAACGACGAAGGCGAAATCCTGGTCAAGGGCCCCATCCTCTTCGACGGCTACTGGAAGAACGACGAGGCCACCGCCGAATCCATGCACGACGGCTGGTACAACACCGGCGACCTCGGCGAGCTGCTGGAGACGGGCCACCTGGTGATCACGGGCCGCAAGAAGGACCTCATCGTCACCGCCGGCGGCAAGAACGTCTCGCCCGGCCCGATGGAGGACTCCCTGCGCGCCCACCCGCTGATCTCCCAGGCGATGGTCGTCGGTGACGGCAAACCCTTCATCGGCCTGCTGGTCACCCTCGACGAGGATGCGATGAAACGCTGGCGCCTCAACCACAACATCCCGGAGGGCAAGTCGATCGGGGAGCTGGCCACCGACCCGACCCTGCGGGCCGAGATCCAGGACGCCGTCAACACCGTCAACGCCACCGTCTCCCACGCCGAGGGCATCCGGAAGTTCTACATCCTCGACCGGGACCTCTCGGAGGAGGAGAATGAGCTGACCCCGACGATGAAGGTCAAGCGCAACGTGGTTGTCGCCCGCTACGCGGACGCGATCAACCACCTGTACAAGCCGTAGCCCGGCGCGTCCTGCCGGTGCCCGCGGGTTTGTGGCCTAAAGTCAGGCGGAGTCCAGGTGAACATCAAGATTGACGGATAGGGGGCCGCCCACGATGCAGAAGATCGCCGCCGAGTTGCGCCACCGCGAACTCACCCAGGAGATCTACAACATCGGTGACGAGGTCGCCGTCTACACCGAGAATCTCCTCGAGGCCGTGCGCGACTGGGACCCTGAACTCACCCGCGAGTGCCTCGCCGAGTTCGTGGAGATCCTGGCCGACGCGCGCCGGGATTCCCGCCGGATCGTCGGTGAGCTCCTCGGTCTGCGCCAGGCGCTGATCAGTGGTCTGCGCTCCGGTGTGCTCTCGGCCAGTGCGGCCGCCGGATCGCGCCTGCCGGAACCCGAGCTTCTCGACGCCGCCTCCTTCGAGGAACTCTTCCCCGTGGCCAACCCCGTGACCGTCACCGGTCTCGCGGAGGCCGTCAACGCCCGCACGGAGGTCACCGTCGAGCATCTCGGCGAGCTCGTCGAGTGGGTGCTCGACCAGACGGAACTGGTCGCCGGGAACCTCGACGCGGTCAGCCTGCCGCACCTCTACGCCCGCGCGGGCACGCACGTGACCGCCACGGTCGAGGGGTGGCTGGAGACGGTCGCCGGGGATCACCCCTCCTATGTGCGCACGATGCGCGGCAGCCACCCGCCGGAGTTCCTCGCTGAGCGCGCGCGTATCGACGCCGTCGTCGCCCGCGTCTCCGCCAAACGTGCCCGCCGGGGTGCGGCCAGCTAACGTGGCGTAGATGTTCGGCGTCTACGTTCACGTCCCTTTCTGCTCGACCCGTTGCGGTTACTGCGATTTCAACACCTACACCCCGGGTGAGCTCGGTACATCCGCCTCACCCGCCTCCTACCTCGATGCGCTCGCACGCGAGCTGGAGTTGGCCGCGCCCTCGGGGCGTCCGGCCGAGACCGTCTTCATCGGCGGCGGCACCCCCTCCCTGCTCGGCGCTGACGGCCTGACGCGCGTGCTGGGCATGGTGCGCGACACCTTCGGCCTGGCCCCCGGCGCGGAGATCACCACCGAATCCAACCCGGAGTCCGTCTCCCCGGAATTCTTCGCGGGGCTGCTGGAGGCCGGTTTCACCCGCATCTCCTTGGGCATGCAGTCCGCCTCCTCCGCTGTCCTGCGCGTGCTGGACCGCACCCACACCCCGGGCCGGGCCGTCGATGCCGCGAAGGAGGCCCGCGCCGCGGGTTTCGCCCACGTCAACCTCGACATGATCTACGGCACCCCGACCGAGACGGATGATGACGTCCGACGCACCCTCGACGCGGTCCTGTCCGCCGATGTGGACCACGTCTCCGCCTATTCTCTGATCGTCGAGGACGGCACCGCCATGGCCCGCAAGGTCCGCCGCGGCGAGCTGCCGGCACCCGATGAGGATGTCTACGCCGACCGCTACGCCATCATCTCGCAGCGGCTGGAGGGGGCGGGTTTTGACTGGTACGAGGTCTCCAACTGGGCGAAGCCGGGTGGCGAGTGCCGCCACAACGAGATCTACTGGCGCGACGGCGACTGGTGGGGTGCCGGCCCGGGTGCGCACTCGCACCTGGGCAGCCGCCGTTTCCACAACATCAAGCACCCCGCCCGCTACGCCGACAAGCTCGCCCAGGGGGAGCTGCCCATCGCCGGCACCGAGGAGCTCTCCGACGCCGACCGCCACACCGAGCGCATCATGCTCGGCCTGCGCCTGCGCGAGGGCATCCCGTTGAGCTGGATTGAGGCGGGGGCGCACGGGGTTGTCGACAAGCAGGTGGCGGCAGGCCTGCTGCAGCGGGTGGGCGAGCGCATCGCGATCACCGACGCGGGGCGCCTGCTCGCCGACGGCATCATCACCGACATCCTGGTCGCGGAGGAACGCTGAGCCCGCGGAATATCGTCCCCTGAGTCGGCCCATTCAGGGGGCCATTTCGCCGACTAAGGGGACGGTTTTCCAGCCGCCGGGAACCTTCCGGCCGCGCGGGCAGTCCAACAGTGGCATGGAACCGCGACAGATCCTCCGCACCGCCGATCTCAACGCACAGGGCATCAGCCGCCACAAGATCACGAAGCTTGTCGACGCCGGCCAGCTCCACCGCGTCGACCACGGCATCTACTGCACCTCCCGTCCCTCGGGCGACTACCTGCTGCGGGCGTTGCAGCGCAGCCGCCCGCAGCTGGTGTTTACCGGAAAAACTGCCTGGCAGGTCTACGAGAAGAAGCACATCTCGGTGCCGGTGCACGCGTTGGTGGCACGCGATGCCCGGCGTCCCGACGCGACCTACCTGCGCACGGCCCGGGCAGCCGCCAGGCCGCACCGGATCGTTGACGGGCTGCGCATCGCCACCCCGGTCCGCGCGGCGTTGGACATGTCGGCGGAGGACGAGAACTGGGCGGTGTGGCTGCTGGAGAAGCAGTACCCCGGCGCAACCGGCCAGGCGCAGCTGGAGGAGGACCTGGCTGTATTCAAGGAAATTCCGAAGCGGTTGCGCGAGCTGGTGGCCAGGGCGGCGGTGGGCGGGGACTCGATGACCGAGAGGATCCTGTTCCGCGTGTTGCGGGAGCGGGGGATCGTGATGGAGCAGAACAAAAAGATCGGCCACTACTTCCGTGACGGGGTCAGTGAGAAGCACAGGCTGATCATTGAGGTCAACGGCCATGAATACCACCACCGGCGCCAGGAGCTGATCAAGGATTACTGGAAGGCCAACGACGCGCACATCCGCGGATACCGTCACCTGACGTATTCGGAAGTGTGCATCGACATGCATCTGCCGTCGGTGGTCGCGCAGATCGAGGCGCTCATCGCCGGGGAGGAACGGCTCAGCGCACCCGTGTGGGACTGGCACAGTGCCTGGTCCGCAACCCACGCGGGATGGAAATAGCACTCTTCGGGGTTACACTTGGGGAACCTAGCAACCGAGGGAGGTGAGTGCCAGATGGCTGGATCGACGGCGGATCGTCGGCAGGAGGTACTGCGCGCGATCGTGGCGGACTACATCGCCTCCCAGGAACCGGTGGGTTCCAAGGCGCTGCTGGAACGCCACCATCTGAACGTGTCGAGTGCGACGATCCGCAATGACATGGCGGTGCTCGAGTCGGAGGGCTATATCGCGCAGCAGCACGCGAGTTCGGGCCGGATCCCGACGGAGAAGGGCTACCGCCAGTTCGTGGACCACATCCATGAGCTGAAGCCGTTGTCGGCGGCGGAGCGCCGGGCGATCATCGGTTTCCTGGAGGAGGGGGTGGATCTGGAGGATGTGCTGCGCCGTTCCGTCCAGCTCCTCGCCCAGCTGACCCGTCAGGCGGCGGTGGTGCAGCTGCCGGATCTGCGGGTCTCACGGGTCAAGCACGTGGAGGTGGTCGCGCTCGGGCCGACGCGTCTGCTGCTGGTGCTGATCACGGACACGGGCCGGGTGGACCAGCGCAACGTGGAGCTCGATGAGCTCATCGACGCCGCCGGCGTCCAACTCCTGCGCGACCTGCTCAACGGTGCGCTGGCCGACAAGACCCTCAAGGAGGGTTCGACGAGCCTGGTGGAGCTGGCGCACAACCCGCCGGCGCAGATCCGGCATGCGGTGATCCGGGCGTCGACACGCCTGATCGAGACGTTGGTGGAGCAGCCCACGGACCGCCTCATTCTGGCGGGGGCGTCGAATCTCACGCGTTTCGCCCGGGACTTCCCGGCGGGCCTGCCCAGTGTGCTGGAGGCGCTGGAGGAGCAGGTGACGGTGCTCAAGCTGCTGGCGAATGTGCCGGACCTGGGCAACGTGAGCGTGCTCATCGGTGAGGAGAACGAGAACGAGGATCTGCATGATGCCTCGGTCGTGGCCACCGGCTACGGTTCGGTCGGGCACATGCTCGGCGGGCTGGGTGTGGTGGGCCCGACGTTCATGGACTATCCGGGAACCATCTCGAAGGTCTCCGCCGTTGCACGGTATGTCAGCCGCATTCTGGCTGGCGAGTAGTATTTATCCGATCTTGAACAGCTGACAAAAGGAAGTCTCACTCATCGTGGCTCGTGACTATTACGGAATTCTGGGCGTCGACAAGTCTGCGACGGATGCCGAGATCAAGAAGGCGTACCGCAAGCTGGCGAGGAAGTACCACCCGGACGTCAACCCCTCGGAGGAGGCGGCGGAGAAGTTCCGCGAGGCGTCGGTGGCGCATGAGGTGCTCACCGACCCGGAGAAGCGCCGTATCGTGGACATGGGCGGGGACCCGATGGAGCAGGGCAACGGCGGCATGCCGGGCGGCTTCGGCGGGGGTGGTTTCGGGGACATCTTCGAGGCCTTCTTCGGTGGCGGTGCCGGTGGTTCCCGGGGTCCGCGTTCGCGGGTGCAGCCGGGCAATGACGCCCTGCTGCGCATCGCGATCACCCTCGAGGAGGCTTTCGCGGGTGTGAAGAAGGACATCACGGTCGACACCGCGGTGGTCTGTGAGCACTGTGAGGGCACCGGTTCGGAGTCCAAGGCCAAGCCGGTGACCTGTGGGCAGTGCCACGGCCAGGGTGAGGTGCAGCAGGTGCAGCGTTCCTTCCTGGGCAACATCATGACCTCCCAGCCGTGTCCGACGTGTGACGGTTTCGGTGAGGTCATCGAGGATCCCTGCTCCCGCTGCTCGGGCGGCGGGCGTGTGAAGAAGCGCCGCGACCTGGTGGTCAACGTGCCGGCGGGCATCAACAACGGCATGCGCATCCGCATGGCCGGCCAGGGCGAGGTGGGCCACGGTGGTGGCCCGGCGGGTGATCTCTACGTGGAGGTGGCGACCCGTCCGCACCCGGTCTTCCAGCGCGACGGCGACAACCTGCACCTGGCGGTCTCGGTGCCGTCGGTGGACGCCGCCCTGGGCACGGAGATCACCGTCGAGGACCTGGCGGGCGCATCCCTGACCATCGAGATCCCGGCCGGCACGCAGCCGGGCGAGCAGATCCGCCTGGTCGGTGAGGGCATGCCGCGCCTGCGCACCGAGGGCCGCGGCCATCTCATCGCCCATGTGGAGGTCACCATTCCCACGGAGCTGGATGAGCGTACCCGCGAGCTGCTGGAGCAGATCCGTGACCACCGCAAGGAGGTCAGCAGCGTCAACCGCGAGGGCGAGAGCGACTCCGGTTTCTTCTCCCGGCTGAAGGACAAGTTCCGCCGGTGAGTCTCCCCGTATTCCTCCACCCCGGACCCTTTGAAGGCCGCGTGCTGCTCGACGGCCCCGAGGGCCGCCACGCCGTCGCCGTGAAACGTATCCAGGCCGGCGAGCGCATCATGCTTGTCGACGGCCGCGGCACCCACGCCACCATCTTCGTCACCGCCACCCGCGGCAAGGATGTGCTGGAGGGGGAGGTGGAGGAGTGCGGCGTGGAGAAGCAGGCCGGACCACGCGTCACGGTGGTGCAGGCCCTGCCGAAGGCGGAGCGTTCCGAACTCGCCGTGGATCTGGCCACCCAGGCCGGGGCCGATGCGGTCGTGCCCTGGCAGGCGCAGCGTTGCGTGGCGAAATGGACCGGCCCGAAGGCCGCGAAGGGCGTGGCCAAATGGGAGGCGGCGGCGCTGGCTGCGGCGAAACAGTCCCGGCGCACGCGCATCCCCGAGATCCTCGACGTGCACACCACGGCCCAGCTCGCAGAGCTGATCGCAGGGAAGACCGCGCTGGTGCTGCACGAGGATTCCGCCACCCCGCTGCGCGAGATCGACCTGGATGTGGACGAGGTCGTGCTCATCGTCGGCCCCGAGGGCGGCATCGGCGCGGACGAGCTCGCGCAGCTGACCGCGGCAGGCGCGCAGGCCGTGAGACTGGGCCCGGAGGTTCTGCGCACGGCCAGTGCGGCGATGGTGGCCCTGTCGGCCATCGGGGTGCTCACCCGGCGCTGGTAAAGTTCAGTGAAATCGTTGCAACAAGAAAGCAGGCGCCGGAGCCAGTGACAGCAGAGGTCATCACGAGGAAGGTGGAGATCGACTCCGCCCACGCCCAGGCCGTCCTGGGGATCAACGACGAGAACCTGCGGGTGCTGGACAACCAGATTGACGCGGACTTCTTCGCCCGCGGCCACGTCGTCCGCATCACCGGCCCCGACCACGAGGTCGCGCGTGGGGTGAAGGTGCTCGAGGAGCTCGAGTCGATCGCACGGCGCGGGCACGTCATCTCGCCGGACTCGGTCAAACACGCCGTCTCCATCGTCACGGTGGAGGCGCCGCAGTCGGTGGCGGAGGTGCTCGCCAGCGACATCGTCTCCCGGCGGGGCAAGACCATCCGCCCGAAGACGCTGGGGCAGAAGGAGTACGTCGACGCGATCGACGAGCACACCGTCGTCTTCGGCATCGGCCCGGCCGGCTCCGGCAAGACGTACCTGGCGGTGGCGAAGGCGGTGCAGGCGCTGCAGTCGAAGCAGGTCAACCGCATCATTCTGACGCGCCCCGCGGTGGAGGCCGGTGAGAAGCTCGGCTTCCTGCCCGGCACGCTCAGCGACAAGATCGACCCGTACCTGCGCCCGCTCTACGACGCGCTGCGGGACATGCTGGATCCGGAGATGATCCCCAAGCTCATCGAGGCCGGCGTCATCGAGGTCGCCCCGCTGGCGTACATGCGTGGCCGCACGCTCAACGACGCCTTCGTCATCCTCGACGAGGCACAGAACACCACCCCGGCGCAGATGAAGATGTTCCTCACCCGCCTGGGCTTCGGTTCGAAGATGGTGGTCACCGGCGATATCACCCAGGTGGACCTGCCCAGCGGCCAGAAGTCCGGTCTGCGCCTGGTGCGCCACATCCTCCGCGGGGTGGAGGGCATCCACTTCGCGGAGCTGTCCAGCAGGGACGTTGTCCGGCATTCCCTGGTCGGCCGCATCGTCGACGCCTACGACTCCTACGAGGAGAAGATTTCCCAATGAGCATCGAGGTCTTCAACGAATCCGGCTACGAGGGTGTGAACGAGGAGATGCTCATCGACGTCGCCTCCTTCGCCCTCGGTGAGATGGACATCCACCCCGACGCCGAGGCCTCCATCCACATCGTGGACCTCAAGACCATCACGGATCTGCACGTGCGCTGGCTCGACCTGGACGGTCCCACCGACGTGATGAGCTTCCCCATGGATGAGCTGACCCCCGGTTCGGGCACGGCCCTGGGTGGGCGCCCGGACAGCAGGTCGGTTGGCCCGGCGCTGCTGGGTGACATCGTCCTGTGCCCGGAATTCGCCGCGAAGCAGGCCGTTGCCGCCGGCCACGGCCTCGACCATGAGCTGGCGCTGCTGACCGTCCACGGTTGCCTGCACCTGCTCGGCTACGACCACGCCACGCCCACCGACGAGCGTGAGATGTTCGCCCTGCAGAACGAGCTGCTGGCCGACTGGTACGACGACGTCACCCGCCGCGGCGTGAAATACCAGCCCAAGCCGAGCGGCGCGCAGGCATTTCCGTCCGCGGCCGACCGTGCGGAGCTGGACAAGATCGTCCCCGGCGGCGGACTGCCCGCCGTCGGTGAGCCCCGCCGGAGTGCACCCGACGGGGACCGTTGATGGACATAGATGTCGTCTGGCTGGGCACGGTCACCGTGCTGGCCCTGGCGCTGTCCGGCCTGCTGGGCACCGTCGAATCGGCGGTCAGCTCCGTGTCCCGGGCACGCACCGAGGCCATGGTCAAGGATGAGGTCAACGGCGCGCGCTCGCTGCTCACCGTCCTCGACCGCCGCGCCGACCACATCAACCTGCTCGTCCTGCTCAAGACGCTTCTCGACGCCACCGCCGCCGTCTTCGCCGCCGCACTGGCCCGGGAGTACATCGCCTCCGACCTGTGGGCGATCACCCTGGCGATCGTCGCCGTGACGGTGATCAGCTACGCCATCGTCGGCGTCTTCGGCCGCACCATGGGCCGCAAGAACCCCTATTCGATCTCCCTGCGTTCCGCGGTGGTGCTGCAGGGCGTGGCCTATGTCCTGGGTCCGATCTCCCGGCTGCTGATCTGGACCGGAAACCGCATCGCCCCCGGCTCCGGTTTCCGCCACGGTCCGTACGCCACCGAGGTGGAACTGCGCGAGATGGTCGACATCGCCCAGGAGCACGGCATCGTGGAGATCGAGGAACGCCGCATGATCCAGTCGGTCTTCGACCTCGCCTCCACCACCGCCCGCCAGGTGATGGTCCCGCGCACCGAGATGATCTGGATCGAGGACGACAAACACGCCGGCCAGGCCACTTCTCTCTGCGTGCGCTCGGGGCATTCGCGGGTGCCGGTGGTGGGGGAGAACATCGACGACATCGTCGGCATCGTCTACATCAAGGACCTCGTCCGCCACACCTACCACCTCACCGATGGCGGGGCGTCGGTCTCCGTCGGCGAGGTCATGCGCCCGGCGACCTTCGTGCCGGAGTCGAAGAACCTCGACGAACTGCTGCATGAGATGCAGCGCGACCAGATCCACATGGCCATGCTCGTCGACGAATACGGCGGCATCGCCGGCCTGATCACCCTGGAGGACATCCTCGAGGAGATCGTCGGTGAGATCGCCGACGAATACGACATCAGCGAGGTCGCCCCCATCGAGCGCCTCAGCGACCGTAAATACCGCGCCGTCTTCCGCCTCTCGCTTGAGGACCTCACCGATCAGATCCACGACGACCTGGACCTGGACATCGACTTCCCCGAGGACATCAGCGAGCAGGTCGAATCCGTCGCCGGACTCATCGGCTACGAGATCGGCCGCGTCCCCCTGCCCGGCTCCGTCGTGGAGACCTGTGGCCTGCGCCTCACCGCCGAAGGTGGCCGCGACCGCCGGGGCCGCCGGCGGGTGCGCTCCGTCATCGTCGAGGTACTCGAGCACGCCGGCCAGCCCGAGAACGGCAACGGCGAGGACTGATTGTTAAAAGTGCGCCGGAGGAGCACAATATCCAGCGTGAACATCCTTTCCATCCAGTCCTCAGTGGCCTACGGCCATGTCGGTAACTCCGCTGCCGTCTTCCCGCTCCAGCGCCTCGGCCACGAGGTGTGGCCGGTGTACACCGTCAACTACTCCAACCACACCGGCTACGGCTCCTGGCGGGGCCCGATGATCCCGGCCGCCGATGTCGCCGACATCATCACCGGTATCGAGGAGCGCGGTGCGCTCGCACGTGTCGACGCCGTCCTCTCCGGCTACCAGGGCGGCTCCGACATCGCTGACGTCATCATCGACGCCGTCGCCCGCGTCAAGGCCGCCAACCCGAAGGCCGTCTACGCCTGCGACCCGGTCATGGGCAACGCGAAGTCCGGCTGCCACGTCGGCGACGCCATCCCGCCGCTGCTGCGCGACCGTGTTGTCCCGGTCGCCGACATCATCACCCCGAACCAGTTCGAGCTGGGTTTCCTCACCGGCCGCGAGGCTTCCGACCTGGCCACCACCCTCGACGCGGTTGACGCCGCCCGCGAGATGGGCCCGTCCACCGTGCTGGTCACCTCCCTGGAGCGTCCCGAGCGCCCGGAAGGCACCATCGAGATGCTCGCCGTCAACGACGCCGGTGCCTGGCTCGTGCAGACCCCGTACCTGCCCTTCAAGCGCAACGGTTCCGGCGATGTCACCGCCGCCCTGTTCACCGGCCACTACGTCTCCACCGGGGACGCCGCCGATGCCCTGGCGCGCACCGCCTCCTCCGTCTTCGACCTGGTGGAGAACACCTACCAGGCTGATTCCCGTGAGCTGCTGCTCATCGAGTCCCAGGACGCCTACGCCAACCCGCGCCTGCAGTTCGCGGTGGACCAGGTTCGGTAGTTTTCAGCTGTCGTAAAATGTCACGTCAACAATCACCAGTTTTCGCTGCCACCTGCTCTTATAGTTTTACATGCATTCGTATTATGTGACATTTTCCGAAGCCCCTTCCCAGCCCCATCAACACCAGCCGTTCCGCGGAGTAACCTGGAACAAACATCCCCCTGACCTAGGAGTCCCACATCAGCAGTTTCACCGACACCCCGGAGGGCTTCCGCTCCGGTTTCGTCAGTTTCGTCGGCCGCCCGAACACGGGTAAGTCGACGCTCACCAACGCCCTGGTGGGCGAGAAGATCGCGATCACGGCGAACCAGCCGGAGACCACGCGCCACCCGATCCGCGGTATCGTGCACCGCCCGGACGCGCAGGTGATCGTGGTGGACACCCCGGGGCTGCATAAGCCGCGGACGCTGCTGGGGGAGCGGCTCAATGAGATTGTCAAGGACACCTACGCGGATGTGGACCTCATCGGTTTCACTGTCCCGGCGGATGAGAAGATCGGCCCCGGTGACCGGTGGATCCTGGAGAATCTGCGGACGGTGGCGCCGAAAACACCGATCCTGGGGATCGTGACCAAGCTGGACAAGGCCTCCAAGGACCAGGTGGGTGCGCAGCTGCTGGCACTCCATGATCTGCTGGGTGGGGACGCCGAGGTGGTCCCGGTCTCTGCCGCGGACGGCACGCAGGTGGATGTGCTTCTCGACGTCATCACCTCCCTCCTCCCGGAAGGCCCCAAGTTCTACCCGGACGACCACGTCACGGATGAGGACACGGAGAAGCGTATCTCGGAGCTGATCCGTGAGGCAGCGCTGTCCGGTCTCAAGGATGAGCTGCCGCACTCGGTGGCCGTGGAGGTCGATGAGGTCCTGCCCAGCCCGGAGAACCCGAAGCGCCTGGATATCCACGCGATCATCTACGTGGAGCGTGAAGGGCAGAAGTCCATCATCATGGGCCGGGACAACCGCCGGATGGGCCGGATCATCCACAACGCCCGTCAGGAGATCATCAAGCTGCTGGGGCAGAACGTGTTCCTGGATCTGCGGATCAAGGTGCTGAAGAACTGGCAGTCCGACCCGAAGTCCCTGGGCCGCCTGGGGTTCTAGAAGAAAATGCGCAGGGAGTCCTACCGTGATCGCGCACTGGTGGTGCGCACCCACGATTTCGGTGAGGCCGACCGCATCATCGTCCTGCTGACGCGCAACCACGGGATACGAAGGGGCGTCGCAAAGGGAGTGCGGCGATCGAAGTCGCGCTTCGGCTCCCGCCTGCAGCACTTCGTGGATATCGACGTCCAGCTCTACCCGGGCCGCAACCTGGAGTCGGTGACGGGTGCGGACACGGTGGCCTATTACGGCTCGGGCATCATCGACGATTATGAGCGTTACACCGCCGCCTGCGCCGCCCTGGAATCCGCGGAACGGCTGGCCACGGCCGCGCAGGAGGGCGATCCCTGGCTCTTCGACCACCTCACGGAGACCCTCGCCCGGATGCAGCAGACGAAGCACCCGACGGTGGTGCTCGACGGTTTCCTGCTGCAGGCGATGACGCACGCCGGTTGGGCGCCGAGCCTCTTCGACTGCGCCCAGTGCGGGGCGCCGGGGCCGCACCATGCCTTCCATCCGGCGATCGGCGGGGCGGCGTGCGTGCAGTGCCGGCCCCCGGGTTCGGCGGAGGTGCCGGAGGAGGCGCTGCACCTGATGTGGCTGCTCAATCATTCGCACTGGCCGGCGGCGCTGCAGCTGGTGGAATCTGCCGAGGGCGGGCACCTGAGCACCACCGCGCACCGGCTGACCCGGGCGCATCTGCAGTGGCATCTGGAGCAGAAGGTGACCAGCCTGGGCGTGATGGATCAGACCTGAGGTGCCGGGTGGCACAATGGTCGGCGTGAACAACAATCCCGCAGCCCTCACCCCGCCGGATATCCCGGCCCAGTTCATTCCCGATCACATCGCCCTGGTGATGGACGGCAACGGCCGGTGGGCGCAGGAACGCGGGCTCAAGCGCACGGAGGGGCATAAGCGTGGTGAGGCCGTCCTCATGGACATCGTCGACGCCTGCCTGGCACTCGGGGTGCCGTATCTGTCGGCGTACGCCTTCTCCACGGAGAACTGGCGACGTTCGGCCGATGAGGTGCGTTTCCTCATGGGCTTCAACCGGGATGTACTGCGCCGCCAGCGCGATGAACTCAACACCAAGGGGGTGCGGGTGCGCTGGGTGGGCCGGCGCCCGCGTCTGTGGCGCAGCGTCATCCGCGAGCTGGAGGCGGCCGAGGAGCTGACGAAGGACAACACGCGCATGACGCTGGCGATGTGCGTCAATTACGGCGGGCGTGCCGAGCTTGTCGACGCCGCCCAGGAGGTCGCCCGCCGCGCCGCCGCCGGGCAGCTGCGCCCCGAGCAGATCACCGAGAAGACCTTCCCGCAGTTCCTCGACCAGCCGGACATGCCGGACGTGGACCTGTTCCTGCGCCCCTCGGGGGAGAAGCGGACCTCGAATTTCCTGCCCTGGCACTCGGCCTATGCGGAGCTGGTCTACCAGGACAAACTCTTCCCGGACTTCACGCCGCAGGACCTTTTCGACGCGGTGGTGGAGTACGCTGCCCGGGACCGCCGTTTCGGCGGGACGAAGGCTTAGGGTCGGGAAGAGGAATATGCCCATCAAGGGGGAACCGACGCGGGCGCAGATCAACCGGTGGCGCAGGTACCTGGCGAACGAACGCGCCGAGGCCGCCCTCTACCGGGAGCTGGCGCGGAAGAAGACCGGTGAGGAACGCGAGATCCTCGAGGCCCTGGCCGATTCCGAGGCCCGCCACGAGAAGTTCTGGCGCGAGAAGCTCGGCGACTACGTCGGCTTCCCCCGCCAACCCGATCTGAACACCCGCTTCCTGGGCTTCCTGGCCCGGCGTTTCGGTTCGGTGTTCACCCTCGCGCTCATGCAGACCGCCGAGGCCCGCAACCCGTATGTCAAGGACGAGGACGCCTCCCCGCAGATCGCCGCCGATGAACGCATCCACGCCGAGGTGGTCCGCGGTTTGGCGGCCCGGGGCCGGGAGAAGATCTCGGGTAACTTCCGCGCGGCCGTCTTCGGTGCCAATGACGGACTGGTGTCCAACCTGGCACTCGTCGTCGGCATCATGGGTTCGGGGGTCTCCTCGAACCTCATCCTGCTCACCGGCATCTCCGGCCTGCTGGCTGGCGCCTTGTCGATGGCGGCGGGGGAGTACGTCTCGGTGACCTCCCAACGCGAGCTCCTCGAGGCCTCCACCCCGCACCCCAAGGCGCATAAACTGCTGCCCTCCCTGGACGTCAACGCCAACGAACTGGCCCTGGTCTACCGGGCCCGTGGGATGGGGGAGAAGGAGGCCGACGACAAGGCCAAGGCCGAGTTCTCCCGTATGGCACTCGAGCAGGCCATCGGCCTGGACCGGGAGGACAGCCCCGGCGGGGAGACCATCTGGGCCAGCCCCAGCGAGGTCGTCGGCTCCCCCTGGGCCGCGGCCAGTTCCAGCTTCCTCTTCTTCGCCGGCGGTGCGCTGATCCCGATCATCCCTTTTATCTTCGGGGCTTCACCACTGGTGGGTGCAGTCATCGCTATGGTGCTGGTCTCCCTGGCGCTGCTGGGCACCGGTGGGGTGGTGGGCGTGCTCTCCGGCAAACCGCCGCTGACCCGCGCCTTACGCCAGCTGCTCATCGGCCTGGGGGCCGCCGCCATCACCTACCTGCTGGGGCTGGCCTTCGGCACTGTCATCGGTTAGCAGCCCGGCACACCTGGGGCACACGCCGTAGATCTCGGCGTCATGCCCGGTGAGCTGGAAGTTGTTCTCCTTGGCCACCGCCCTGGCCCAGGTCTCGACGGGGCCGCCGTCGATCTCCTCGGTGCGTCCGCACCGGGTGCACACCAGGTGGTGGTGATGGTGGGGGGAGGTGCACTGGCGGTAGAGGGTCTCGCCGGAGGCCATGTGGAGGACGTCGACGGCCTTGAGCTCGGCAAGCGACTGGAGGGTGCGGTAGACGGTGGTCAGGCCGACCTGCACGTCGCGTTCCTCGAGTTCGCCGTGGATGTCCCTGGCGGAGGCGAAGGTGTCGATCTCGGAGAGGATGTTGATCACCGCGGTGCGCTGACGGGTGTTGCGTGCGCCGACTTTGGGCACACCGGACGACAAGGGTGGCATGGCCGGTTCTTTCTCAGGGCTGGGAGATGAGTATGTGTCCCATTATCCATGTCACGGGCAAGATCCGCGGGTCAGGCGAGGGGAGCGGTGGCAACCTGCCGGGTGTTGCGGTGTGCGATGGGCACGATGCGGGGGGAGGGCTCGCGGCGGCCGGTGGCCAGCTGCTGGCGCTCGTCGAGGGCGCGGTGGCCGATGGTGACGGCGGCGTCGATGAGCTGGGCGACCTCGGGGATGACGAGGCGGTACACGACTTCGCGGCCGCGGCGTTCAGAGTCGACGATGCCGGAGCGCTTGAGCACGCGCAGGTGCTGGCTGATCAGGGGCTGGGACTTCTCCAGGCCGTCCACGAGTTCGTGGACGAAGTGGTCCCGGACCGACAGGCGCCAGATGATCTGGACCCGGAGACGGGAATCGAGGGCGCCGATGACGGTCTCGGCGGCATCCAGATCGGTGTCCGAAAAGGTGTTCATCACAAACTCATTCTTTCGAGAGGGCTCAGATTCCCCGCTGCACGGTGATCTAGACCATAGGTTGTGCTAGTCCAGCTCTCCGGTAGTCGCATATGTGTCTCTACGTGCTGGGTTGGCGATAGTGCCGTGGTCAACTATCAGCTTAGACATTTAAGGTATCCCACTGAAACTCGACCCTTATATTCGCCTGAGGAAGACGGTTTCGGGGGGAAGTAACGGGGGAGGGAAGGGGCACCTCAACCCCACCTCAACCCCACGGCCCTGTACAGAACCCGCAACGGCTACACTCGTTGTCTGATTGACTTGTCCCCTACCAGAGGAGTCTGAAGCCATCATGGCGTCCGTCATCGATACCGTCGTCAACCTGTGCAAGCGCCGCGGTCTGGTCTACCAGGCCGGCGAGATCTACGGCGGTTCCCGCTCTGCATGGGACTACGGTCCGCTCGGTGTCGAGCTCAAGGAGAACATCAAGCGCCAGTGGTGGCGTCACATGGTCACCGCCCGCCCCGACGTCGTCGGAGTGGACACCTCCATCATCCAGCCGCGTCAGGTCTGGGTCACCTCCGGTCACGTCGAGGTCTTCACGGACCCGCTGGTGGAGTCGCTGCACACCCACAAGCGCTACCGCGCTGACCACCTGCTCGAGGCCTACGAGGCGAAGCACGGCCACCCGCCGGCGAACGGCCTGGCCGACATCAACGATCCGGAGACCGGCCAGCCGGGCAACTGGACCGAGCCGCGCCCCTTCTCCGGTCTGCTGAAGACCTTCCTGGGTCCGGTCGACGATGAGGAGGGTCTGCACTACCTCCGCCCGGAGACCGCGCAGGGCATCTTCGTCAACTTCAAGAACGTCATGACGTCCGCGCGCATGAAGCCGCCGTTCGGTATCGCCAACATCGGCAAGTCCTTCCGCAACGAGATCACCCCGGGCAACTTCATCTTCCGTACCCGCGAGTTCGAGCAGATGGAGCTGGAGTTCTTCGTCAAGCCGGGCACCGATGAAGAGTGGCACCAGAAGTGGATCGACGACCGCATGGAGTGGTACGTCAACCTGGGCATCAAGCGTGAGAACCTGCGCTTCTACGAGCACGCCCAGGAGGACCTGTCCCACTACTCCAAGCGCACCGTCGACATCGAGTACGCCTACGGCTTCACCGGCTCCAAGTGGGGTGAGCTGGAGGGCATCGCCAACCGCACCGACTATGACCTCAAGACCCACTCCGAGGGCTCCGGCGAGGACCTGTCCTACTTCGACCAGGAGTCCGGCGAGCGCTGGTACCCCTACGTCATTGAGCCGGCCGCCGGCCTGGGCCGTGCGTTCATGGCCTTCCTCGTCGACGCCTACACCGAGGATGAGGCCCCGAACTCCAAGGGTGGCGTGGACAAGCGTGTCGTGCTCAAGCTCGACCGTCGTCTGGCACCGGTGAAGGTGGCCGTGCTGCCGCTGTCGAAGAAGCCGGAGCTGGCCGGCCCGGCTGAGCACATCGCCGCGGGCCTGCGCGAGTTCTGGAACGTCGAGTACGACACCTCCGGTGCCATCGGCCGCCGTTACCGCCGCCAGGATGAGATCGGTACCCCGTTCTGCGTGACCGTGGACTTCGACACCCTCGAGGACAACGCCGTCACCGTCCGTGAGCGCGACACCATGGAGCAGGAGCGTGTGCCGCTCGATGAGCTCCAGGGCTACCTGGCGCAGCGTCTGATCGGCTGCTAGTCGTGCACTACACCAGTTGGGACCGCACCGACACGGATGCGCCCGTCCTCCTCGCTGAGGGCGGGCCGGCCGAGCTCGGCCGTTTCACCGCGGACGCCGCGACCGTTGACGGCCAGGTCTGGGGGCTCTCCTTCACGAAGGAGACCGGCGCCAGGGCCACGCTTGCCGACGGCCGCGTCCTCGACGCCCCCGGCAACTTCGGCCGCGACAAGACCATCACGGTCGATGTCGCCGGCACGAAGTACTCGCTGATCAACGAGGCCTCCACCAACTGGATCATCGAGGACGCCGCCGGCGAGAAGATCGGCCAGTTCTCCGGTGCCGGCAACGGCGTGCGGCAGTCCATCCTCGAGTTCGAGGGGGAGACCGACCTGCCCGTGGAGACCGTCGCCGGCCTCAGCTGGCTGGTCCGTCTCGTGCTGGAGTCGCGTCTGGGCCGGTCCTCGCTGGTGCTCATCGGCACGCTGATCATCATGTCCGTCATCGCGGTCCTGGCGTTCATCTTTTAGACGCATGGGCAGCGAGGAGCGGCCGGTCGGCCCCTGGACCTGGGAGGGCAACGAGCTTTTCGACGCTCACCGTTCCCGCCTCGCCGCCGTCCGCTCCGATGTCATCATCTTCGACTCCGAGCGCCTGCTCATCGAGTCCGAGCCCGGCCCCTTCCAGTTCCGGGCCCGGGCCACCACCGGCGACGGCCGTGTGTTCACCCTCGTGCAGAGCCGCATGACCGTGAGCACCCTGCTCGCCGACTGCGACGGCCGCCGCTACACCCTCCAGCGCAGCTCCGTCTGGCGCAAGGCCCGCCACATCATCGACGCCGACGGCGACATCGTCGCCCGCGTCCGCCCCCTGATCAGCGGGCGCGTGGAATTCCATCCTGGCCCCGCCGTCGCCGACCTCCCGCTTGTCGACGCCGTCTTCCTCTCCTGGGGCTGCGTCCTGGTCGACTCCCCGGTGCGGCGGCCGCGGATTTAGGGGCTGGGTGCGTGGCGGTGCGTCAGTTATTGCGCGCTGTTTTCAGCGGGACAGTTGGCCGTCAGAAACTCGTTTCGATTATTTCGTTTGTTCGGTAGATTGGGGGCATGGCACAACTAAAAGACAGCAACGGAACAGATGTAGCGGGCACCGCTCGGAAGGCTTTGCAGCGGCTTAACCAAGTGTTGGACAGTCTTCCTGAACAGGGAACTCTCGACGTTGTCGTTGAACAGTCCGATGAAGCTATCCGCCTTCCGCGGGAAGTCGCCGCCCTGCTTCGGGAAATCCTGGTGAATGCCGCGGCCGGAAGGCATGTCGGGGTGATGCCCATGCATGCCGAGCTAACGACTCAACAGGTGGCCGATGTTCTCAATGTGTCCCGACCACACGTAGTCAAACTCATCGACGAAGGCGTTCTGCAGGGACATAAAGTAGGAACACACCGACGTATATACGCGGCGGATGTCTATACCTACAAGCACCAGCGGGACCTGGAAGTTCGCGCTGCCGCAGATGAACTCGCTGCCCTCAACGATGAGATGGGGCTGTACGAGTGAGCGGATTCACCGTTCTCTACGACGCCAATGTGCTCTACCCCAACATGCTCAGGGACATCCTCATCCGTCTCGCATCTACCGGTATTTTTCGAGCCCGATGGACTGACCAGATACTGGATGAAGTGTTCCGGAATCTTGAGACCAATCGTCCGGACCTGGATCCGGTCAAGCTTCGTAGAACTAGGCAACTCATGTGCAAAGCAGTTGATGATTGTCTCGTCACCGGTTACGAGGACCTGATCGAAGCTTTGACGCTCCCTGATCCTGATGACCGACATGTCCTGGCGGCTGCCATCCGGTGTGGTGCTCAGGTGATAGTCACCGAGAATAAACGGGATTTTCCCTCGGAGGTGTTGAACCGGTACAACATCGAAATTCAGGGAGCGGACGAGTTCCTGTGTGATCAAATTGATCTCTTCGGTCCTCGTGTCCATCAGGCCATTACGTATGCCGCGGCCGCATTCAAGAACCCGCCCAGAACGATTGACGATGTCCTTGATGCGCTGGCAAAGTCAGGAGCACCTTCCGCTGCCGCACTGCTACGTCGCTAGTTCTGGACGCGGCCAGGTCCCTCGCTCCACGGGTGCAGGCGACCGGTCGACCTATTCCGGTGGGGCGGTGAACGGTACCGGACGGCGCAACCGCGGCCCTGAAGGTGGAGGGTAGTGCTTGGCGGCCTTCTGGTTGTTCAGCCGAAGGAATTCGGCCAGGGCCCGGTAGGCAACGAGCGTCCCGCTCTTCTCGTCCACCTTCCCGCGTTCGTGTTGTATCGCCTTCCTGTTGTCCAGAATTTTCTCCCGCACCAGCTCCAGCTCCCGACGGACCGCCTGCAGCTTCTGCTCGGCGGGGCCCTCGGACTGCTTCGTCAGTTCCCGTTCCTGTTTCTTCAACCGGAGCTCCTCTTCCACCAGGTCCTGGACAACAGAGGCCTCGGAGTCCAACCGCCAGTACCGGGAGTGCACCCAGGGGAAGATGTCTCGCCGGGACCACCGGCGCAACGATGCTGCCCGCACGGCGACATCGCGTATTCCGCAGCCGAATTTTGACGCCAGCGGGCCACCCACGAGATCCCCGAAAAATAACCACCTGGGAAAATACGCATTCGACCAGCGCGTCACCGCGAACGGGGCACCATGGTGGGCCACGAGGGCGTTGCGGGGTGACCTGCCCCCGAGGGTGTGCCACCCGTCCTCCCGGGTGTACTGACGGCTGTAGAAGACCCCACCGCGATCATCAATCGGCGGGCATTCCGGATACTCGCGTTGCGTCTTGCGTTCCTGGAACCGGGCGTTGGATCGGGAGAGCAGGAAATCCGCGTATGTCAGTGGTGAGCCGAGGGTGATGAAGTCGGTGATCAGCCAGCGCATGCCCCGATGCCGGGACTCCACCCAGAGTGCGTGCTGGGCCTGCTGCCAGTTCTCCAGATCCTCCGGGTCCGGATCCGGGGGAAGCAGTTCGACCAGGTTGTCGAAATTGGCCGCCAGCGTGGTGGGGTAATCGTCCGGGGCCTCCGCCAGGGCCGGGTCAGGATGGCGCAGCTCGTCCCACGCCAGGCGGATCAGATCGAGGCCGATCACCGAACCCAGGCTGTGACCGACGACCACGATCCGTTCATAGGTTCCCGCATCGTGCAGGGCATGAAGAAGGCTGAGGCCCTCGGCCCGGATCTCGTTGCGGGCCTTGAGACTGCCGGGGGCACCGGAGAGGTAGAACTTGGCGTCAGCCAGCGACCTGGTCAGGAACCCGCCGGCGAGCAGGACAACCACCAGAGCCACGACGGCGGCGATGATGAGTATCCGGCTCAGGAGCTGGGCGCTGCCCGCGGGGAGTCCGATAAACCCCAACCAACCCCCGACGGCGGTCAGGAAGATAAGTACCAGGGCCGTCACCGCGGCCTGGAAGATGCCGATCGGCCTTCGCAGTGGCGGTTGGTGGCCCCAGAACGGACGGCGGAAGAGGAGGTCTGTGAACAGCCACCGCAGGGTGGCGAAGAGACGTCCGGCAGGGAAGTGGTGGGCCCAGTAGAACTCGAAGAAGTCGGTCTCCGGCCGCGGGTGGGAGCCGTGGCTGGAGAAGCGTCGCAGCTCGTAGTTGCTGGAGTACCGGTGGGGTTTGCTGTAGTACTCCGGAACGCCGATCCCCGCCATGAACGCACGTAGGGTGTCCATCGGCCGTTGGTCGCCTATTCCGTGGATGAGCACCACGGCCTGGCGTTGGCGCTGTGACCTCTGCTCCCGTTGCATCTCCATGAGGCCATGCTATCGCCGTCAAAACTACCGGGCGGACACTTCCTGGAAAGCCTTAGAACGACCCGCCCCGGAAACCACCACCACCGCCGCCACCAAAACCGCCGCCCCCGCCGAAGCCCCCGCCGAAGCCGCCGCCGAATCCACCGCCGAATCCACCGCCGCCGCGGCCACCGCCGGAGAGGATCTCGTTGATGAGCATGCCTGCGACGAAGCCACCCATCCCGGAGCCACCGCCGCGGCCCTGCTGCTGGCGGCGCTGGTAGTCGTCGATGTCGGCCTGGGCCTGCCGGGAGGCACGCTTGGCGGACACAGTGGCCTGGCGCGCGGCCTCGATGGCACTGCGGGTGTCGGTGACCCGCATCTGCAGGGCCTGGGCGTGGAGGCGCTTGGCGTCGGCAAGGTAGGTGCGGGCCTGGGCCTTGACCACGCGGCCGCGGGAGGCGATGAGGTCCTCCGCGCCCTGGATGGTGGAGTTGGCGGACTGCAGCTGGTGGTCCAGGAGCTGGAGCTGGCGGGACTGGTCGGCGGTGGTCTCGCGGACGGCGTCGAGATGCTCGTCGAGTTCGGCGTCGATGTCGGAGAGCAGGGTGTAGGCGCTCAGGGGGTCGGAGCTCTTGAGTTCGCGGGCCTGGTCGAGGGTGGTGATGGCGCGGCCGACGACGTCATCGAGCGCGGCCCAGTCGGCACGCGCGCCCTCGGACACACCGCGGCGTTTGAGGTCGCCGGCCTCACCGATCTCGCCCTCGACCTCGGCGATGAGGTCGTCAATGCCGGCCTGGGCGGTGGCGATGTGCTCGTCGGCACGCTCGATGCTGCGCAGCATGTGGTCGGCGCGTTCGATGGCGTGCTCGGAGTGGCGGATGGCCTCGACGAGTCCGCCCTGCTCACCGGCGGGGCGGGATTCCAAACCGCGGGCCTCCGCCAACGACTTCTCGGCCTCATCGAGCGCCGCTGTAGCAAGCGATACGTTGTCGTCGATGGAAGCCAGCACCTCGGGGGAGTATCGCTCGCGCAGCGCCTCCATAGTCGATTCAGCCTGGGGGAGGCGGGTGCGCACGTCGATGGTGCGCTGGGTCAGCTCGTCGATCTTGCGGTCGGCGGTGGCCAGCAGGTTGCGCATGTCGGCGAAGCTGGCGGACTCGGCGTCGAGAACCTCATCGGCCTGGCCGCAGGAGGAGATGATCTCCACGAGCATGCCGCGGCGTTCGGCCTCGGATTCGGGGATGGAGTCGTTGAGGCGTTGCTGCAGGGCGAAGGCCTTCTGCAGGGTGGTGGTGGAGTGGTTCATCGCGCGGGTGAAGCTGCGGGTGCGCTCGGGCCCGAACTCGGCGATCGCCAGGTCCAGCTCCTCCCGGCCGAGACGGATGGACTCATCCGTGGACACCAGCTCTTCCTGGGCGAGCTGCTCGAGGGTCTCCATGGGCAGACGCGCCAGGCGCCCGGTGTCGCGGGGGTCGATCTCGCGGGAGTCCTCCAGCACGGCGGCCTCGGTCTGCTTCCGCTTGCGCCGCGAATACGCCCAGATGCCACCGCCTGCGGTCACGGCGGCACCGGCGCCACCGGCCAGCCACGCGACGGATTCGCCGGACATCTCCCCGGAGCTGGCGGCCGCGTCGACGGCGGCATCAGCCGCGCCGAACCAGTCGTTTTCCACCAGGAAGGGGAAGGCGGCGTCGTACATCTCGTCGCGTTCCTGATCCGACCAGTCGGAACCACCGAAGATGCCGAACTGCCGGTCCTGGGTGGCCACGGCCAGGACCGCGGTATTGCCGCCGCCGTTGAGGTCCACGGCCTGACGCGTCCACTCCTCCGGGGTCAGGTCACCGAAGCTGGGGAGGAAGACCACGAAGATCGATTTATGGGCGTCGATCTTGTACTGCTGGATCTTCTCGGTCAGATCGTTGATGTCCGCAGCCTCAAGCACCCCGGAGTGGTCGGTGACGGGTGCGGACAGACGCTCCGGCGCGATGGCGCCCGTCTGGGTGAGCTGCGCCTGTTCAACGGTGTCCAGGCCAGCGGCCAGTGGCGCGCCCCCCACGAGGACGGCGGCGGTGATCGCCGAGGCTGCGGCCAGGGTTTTTAAGCGGGGGAGCGATGGATGCATGTGACCCAGACTACCGTCGAATACATGAAGTGGTATCTCCTCCCGGCGCTGCTGCTGCACCGCCCCGTCCGCATCCTCGTCCACGCCTATCGACGCCGCCCTCTCCCCGTCCCACGCCCCGATCTGCTGGTGCTCGGCACCGCCCAGTATGACGGCAACCCCTCCCTCCAGCTGGTCGCCCGCCTCGACCACGCGCTTGAGCTCTGGCGCGGCGACCGCGCCGAGCACATCTACACCCTCGGCGGGAACCTCCCCGGTGACCGCTACACCGAGGCCGAGGTCTCCCGCACCTACCTGATCAAGCACGGCGTGCCGGAGGACCAGGTCACGGCCGTGCCGCAGGGCAACGACACCCGCGGTTCCTTCGAGGCCTTCCTCGCGGAGCACCAGCCCCGCAAGAGCATCGTCGTCACCGATCCGACGCATGCGCTGCGGGCGGAGCTGATTGCGAAGCAGGCGGGTATCGACGCCCTCGCCTCACCCACCCACACCAGCCCGACGCGTTTCCCGGACCGGTCCTGGTGGCTCGCGCTCAGCCACGAGGTCGGCGGCCTGGCGGTTGTCGACGCGTCCCGCGTCTTCGGCCGCACCGTGGGAGATAGGCTGGAAACGATACTCCGCAGGCTGCAGGGCAGTCTGCGTCCCTCGCGCCGGACCCGACACGAGGTGCTGGCCGATAACCTGGACTGAAATGGACACGTACGCCTACACCGAGGACGATCTCGAACGCCGCCACCACGAGCGCCCCAAGGGCAGTGAGTTCACCGACTCCACACCCGACCACCGGGGGGATTTCGGCCGCGACCGCGCCCGCGTGCTGCACTCTGCCGCGTTACGGCGTCTCGCCGACAAAACCCAGGTTGTTGGCCCCCGCGACGGTGACACCCCACGTACCCGGCTCACCCACTCCCTGGAGGTCGCGCAGATCGCCCGCGGCATCGGCTCCGGCCTCGGCCTGGACCCCGACCTGTGCGAGATGGCCGGCCTGACCCACGACATCGGCCACCCGCCCTACGGCCACAACGGCGAGATGGCGCTCAACGAGGTCGCCGCCGACTGCGGGGGCTTCGAGGGCAACGCCCAGACCCTGCGCATCCTCACCCGGCTGGAGCCCAAGACCGTCTCCCCGGCGGGGGAGAGCTTCGGTCTCAACCTCACCCGCGCGGCCCTGGATGCCGCCTGCAAATACCCGCGCACCCGCACCAACGCGGACGGCACCGTCAACCGCAAATACGGCTGCTACGACGCCGACGCCGACATCCTCACCTGGCTGCGCGAGGGCCACACCGACGAGTGCCCGTCCATGGAGGCCCAGACCATGGACTGGGCCGACGACATCGCCTACTCCGTCCACGATGTGGAGGACGGCATCGTCTCCGGGCGCATCAACCTCCACGTCCTCTGGGACCTGGTCGAACTCGCCGCGCTGGCAGAAAAAGGTGCCCGCGCCTTCGGCGGCACCCCCGAAGAGCTTCTCGACGCCGCCGACTCCCTCCGCCAGCTCACCGTGGTCAGCCGCGCAGCCGACTTCGACCACAGTCTCACCGGCTACGCGGGCCTGAAGCGGATGACCTCCGAGCTGGTGGGCCGCTATGTCGGCGCAACCATCGGCGCGACGGTAGGGGAGGCAGATGGCCGACCGTTGGGCCGCTACCACGGCCGGCTGGCCATCCCGCCGCAGGCCCAGGCCGAGGTCACGCTGCTCAAGACCATCGCGGTGCTCTACGTCATGGATGCCCCGGTGCACCTCGCCCGCCAGGACCGCCAGCGCGAACGCATCTTCCGCGTCTTCGACTACCTCACCGCCGGTGCACCGGGGTCGCTGGACCCGATGTACCGCCAGTGGTGGAACGAGGCCGAGACCGACGCGGAGCAGCAGCGCGTGGTGGTGGACCAGATCGCCTCGATGACCGAATCGCGCCTGGAGCGGTTGGCGAAACGCTCGGCGGGACTGGCGCCGTTTCTGGGGTAGGGGAGGGCTGCTGCACCCCGCGATCACACACCCTGGGATCACGAACCCGCGAGGAGCCGGAGAAACCAACTCCTCGCGGGCTTTGCAAGCCAAACGGAGGTGATCGCAGGGTCTGTCTTCACAGGGTTTGGCGGCTCTTCACGATTCAGAGTGCGTAGCTGACCACGAGGTGGGGCT
>NZ_RXHJ01000012.1 GCF_003955685.1 Corynebacterium hylobatis
GATCCGGGCGTTTCTGGTGGGCCGGGACTGGTGCTGCCGGTGGCCCGGGTGCCCCGCACCCGCACTCGGTGGGGATAATGACCACCGGGTCAACCACCACGAGGGTGGCCCCACCACACCGGCGAACATGGTGATGCTGTGCCGGCACCACCACAACCGCAAAACTGACCTCCAGGCCCACTATCTGCTCGATCCCATCACGGGGGATGTGTTCTGGCTGTTCGCGGACGGGACCTGGGCGGTGGATCATGCGGAGGGGCCCCTGGCGCCGGTGGAGAAACGCTGGGTGCAGACCTACACGCAACGCCGGCAGCGCCGGAGTGAACGGGCAGCAGCGAGGGCGGCGGCCCAGGAGTTCGAGGCGTACCAGCACGGGGCGGACGCGCGTGCCCGGGCGCAGGAGGAATTCGAGGAGGCCATCAACCAGGCCAAGGCTGAAAACGGCCCCGATCCACCCGAGGACACGCAACCCTTCTGACACAGTCCACCCCGCGGGTGCCCCGGGGTGGGAGGGGCGTCGATAAGCGGGGCCCCGAGGATTATCTAGTCCTCGTCCGGCAGGGTGAGGATCTCGTTACCGTCCTCGGTGATGACGATGGTGTGCTCGAACTGGGCGGTGAACTTGCCGTCCGAGTTCTGCACGGTCCAGTCGTCGTCCCAGATGGTGTAGTCGAGGCTGCCCAGGTTGATCATCGGCTCGATGGTCAGGGTCATGCCCGGCTCGAGGATGTCGCGGTACATCATGGAGTCGTAGTGCAGCACCACCAGTCCGTTGTGGAAGGTGGGGCCGACGCCGTGGCCGGTGAAGTCGCGGACGACGTTGTAGCCGAAGCGGTTGGCGTAGGACTCGATGACCCGGCCGATGACGTTGACCTCGCGGCCTGGCTTGGCGGCGCGGATGCCACGCATCATGGCTTCCTGGGTGCGCTCGACGAGCAGGCGGTGCTCCTCGGAGACATTGCCCGCGAGGAAGGTGGCGTTGGTGTCGCCGTGGACGCCGTTCTTGTAGGCGGTGACGTCGACGTTGACGATGTCACCGTCCTCGAGGACGGTGGTGTCGGGGATGCCGTGGCACACGATCTCGTTGAGGGAGGTGCAGCAGGACTTGGTGAAGCCGCGGTAGCCCAGCGAGGAGGGGTAGGCGTTGTGGTCGAGCATGTACTCGTGGGCGATGCGGTCGAGTTCGTCGGTGGTCACCCCGGGAGCGACGGCCTTGCCGACCTCCTTGAGTGCGTTGGCAGCGATCTTCGAGGTCTCCCGCAGCGCCTCAATGACCTCGGGGGTCTGGACGAAGGGCTCGCCGATGTTCTCCTGGACCGTGTCCTTCCACGCGTACTCGGGACGCTCGATGTGGTCCGGGACGGAGCGGATGGGGGTGGGCTTACCGGGAACAAGAAGGGCACGTTTCGACATGCCTGACATGGTAGTCCCCTACCCCGCGATCACTGGAACGCGGTCTGCGCGCATCCCGTCGAGGTTGAGGAAGAAGCGGTCGGTGATGGCGGTCGCGGTCTCGGACCCGCCGCCGAGGACGACGAGGGTGGCGAAGGCGATGTCGTCATCGCGGTAGCCGGCGAACCAGGCGTGTGAGCCTTCGTTGATCTCGGCCTCACCGGTCTTGCCGTACAGCGCGCCGGAGGCCTGCATGCCGCGGGCGGTGCCGGAGGTGACCACGGACCGCATCATCTGGCGCACCTGGTCGATGACCTCCGGCTCCGGGGCGGGGACCTCCTCGCTGGCGCTGGTCTCGTGGCCGTCGATGAGCACCGGCATGGGGGTGGAACCGTTCGCGGCGGTGGCGGCAACGAGGGCGAGGCCGAAGGGGCTGGCCAGGTCGAGACCCTGACCGTAGCCGGCCTCGGTGCGGTCCAGCGGGGTCTCACCGACGGGGACGGAGCCGGTGACGGTGTGTAGTCCGGGGATGTCGTAGTCGATGCCGAGGCCGAACTGCTTGGCGGTCTCGGTGAGTTCGCCGGGGGCGAGGTTGGTGGAGATGTCGGCGAAGGTGGTGTTGCAGGAGGAGGCGAAGGCGCGTTCCAGCGGCACGTTGCCCAGTGCGAACTGGTTGTAGTTGATGACGACGCGTCCGTAGAGGTTCATCGAACCGGGGCAGGGCACGATGGAACCGGTGTTCAGCCCTTGGCGTTCCAGGCCGGCGGCGGCGGTGATGATCTTGAACACGGAGCCGGGCGGGTACAGGCCGGACAGTGCGACGTCGCCCTTCTCGTCGGCGGCCTTCGTCTGGGCGACGGCCAGCACCTGGCCGGTGGAGGGGCGGATCGCGACGAGCATGGCCTGGGATTCGGCACGCAGGTCGACGGCTTCCTGGGCGGCACGCTGGATGTCATGGTCGAGGCCGATGCGGATGGCGGGCGCGGGCCGGGCGGGGTGGTACTCGACATCGTCGATGGGTGAGCCGTGTTCGTTGACGGCGGTGACGCGCCAGCCGTTGGCACCGTCGAGATCCTCGGCGACGATGGTGGACACACGCGCCATGATGTCGGGGGCGAAGGAGGGGTCGAGGTTGACCATGGCGGCCTCGTCGTTGACGATGACGCCCGCCACCCCGGCGAGTTCCTCGGCGACGCGGGCGCCCTCGACCTGGTTGACCATGGTGACGGAGTAGATGCCGTCGGCGCGGTCGAGCTGTTCGGTGAGTTCGGCGGCGTCGATACGCGGGACCGTTTCGTCGCGGCCGTGGGCGGCGTTGACGGAGGCGGCGATGGACGCGGCTACGGGGCGGACATCATCGACCTGGTCGGTGTCGACCAGGACGCGCCACATGGTGCCCGGCTGGAGGATCTCCACGCCGTCGGAGCTGACCACGCTCGCACGTTCCGCGGGGACGGGATGCAGCTCGAGGTGCTGGTTGGCGCCGAGGTTCGGGTGCAGGAGGGTGGGCTGCCAGCGGACGGTCCACTCCTCCCCCGTCTTCGTCAGGGTGAGGGCGGTGTCGTAGGTGAGACTGCGCTCGCGCGGCAGCTGCCAGTCGAGGGTGTACTGCGCGGTGGCGATGTTCTCCCGCACATCAACATCCCCGAGGGTGGTGGTCAGGGATTCCGCCTGGAGGCCGTCCCACGTGGAGCCGATCACCGACCGGGCGGTGGCGGGGATGTCGATGAGCTCGCCGATGGTCTCCGTGTCACGCGCCGCCAGTGCCTCGAGGAAGTCCTCGGCAACGGGTGCGGCCTCGACCGGTTTCGGCGTGCAGGAGACCAGCGCGAACCCGGTGGCCACGGCCGTCAGCATCCCCACCAGTGTTCTTGCGCTCCCTGTCATGGAAGGCAGGTTAACAGGCGGGGAGCTTGTCGACGTCCAGGCGCGCCCCTACTGGGTGACCTTGACCTCCGCCTTCGTGCCCTCGATCTCCTCGAGGCCCTGCTCCTCTGCGATGCGCAGGGCCTCCTCGATGAGGGTCTGGACGATCTGGGACTCAGGCACGGTCTTGATGACCTCACCCTTGACGAAGATCTGGCCCTTACCGTTGCCGGAGGCGACGCCCAGGTCGGCGTCGCGTGCCTCGCCGGGGCCGTTGACGACGCAGCCCATCACGGCGACGCGCAGCGGGAACTCCATGCCCTCCAGACCGGCGGTGACCTCCTCGGCGAGCTTGTACACGTCGACCTGTGCGCGGCCGCAGGAGGGACAGGACACGATCTCCAGCTTGCGGGGGCGCAGGTTCATCGACTGGAGGATCTGGTCACCGACCTTGATCTCCTCCACCGGGTCCGCGGACAGCGAGACGCGGATGGTGTCGCCGATGCCCTGGGAGAGCAGCGCGCCGAAGGCCACGGAAGACTTGATGGTGCCCATGAACTTCGGGCCGGCCTCGGTCACACCCAGGTGCAGCGGGTAGTCGCACTGCTCGGCGAGCTGACGGTATGCCTCGACCATGAGGACCGGGTCGGAGTGCTTGACGGAGATCTTGATGTCACCGAAGCCGTGCTCCTCGAACAGGCCGGCCTCCCACAGCGCGGATTCGACGAGGGCTTCCGGGGTGGCCTTGCCGTGATACTTGTCCAGGATGCGCTTGTCCAGGGAGCCGCCGTTGACGCCGATGCGGATGGGGATGCCCGCGTCACCGGCCGCCTTGGCGACCTCCTTGACGCGCCCGTCGAATTCCTTGATGTTGCCCGGATTGACGCGCACGGCGGCGCAGCCGGCGTCGATGGCGGAGAAGATGTACTTCGGCTGGAAGTGGATGTCGGCGATCACCGGGATCGGGGACTTCTTCGCGATGATCGGCAGCGCCTCGGCGTCGATGGTCTTCGGGCAGGCGACACGCACGATGTCGCAGCCGGCGGCGGTCAACTGGGCGATCTGCTGGAGGGTGGCGTTGATGTCGTGGGTCTTGGTGGTCGTCATGGACTGCACCGAGATCGGATGGTCCGAACCGACGCCGACGTTGCCGACCATCAGCTGGCGGGTTTTCCGGCGCGGCGCCAGAACGGGCGGCGGGGAGGCCGGGAGTCCAAGTCCGATGGAGGTCGACACGTTACTTAATTCTCCTCAGGGTTCGGGTCAGGGGATGCCCCATACTCTAGCCGAACAAGCGCACAGGATTAACTACGTCAGCGACGATGACCATCAGCCCCACCGTGAGCAGGGCGGCGGCCATCGCGTAGGTCAGCGGCAGCAGTTTCTCGTAGTTCGCAGGACCGGCCGGGGCCAACCCGCGCAGGCGGCGGAAGAAGTCACGGACCTTCTCCCACAGCACCACGGCGATGTGGCCGCCGTCGAGAGGCGGCAGCGGCACGATGTTGAACAGTGCGAGGAAGAAGTTCAGGGAGGCGAGCATCAGCCAGAACATCTCCCACAGGGAGCGCTCCACCAGTTCCCCACCGACACGCGAGGCGCCCACCACGCTCATGGGCCCCTCCATGTCGCGTTCCGCACCGAAGATGGAGGCCACCACGCCGGGGATCTTCGACGGGAAGGCCATGAGCCCCTGGACCGTGCCCTCCAGCAGCGTGCCGGTGAAGGAGAGGGTCGCGCCGACGGCCTCGACGGGACCGTAGTTGATGATGGTGTTCTCCAGCGGGGCGTTGGTCAGGCCGACGGCACCCGCCGTATAGGGGCGGCCCTCGGCATCCAGGCGGGTGACGGAACCCACCGGCACGGTGATGTCCAGGACCTCACTGCCGCGTTCGATGGTGAGCACGACGTCCTCGCCGGGCATGGTGAGAACCTTGTCACGCAGCTGTCCGAAATCAGCGAGTTCCTCGCCGTCGAGCGCGAGCACCCGGTCGCCGACCGTGACGCCGGCCTGCCCGGCGGGGCCGCTGCCGGTGCAGGTGGCCAGCGTCTGGGCGTCGAGCTGGTCGGCCACGCAGCTGACCTCCCCCACCGTGGGAGTGGTGTCGACGTCGGGGTTGGGCAGGCCACTGCTCACCGCGATGCCGTAGATGATGATGATGCCGATCAGGACGTTGGTGATCACCCCGCCGGAGAGCACGATCACCCGCTGCCACCACGGTTTGTTCACCATGGCGTGCGGGGCCTCCTCCGCGGTGACCGGGTCCTGGGCGGTCATGCCGGCGATGTCGCAGAAGCCGCCGATGGGCAGCGCGGCCAGGCCGTAGGTGGTGTGCCCCCGCCTGAACGAGAACACGGTCGGCCCGAAGCCGATGAAGTAGCGACGGACCCGCATGCCGAAGGCACGGGCAGTCAACATGTGGCCTGCCTCGTGCAGCGCGATGGTCACCGCGATGCCGAGGGCGAACAGGACCACGCCGAGCAGGTAGGCGCCCACGAATCTCCTCTAGAGCTTGTTGACGATCGCGTTGGCCCGCGCCCGGGCCTCCCGCTCCACCGCCAGAATGTCGTCGACGCTAGAGGGTACACCAGCGAACCGCCCGGCCTCCGCGAGGACCTCGGCAACGGTGTCGACGATCTGGGGGAAGCGGATCCGGCCCTGCAGGAAAGCGGCGGCCGCCTCCTCGTTGGCGGCGTTGTAGACCGCGGGGAAGGTGCCGCGCTGCTTTGCGACGTCGCGCGCGAGCTGCACCGCGGGGAAGGCCACGCCGTCAAGCGGTTCAAAACGCCAGTCATGCACCCGACTGAAATCGAGCGCCGGCTGGGCCCGTGGCACCCGGTGAGGCCAGTTCATGGCCAGGGCGATGGGCAGCTTCATCGACGGCGGGGAGGCCTGGGCAATGGTGGCACCGTCGGTGAAGGTGACCATGGAGTGGATGATCGACTGCGGGTGGACGGTGACGTCGATGCGTTCGGCAGGAATGTCGAAGAGCAGGGTCGCCTCGATGAGCTCCAGGCCCTTGTTGACCATCGTCGCGGAGTTGAGGGTGTTCATCTGCCCCATCGACCAGGTCGGGTGCGCCGCTGCCTGCGCCGGGGTGACATCCCACATGCGCGCGCGGTCCCAGCCGCGGAAGGGCCCGCCGCTGGCGGTGAGCACCAGCCGGTCGACCTCTCCCCCGGTACCCGAGCGCAGGCACTGGGCCATGGCGGAGTGCTCCGAGTCGACGGGCACGATCTGCCCCGGTGTCGCAGCCGCCATGACCAGGTCACCTCCGGCGACCAGGGACTCCTTGTTCGCCAGCGCCAGGACCGCGCCGACCTCGATCGTGGCCAGCGTGGCCGCCAGACCGAGGGAACCGACCAACGCGTTGAGGACGGTGTCGGCCGCCACCTCCCGGACGAGCCGTTCCGCGGCGTCCGGCCCGGCGATGACCGGGCCGCCCAGTTCACGGCCCACCGTGTATGCAGCCTGTTCATCGGCGACAGCGACCTGTTGCGGGCCCAGGCCCAGCTGCCGGGCCTGGGTGATGATCAGCGCCGGATCCGAGCCACCGGCGGCGATGCCGGTCACCTCGAAGAGGTCGGGATTGTCCGCCACGACCTCGAGGGCCTGGGTCCCGATCGAGCCCGTCGAACCGAGAAGGAGAATGCGCCTGGGGGAATCATCCGTGTTAGTCACGCACCCTATTCTGTCACCAGCTTGTTACGGGGGTGTCTTCTCGCACCCGGATGAACTATGTGCAAGGATATGTGGAGAAGAAACTGTCGCAGAAACGTGCCCGGCGCCCGGTTGATGGGTGCTGCACACGTTCATGAGAAGGAGAAGAACGTGGCTGCTTCCCACGAGATCGTGCCCGAGGTCCACAACGGAACCTCCACCCTGGATGTGCCGTCTGCTGCCGTCGGTTGGAGCGAGCTCTCCCGCACCACCGTCCAGGTTTCGGGCTGGGTTTCCGTGTTGATCCTCCTGGGCTACAACTTCGGTAACCACGAGGGCCACGTTGAGACCATCTGGCTGCTGGTTCTGGCCGCCCTGGTCGCGATCGGTCTGCTGATCCACCTCTTCGAGCCGAAGCTCAACCAGGTCCGCACCCTGTCCTCCCGCAACCAGCCGGTGGGTCACAAGGAGCCCGAGTGGGCCTACGACCAGAAGACCCTCTCTGGTGCCTACTCCAGTCTGACCGACTCCCAGCTGATCGCGCTGAACATCGACCCGGCCCGCGTCCGGCACCTGCGCGAGCTCGACGTCAAGCGTTCCTAGTCGGACACGCCGAAAAGCGCCCTCCCGTTCACGGGAGGGCGCTTTTTTCTGTTGGGCTCCGGTTCAGAGGTTCCTTCTCAGGACTGGCGATGGCCCGGGAGATGAGCCTGCTCGCCACCGTGATCGAGGATGGTGAGCAACTCCGCGGGCCCTCCCTGTGCCTCGAGTCGGTGCGGAGTCATTGTCGAGAACTCGACAGCCTGGCCCGGGTACACCAGAATCGACCTCGTGCCGAGCTGAAGCCTGACAGTGCCGCTGAGCACAGTGAACCACTCATATCCGGGATGAACCTGAGGGCCATTATCTGCACGGTTTTCGGTGATTCTCATTTTAGCGATGGTGACACCCCGGCGATCACGCTCGCGGGAAAGCAGCCAGAACGTCGTTCCGCCGTTCGATTCTGGCGTGGGGCGAATGACGACATCCTCATCGCCCTCTGGTTCCACGAGTTGGTCCAGCGAGATACCGAGCGCCTTCGCAATGGACACGAGCTGCTCGAGCCCCAGCCTCTGTCGGCCAGTCTCAATGCGGCTGAGAGTCGATGGTGAGAGGTGGCAGCGCGAGGCGAGCGCATCAAGCGTCCAATTACGAGCCAGGCGTAGACCGCGAATGCGCTGGCGGACGATCAATTCCGTATCTTCTTGCACCATACGCAAGAGCGTATCCGATTTGAGGGATTCTCGGTTACAGTTTGCCTATGACACACCATCACCACCACCCGGACCGGGAACCCTGGCACGATCTTCCCGCAGCTTTTATCGATCGTCTCGAGTTGGAATCGCGCTTGAATGAATCGATGCGGCGGGAGACTCTCGAACAGGCAGCTCTCGCGTTGCGTACACCGCCGTCCACCATCATTGACATCGGATCGGGCACCGGATCAGACGCGGTCGCCTTAGCGGAATACTTCCCCACGGCCCGGATCCATGCACTCGATGTCTCTGCGGCGCTCCTCGAACGCGTCGAATCGACAGCAGCAGCATCGGGCCTCGCAGATCAGATCGTGGGTCATCGGGTTGACCTGAATGACGACTGGTCGAAGGAAGCTCCGCAGGGTGTTGACCTCGCCTGGGCATCACTGTCACTCCACCACCTCAGCGATCCCGCCGCGGCCCTAAAACGAGTGTTCACGACGCTGAAACCTGGCGGAGTGTTCGTCCTCACTGAGCTGACCGGCCCCGGTACCTTCACTCCATCCGATCTCGGCAGCGGACGCACCAGCCTGCAGGAAAGTATGACGCACGGGTTATCCGCACATAGCGCGCACGGAACTCGGGACTGGTCGAAGCTCCTGGAGCAGGCGGGATTTACCGCTGTTGAATACCAGGAGAAGGAATTCTCTGCGCGGGCTGACACCATTGACGGCGCCCGATATCTGGAGATGCAGTTGCGTTCGCAGCGGGAGCGACTTACCTCCGACCTGAGCGCCGAAAACCTTGCGGTCATTGACGCGGCGATCAATGCTGTTAAGACAGGAAAATCGGAGATTTCCTTCAGCGCTGGTCGGGGGGTGTGGATCGCGGCCCGCCCGTAGCCCACGATCTCGACCCCTCCAGTCGACCCGGGCATCCGAGGGTTTCCGGGGGCTGGTACGGAGGGCCGCCCCGAGAGCTCCGAAGCAGACGTTGCAGTGGTGGGCGGTGGTGTTGCCGGGCTCGCCGCAGGGTCGTGGTGGTTGATGCTGGAGAACCACGCAATGCACCCGCAAGTGGAGCGCATAACGTGCTCGGGCAGGAAGGCGTAGCGCCGGTTGAACTGGTTGCCCGGGGGCATGCGGAGGCCATATCCTACGGTGTCCGGATCATCCTCGCGACCGGACTGGTCGATGATCTTCCTGGCATTCCCGGAATCGATGCAGGATGGGGCCGAACAGTGCTTCACTGCCCCTTCTGCCACGGCTGGGAAGTGCGCGACCAGCACATCGCAATCCTCATCCGCGACGAAGTGACCATTCACCAGGCAATGCTGTTCGCTCAGCTCAGCGACAGGGTGACCATGTTCCTCCACGAAGCACCCGATCCCAGCGAAGAGCAGTGGGAACAGCTTGCAGCGCTGGGCATCGAAGTTGTGCGGCCGCGAGTCGAGCGACTCGCGATGGACGGCCCTGTGGTGCAGGGAATTGAGATCGCAGATGGCCGGACACTGGAGGTCAATGCAGTTGTCGTCACCCCTCGATTCAACTCCAGAACCGAACTCTATGAGTTGCTCGGAGGAGCAGCTGAATCAACTCCTTTCGGTAAGTAGATCCCTACAGCACCCAACGGTCTGACCGATGTTCCGGGCGTATGGGCCGCTGGCAATGCCAGCCAGACAATGGCAATGGTGACTGCATCAGCCGCATCGGGCACCATGGCCGGCGCCGCTGTACACGGGGATCTCTCCCTGGCGGAACTCAACGAGGCGGTAGAGGCACGTCGCCCCAGATCCCGCTGAACCCTGCACCTGCATTGGCGACGGTGGTGAAGAATCGCCGTCATCTTTCAGCAGCTTTTCGACAGATCCATATCCACGCTCACTGGTCTGTTGATCATCGCGGTAGGCAGTGCCCGATGAGACTCGGGCCGGGTCACACCGCAGTGCATCGCTTGTGGCCCGGCTCAGGTAGTTACTTCTCCTCGGCGGCGAGCTGGCCACAGGCCGCCGCGATCTCCTGGCCACGGGTGTCACGCACGGTGCAGGGCACACCCTGGGCGGCGACACGGCGGACGAACTCTTCCTGGCGCTCCCTGGGGGAGGCGTCCCACTTCGAGCCCGGGGTCGGGTTGAGCGGGATGAGGTTGACGTGCACCTTGGAGCCGAGCGCCTTGTGCAGCTTCTTGCCCAGCATGTCGGCGCGCCAGCCCTGGTCGTTGATATCACGGATCAGGGCGTACTCGATGGACACGCGACGGCCGGACTTCTCGGCGTAGTAGCTGGTGGCGTCGAGCACCTCCTGCACGGAGAACCGGTTGTTGATGGGCACGAGGGTGTCGCGCAGCTCATCGTCGGGGGTGTGCAGGGAGACGGCCAGGCGCACGGACATGTCCTCGTCCGCGAGTCTCCGGATCGCCGGCGCCAGGCCGACGGTGGACACGGTCACATTGCGCTGGGAGATGCCGAAGCCCTGCGGGGAGGGCTGGGTGATCTGCCGGACCGCGGAGACCACCCGCTTGTAGTTGGCCAGCGGCTCACCCATGCCCATGAAGACGATGTTGGTCAGGCGTGAGCCCTCTGCCTCCATGGCACCGGCCGCGGCACGGACCTGGTCGACGATCTCCGCAGTGGAGAGGTTACGGTCCAGTCCACCCTGGCCGGTGGCGCAGAACGGGCAGGCCATGCCGCAGCCGGCCTGGGAGGAGATGCACAGCGTCGCCCGGTCCGGGTAGCGCATGAGCACCGACTCGAGCAGTGTGCCGTCGTTGAGGCGCCACAGCGATTTGGTGGTCTCCCCGTCATCGGTCTCGATGCTGCGCACGGGGCTGAGCAGGGTCGGGAAGAGCTCCGCAGCCACCGCCTCGCGGGCAGCGGCGGGCAGGTCGGTCATGGTGGAGGGGTCGGCCTCGAAACGCCCGTAGTAGTGGCGGGCGATCTGGTCGGCGCGGAATTTGGGCAGCCCGAGTGCTGTGATGCGCTCGACGCGCTCCTCAGGGCTGAGATCGGCGAAGTGGGTGGGCGGCATACCGCGCTTGGGGGCGGAGAACTGGAGGGTCACAGGTACGGCCATAATGTTTCCCATCCTTGCATGTCGGGGCCTGTTTCTCCCAATTATTCACCCAGTTGTTAGCTGGTGGCGTGGCGAAGCTCGCAGGACCAGCGTTGAATGGGGATATGACACGTTCCAATGCGCAGCACGGGAATGACCCCGTCCACGAGCCCACCCCGGCGGTCCGCAATGAGCCTCCGACCGAGCACCTTGACGAATACCGGGACATCCTCGCGGAGGAGCCGGAGACGGCGAATCTGCCCGCCACTGTGTCGGAACCCGTCCAGCCGAAGAAACACCCCAAGCCCGCCAAACCTGAGGTGAAGAAGACCCTGGCGGGCGGGACGTGGGCGGCACTGATCGTCGGTGCGCTGCTGCTCATCGCCCTGCTGGTGTTCATCCTGCAGAACCAGCAGCAGGTGGAACTGAACCTGCTGTCGTGGACCTTCCAGTTCCCCGCCGGCATCGGCTACCTGTTCTCCGCGATCACCGGCGCGCTGATCATGGCGCTGGTCGGTGGGGTACGCATGCTGGAACTGCGCCGTCAGGTGCGCAAACAGCGCAAGGGCTAGTTACCCAGGAAGCTCAGCACCAGCCAGGTCACCATCGCGGAGGGCAGCATGCCGTCGAGACGGTCCATGAGGCCACCGTGGGCGGGCAGCAGATTCGACATGTCCTTGATGCTCAGCTCGCGTTTGAACTGGGACTCCACCAGGTCACCGAGCGTCGCGCAGACCACTAGGCCGACGCCCATGACCGCCCCCACCCACCACTGGTGCTGCAGCAGCAGGGACACGGTGAGGGCACCGGTGAGTGAACCGCCCACGACGGAACCCGCGAAGCCCTCCCAGGACTTCTTCGGGCTGACGGCCGGGGCCATGGGGTGCGAGCCGAACATGACGCCGGCGATGAACCCACCCGTGTCCGAGGCGACGACACACAGCATGAACGTGATGATGTACAGCCCGCCCGGTACCCCGTCGCCGGAGATGAGGGAGAGCATCGCCGCGAAGGAGGCGAACAGCGGGATCCACGTGAGCACGAAAATCGCCATCGACGTGTCCCGCAGGTAGTTCTGCGGTGGCGTGGTGCGGCCGTGGTAGAACAGCCGCCCGAACATGGCCACCAGCACCGCCGTGACGAAGGCTGCCACCAGCCCCTTCGTCCCGAAGGGCCAGGACATCCACACCATGAGCTGGCCCAGCAGGATCATGGGCACCAGGGGAATATGGTAGCTGCGCTCCTGCAGCCGGGATACGACCTCCCACGTCGCCACCGCCACCGCGGCGGCCACCAGCGGGTACCAGCCCGCCGGGCCGATCCACACCGCCAGCAGCACCAGTGCCCCGAGGAACGCGCCGACGGCGATGGCCACCGGCAGGTTGCGGCCGGGGTTATTCTTCGGTTTCGGCAGGTGGCCCGCCGGAGCAAGGCGCCTTGCGTCGCTCACCTGGAGCCTCCTGGGATGGGTGGGGATAAAAAGGGGGGACGTCGAGAAGCAGCGGAGGTCTAGACCTCCATCAGCTCCGTCTCCTTGCGGGTGACCAGCTCATCGATCTGGGCGATATAGCCCTGGGTGACCTTGTCGAGTTCCTTCTCCGCGGTCTGGATCTCGTCCTCGCCGGCGTCGCCGTCCTTCTGGAGCTTCTTCAGCTGCTCCATACCCTTGCGGCGGATGTTGCGGACGGCGATCTTACCGTCCTCGCCCTTGCCCTTGGCGACCTTGACCATGTCGCGGCGGCGTTCCTCGGTCAGCTGCGGGATGGTCACGCGCAGAACCTGGCCGTCGTTGGTGGGGTTGACGCCGAGATCCGAGTTGCGGATGGCCTTCTCGATGTCACCCATGACGTTCATCTCGTAGGGCTTGATGATGAGCATGCGCGGCTCCGGCACCGAAATGGTCGCCATCTGGGTGATCGGGGTGGGCACACCGTAGTACTCGGCGATGACACCGTTGAACATGGCGGGGTTGGCACGTCCCGTACGGATCGTGGTCAGGTCCTCGCGGGTGTGCTCCACAGTGTGGGTCATGCGCTCCTCGGACTCGAGGAGGATCTCGTCGATCATGAGGCGTTATCCTTTTCTGTTGCTGTTGAAGGTACTGCGCAGGGCTTATCCTGCATCAATCTACCAGGAGAGCCCCTAGGACTGGACCAGCGTGCCGATCCGCTCCCCCGACACCGCACGGGCGATGTTGCCCTCGGTGAGCAGGTTGAACACCAGGATCGGCATCTCATTGTCCATGCACAGGGAGAAGGCCGTCGCGTCGGCGACCTTCAGGCCCTGCTCGATGACCTCCCGCGGGGTGATCTCCGTGTAGAGCTCCGCCTCCGGGTTGGTGCGCGGGTCGTCGGAGTAGACACCGTCAACACCCTTGGCCAGGAAGAGCACGTCACAGCCGATTTCCAGGGCACGCTGCGCGGCCGTGGTGTCGGTGGAGAAGTACGGCATGCCCATGCCGGCACCGAAGATGACCACACGCCCCTTCTCCAGGTGGCGGACGGCCCGCAGCGGCAGGTAGGGCTCAGCGACCTGAGCCATGTTGATGGCGGTCTGCACACGGCAGTCGATGCCCTGCTGCTGCAGGAAGTCCTGCAGTGCCAGGCAGTTCATCACCGTACCGAGCATGCCCATGTAATCAGAGCGGGCGCGGTCCATGCCGCGCTGCTGCAGCTCTGCCCCGCGGAAGAAGTTGCCGCCGCCGATGACCACGGCGATCTCCGCGCCGGTGCGGGCGACCTCGGCGATCTGGCGGGCCACGTTCTCAACGACATCCGGGTCGATGCCGACGTTTCCGCCGCCGAACATCTCACCCCCCAGCTTCAGCATGACCCGTTTATAGCTGGTCCTCTTCGGGGTGGTGCTTTCAGCAGTGGTCACCGGGGAATCTCCTTCGGGTCGGCGTGGGGGGCATCAGAATCGGATCCATCCTATCCCGTACCCGCCCTCCCCCGGTATTCGAACGCGCCCACCCGGAAAGCAGTGACCGCCGTGCCCCCGGGAAGCGGGGGCACGGCGGTCACCGGTGCACTCGGGCGGGCCTTAGGCCTGGCCGACCTCGAAGCGCTGGAAGGCGGTCAGCGTGATGCCGGCCTCATCCATGAGCTGCTTGACGGTCTTCTTGGAGTCGGCGACAGAGGCCTGCTCCAGGAGGACGACGTCCTTGTAGAAGCCCTGCAGGCGACCCTCGACGATCTTCGGGATGGCCTGCTCCGGCTTGCCTTCTTCGCGGGTGATCTGCTCGGCGATGGAGCGCTCCTTCTCCACGATCTCAGCCGGAACGTCCTCGCGGGTGAGGTAGCCGGCCCGGAGGGCGGCAACCTGCATGGCGGCGGCCTTGGCTGCGGCCTCGGCCTCTGCGCCCTCACCGGTGTAGGCGACCAGGACGCCGACTGCCGGGGGCAGGTCAGCGGAACGCTGGTGCAGGTACACGGCGACCTTGTCGCCCTCAACGGTGGCCGCGCGACGCAGCTCGAGCTTCTCGCCGATCTTGGCGGAGAACTCCTGGAGAGCGTCGTGGGCGGTCTGGCCGTCAACGTCCACGGCAGCCAGCTCCTCCTGGGAGTTGGCCTTGGCGGCGGCAGCGGCCTCGGCGATCTTCGCGGCGAAGGCGATGAACTCGGAGTTCTTGGCCACGAAGTCAGTCTCGGAGTTGATCTCCACCATGGTGTTGCCGGAGACGGCGATCAGGCCCTCGGAAGCGGAGCGCTCGGCGCGCTTGCCCACGTCCTTCGCACCCTTGATGCGCAGGATCTCAACGGCCTTGTCGAAGTCGCCGTCGGCCTCCTCCAGAGCCTTCTTGCAGTCGAGCATTCCGGAGCCGGTGAGCTCGCGGAGCTTCTTGACGTCTGCAGCAGTGTAGTTCGCCATAGTCGGGGCGATCCTCCTCGTATCGGAACGGTTATCGTTCACAGAGCGTAGTCGATGGTTAAGGCCCCCGCCGTGTACACGACCGACGGGGGCCTAGAGTTTTCAGGCCGTGGCCCGGTTTAGTTCTCGGTGGCCTCAGCGGCAGCGGTCTCAGCCGGAGCCTCGGTGGCGGTCTCAGCCGGAGCCTCGGTGGCGGTCTCAGCCGGAGCCTCGGTGGCGGTAGCCTCGGCGGCCTTCTCCGCGTCAGCGGCGGCCTTCTCCTCGGTGTCACCGGCAGCCTCGCGGGAAGCGGCCAGGGCACGCTCCTCGCGGGACTTCTTGCCCTCCTCCACTGCGGTGGAGATCACGCGGGACAGCAGGGCGGTGGAACGGATGGCGTCATCGTTGCCCGGGACGGGCCACTGGACAACATCCGGGTCGCAGTTGGTGTCCAGGATGGCGACAACCGGGATGTTGAGCTTGTGGGCCTCGCTGACCGCGATGTGCTCCTTGTTGGTGTCGATCACCCAGAGAGCGGACGGGATGCGGGTCATCTCGGCGATGCCACCCAGGACGCGCTCCAGCTTGGTGCGCTCGCGGGTGAGCATGAGGGTCTCCTTCTTGGTGCGACCCTCGTAGCCGTCCTCCGCTGCGTCCATGGCCTGCAGCTCCTTGAGGCGGTGCAGGCGCTTGGAGACGGTCTGGAAGTTGGTGAGCATGCCGCCGAGCCAACGGTGGTTGACGTAGGGCATACCGACGCGCTCGGCCTCGGTCTGCACGGCCTCCTGGGCCTGCTTCTTGGTGCCGACGAACAGGATGGTGCCGCCGTGGGCGACGGTCTCCTTGACGAACTCGAACGCTGCGTCGATGTAGGTCAGGGTCTGCTGCAGGTCAATGATGTAGATGCCGTTGCGGTCGGTGAAGATGAAACGACGCATCTTCGGGTTCCAGCGACGGGTCTGGTGGCCGAAGTGGACACCGGCGTCGAGAAGCTCGCGCATGGTTACAACTGCCATGTCACGCTCACTTTCTTGTAGTTTCGGTTTTGGATCGTGCGTGCAGGTTTTTGTCCTGCACCCTAGCGACGTGGCCACGCCGACACCCGGATGTCCGGGACCAGGTCGACGTCGGTTTTCCCCGCCGCGCGTAGTCAGTGCACCCCGGTGAGGGCACACTGCTGACGCCAATCTTAGCCCCCTGCGCGCCGCCTGCCAAAACGAATCGCCGGCCTGTCCACAGGCAGGCCACACCCGTCACACCATCCACAGGCCCCCGCTTATCGACACCCCTTCCTCCCCCACCCCACCTAGCATCTGCAGACATGCGCCGGCTCACTGTCCTCCTCACCGTCCTGCTGCTGCTCAACCCTCCCGCAGCGGAGGCCTACGTCTCCCCCGCCACCGGCTCCCCGGAGGTCAGCCACGTGCTGCGGGCCTTCGACCGGCCCGAGCACAACTGGCTGCCCGGCCACCGCGGTGTCGACCTGGACCTGCCCGTGGGCGCACCGGTCCTCGCCGCCGGTGACGGCACGGTCACCTTCGCCGGTGTCGTGGCGGGCACCCCGACGGTCTCCATCGACCACGCGGACGGCATCCGTACCACCTACCAGCCGGTCCACGCCCGGATGGCCCAGGGGGATGCGGTCCACGAGGGCGGGGTCATCGGAACCCTGGGGCACCCCACCGACGGCTGGCCGGGGCTGCACTGGGGCGCGCGCACCGGACCCGGCGACTACCTCAACCCGCTCTCCCTGCTGGAGCTGCCGACCATCCGCCTCAAACCGAACCCCTCCTGAGGCTCAGGCCCGTGGGTGGGCCTGTCTGTAGACCTGCTTCAGCCGTTCGGCGGAGACGTGCGTGTAGATCTGGGTGGTCTGCAGGGAGGAGTGCCCCAGCATCTCCTGGACCACGCGCAGATCCGCCCCGCCCTCGAGCAGG
>NZ_RXHJ01000013.1 GCF_003955685.1 Corynebacterium hylobatis
TCCGCCCCGCCCTCGAGCAGGTGGGTCGCCGCGGTGTGCCGCAACCCGTGGGGACTGACGTCATGGCCGGTGACCTGCCCGGCCTTCTCCACCACCCGCCGCACCTGGCGGGGGTCGATCCGACTGCCGCGCACCCCGACGAACAGGGCCGGGGTGTCCCCGGCCAGCTCCGGACGCCCGGTGCGCAACCACTGTTCGAGGGCGTCGGCGGCGGCTCGGCCGAAAGGGACGACGCGCTCTTTATCCCCCTTGCCCCGCACGCGGACGGTGTGGCGGGTCAGGTCCAGATCCTTGATATCCATGCCTGTGAGTTCAGCGACGCGCACCCCGGTGGCGTAGAGCAGCTCCAGCATGGCTGAATCACGGAGGAATTCGGTCTCATCGCGGGAGGCGGCATTGCCCACGAATTCACTCGCCTTGTCCATGCCGAGCACCTCCGGCAGCGGCCGGTTCACCTTCGGAGTGACCAGGCGGGCGGCGACATCCGAATCCAGGTGCCCGTTCCGCAGGGCCCAGCGGGAGAAGGACTTCAGCGAGGCCGTGCGCCGGGCCAGCGTCGCCCGGGCCTTGCCTTCTGAGACCGCGACCGCCAGCCACCCGCGCAGGGCCGGCAGGGTGAAGTCCCGGAAGGTGGGCACGTGGTCGGCCAGGTCGAGCAGATCGGAGCGGTAGCCGCGCACGGTCGCCTCGGAACGTCCCAGTACCAGCCGGGCATGTTCCGCGAAGTCCTCGACGGCCTCCCGAAGCTGGGACTGTTGTGCGCTCATGGCGCCCAAGCCTATCCCTCGGACACCTCCACCCGCGACCAGGCGGTGCCGTCCAGCCGCACAACATTCCGGCGCGCCAGGTCCATGAGCAGATGGACCGCCAGAGGCAGAGGCAGGCCGGCGCCGGCCGCGATCTCCTGGGCCGTGGAACCCCCGGGGGCGCAGGCATCGAAGACCCGCAGTTCGTTGCGCGTCAGAGACTGCACCGGCGTTGCAGCGTAGGCCAGTTCGTACTGCTCCGCGACGTCGAGGGCCCCGATCGCACCGAGCAGGCCGCGGACGTCGTCGGCGCCGGTGACCAGTTGCGCCCGGCCCTGTCTGATCCGTTCGTGGCAGCCCAGGGAACCAGCACTGGTGACCGGGCCCGGCACGGCCATGGTCACCCGGCCGAGCCCTTCGGCCCAGCTGAGGGTGTTCAGCGCCCCGGAGCGCCAGGCTGCCTCGACGATGACGGTGCCGGCGGTCAGTGCCGCGACGAGTCGGTTGCGGGTGAGGAAGCGGTGGCGTTGCGGGTTCATGCCGGGCGGGTATTCACTGATGACGCAACCCTGGGCGGCAATGCGGTCCAGGAGGGCTCCGTTGCGGGCCGGGTAGGTGCGGTCGATGCCGCAGGCGGCCACCGCCACGGTGAGCCCGCCGGTGGCCAGGGCGGTCTCATGGGCGACGGTGTCGATGCCCAGCGCCGCCCCGGAGACGACCGTCCAGTGGTGGGTGGCCAGGCCCTGGACCAGCTGGCGGGTGGCCTCATGCCCGTAGCGGGTGGCCGCGCGGGTGCCGACAACCGCAACCGACTGCGCGACGGCCTGATCCAGGGGCATGCCCCGCACCCACAGGACATGGGGTGGGATGGCATCAGCCTGGTAGCTGCGGAGGTGGTCACTGCGGCCGGTGGCGGCAAAACCGAAGGCCCGGTCGAATTCCGCCAAGGGCCATTCGGCGCATCCGGGGTGGATCAGCCGGGCGCCGACGGCTGCGGCGTCGGCCAGGTCCTGTTCGGCCCGGTCCCAGTTGTGGCGGGAAGCGGTCTGGGTGGCCAGTTCACCGATCCAGGTGGCCCGGCGGCGCACGCCGCGGGCGATCTCATCGGCGTCACGACCGGCGTCGAGAAGCTGCTGCAGCGGTCGGCTGGGGCCTTCGACGACGCGGTTGAGGTACGCCCAGGAGAGCTGGCTCATGCCCCCTCCCGCAGGTCCAGGGCGCGCGCGACATGCCCGAGGTCCGGGCTGGCGGCCCCCTCGAGGTCGGTCAGGGTCCAGGCGAGTTTCAGGCAGCGGTCGACGCCGCGCTGGGTGAGCTCCCCCTCGGCGAGCAGGGCCCCGAGCATCGCCATGCCAGCCTCATCGGCGGGGTGGTGCCGACGCAGTTCGTGCGGGTCCATCATCGCGTTGGCCATGCCCCAGCGATGTTGTGCCCGCTCCCGAGCCAGGTGCACCCGTCCGGCGATGGTGCTGCTCGGTTCCGCGTCCCCGGCGTCCAGGACCGCACCGGTGGCGGAGGTGGCGGCCACGATGTCGAGCCGGTCGCGCAACGGTCCGGAGAGGTTGTCCAGGTAGGAGGAGCGCTGACGGGAAGTGCAGCGGCAGCGGGCCGGGTCCTCCGCCGCGCACCGGCAGGGGTTGGTGGCGAGGATGAGCTGGAACCGGGCGGGGAAGACAACCTCCCGGCGCGAACGGATGAGCCGGACCTGTCCGTCCTCGAGTGGGGTGCGCAGCCCGTCGAGGATGGCGGCGGGTACTTCGGAGACCTCGTCGAGGAAGAGCACCCCGTGGTGGGCCAGGCTCACCGCCCCTGGCCGCGGTGTTCCGGAGCCGCCGCCGAGGAGGGCTGCCCGGCTGATGGAGTGGTGGGGGTCGATGAAGGGTGCCTGCATCATCACCTGGCCGCGGCCGGCGATGGAGTGCACGGCGGTGGCCTCGAGCGACTGGGTGGGACTGAGCGGGGGCAGGATACCCGGCAGGCGGGCGGCGATCATGGATTTTCCGGATCCGGGTGGTCCGATGAGCAGCATGTGGTGTCCGCCGGCAGCCGCGACCTCCGCTGCCAGGCGCGCCTGGGGTTGACCGGCCAGGTCCGCGAAGTCGGGGATCCGGCGTCGGGGTTCGGGCACGGAACCCCTCGCCACGGGCAACTCTCCTTCTGCTGTGGTCCAGTGCCAGGCCTGGACCAGGGTTTCCGCGGTGTGGACGTTCAGCCCCTCGACGAGGGTGGCCTCCTCCGCATTGCCCGGTGGGATGACCGCATGGCTGAAGCCGTGTGTGCGTGCTGCCAGCAGGGCGGGCAGTACGCCGGGCACCGGCCGGACCGTACCGTCCAGTCCCAGTTCACCGACGAACACGGTCTGCTCCAGGCGGTTGCGGTGTGGTGTGGCGCCGGCGGCGAGCACCGCCAGGGCGGTGGGCAGGTCGAAATGCGAGCCGGATTTGCGCAGTGAGGCCGGTGACATGGACACGACGATCTTCGTCTTCGGCCAGCTCAACCGGGAGTTGGCCACGGCGGTGCGGATCCGGTCGCGGGATTCGGTCACCGCAGTATCCCCCAGGCCGACCAGGTGGATGCCCGGCAGGCCGGGGCCGATGTTGGCCTCCACGGTGACGATCCGGGCGGTGACCCCCTCCAGGGCCACGGTGTGACTTCTACCGAGCGCCATGTTCAACCCCCTCGTAGACCTCGGTGTCGAAGCCGTGGCCGGTGCGGGTGAATACGACGACGTCGAAACGCACGGCGGTGCCGGGTCTGCCTTCGAGCCAGCGGGCGGCGGCACGGCGCAGGCGGGCGAGCTTGCGTCCGGTCACGGCCTCCGCGCCCCCGAAACCCGGGCCGGAGCGGGTCTTGACCTCCACGAAGACGATGGTGCCGTCCGTTTCCCGCGCGATGAGGTCGAGTTCCCCGACGGGATAGGCGACGTTGCGGTCGATGATCTCCGCCCCGCGGCGCCGGTAGAGCTGCGCGGCGCGTTCCTCCCCCAGCCGCCCGAGCCGGCTGCGTCGACGGTGCATGGATGTGCTCATGGTGTTTCCCCCTGATCAGATGACGGTGTCTTCTCCCCCTCACCATCACCCGGGCACGGGCTCCCCCACCAGTGCCTGATACGCGAAAAAACCGCGAACTGTGGATAACCCCCGTTATCCACAGCCGCGGCGTAGGCGGAGTTGACTACTCCGGCAGGATGAGGTCCGGTTTGTCCAGTTCCTCGATGTTGACGTCCTTGTAGGTGATCACCCGGACGTAACGCACGAAACGGGCGGAACGGTACATGTCCCACACCCACGCGTCCGACATGCGGACCTCGTAGTAGACGTCCCGGCCCTCGGTGTGCGGGATCAGCTCCACGGCGTTGGCCAGGTAGAAGCGGCGCTCGGTCTCCACCACGTAGGAGAACTGGCTGACCACGTCCCGGTACTCACGGTAGAGGGAGAGTTCGACCTCCGCCTCGTAGTTGTCGAGTTCCTCAGCGCTCAATGATCTGCCTCCTGCGTGCTCAGCCATTCGCCGTGGGCCTTCACGACGTTGGCATAAGTGTATCGGTGCTCCCCTGTTGCACCGTGACGGCGCACCGCAGCCATGTGCGCCTTCGTGGAATAACCCTTGTGCGAGGCCAGGCCGTAGCCGGGGAGGCGCCCGTCCATCTCCACCATGTGCCGGTCACGGGTGACCTTCGCCAGCACGCTGGCCGCGGAGATGCACCGCATGGCCGCGTCGCCGCCGAGCACCGGCAGGTGCGGGGCGGTCAGCCCGGGGATATGCCAGGCGTCGGTGAGCACATAGCCGGGCCGCACACCCAGCCCGGCCACGGCGCGGCGCATCCCGGAGATGTTGGCGGGCTGGATGCCGCGGGCGTCGATGTACGCGGCGGAGATGCTGACCACGGACCAGGCCACGGCGGCGTCGATAATCAGCGGGTAGAGCCGCTCGCGGACCGCGGGCGTGAGCTTCTTGGAGTCCGTGAGGCGTTCCAGGCCGGGCAACTCCCCCTCAGGCAGGACACAGGCCGCAACTGTCATCGGCCCGCAACAGGCACCCCGGCCGGCCTCATCGACCCCCGCCACCGGTCCCAGACCATGGGCGGCCAGCAGCTCCTCCGGACGCACTACTGCTGGATCGCGGGGTCGTCGACGCCACCGATCCGGTTGAACGGGAAGATGATGAACTGTACCTTGCCACGGATGTTCTCCTCCGGGATGCTCCCCTGGAACTCATCGCCGATGTGGGCGCGGGAATCTGCGGAGTTGGTGCGGTTGTCGCCCATCATGAAGTAGTTGTCCTCCGGCACCGTCAGCGGGCCGAAGTAGGGGCCACCGCAGGCCTCGGAACCGGTCTCGGGATCCACCGGGTAGGCCACCGGCTCCAGCGTGTAGGACTGGTCGACCGGCTCCCCGTCGACCATCACCGCCGGGTCGTCGGCCTGGCAGGACACCGTCTGACCACCCGTGGCCACGATGCGCTTGACCAGGTCATTCTCATCCGGGGCCACCAGGCCGATGTAGGAACCGACGTTCTGCAGGCTGCGGACGACATCGTTCTCGGAGCGCTGGGACACGAAGCCCTGGTTCCAGGAGTCGGTGCCCTTGAACACCACCACATCACCGGGCTCAGGATCACTGAAATTGTAGCTGATCTTGTCCACGAAAATCCGGTCACCCGTACAGCCCTCACAGCCGTGCAGGGTCGGTTCCATCGACTGGGAGGGGATCATGTAGACCCGGCCCACGAAAGTCTGGAGGAGAAAGATCGCCAACAGCGTCAGCGCGATGACCACCGGGATCTCGATATACCAGGGGGCCTGCTTCTTCTCCGTATCAGTCACGATGAACGAGCTTAGCAGCCGCTGACCGCCGTACACTTGTACACCATGGCCTCGTCCACCGTGTCACCGTTCCGCACCCTGCTGTCCATGCTCGCCCACCACAAGGGCGTGCTCACCGTGGCAGTGGTCATGTCGCTGGTCGGCTCCGCCCTCGGGCTGGTGCAGCCGCTGGTGGTCAACCAGATCATCTCCACCATCGGTGACGGACCCGTCGCGGCCCTCGTCTGGCTGCTGGTGGGCCTGCTCATGGGTTCCTCGGTGCTCTCCGCGCTGCGCTCCTACCTGCTCACCCGCACCGCCGAGACCGCGGTCCTGGCCACCCGCCACCGGCTCATCGCCCGGCTGCTGCGTCTGCCCATCCCGGCCTACGACCGCCACCGCACCGGCGACCTGGTCACCCGCCTCGGCTCCGACACCACACTGATCCGCTCCGCCTTCAACGGCGGCCTGGTCGAGGCCATCGGCGGGGTGGCCACCATGGCCGGCGCGATCGTGCTCATGGCCCTGGTCGACGTCTTCATGCTCGGTATCGTCCTGGCCGTCGTGGTGGTCACCCTCGTCGCGGTGGTGGGCACCTCCACCCTCATCCAGCGTTACACCAAAAAGGCCCAGGAGGCCGTCGGCGACCTGGGCGCCGGAATGGACCGTGCGCTGGTGGCTGTGCGCACCATCCGGGCGGCCGGTGCGCAGGACCGCGTCGAGACCGGTCTGCGTGCCGACGCCGACACCGCCTGGCTCCAGGGCGTGCGCATCGCACGGGTCGCCGCGCTGATCTTCCCCGCCGCCGGACTGGCCATGCAGGGCAGCTTCCTCGCGGTCCTGGGCATCGGTGGCGCCCGCGTCGCCGCCGGCACCATCAGCGTCGCGGATCTGGTCACCTTCGTCCTCTACCTGTTCATGGTCTCCATGCCGCTGGGATCCATCTTCGGCGCGGTCACCACCATCCGGCAGGCCATGGGCGCGATCGAACGCATCGGGCAGATCTTCGACATCGAACCCGAGTCCACCGAGGGGCAGGCAGCGGAACCGGCACACTCCATCACCTTCGACGACGTCTCCTTCGCCTATGAGACAGCCTCCGAGGACCAGGAGACGCGGCCGGTGCTCAGGGACATATCCGTGGACATCCGCGCCGGGGAGAAGACCGCCATCGTCGGTCCCTCCGGCTCCGGAAAATCCACCATGCTGGCCCTCATCGAGCGTTTCTACGACCCCACTTCGGGCCGTCTCCTGCTCGGCGACCAGGACATGTCGGAACTCACCCGCGCTTCCGTGCGCCAGGTCGTGGGCTACGTCGAGCAGGAGGCCGCGGTGCTGGCCGGCACCGTGCGGGAGAACCTCACCCTCGGGGCCCCGGAGACCAGCGACGAACGCTGCTGGTGGGCGCTCGACCAGGTGAACCTGCGCGAACGCGTCGCCGGAACCGATGGTCTGGACACCGTCCTCGGCGACCGCGGACTGACCCTCTCCGGTGGTCAGCGCCAGCGCCTCGCCCTGGCCCGCATGCTGCTCATGGACACCCCCATCCTGCTTCTCGACGAACCCACCTCCGCCGTCGACTCCCAGAACGAGCAGCTCATCCTCGACGCCATTGACGCCTCCGCCGAGGGCCGCACCCTGGTCGTGGTCGCCCACCGCCTGTCCACGGTCACCGACGCCGACCAGATCATCGTCCTCGACGCCGGCCGGGTCGTGGCCACCGGCACCCACGCCGAACTGCTGGAATCGAGTCCCCTCTACCGCAACCTCGCGTCCCGGCAGCTGCTGGGCTGAGCCGGCGATTTCCCCGCCGTCGAGATCACCTCTTCGAGAGGACCCTGCCCGGGTCGAGATCAGGGGTGACCTCGACGAGGCCCTATCGGGGAGGTGATCTCGACCCCCTGGCAGTGCCACCCCAGAAAAGGCGAAAACCCGCCGCCCACCAGGGGCGACGGGTCAAACGCGGAAAGCTCAGCGCTTCTCCTTGATGCGGGCAGCCTTGCCGCGCAGCTCACGCAGGTAGTAGAGCTTGGCGCGACGGACGTCACCCTTGCGGATGACCTCGAGCTTGTCGATGTTCGGGGAGTGCAGCGGGAAGGTACGCTCCACGCCGATGCCGAAGGAGACCTTACGGACGGTGAAGGTCTCGCGGATGCCGGAGCCCTGGCGGCGGATGACGACACCCTTGAACAGCTGGGTACGCTCGGTGGAGCCCTCGATGACCTTGACGTGGACGTCAACGGTGTCACCCGGGCGGAAGGCCGGGATGTTCTCGCGCAGCTGCGCGGAATCAACCTTGTCGAGAATGTTCATGCGACATTTTCCTTTTCATGTTCTGGACAGAGGACCCTGGCGGCTTCTCCCCGGTTGGGGCGCTCGACCGGTTCGTATCCGATACAGACAACCCGAATATTCTCCCACAGTCGCACGGCACGGGCAAAATCCAGGGGCGATGGCCTACACTGTCCTCGACCCCACGGGCGCCCGAGGCATCGGGCTGAGATCGCGCTGCCGCCTACGCGAGGACCGTACGAACCTGTCTGGTTAGCACCAGCGAAGGAAGAGAGGCCAGGCTGTGCCATCCATTGATCTCCGTTGTTATCTGGTCACCGGCGCCGGTTCCCGTGAGCATGTCGTCGATGTGGCGCGCGCGGCGGTGGCGGGTGGTTCCCGGATTGTGCAGGTGCGCAGCAAGCCGATCTCGGCACGCGATCTCTACGCGCTGACCGAGCAGGTCGCCCTCGCTGTGGGTGACCGGGCCCATGTGCTTGTCGACGACCGCGTCGACGTCGCCCTCGCCCTGCGCCACCGCGGCATCCCGGTCCACGGGGTGCATGTCGGCCAGGATGATCTGGCTGTCCGCGATGTCCGCGCCCTGCTGGGGGCGGATGCCGTCATCGGTCTGACCACCGGCACCCGCGAACTGGTGGCGGCAGCCAACGAGCTGGCTGATGTCCTCGACTACGTCGGGGCCGGCCCCTTCCGACCCACCCCGACGAAGGACTCCGGCCGTGAACCTGTCGGGTTGGCCGGTTACCGGGAGCTGGTGGAACTGTCGAAGGTGCCGGTGGTGGCCATCGGGGACGTCACCGCCGATGACGCCGCTGAACTCGCCGGCACCGGTGTCGCCGGTCTGGCTGTGGTGCGCAGCCTCATGAGTGCCGCTGATCCGGCCGCCTACGCACAGCGCCTGATCCGCGATTTCGAGCAGGGTCGCCCATGAGCACCCTCACCGTTGTCGGCGGTGGGCTGGTCGGCCTGGCCACCGCCTTCCGCCTGGCCGAACGCGGCCACGGCGTCACCCTCGTCGACCCCTCCCCCGCCTCCGGGGCGACGCACCACGCCGGTGGCATGCTCGCCCCGGTCGCGGAGGTCGTTTACCGGCAGGACGCGCTGTTCCCGCTCATGCTGCGTTCGGCGGAGCTGTATCCGGGGTTGATGGCGGACGTCGCAAAGCACACCGCGTTGCCCACCGGTTACCGCACCGAGGGCACCCTCGTCGTGGCCGCGGACCGCGCGGATGCCACACACCTGGCGGAACTCACGGACTACCAGGCGGCCCACGGAATGAGCGCCGAACGCCTGCCGCTGCGCCGGGCACGGCAGCTGGAACCGGGGCTGAGTCCCCAGTTGGCCGGTGCCGTACACATCCCGGGCGACCACCAGGTCAACCCACGGCTGTTCGCCGCCGCGCTCCTCGACGCCCTGGGCAACCTCGGCGTGGAGATCATCCGGGAGCAGGCCACCAGGCTGCCCGGGGGACAGACCATCCTGGCCAACGGCCTCGGCGCCACCGCGCTGTACCCCGGCCTGCAGCTGCGGCCCGTCTACGGCGACATCCTGCGCCTGGGTGTGCCGGAGTACCTCGATCCCCTGCTCAGCCGCGTGGTGCGGGGCTTCGTCGAGGACCGATCTGTCTACCTCATCCCGCGCACCGACGGTACCCTCGCGATCGGGGCCACCTCCCGCGAGGATGACCGCCCCACCCCGCAAGCCGGCGGGGTCCATGACCTGCTGCGCGACGCCATCCGGCTGGTCCCCGGCGTGGAGGAATGCGATTTCCTCGAGGCCACCACCGGCGCGCGCCCCGGCACCCCGGACGACCTGCCCTATCTGGGCCGGGTCTCCGCAGAACTCATCATCTCGACGGGGTATTTCCGCCACGGGATCCTGCTCACCGCGCTGGCCGCCGAGGCGACGCTCGCGCTGGTGGAGGGCCGCGATCCCGGCATTGATCTCTCCGCCTGTGAACCGAACCGACACCAGGAGTTGCCATGAACCTGACCGTGAACAACCAGCCCGTCACCACTGAGGCCACCACGCTCGCCGGCCTGCTCGAGGAGACCCTCGGCCGGCTTCCGGACGCCGGGGTGGCCGTGGCCGTCGACGGTGACGTCGTGCCCCGCTCCCAGTGGGACGCCAACCTCGTCGAGGGCCAGTCAATCGACATCCTCACCGCAGTCCAGGGAGGTTAGTCATGCTCACCATCGCCGACCGCACCTTCGACTCCCACCTGATCATGGGCACTGGCGGGGCGACGTCCATGTCCATGCTGGAGGAATCACTGCTGGCCTCCGGCACGGAGCTGACCACGGTGGCCATGCGCCGCCACGCCGCGAAGACCACCGGTGAATCCGTCTTCGACATGCTCCAGCGCCTGGACATCGCTCCACTGCCCAACACCGCCGGCTGCCGCACGGCCCGTGACGCCGTGATCACCGCGAAGCTCGCCCGGGAGGCGCTGGGCACCAACTGGGTGAAGGTCGAGGTCATCGCCGATGAGCACACCCTGCTGCCCGATGTGGTCGAACTCATCGACGCCTGCGAACTGCTCGTCGCCGAGGGTTTCGTCGTGCTCGCCTACACCTCCGACGACCCGGTCGTGGCCAGGCGTCTCGAGGACGTCGGCTGTGCCGCGGTCATGCCGCTGGGCTCGCCGATCGGCACGGGGCTGGGCATCCTCAACCCGCACAACATCGAGCTGATCTGCTCGCGCGCGGGCGTGCCCGTACTTCTCGACGCCGGCGTCGGCACCGCCTCCGACGCCGCCCTGGCCATGGAACTGGGTTGCGACGGCGTGCTGCTGGCCTCTGCCGTCAACCGCTGCCAGGATCCGGTCGCCATGGCCACCGCCATGAGATACGCCGTGGAAGCCGGCCGGCTGGCGCGGGACGCGGGGCGCATCCCGAAGCGGGAGCACGCCCTGGCCTCCTCCAGTTTCGACGGGCTGGTCTCATGGTCGGACCAGGTGCTGTAGTTGACCGTGACCCTGCCTGATTCCGAGCTGCGCCGCACCGCCCGCCAGCTGGCCCTGCCCGGCTGGGGCATTGAGCAGCAGCAGCGCCTGTTCAACTCCCACGTCCTGGTCATCGGCGGCGGCGGCCTGGGCTGCCCCGCGATGCAGTCCCTGGCCTCCGCGGGTGTCGGCCACATCTCCATCATCGATGACGACACCGTCGACATCACCAACATCCACCGCCAGATCCTCTTCGGTGCCGATGACGTCGGCCGACCCAAGGTGGAGGTCGCGGCCGAGCGCCTGCGCCAGCTGCAGCCGGACATCACCGTCACCACGCTGAACAAGCGCCTGACCGTGGACAATGCGGTGGAGATCCTCTCCGGGGTGGACCTGGTGCTCGACGGCTCGGATTCCTTCACCACCAAATACCTGGTGGCCGATGCCGCCGAGATCACCGGCACGCCCCTGGTCTGGGGCACGGTGCTGCGCTTCCGCGGTGATGTCTGCCTGTGGACCGACGGTGTGGGCCTGCGTGACCTCTTCCCCGTCCAACCCACCGGCGACTCGATCCCCGACTGCGCCACCGCCGGGGTCCTCGGTGCCACCACCGCCACCATCGGGGCGATGATGGCCACCGAGGCGATCAAATTCCTCTCTGGGCTGCCCACGAAGCCTGGCCGCATGCTCAGCTATGACGCGCTGACCGCGACGACCCGCAGCTTCACCGTCGTCGCCGATCCGCAGCGCCCGCGGGTGACCGCTCTGCAGCCCGACTACGCCGACGCCGTCTGCGCGGTGGGGCCGTCGCCGGAGGAGCTGCTTGACAGCGTCCGCGCCGGTCACGCCACCCTCCTGGACCTCCGCGAGCCGCATGAGTGGTTGCTCGACGACTCGCTGGCTGAGCTGGATCCGGTGCGACTGCCGCTCTCCGCGGTCTCCGGACCGGAGTCTGTCCGCGGGGCCCTCGGTGGGGCGCAGCGGGTCATCGTCCACTGTGCCTCCGGGGTGCGCAGCGCCGAGTTCTGCCGTACCTGGGCAGACCTGGGCTATGAGCTGGTGGACCTGCCCGGCGGCATCAACGCGTTGAACTGAGCCGTGTTCCTCACCGCCGCGCGTCTCGACGTCCCGCCGGAGCACGTGGCCCACTACCTCGCCGGGTTACCGGTGGTCACGGCCCTGGCCGGGGAGGGAATCGGGTTCACCGCCCCGGTCACCGTGCTCACCGGGGAGAACGGGGTGGGCAAGTCCACCCTCCTGGAGGCCCTGGCCGTAGGTATGGGGTTGAATCCGGAGGGTGGTTCCCGACACGCGCGTTTCGCCAGCCTCGACCAGTCGGTCTCACCGCTGCACCACTGGCTCACACTGAGCCGGCGTCGCAATCCCCGCGACGCCTTCTTCCTGCGCGGGGAGTCCTTCCTCAACCTCGCCGGTTATTACGCCGGCCTGGAACCCGCTCCCCGGGGCCCGCGCATGGATGACCTGCAGGCCATGAGCCACGGGCAGTCCCTCATGGCCCTGTTCGAACGGCGTCTGCACGCCGAGGGCCTGTTCTTCCTCGACGAGCCGGAGGCCGGCCTGTCGGTCCTGCGCCAGCTGGAGCTCATGGGAAGACTCTTCCACCTGGCGGCGGGTGGATCCCAGATCATCATGGCCACCCATTCCCCCGTTCTGCTGGCGGTGCCGGGAGCACAGATCCTCGAGATCAGTGCCAGGGGGATCCGGCCCCGTGGTTTCGAGGACACTGAGGCGGTGTGTGCCGCCCGGGAATTCATCACGGACCCGGAGGGGACGGCCGCCTTCCTCATTTCGGAGGAGGAGTCATGACACCGTTCGTCCACGCCTACTTCCTCTACGATTATTCCGCTGCCTGGAAGACACCGCCGTGGGTCTTCGAGGTGCCGGCCTTCCGTGCGCTACGGGAACGCGGCCGGTTGCCCCTGGATCGGCCGGTCACGCTGATCACCGGGGAAAACGGCGTGGGTAAGTCCACCCTGCTGGAGGGCATCGCCGTCAGCTGCGGTTTCAACGACGCGGGCGGTCCCTTCGGCGCCGAGGTCGGCAGCCGGGTCAACCCGTTGCGCCACGTCGCCACCGTCCAGCGGGGCACCCGCACGATGGACGGCTATTTCCTGCGGGCCGAGGCCCACTTCAACATCGCCACCGACTACGGCGGCAGCGCCCCGGGCGTGGTGGATCTGCACCGGATGTCGCACGGTGAATCCGTGATGCAGGTGGTGCAGGAGGCCTTCCACGGCAACGGCCTCTACCTGCTCGACGAGCCGGAATCCGGGCTGTCGACGATCCGCCAGATGGCTCTGCTCGGTGAGCTCCATGCAGTGGCGCAGGCCGGGGCGCAGTTGATCATCGCCACCCACTCCCCCGTCCTGCTCGCGATCCCCGGTGCCGAGGTCTGGGAATTCACCGCGGACGGGGAGCTGCTCCGGGGCCTGACCGTGCAGCAGACGACGGCCTTCCGGGCCCTGCGGGATTTCCTGGCGGATCCGGAAGGCATCGCGGAGTTCATGGTGGGGGTGACGGAACCGGAGTAGAAATGGCGGGCATGCCATGCCTCTTCGACGCCCACCTCCACATCATCGACCCGGCCCGCCCGCTGGTGGAGAACAACGGCTACCTGCCGGAGCCCTTCACCACGCAGGACTACCTCGCCCGGGTCAAGGGCCTGAACGTTGCGGGTGGGGCCGTGGTCTCCGGCTCCTTCCAGGCATTCGACCAGGGTTATCTCCTCGATGCCCTGGCCCAGCTCGGGCCGAACTTCGTCGGCGTCACCCAGCTTCCGGTGCACACCCCCGACGGGCGGATCCGGGAGCTTGCCGACGCCGGCGTGCGCGCCGTCCGCTTCAATCTCCGCCGCGGTGGCTCGGCGGGGATCGGGGACCTCGACCGTTTCGCCCGGCGCGTGCATGACCTGGTCGGCTGGCACACCGAGCTCTACGTCGACAGCCGGGAACTGGCGGAACTCGAACCGATGCTGAGCTCCCTGCCGGCGGTGAGCATCGACCACCTGGGACTGCACCCCGACGGTCTGCCCGCCCTGCTGCGTCTGGTGGAGGTGGGGGTGAAGGTCAAGGCCACCGGCTTCGGCCGCATCGACCTCGAGCCGGTGGCGGCGATGCAGGCCATCATGGCGGTCGACCCGACCGCACTCATGGTGGGCACCGACCTGCCCTCCACCCGGGCGCGCCGCCCCTTCGACGACCACGACCTCGGCATCATCGCCGAGGCCGTGGGCCCCGATAACGTCGGGGCGGTCTTCTGGGGTAACGCGGAGTCGTTCTACCTCAGGGCCTGACCTGTGGGAACGGTCACCATGCCGAACTCCTCGATCCGCTCCCCCACGCCCAGCAGTTCAGCAATCGCCGCGACACACCGCTCGGCTGCCCGGCCGTCGCCGTATGGGTTCACGGCATTGGCCATGACGGCGTAGGCCGCAGGATCATCCAGGAGGTTCTGGACCTCATCGATGATGCGCCGGCGGTCCGTCCCGACCAGCTTCACGGTTCCGGCGGTCACCGCCTCCGGCCGCTCCGTGTTCTCCCGCATCACCAGAACCGGCTTGCCCAGCGAAGGAGCCTCCTCCTGGACGCCCCCCGAATCCGTGAGGACCAGCGTGGAACGGTTCATCAGGCTGGTGAACTGGTCGTAGGGCAGCGGGTCGGTGACGATGACGTTCTCCATCTTCTCCACCTCCGGCAGGACCGCCTCCCGCACCCTCGGGTTGAGGTGCAGCGGCAGCGCAAAAATCACGTCCGGGTACACCCGGGCGAGTTCCTGGATCGCCGAACCGATCTCCACCATGGCATCGAGGTTCTCCCGGCGGTGGGTGGTGACCAGGACGAGGCGCCTGTCCGAGGCCACGGCTGAGACCAGCGCCGGGTCGTCGAAGTCCACCTTCCGCTTCACCACCGTCAGCAGAGCGTCGATGACGGTGTTGCCGGTGACCACGATGTCGGCGGGGTCGAAATTCTCCAGGGTCAGATTCTCCCGGGCTGCTTCGGTGGGAGCGAGATGCAGGGAGGCCACCTGGCTGATCACCCGGCGATTCGCCTCCTCCGGGAAAGGGGAGGCGATGTTGCCGGTGCGCAGCCCCGCCTCGATGTGGACGACCCGGGTACCCCGGTTGAAACCGGCCAACGCAGCTGCCATCGCCGTGGAGGTGTCACCCTGGGAGATGATGACGTCGGGCTGCTCCTTCTCGATGATCACATCCAGCCCCGCGAGGGCACGGGAAACCAGTTCGTTGAGAGCCTGGCCCTGTTTCATCAGGCCCAGGTTGTAGCGGGGGCTGATGCCGAAAATGCCGTTGACCTGCTTTAACATTTCTCGGTGTTGGCCGGTGGAGACGGGGACGGACTCAAAACGTGCATCATTCTGCAGGTGGGAAAGTATGGAGGCAACCTTGATCGCCTCGGGACGGGTGCCGTAGACGGTCATGATCTTGGGGAGAGACATGGGAAACCTTCTCGTTGTGTGAGTGCGCACCTGACCGCCGGGAGGCAGCTGTGCGGCAGATGGAAAAGCCTTGGATGGGGCGCTCCGCGCTGGAGCCGGTCTCATCCGGCTGTCCCACCACAGGGGTGTGATGGTCCGTCCAGCGGGGAGTGCATTGTTCATGGACAGTCACCTCTTCGTTCCGCATGGGTTCAGGCTCTTTGTCATCACCTTGTCTTGAGGCAGAGGAAACATCGGGGCCCCTACAACTCAGTGGAGGGGACGAAGGTGTAGCCCAGATCGGTGATGCCGGTGACCAGCTCGTCCAGGTACTCCACGGGCAGATAGGGGTGGAAGAAGAAGCTGGCGGTGGATTCACGGACCACCAGGTTCCGCTTCGCGTTGTCCACCAGGAAGGCTGGGGGACGTGCCGGGTGGTTGTTCTGCATCTCCTCGGTGACGTTGCCGAGGTTCTCCGGCAGGATCGTCGTCCCGTACACGTCATGGACCCGGTAGGGGAAGATCTGCGTGACCGGCTGCGCATCATCATCAAAGTGGATGCCCGTGGTCAGACCCGGGAAGTACTGGACACGTTCGTAGCGGTAGTCGTAGCTGTCCCCGATCGCTTCGTAGGCGTTCGGGGAGGCGCCGTAGTGCGGCACCTCAAACTGGTCGGGATCGCCCAGGCCTGCCTCGATCATGAGCTGTCTGCCCCGCTCGAGCCGGGTGGCATGGTCTTCGATGCTGTCACGGCTGACCGGTCCCGTCAGGCGGACCCAGGATGTCTGGCGGCAGTCCTCGAACTCAAAGGGCGGGAACTCAGTGGCGCTGCACTTCGCGCGGTAGAACTCGTAGTCGGCTCCACTGGTCGCGCCCTGGTAAGGGTTGTGGATCGTGCCGTACTGGTGGCTGGTTCCGTGCTGGATCAGGGTTCCGCCTCGTTCCTGCATGTACTTCAGGGCCTTGACAACATGGGGCCGGTCCAGGAGTGAGACGCCGTAGTGCCGGACAGGGTCGGTGTCGGGAACCTCGGAGGTGTGGAAGGGGACGACGGCTACCTGGAACGGGATGTCGCGTTCGTACAGGTGGTCGGCGACCCTGCGCAGCGCCCTCGGGTTGGCCTCCGGTCCAACGTCCTCGAACCGGACCGCCGCCTTCTGCGTGGGGGTGGTCTCCGGCGCCAGGAGATCATAGAAGAGGTCCGCGTACGCCAGGTGGTGGGAGTTCTCCTCGATGACATCCAGGGGGATGTCGATCACGTAGGTGATGTTCCCGGAACGGATGGCCCACGGGAAATCGGTTCCCTCCGCACCGCGGCATTCCTTGGGTTTGTCCCTGCTCCCGCAGAGCGCCTTTCCAAGGACCTCGACCTTCGCGACGTCGGTGATGGCCGGCACGTAGATGAAGCCGGTGTCCGCGGACCGCTCGAGTTCCTGGTCCTTGTAGAGGATTTTGGTGATCTCGTCGGAGTTGTTGATCCTCGAGGAGCTGGGCAGCCAGCCGTAGCGGGCGCCGAATTCCTGTGCCTGGGGGGAACCCTCATATCCGCTGAGCAGATGGATGTTGGCACCCACCCACATCACCTTCGTCCGTCCGTCGGTCATGTCGCGGATCAGGGGATCAGGCAGGTCCGCACCGAATCGTGCGCCCACGTACACCGCTGCGTCATAGTCGTGCATCTCACCGGGCTGGTATTCGACTGCATGGCGCATCGTGGCCTGGCCGAAGTGGGTGGCGAGGTTGGCGGTGCCGAGTCCGTGGAGGTCCGCTCTCGCACTTTCATTGTCGTAGAGGACGAGGGTCCGCTTGCCCCCTTCCTGTCCGAAGGTCGCCGGGAACAGAGACTTGGTGACGGGGGCATCCACATCCGGGTCATCGTGGTAGTCGTCGATGAACTCGTCGGTGACGACTGATTTCTCCCCGGCCATGATGGAGTCATCCGCGACGAAGAAGATCAGGTACGCAGCCACCACCAGGCTGACGAGCAGCGAGGTGAATATGATCGCCAACGCAGAGCCGTTCCCCGGTTTCTTTTTCCTAGTTTTGATCGCATTCACCTTGGCCACACTCCAGAATTTCAGGCATTGAAAGTTGAAGAACTGTTTTCCAGTTGTCTGTCTGTCAGTCCGCCGACTGTGCGGACTCAATCTCCAGGTCACTGAATCGGACCTTCGCATCCTCGGTGTAGAGGCCGATGGAACCCCGGTGGTAGGGGGTCTCGGTATCGGTGAACTCACCGAGTTGCACACCGTCGGCGAAGACGGTGATGGTGTTGCCCACCTGGACTATCCGGGCGCGGTAGTCCTGGTTGACGGGAAATCTCGGTTCATGCCCCGACATGAGGAACCTCTGGTTTCCCCGGTAGTCGGGGTCCTGTTTCGACAGTTCCCATCCGTTGGGTTTAAGGGCGAGGGCGTAGAAGTGCTCGTCGTCCTGGTAGTCCCAGAGGACCCACCCGACCTCCCACGTGTTCGGCTCGCCCTGCCGGACCTGTTCCTCTGTACGGACCGTCACCGAGAAGTCGATGTCGCCCTCGAATTCCTCATCCGTCACCACCAGGCATGCGTGGGTTGTGTCCTCATCGGTGGCGGAGGTCGGATACATGAGCACCTCCCGGTCATCACCGGTGACCATGCCGTAGCCGTGGTAGGCGAGCCGCCATTTCCCGTAGCGATGCCCCTCCTGCCAGCCACCGTCGCCGCAGGCGGTGAGCGTGCCCAGCAGGGCACCGGAGGCGGTCATCACGAGCAGTTTCTCCTTCCAGCTCATGATCCTGCCGCCACGGCTTCCCCCGTCTGGTCCCCGGCGATCTCCTCCGGGTTCTCGGCGAGGCGCTCGGTCTTCGCCCAGCTGGTTTTTCCTCTGAGCAGGCGGAACAGTGCTGTCCATCCGGCGATCATCCACAGGAAGGCGTAGAAGACGAAGGCCTGGCCGAGGAGCATCGACCTGATCCATCCCAGGGACCGCTCGGACTGGCGGTAGATCAGTCCGAGGATGGTCGCCGGGCCGAAGGCGAACAGGTAGGTGCTCACCCACGTCCAGCTGAAGTACGCGGTGCCCCGCGAGATGCTGATGGTCAGGTCCACGAACCACAGGAAGAAGGACAGCGTGAACAGGGAACTGATCAGCAGCAGGGAGGGGCTGGTCAGGTGGTAGCACAGGTCGACCCGGCCGGAGCCACGCAGACGGGTGAACACGTCGGGCAGCAGCGTCCAGGCCTGCAGGTGGCCCTGGAACCAGCGGGTCCGCTGCCTGACCCACCGCCGGAGACTGACCAGTCCCTGCTGGTGCACGGCCACCTCAGGGCAGAAGTCCAGACGGTATCCCTCGAGGATCAGGCGGACACCGAGATCGAGGTCCTCCGTGAGGGAGTCGCTCCAGGGGTCCTGCCCCAGACTGTTCAACGCGGACAGACGGACGAACTGGCCGTTTCCGCCGAGTCCGGTACTACCTAGTTTCACCCGGCCGCGCTGGAACACCTCGGTGTAGATCACGAACTCGAAATCCTGGAAGCGGGCCAGCAGGCTGGAGCGTCGGTTGTTGATCCGCACGCCGATCTGGACTCCGCCGAGCTCAGCTTCATCAAAGGCGGGTAGCACGTACTCGAGAGAGCGTTCGTCCATCCTGCCATCCGCGTCGACGACCACGATGATCGTGTTCTCCGGGTCCGGTGCGCCGATCACCCCGCCGGCACCGATGTGGCTGATCGCGGCGTTGAGCGCTCGGCCCTTGCCTTTCCGCGCGTTCGGCAGGGTGCGCTGCAGAAGATGGACGCGAGAATCGTCGAAGGAGCGGACGACATCCGCGGTCCCGTCATCGGAACCGTCGTCGACCACCAGGATGGCGGTGCGCGGGTAGTCAATGCTGAGCAGTCGTTCCACGCTTGCGCCGATCACCGCCTCCTCGTTCAGGCAGGGAAGAACGAAGACCACGTCATAGGCTTCCCCACCCGGTTCGTCGGCGCGCCGGGGAACCCAGGCAGGCTTCCGGAACCGGGAGCTGACCAGCATCATCAGCATGTAGAAGACGAAGATGAGGACCAGGGATATGGCGACGATGAGAACTAGGTCAATGCGCTGGCCGTTGATGAGGATCATTTCAAGGGCTCCTTTTTCGTGTGCCCGGACACAGGCGACCCGGCGGGCGCGGAGTTGCGTTCCAGCGGGGAGAACACCTTATTGCCGCTCTTCATGCCGGGCAGAGCAGGCGCGATGTCCTTCTTGCGGTGGGAGTCCCGGGGCTTCGGCAGTGAGTTGAGGGGTTCTCCTGTGGTGCCGGTGTATTTCACCGATGACTTCCCCGGCCGCCATGTCAGGAGGAGGGCGATGGCGATGGTCAGCACATAGGCCAGGAACAGCACACTGGCGACACGGAGGGTCAGACGACTCACTCCATACGCTGTATCGGCGAACATTGACATGTCCAGAAGCAGCATTGACATGAGTTTTTCCTTAAATGGGATTAAACCGGAACCATGCAATTTGCATGCTATGTCAAGCATTCGAGCCTTACCTACCATATCGATAAACCCGGAAAACATTATTTTTCCGCGATACGTCCGCGACCTGCACTTTCGAATGGTTTTACCGCCGAAAATAGGGCAACCAACGGGGTCAATCATTGGTTTGATTTTGGCTTTTAATCACACCTTTATTCGCCTTTCCCACATGGAGGGAACGGCACATGTCCGACCTGAAGGCGCCCCCACCTCACAGTCCCTTCCCTGCCACGCCCCCACCACCAGCCACGGAGGCAGGACAGCCCTAATTACACGGAAAAAGGCGGTCTAATATTCCTACCCTCGAAAAATGCCCCCGACACGTACTTCACTTCACCCCCACACCCTCCGACGAGACAGGTCCACCCACGAGCTGGGGTGGACCACCGGGATTACCCTCCGCCCACCAGAAAAAGGTCGTGTGAAAAATCCTGAGCGGACACTCCCCCCACTCCCGACGACCAGTGCTGGCTAGCGGCCGAGCCCGGCACGCTTGAGGGCCTCGGCCATGCTCCCTGCCGGCGCCGCCGGCTTCTGTTGCTGGTGCTGTCCACGGGGACGCTGCTGCTTCTCGCGCCTGGGCTTCTTGGCGGGCTGACCGGGCTCGTCGTCAAGCCGCAGGGAGAGGCCGATGCGCTGACGGTCGACGTCGGCCTCCATGACCTTGACCCTGACCACCTGGCCGGAGCGGACCACCTCGCGGGGGTCGGAGACAAATTTATCGCTCATCGCGGAGACGTGCACGAGCCCGTCCTGGTGGACGCCGACATCGACGAAGGCACCGAAGGCGGCGACGTTGGTGACGGTGCCCTCCAGGATCATGCCGGGGACCAGGTCGGAGATCTTCTCCACACCCTCCTTGAAGGTGGCGGTGCGGAATTCGGGGCGGGGGTCGCGGCCGGGTTTGTCCAGCTCGGCGATGATGTCGGTGACGGTGGGTATGCCGAAGGTGTCGTCGGCGAAATCAGCGGGGCGCAGCTGGGAGAGCACCCGGGTGTTGCCGATGAGTTCGTCGACGCCCAGGCCGGTGGCCGCCGCGATGCGGGCGACGACGGGGTAGGCCTCTGGGTGTACGGCGGAGGCATCGAGGGGGTCGCTGCCGCCGGTGATGCGCAGGAAGCCGGCGCACTGTTCATAGGCCCTGGGTCCCAGGCGCGGGACCTTGAGCAGGGCCTTCCGGTTGGGGAAGGCACCGTTGTCATCGCGGTGGGTGACGATGTTCTTCGCCAGGGTGGCGGTGACGCCGGCGACACGTTCGAGCAGCGGTACGGAGGCGGTGTTGAGGTCCACGCCGACGGCGTTGACGGCGGATTCCACCACGCCGTCGAGGGTGCGGGCCAGGGCCGTCTGGTTGACGTCGTGCTGGTACTGGCCTACGCCGATGGCCTTGGGGTCGATCTTGACCAGTTCCGCCAGTGGGTCCTGCAGGCGGCGGGCGATGGAGACGGCCCCGCGCAGGGAGACGTCCATACCGGGGAATTCCGCGGCGGCCAGCTCGGAGGCGGAGTAGACGGACGCCCCTGATTCGGAGACGACGACCGGGGTGGGGCGTTTTCCTCCGGCGGTCTGGATCAGGTCGGCGACCTCGTTGCCCAGCTTCTCGGTTTCCCGGGAGGCGGTGCCGTTGCCCACGGCCAGCAGGTCGACGCCGTGGGTGGCGCACAGGCCGGCGAGTTCCTGGCGCGCGGCCTCCCAGCGGTTCTGCGGCTGGTGTGGGTAGACGATGGTGGTGGCCAGCACCTTACCGGTGGGGTCGACGACGGCGCATTTCACGCCGTTACGGAAGCCCGGGTCCAGGCCGAGGGTGGCGCGCTGTCCGGCGGGGGCGGCGAGCAGGACGTCGCGGAGGTTGGTGGCGAAGACGTCGAGTGCGCCTTCCTCGGCGGTCTCCTTCAGCCGCATGCGCACGTCCAGTCCGGAGGAGACGGCGAGTTTGGTGCGCCAGCCGAAGCGGACGGCGTCGGCAAGCCAGGTGGACTGGTCGACGGGCAGGTCGAAGCGCCCGGCGATCATGCCCTCGTAGACGGTGTCGTCCCCGGGGTCGAGGTTGAGGTGGAGGATGCCCTCGGATTCGCCGCGCAGCAGCGCCAGGATGCGGTGGGAGGGCAGCTTCGTGAAGGGTTCGGCGAACTCGAAGTAGTCCTTGAATTTCGCCCCCTCCTGCTCTTTACCCTTGATGACGCCGGCGGTGAGCTGCCCGGTGCGGTACATCTGCTCGCGGACCTCGCCGACCAGGTCGGCGTCGAGGGCGAAGCGGTCGATGAGGATGGCGCGGGCGCCTTCGAGGGCCTTCTTCTCCTCCTCGAAACCCTCGGTGAGGTAGGCGGCGGCCAGGGTGGCGGGATCAGCGGCGGGGTCCTTGATGAGCGCATCCGTCAGTGGTTCCAGGCCTGCCTCGCGTGCGATGTCGGCCTTGGTGCGGCGGCGTTTCTTGAAGGGCAGGTAGAGGTCCTCGAGGCGGGCCTTCGTCTCGCAGCCCTGGATCAGTGCACGCAGGTCCTCGGTGAGTTTGCCCTGTTCCTCAATGGCGGCTAGCACGGTCTCCTTGCGTTCTTCGAGTTCACGCAGGTAGGTGGCGCGTTCCTCGATGGTGCGCAACTGGGTGTCGTCAAGTCCGCCGGTGGCTTCTTTCCGGTAGCGGGCGATGAAGGGGACGGTGTTGCCCTCGGCGAGCAGGTCAAGGACGGCGCGGATCTGGTCCTCGCGCACGCCGAGTTCACGGGCGATGGTGGTGGCGATCATTCGCCCTATTCTAGGCCACCCTAATAGTGCTAGTATAGGTAGCACAACTAGTGAAAGGAGGATGAGTTGCTCATCCAACTCGACGCCGCCTCCCCAACCCCCATCTACGCCCAGCTCGTCGCCGCGCTGCGCAAAGCCATCACCGACGGTGACATCCGTGACGGCGAGCGCCTGCCCACCGCAGCGGACCTCGCCGCCGCCCTCGACCTCAACCGCAACACCGTGCTGCGCGCCTACCGCGACCTGCGCGACGAGGGGCTGGTTGAACTGCGCCGCGGACGTGGCGCCACCGCCATCACGCCCACCGGAAGGCCGGACGGGGATGTCGAGAAACATCTCGACGCCCTCGCCGCAGCCGCCCTGAAATCCCGGACCCCGCTCGCTGCGCTCATCGCCGGCCTGACCATCAGAGGAATTTCCTGAGATGAACCGCTACCTGCTCACCACCACCGGCATCCCGGCACTCACCCTGCTGGCCGCCGTCATCTGGTCCCTGACCATCCTGGGTGAACTACCCGACCCCGTGGCCAGTCACTTCGGTGCCGATGGCACCGCGGACGGTTTCTCCTCCCCGCTCACGCTCATCCTCGGCCTCGCCGTCCTCGGGGTGTTCCTGCTGGCGCTTTTCGCCGCGATCGCCCGTTCCGGTTTCACCTCCGGGACCTCCGCACGCTTCATGGCCGGCATCGGCGCCGGTTCCGTCATCCTCCTGGCGGTACTGCTCGCGCTCATGCTGGACGCGCAGCGCGGGCTCACCGACGCCACCGCCGCCACACTCGACGGCTCCCTCCCCCTCGCCTTCGGCATCGCCGCCGCCGGTGGTCTGCTCGTCGCCCTGCTGGCCCGGCCCGTGGTCACCGAGACCCCCGTACCCGAGCCCGCCGAGATCCCGCTCAGCGACACCTCCCGGGCGGTGTGGTTCGGCTCGGCGCGCGTCTCCGGCTGGATTCTGGTGGTCTTCGTGACAGGCGCCGTGGTGATACTGATGGCCGCCGTGTACATGCTTCTCGACACCCAGTGGCTCCTGGCCGCCGTCCTCTTCATCTCATTCCTGCCGCTGGTGGCGCTCACCGGCGTGCACGTGCGTGTTGACGCCCACGGCATCCACTGGCGCCTGCTCCCCGGGATCCCGCGCAGGACCATCCCCTACTCCGCGGTGACCGGCGTGTCCGTGGTGGACATGCGCCCCGGTGACTGGGGCGGTTGGGGCTGGCGTCTCGGCCCGCACGGTCAGGCGCTGTTCTTCCGCAGCGGTGAAGGCCTGCGCATCGAACGCGCCAGGGGCGCCGCCTTCCACATCAGCGTCGACGACGCCTCCCACGGGGCCGCCCTTATTCGGGCGTATCTGGATTCCTGACGTCCTTCTTCCCGGAGCGGGCCCGCCGCTGCGCCTGGAAGACGGCCACCGCCACCAGGGCGAGGGTGATCCACAGCAGGTAGCGGTTGATCACGTTGACGACCTCGAGCACCTGCTCACCGAAGGTGTAGCCCAGCCACATCATCAGGCCGTTGACCACGAGGATGCTCACCACGTTGATGGCGAGGACCACCCAGAACCGGATCTTCAGCAGCCCGGCGACGGCGTTGACCACCGAACCCGGCACCGGGCCCGGCAGGTAGGAGACCGGGATCAGGCCCACGGTGCCGGCCAGAAGGCGGGGCGACTCGTTGTCCACGGCCCGCCGGAAGATCCGGTGTGCACGGGGCATGTACTGCAGGGACATGTCGATGAACTCCGTGCCCCATTTCCGCCCCATCGCCCAGTAGATGGGCATGAACTTCACCGCGCCGAAAACCGAGCACAGCAGGTAGACGACGACCAGGCCGTTGCCGACGGAGGCGTTGGCACCAGCCACCACCGCACTGGTGTAACCGCCGACCAGCAGCGTGTACGCCAACGGCTGGGTGAGCAACCAGGCACGCAGGGGAATGATCACCACCGACCACAGGCCCATGAGCAGCAGCGCGGCGAAGAGGATCTTGTCGGTGCGGTCGGGCTGGGCGAGGAAATCGGGCAGTTCCGGTTCCGGCTTCTTGTCTGTCATCGTCACGCTGGCCCTGCCATCCCTGATCGTGTGAGTGTTCCGTACCGATGGTAGCCATCACCCCTGCCCCGGCGCGGGAGGCCGCGCGGATCAGGTCAGGAACGGTCCTGCCAGGCGCAGGAGGCACTGATGCCGGGCTCGGTGGGACCCTCCAGGCTGGTGCCGTACCAGTAGGAGTTCTCCGGCAGGGCGGCGACGACAGCCTGGGTGGCCTCCCGCAGGGGCAGCCCGGAGACACCGTTGATGATCACCCGGTGCAGGGACTCCACCACCGGGTAGTGGCCCTGCTCCTGGGAGAACTGGGTGATGAGCATGTTGTCGGGTTCGCAGGTGAGGTCGACGACGTCCCCGTGTACCGTGCGCACCTCGTAGCCGCGCCCGGCCAGGCTCGCGGGCAGTTCCACAGCCACGCGCGCCCACTCGGCGGGCCTGATCAGCAGATTCAGGTCAGTGGAGATCTCGCGGTCCATGTCTCCACGCTACTCCCCCGCCTCAGTCCAGGCCCAGCACCTTGCGGTCGGCCGTCGAGAGCTCGACGTCGGCAAGCAGTTCGGGGCGGACGGCCTGCGTGCGCAGCAGCGCCTGGTCGCGACGCCAGCGGTCGACCTTGGCATGGTTGCCGGAGAAGAGCACCTCGGGCACATCCAGCCCACGCCAGGAACGTGGCTTGGTGTAGCTGGGCCCCTCGAGCAGGCCGTCGGAGAAGCTGTCCTCCTCGTGGGAACGGCGGTTGCCCAGCACGCCGGGGATCAGGCGGACGATGGCCTCGGCGATGACCAGCACAGCGACCTCCCCGCCGATGAGGACGTAGTCGCCGATGGAGACCTCGCGCACGCGGTAGCGCTGGGCAGCGTCATCGACGACGCGCTGATCGATACCCTCATAACGCCCGCAGGCGAAGACGATGTGCTCCTCATTGGACCAGGCCTGGGCATCTTCCTGGGTGAAGGGCTTGCCCGCCGGGGTGGGCACGATCAGCAGTGGCAGATCGGAGTCCTCGCCACCGCCGTAGGCCTGCTTGTCGACGCCCGCCAGCTCATCGTGGCGTGGTTTGTCGACGTGCGGGAGGGAGGAGGTCAGGTCCTCACCGGAGGCGGTGCCGGCGGCGACGTCGTCAAGCGCGGGTCCCCAGACCCCCGGCTTCATCACCATGCCGGGGCCACCGCCGTAGGGGGTGTCGTCGACGGATTTGTGCACGTCGGTGGCCCACCGGCGCAGATCGTGCACCCCGACGGAGAGGATGCCCTGCTCGATGGCCTTGCCCAGCAGGGCGTGGCGCAGCGGCTCGAGGTACTCGGGGAAGATGGTGAGAACATCCAGGCGCATGTGGGTCACAGATCCAGCAGTCCTTCCGGCGGGGTGATGACGATGGCCTCATTGTCCAGGTCGACAATCGGCACGATGGCGTGGACGAAGGGGACGGTGGTCTCCCCGCCCGCATCGAGGGTGATCTCCAGGAGGCGGTGTGCCGGGCCGCGGATGACGGAGGTGACCTCGCCGATGTCCTCGGGCTCCGGTTCGGCCCCCTCGTAGGCGCGGGCATTGGCCTCCTCCTCGGAGACCGCACCGACGTTGAGCACGCGCAGACCGATCAGCTCGTGGTCGTAGTAGGCGTCATCATCGTCCTCGGGCACCAGCGGGGCCGCCATAAAGCGCATACCGCGCAACGAATCCGCCGCGGTACGGTCGGGGACCTCCTCGAATTTGACCAGCAGCCGGCCCTGGTGGGGGCGCACCGTGGCCACCGTCAGCTCCTGCTGCTTGTTGCCCTGCCGCCCGTCGAGCACCTCGCCGACGGCGAAGCGCAGCTCCGGTTCATCAGTGGTCGCATCCACGACCACCTCACCGCGGATGCCGTGCGACTTGATCACCCTGCCGATCATCAGTTCCATGGTCACTGAGCTTATCGCTAGGCTCGATTGCATGACCAACATGACCGTACTGTCCGTCCCGGAAACGGCGCCCACCCCCGATCCCTCCCGTCCCCGGCCCGCTGTCGCGCGGCTGCTGCAGGGCGACGGGGCGAACCTCATCACCTTCGCCTTCGCCCCCGGACAGAACATGCCCGACCACCGCTCCGCCCATCCCATCACCGTGCAGTGCCTGGAGGGTGAGCTGGACTTCACCTGCGGCGAGGAGACCGTGCGCATGGCACCGGGCACCGTCATCCACCTGCGCGAACAGGTCACCCACCGCGTCGACTGCCCCGACGATGCCCCTGCGCGCAGCGTCCTGCTGCTGACCATGCTCACCGGTGAGCGCCATGGCTGAGACCCCGCACATCAACCCCGGCGGCGCACCCATCGCGAAGACAGTGCTCATGCCCGGTGATCCCCTGCGCGCGAAGTTCATCGCGGAGAACTACCTGGAGAATGTCGTCCAGTTCAACGCCGTGCGCAACATGCTCGGCTTCACCGGCACCTGGCAGGGACATGAGGTCTCCGTGATGGGCTCGGGCATGGGCATCCCCTCCGCCTCCCTCTACGCCCACGAACTCATCCACGTCTTCGGCGCGGAGAAGCTGGTGCGCGTCGGCTCCTGCGGCGCGATGCAACCGGAGCTCGACCTCTACGAGATCATCGTCGCCCAGGGTGCGTGCACCGATTCGCACTTTCTGGCCCAGTACAACCTGCCCGGAACCTTCGCCCCCATCGCCTCCTGGAAGCTGCTCCGGGCCTTCACCGACGAGGCCGAACGGCAGGGCGTGGACGTCCACGTGGGCAACATCCTGTCCTCGGACGTCTTCTACAACGCCGATGACACCGCCAGCCGCCGCTGGGCCGGGATGGGGGTGCTCGCCGTGGAGATGGAGTCCGCCGGCATCTACGCCGTTGCCGCCGATGCAGGTGTCGATGCCCTCGGGGTGTTCACCGTCTCCGACAACATCATCACCGGCACGGCCACCTCGGCAGAAGAACGCGAGACCGCCTTCACCCGGATGATGGAGCTGGCGCTGCCCCTGGCCGCGGTCTGAGAAGTTCGGCCAGCTCCCCGCGCAGCACCTCCAGCCGTTCCCGCCCTGCCGCCCGTGAATCACTGATGACCTCGAGGTAGCACTTGAGCTTCGGTTCCGTACCGGAGGGCCGGATGATGATCCGGTCATCGGCCTCCGTGAGCAGCAGTAGCCCGCTGGTCGGGGGCAGCCCCTCATGCCCGGCGGACAGATCGATGACACGGGTGACCGGGGCGGCACCGATGACCGTGGGTGGTGTCGCCACCAGGCGGGCGAGCAGCGCCGGGGCCTGTGTGGTGCGCAGCGTCAGCGGTGCGGTGAGGTACCAGCCGAAATGCCCCGCGATCTCGGTGAGCAGGTCCTCAAGGTCCACCCGGGAGGCCAGCTCCGCCACCCGCAGGCAGGCGGTGATGCCGTCCTTGTCCGCCACCGCATGCGGGTCGGTGCAGTAGCCGAGGGCCTCCTCATAGCCGTAGACCAGCCCCGGGACACGGGCGATCCACTTGAAGCCGGTCAACGTCGTCTCATGCGTCAGGCCGTGGTGGGCCGCGATACGCCCCAGCAGGCGGGAGGAGACGATGGAGGAGGCCAGCACACCCCGCTCCGTGCGGGAGGCGATCTCCCAGCCGAGCAGGGCCCCGACCTCATCCCCGCTGAGTCGGCGCCAACCCTCCCCCTCCGGCACGGCGACCGAGCAGCGGTCCGCATCCGGGTCCACCGCCAGGACCAGCCGTGCCCCGAGCCGGTCGGCTGTGGCATATGCCAGGTCCAGGGCGCCGGGTTCCTCCGGGTTGGGGAATCTGACCGTGGGGAAATCCGGGTCCGGCCGGTGCTGTTCCACCACCGGATGGACGTCATGGAAACCGGCGCGGGCCAGGGCCTCCACGAGCATCCCGCCACCCACCCCGTGCAGGGCGGTGACGACGATGGGCAGGTCGTGGGCGGGGGTGTCGACCAGGGCTGCCGCGCGGGCGAGGTACTCCTCGAGGACGTCAATCTGTTCGATGTTCTCCCGGGAACGGGGTACCTCATCGGCCCAGCCCACGGCCTCGATCGCGGTGGCGATCTCCACGTCCGCCGGCGGGATGATCTGGCTGCCGCTGCGGTCGTAGACTTTATAGCCGTTGTCGTCTGCGGGGTTGTGTGAGGCGGTGATCATCACCGCGGCATCCGCCCCCAGGTGCCGCAGCGCGAAGGCCGTGAGCGGGGTGGGCAGCTGCGCGGGCAGGAGCAGCACCCGGATCCCCGCCGCGGAGAGCACCTCGGCGGTCACCTGCCGGAAGTCCGCCGAACCGTGCCGGGCATCGCAACCCAGTACCACCCGGGTGCCCGGACCCAGCCAGGCCGCCAGGCCCGCGGTCGTGCGGGTGACGGTGGCGATGTTCATCGCCGACTCCCCCGCCCCCACCGGACCGCGGATCCCCGCGGTGCCGAAGAGCAGGGGCCCGGCGAAACGGTCCACCAGCTGCAGGGAATCCTCCGCCAGCCAGCCCAGCACCTCGGCGCGGGTGGCCGGATCAGGGTCGTGGGCGGCCCACTGCGCCGGGTCCATGGTCGCTACAGTCCGGACAGGACATCGGCTGAGGCGGAGCAACCCAGGCGGGTGGCGCCGGCGGCGATCATCGCGAGTGCGGTCTCCGTGTCGCGGATCCCGCCGGAGGCCTTGATACCCAGGCGACCACCGACCGCGGCGGCCATGATCTCGACGGCGTGGACGCTGGCCCCGCCGGCGGGGTGGAAACCAGTGGAGGTCTTGACGAAGTCCGCTCCGGCCCGCTCCGCCGCCAGGCAGCACTGGGTGATCTGGTGGTCGGAGAGCACCGCGGTCTCCAGGATGACCTTGAGCACCGCGCCCGGGACGGCGTCGCGCACGGCCCGGATATCCGATTCCACGGCCTCGAATTCGTGCTCCATCACGAAGGAGAGATTGAGCACCATGTCCACCTCATCAGCACCGGTGCTCACCGCCAGGGCGGCCTCAGCCGCCTTGATGTGACTGTGGTGCGCGCCGGAGGGGAAACCGCACACGGTGGCCACCTTCATCTTCTCCGGGGCAGTGACCGGCAGCCGGGAGGGTGAGACGCACACGGAGTACACGCCGAGTTCCTCCGCCTCCCTGATCAGCGCCGCGATATCCGCGGGGGTGGCCTCCGGCTTGAGCAGGGTGTGGTCGATGGACTGGGCGAGTCTGGCACGAGTGAGGGTCATGCCTCCAGTTCTAGCCGATCCGGTCGTGGTTAAGGGCGGGTTGCGCGGGTTTCTCCTCCACCGCCACACCCGGTGCGGATAATGTCGACCATGTCCACGCGTCTCAACCCCAGGGAGAAACCGTGCTCCTCGACGCCGCCGCCCGCGCCGCCACCTTTGCCTATGCCCCGTACAGCAACTTCACCGTCGGTGCTGCCCTGCTGACGACGGGCGGGCAGATGTTCACCGGCTGCAACGTGGAGAACGCCGCCTTCGGTGAGACCATCTGCGCCGAGCGCAACGCCGTGACGACGATGGTCGCGGCCGGTCTCCGGGAGATCGACACCATCGCGGTCGTCGGCGGGGAGGGCCCCTGCTGGCCCTGCGGCGCGTGCCGCCAGGTGCTCGCCGAATTCGGCTGCCGACGCGTCGTGGTCGCTGGCCCGGATGGTCCCCTGGAGGTGGCTTTCACGGACCTGCTCCCCCACTCCTTCGGTGGGCCCGGCAACCGTTAGCTCCCGTCCGTTAGATCTGGATATGTATCCCTCAGGTGGGCGGCTGAGTCGCCCACCTGCCCCAGAACGAGAACAACCCCGTCCGAAATGGACGGGGTTGCGGATCAGAGTCGCTTACTCAGCGGTCTCCTCGGCAGACTCCTCAGCCGGAGCCTCCTCAGCAGCCGCTGCCTCAGCCTTGGCCGCCTCCTCGGCGGCAGCCTTCTCAGCTGCCTCCTTCTCAGCAGCAGCCTTGGCCTCGGCCTCTTCCTTGGCCTTGCGCTTCTTCTCGGTGACAGCCTCGACGGACGGGCCGTCGTTGGCCTCAGCCAGCGCCTGGTTGAACAGGTCGAGCTTGGACGGCTTCTCCTCGGCCACCTTCAGGGTGCCCTCGGCACCCTCGACGCCCTTGAACTTCTGCCAGTCGCCGGTCACCTTGAGCAGGGCCTGGACGGACTCGGTCGGCTGTGCGCCGACAGCGAGCCAGTACTGCGCACGCTCAGAGTTGATCTTGATGACGGACGGGTCCTGCTTCGGCTCGTAGGTACCGATGTTCTCGATGACCTTGCCGTCGCGGCGGGTGCGGGCATCGGCGATGACGACGCGGTAGTGCGGGGTACGGATCTTACCGATACGCTGCAGCTTGATCTTGACAGCCATGGGGGCTCCTTTAAAGTCACTGGGCAGTTCAGGCATCCGTCATGGATTCGACGGACCGGTTCAACCCTTGGGTTTAACCTGCGTGTGACATTGCCGGCCGACCATGGTCGGTGACGGTGCTACGCAGGAACGCGTAACACTATACGGGCTGTCTGTCCGTTTCCGGAAATTCCCGCCCCTCCGGGACATAAGGGCAGGTCGGATCGGAGGCGAGAGGGTCCCCGCTGACGGCATAGGCGGCGGCCCGGGAGCCTCCGCAGAGGCCGGCGAATTCGCAGCTCGTGCACCCGCCCGTCCATGTCGAGGGATCCCGCAGCCGCCGGAGTACCGGGGACTGCGCGTAGATCTCCGGCAACGGACTCTCCCGGATGTTCCCGCAGTGCACCGGCAGCAACCTGTCGGGGCGGACGTCCCCGGCCGGACCGATGACCACGAGGCCGCTGCCCGCGTTGACGACCATGGGTGGTCGGGGCCGGCGTGGTGCCGCCGGGCGTGCCCCCAGAAGCCGGACGGTCTCGGTGGTGAGGCGACCGTAGAGTTCCCCTCCCGCATGGTCCGCCCCCTGCGCACGCTGGTGGAATACCCGCCGGAGCTGGGGCGCGTCGGTGGCTTCGACGACTATCCTGTCCGAGACGTCACGGAGCCAGTGCAGGACATCCTCATGTTCTGCACCGGACAGATCACACCGGCCGGTGCCGCGGTCCGTGGGGACGAGAAGGGAGACGTTCCACTGCCTGGCACCCAGGCCGATGACGCGGGCGAGCAGGGCAGGCGCCTCCGCCAGGTTGGCTGGGGTCAGCGTCGAGTTGATCTGCAGCCGGAGGCCGGCGAGGGTGGCCTCCCGGGCGGCCCTGATAGTCCGGTCGAAGGCGCCGGGTACGTCGTGGAACTGGTCATGGGTGGCAGCCGCGGCACCGTCCAGGGTGAGCGCCAGGGTCGTCACCCCCGCGGCATAAAGTTCGGCGAGTTTCCTCCGGTCCAGCCCCGGTGCCACCGGGAGGCTGAGGGAGATCTCCAGTCCGAGGCCGGTGCCGTGGCGGATCAGTTCCGTCAGGTCACCGCGTCCGAGGATGCCCGGACCGGTGAGCACCACCTGTGGACGAGACCGGTGCCAGGTGGCGAGGGAGTCGAGCAGGGCGCGCCCCTCGTCGGTGTCCAACTCCCCGGGGTGTCCCGTCCGGGTCACCTCCCAGATGACGATGAGAGGTGTGACGTGGATGTCGTGCCGGGCCGGCCGGGACGTGTGGCTTCCAGTCATGCCCTACACCATAAACGGAAAAAACCCCGCTGGTGCAGGGTTTTTCCATACCGTTACTTCTTGCCGCCCTGGCCGAAGTCGAGGTTGTCCAGGTCGATGTTCTCCATGCCCTTGGGCAGTTTCGGCATGCCGGGGATATTGGGCAGGCCCGGCATACCGCCGCCGCCACCCATCTGCTGCTGCATCTGCTGCAGCTGCGCCATGTCCGGCATCCCGGGCATTCCGCCCGGCATGCCCGGCATCTGCGGCTGACGCACCGGCTTGCGCTTGCCGCCCTTGCCCTTGCGGCCCTTGGGCCGCTTCTTCGTCGCGGAGCGCTGCATGCCACCGCCGGGCATGCCAAACTGGCCGGCCATCTTGCCCATCATCTTCTTCGCCTCGAAGAAACGCTCAACGAGCTGGTTGACGTCCGTGACGGTCACGCCGGAACCGCCGGCGATGCGCTTGCGGCGGGAGGCGTTGAGGATCTTCGGGTCGTCGCGTTCTGCGGGGGTCATGCCGCGAATGATCGCCTGGATGCGGTCGAGATGCTTCTCATCGACCATGTCGGCCATCTCGTTCATCTGCTTGCCGCCGGGCAGCATCTTGAGGATGTTGCCGATCGGCCCCATGCGGCGGATCATGAGCATCTGGTCGAGGAAGTCCTCGAGAGTGAGCTCACCGGTGGTCAGCTTGGCGGCGGTCTCCTCGGCCTTCTGCTGGTCGAGGACCTGCTCCGCCTGCTCGATCAGGCTGAGGACGTCACCCATACCGAGGATGCGGCTGGCCATGCGCTCGGGGTGGAAGACATCGAAGTCCTCGAGCTTCTCACCGGTGGAGGCGAACATGATCGGCTTACCGGTGACCTCACGGATCGACAGGGCCGCACCACCGCGGGCGTCACCGTCGAGCTTGGTCAGGACGACACCGGTGAAGTCGACGCCGTCGCGGAAGGCCTCGGCGGTGTTGACCGCATCCTGGCCGATCATCGCGTCGATGACGAAGAGGACCTCGTCGGGGTTGACGGCGTCGCGGATGTTGCGCGCCTGGGTCATCAGGGTCTCGTCGATGCCGAGACGCCCGGCGGTATCGACGATGACCACGTCGTGCTGGGTGCGGCTGGCTTCCGCGATGCCGGCCTGTGCCACGGCGACCGGGTCGCCGTGGGAGGTGCCCATCTCATGCTCGTGGGAGTCGATGGAGGTGCCCGGGTCGGGGGCGAAGGTGGGCACGCCGGCGCGCTCACCGACGATCTGCAGCTGCTGGACCGCGCCGGGGCGCTGGAGGTCACAGGCCACCAGCATGGGTGTGTGCCCCTGCTTGGTCAGGTGCTTGGCCAGCTTGCCGGCGAGCGTGGTCTTACCGGCACCCTGGAGGCCGGCGAGCATGATGACGGTCGGCGGGGTCTTCGCCAGCTGGATGCGGCGGGTCTCGCCGCCGAGAATCTCGACGAGCTCCTCGTTGACGATCTTGACCACCTGCTGGGCAGGGTTGAGGGCCTCGGAGACCTCGGCACCGGCGGCGCGTTCCTTGATCTTCTTGATGAAGCCGCGGACGACCGTCAGGGAGACATCCGCCTCCAGCAGGGCGAGTCGGATCTCCCTGGCGGTGGCGTTGATGTCCGCCTCGGTCAGCTTGCCTTTGCCACGGAGCCCGGTGAGGGCACCGGTGAGGCGCTCTGAAAGAGACTCAAACACTAGGACACTCTCCCTGCGATCGACGTTTCAACTCCCTCATGCTAGCCGGTACCGAGCGCGCGGGTCACATCCCTGCCCACCTGTCGCCGGTCGACGGGACCTGCGAAGGCCACCTGGGTGATCATCGTCGCCCCCGGCGTGCTCGCCGACAGCCAGGCCAGTTCGGGCAGGACCGCCAGGAGTACGCCCAGGGCTCCGATCCGGTCGCCGGTGCGCACCTCCAGGACCTGGCCGCGCCAGGTGGTCAGCGTCGGGGCGGGCGGGACCTGCGGCAGCCGGGTGTGTACCCCGGATTTGTGGGCCTGGATGAAGGCGGCCTCGTCGGCGGCCTCAGCGAGGGTCTGCACGGTGGGCCGGGCATCGAATTCGGCGTGCAGTTCCCCCGCCGCCACCAGCCGGGCCGCGGTGATCTTCCAGGCCTTGGCGGCGATCAGTGCCAGCACCGGCTGCGGGTCGCTGCCCCGCCAGGAGACGGTGACGGTCTCCTCTTCCGGGTTGACGCGCAGTCCGATCCCGGCCGGGGCGTGGACGTGCGGGCGCAGCAGCGCGGCCGGGCGCAGTGCGCGGCGGGCCCGGCCGGCCAGGGCGCGCAGGCCGGCCTCGAGGCGGGGGTTCCACACGCCGGGGCCGGTGGCGCGGGCGTCGGCTTCAGTGAGGACCTCGAGCAGGTCGAGGGTGTCGCGGTCGTAGTGGACGGCGTCGAGAAGCAGGTCAAGGGTCTCATCGGCGGTCGGGTCATGGCGGGCGGCCAGGCGGGCGATGGTGGTGTGCTCCGCGACGAGGGTCTGCACGCGCGAACGGTCGGGCAGGTGCAGGCCCAGGCGGCGGGCCATGCGGGCGACGAACTCGGCGCCCACCTGCTCGTGGGGGCGGCCATGACCCTTACCGATGTCGTGGAACAGCGCCCCGAGCAGGAGGAGGTCCGGGCGTGCCACGGAGACGCCGACGGCGGCGCAGTGGGCGACGGTGACCAGGCTGTGCTGGTCGATGGTGTGGATGTGGTTGCGTTCCCGCGGCATCCGGCCCCGGATGTGGGCCCATTCGGGCACGAGCCGGGTCCACAGGCCGTGGCGGTCGAGTTCGTTGACCACCTCGGCGGTGTGGGTGGGTGAGGCCAGCAGAGCGAAGAAGTCCTCGGCGGCCGCGGCGGTGAGGATCTCCGGCAGGGCGGGCAGTTCGCGCAGTCGCTGCCAGGTGTGGGCGGCGACGGGCAGGCCCGTGCGGGCAGCTGCCGCGGCGACGCGCAGCAGCAGCGCGGGATCGGTGAGGTCAGGGCGGCGGGAGAGCGTGATCTCCCCGCCGTCGTCGACGACGTCGACGTCGAGGGGGCGGCGTTGACCGCGAGCCCGGGAGCCGAGGGCGGCACGGGCCGTGGCCAGGGCGGCGGTGACGGCGGCGTCGATGCGCCGGGCGGTGTCGGCCAGCCGGGCGGAGAGCTCGTGCCGGTCCCCCAGCCCGAGTTCCGTGGCGATGTCCTCGGCGAACTCGGGGTCGAGGACGTCGCGGCGGCGGCGGGCGTGGGCGTGGAGGAGTGCGCGGATGTCGAGAAGCAGGGTCCGTTCTGTGGCCAGGGGCGGCTCATCGCAGAGGTTGGCCAGCGCAAGGGCCCGGATGAGGTCGAGGTCGCGCAGACCGCCGCGGCCGTTCTTCAGATCCGGGTGGGTCATCGCGACCACCGAGCCGAAGCGGCGCCAGCGGGCGATGGCGGTGTCGGTGAGCGCGTTGAAGTTGCGGTGGATCTCCGTGCGCCAGCGGCTGAGGACAGCCGCTCGAGTGCGGGCGGTCAGACGCGCGTCGCCGCTGATGTGGGCCAGCTCCAGCAGGGCGAGGGCGGCGGTGGAGTCGGCGCTGATCATCGCGGCGCACTCAGCCGGGGTGCGCACGGCATGGTCGACGCGGACACCGGAATTCCACAGGGGGTACCAGAAATCCGCAAGATCCGGCGTGCTCTCCTCCGGGTGGAGCAGCAGCAGGTCGAGGTCCGAGAAGGCGGTCATGTCCCCGCGGGCCAGGGAGCCGGTGGCCACCAGCGCACAACCCGCGGGGACATCAAGTTCCGCCACCAGCGCGCGGGCCCGGTCGAGGGCCGCGGCGCGCAGGGCCGCGGGATCAGAGGGCGGCTTCGTCACGGTCACCGGTGCGGACGCGGATGACGTGCTCCACCGGGGTGACCCACACCTTCCCGTCACCCATCTTGCCGGTGTAGGCGGAGCGGGTGACGGCATCGAGGACGTCGCCCAGCTGCTCGTCAGCGACGACGACCTCCACCTTGACCTTGGGCACGAAGTCCGTGGCGTACTCGGCACCGCGGTAGACCTCGCTGTGGCCGCGTTGCTGGCCGTAGCCCTGGGCTTCGCTGACCGTCATGCCTCCCACATCCAGTGCGTTGAGCGCCTCACGAATGTCGTTGAGGGTGAAGGGTTTGACGACTGCGGTCACGAGTTTCATCGGTTTCTCCTCATTCCGGCGGACTGTCCGGCTCGACGGTTCTGGCCTGATCCTACTCGCGCGGTGCGCAGGCGCTGTTCGCCGCCGGCGTCGTCGTAGGCGCTCTCCCGGTGCTCGTGGAGGTCGATGCCCTCGAATTCGGCCTCCGGTTCGATGCGCCAGCCGAGGGTGTGCCGCAGCGCCAGGCCGATCAGGGCGGTGATGATCCCGGTCCAGGCCATCGCCACCACGGCGATGATGACCTGTACGGCCAGCAGACGCAGCGTCTGCCCGCCGCCGGCGAACAGCGCCAGGCCGATGGTGCCCCACAGACCGGCGACCAGATGCACGCCGACGACGTCGAGGGAGTCGTCGTAGCCGAAGCGGTGTTTGAGGCCCACGCCGAGGCAGGCGAGGATGCCACCGATGACGCCGAGCGCGAGGGAGGTCACCGGCGTGAGTGCCCCGGCGGCGGGGGTGATGGTGACCAGGCCGGCGACCACGCCGGAGGCTGCGCCGAGGGAGGTGGGCCGACCGTCCCGGAGCTTCTCGACGCCCAGCCAGCCCAGCATCGCCGCCGCCGCTGCGGCCGTGGTGTTCAACCAGGCCAGGCCCGCCAGCCCGTCGGCGGCGAAGGCGGAGCCGCCGTTGAAGCCGAACCAGCCGAACCACAGCAGGGCCGCGCCGAGCATGACCAGCGGCAGGCTGTGCGGGCGCTGCGGGGTGGTGAGGAAGTCGAAGCGCCTGCCCACGATCAGGACGAGCACCAGGGCGGCCGTGCCGGCGGAGATGTGGACGACGGTGCCACCGGCGAAGTCGATGGGCGCGACGGTGGCCGCACCGTCGGTGGTGCCGAAGAGCCGGGCGGCGAGGCCGGTCTCCGCGTGGGAGAGCAGTCCCCCGCCCCAGACCATGTGGGCCAGCGGGAAGTAGACGAGGGTCGCCCACATCCCGGCGAAGAGCAGCCACGTGCTGAATTTCACCCGGCCGGCCAGGGCACCGGAGATGATCGCGGTGGAGATGACGGCAAAGGTGAGCTGGAAGGCGATGTCGATGATGTTGGCGTAGCCGGAGGCCCCGGCCAGGTAGTTGCCGGCCCCGTCGAGGATGGAGTCCCGTAGGCCCAGGAACTGGGTCGGGTCGGCGACGATCCCGCCGAGGGAGCGGGTGCCGTAGGACATCGACCACCCCCACAGGATGTAGACGATCGTGACCACGCCGAGCGCGCCGAAGGACATCATCATCATGTTCAACGCGCTGCGGCGGCCGGACATGCCGCCGTAGAAGAGGGCGAGTGCCGGGGTCATCAGCAGGACCAGCGAGGCTGAGACGAGCATCCAGCCGGCGTTACCGGAGGCCAGCATGGTTTCGTGCGTGTTCATGGTTCCCTCCTTTGATTACCTGTTGCCCGACAGGTTGCCGGGCACAGCGTTAACTATAGAGCTATCGAAACCATTCCGGTAGAGCGACAGAAAACTTTTTCTGATCCACCCCGGAAACGACGAACGCCGCCCCGGAGGGCGGCGGGTCCCAGATGGCGGGACCGGGATCTAACCCAGCAGGGCGTCGACGAAACCCTCCACCTCGAAGGGGGCGAGATCATCCGCACCCTCACCCAGACCGACGAGCTTGACCGGCACGCCGAGCTCCTCCTGGACCTGGAAGACGATGCCGCCCTTGGCGGTGCCGTCCAGCTTGGTCAGCGCGATACCGGTGATGTCGACCACCTCACGGAACACCCGCGCCTGGGTCAGGCCGTTCTGGCCGACGGTCGCATCGAGAACCAGCAGAACCTCATCCACGGCGGTCTTCTTCTCCACGACACGCTTGACCTTGCCCAGCTGATCCATCAGACCGGTGGCGGTGTGCAGACGGCCGGCGGTGTCGACGAGCACGACATCCGCCTGCTCCGCCACTCCCCTGGCCACCGCATCGAAGGCCACCGAGGCCGGGTCCGCACCCTCGGCGCCGCGCACGGTGGCGGCGCCGACGCGGCGTCCCCAGGTCTCCAGCTGGTCAGCGGCCGCGGCACGGAAGGTGTCCGCAGCACCCAGGAGCACCTTGTGGCCCATGGAGACGAGCACACGGGCCAGCTTGCCGGTGGTGGTGGTCTTGCCGGTGCCATTGACACCGACGACCAGGATCACGGCGGGCTTGCCCTCGTAGGGCATGGCCCTGATGGAACGGTCCATCTCGGGATGGCAGGCCTCGATGAGGGCCTCGCGCAGGAAGGCGCGGGCCTCCGCCTCGTTGGACACACCGCGCTCGGCGATCTTGTCCCGCAGCGAATCGACCACATCCATGGTCACCTTCGTGCCCAGGTCCGCCATGAGCAGCGTGTCCTCGATCTCCTCCCAGGCGTCCTCGTCGAGATCACCGGCGGTGAGGATACCGAGCACGCCCTGACCGATCGCGTTCTGGGAACGCGACAGGCGGCCGCGTAGACGGCCGATTCGGCCGGCCGCCGGGGCGATCTCCTCGATCGGCTCGGGGGCAGGGGCGGGTTCAGTGGCCGGGACCGGCGTGGTCTCCAGCGCCTCAGTGACGGATTCAACAGTGACCTGGGCGGCCTCGGCAGCCTCCACGGCCTCCTCGATGACCTCGGGTTCCTCAGCCACCTCCGTCTCCGGCTCCGGTTCGGTGACTCCGGACGCGGCTGCAGCTCCCGCGATCACCGCTCCCCCGGCACCGCCGGCAACCGCATCTCCCGCACCGGACAGACGCTCGGTCCCATCGACCTGCGCCTCCGCCTCCGTTTCCTCGTGGTGGGACTCGTAGGTGACGTAGGCCTTCTCCCCCGCCGGTTCACCGGTCACGACCACCTCAGAGTCATCTGCGTCCGGGTGCACCGCGTCGTAGGTGACATAGGCACCGGGGTCCTTCTCTTCCCGGGCCTGAGTCTCAGTCTCAGCCTTCGGCTCGGGCTCGGGGGTGGGCTCCACCGTGGGGGCAGCCATCTTCGGCTCGGGCTCGGGGGTGGGCTCCACCGTGGGTGCCGGGATGGGCTCCACCCTGGGGGCAGCCATCTTCGGCTCGGGCTCGGATTCCTCCACCTTCGGGGCCGGCGAGGTGGCCGCGGCCGCGGTTCCACCGAGTGCCTGGCCCGGCAGGAGTTCGGGCTCCTTCACCTCAGTCGGGGCGGCAGGTGCGAAGTTGAATCCGCCCTTGGCCTGGTAATCACCCGATTTCTCCTGCTGGGTCAGCTCCTTCTGTTCCTTCTCCTCGAAGCGGACGGTTTTCGCTTCTTTTCGCCTATTTCCGACGACGACAAGAACGATCAGCGCCAGCACCAGAATGACGACGATCGCCAGGATGATCCACATGGTCATGTTCATGTCATCCATAGTGGCAGGAAATGCGCCGCTTCACACTCCGGGGCCCCGGGAAGTCGCAGGAAAAATCAGGTGGCGACGCTAGTCCTCCTGCAGCGTCGCCAGGACCATCGCCTCCGCGGCGACGAGGTCACCGCTGACCAGGTCGGGGACGATGTCTGCCATGCGGCTCCAACCGCGGGAGGCCGCCTCCAGGGTTTTGGACTTGCCCATCAGCCCATGGGCGTGCATCCGGGCGGCCAGGGCGAAGACGAGGGAGACCACCGGGGCGAGTGCCCAGGCGTTGTCCCGTTCGTCGGTGTTGACCCCGTCGAGCTTGTCGAAGCGGACACGCGCGTTGGAGTACAGCGCCCGGTTGGCGCCGCGCAGGCCGCGCAGGAGGCTGACGGCCGGCTTGATCAGGTCCTCGGAGGTGAGCAGGTCAATGAGCTCCTCGCGGCGGCGGAAGGTCTCGAAGACGGCGAGCAGGCGGGCGTTGTCGTCCGAGAGCGCACCGGGCACAAGTTCCGCGCTGGAGAAGAAGTGCGCCAGCAGGGCCTCCTGCTGGGCGGCATCCATCTTCGCGATCATCACCGTGGACTGGTCGATACACGCGGAGTCAAGGGTGGAATCATGACCGGTGTCGAGAGTGCTGAGGATTCCGCGGCCAGCGACCTCCGCGAGACGGTTGCGCAGCTCCCGGCGGGCCACGCGGTCGGAATCGTCCGCGGCAGCGATCTCGGCGAGAAGCTCCAGCGAACCGAGCCAGGCCGCATGGTGACCGGTCTCCCCCGTCGCAGGGGCGGCATCCGGGTCGAGAGCGACGGTGGCCAGGCCGGAGGCGATCACCCGGCCCGGCTGCTGATGCGCAGGCACCAGGGAGTCCGCGAGCGCGGCGATGGCGGCACCCGGCGCGGAGGCGAAGGTGGCGCTGACGGCCGCGCGGCTGCGCGGGTCATCGGCCTCGGCGAGCAGCTCCCACAGGATCGGCATGATCTCCGGGTCGGTGGGGGCCTCCTCCAGTTCGCCGGCGAGGAAGGCCGAGAGGGACTCCAGGCCGTTGTCCTGGGCGCTGTAGTGGCCGGACTGCTCGGCGGTGAGTGCCCCGTCGCCCGGGTACTGCGGGGCGCGCAGGGTGGTGAAGGGGTCCACGGAGTGGAGGACGACGGCGAGAGAACCGGCGTCGACAAGCGATTCGGGCAGGGGCGTGGTCGCGGTGATCCCGGAGAGGGTCACGGCCGGTGCCCAGGGGGCGGTCAGCGGCCACACCCAGGCGTCGAGGCTGCGGGAGGCCAGGCCGTCGAATACCAGTGCGCGGTCTACGACGGACACGCCCGCGCAGTGTGGGGTGGACAGCTCGGCGAGGGTGACGGAGATGCGTTCGTCGGCGCTCGCGTCAACCCACTCGAGTTCCACACGGCCCGAGGGCAGCGTCAGTGCGGAGGTGGCCAGCGCCTTGAAGGGTGCGGAATAGGTCAGCGCATCAGTCTGCTTGAGGGTGACGGTACGCACCGGGGTGCCGTGGTTGTTGAGGACACGGATCTGCGGGCGACCCATCCCCCCACCCACGCGCACGCGCAGTTCACCGGCGGGATCCAGATCGCGCGGGGTGCAGATCAGGCGGGTGGTGCGCCACATCGTGCCCTCGCGGACGGGCAGTTCGAAGGCCATGCGCGGCGGGGTGAAACGCAGCGGCAGACGGTCACCCTCCTCCGTCTCGATGGCGAAGTCGGCGCCGGCGGAGTGCGCGTCGACGGTGACCCGGCGCGGGTCGACGATGAAGGGTTTGTCGCCGTGGTTGATGTGCAGCTGCGCGTCGCTGAGGCCGGAGACGGCCGGCACGCGCACGGAACGGTCGTTGTCGATGACGGTGCGGGTCTCCATGCCCTCGACGATGGTGTAGCGGTGGCGGAAGGATTCCCCGCGGGGGCCGCGCACGCGCACGAGGTATTCGCCGACCCAGGGGGCGTCGTAGACCTCGGAGTCGAAGATGGCGAACTGGCCGCCCTCGGCGGGCACCTCAAGCGGTTCGGCGGGGGCGATCTCCTCACCGGCGGCACCCGGGCGGGCGTAGGCGGAGATGGACAGCTGCCAGATCTCGTCGCGGCCGGAGGGGGTGGGTGGGAAATCTGCGATGAGTTCACCCGGATAGACCGGCAGGCCGGAGAGGGATTTCACGTCGGCCAGCGGTTCGGCGGGGTGGAGGAAGCGCACGCGGTGGCGGGGGTCCACGCTGCGCAGGCGGGAGGAACTGGCGCCGCGGGTGACCTGGAGGCTGGCGGCCTCGCCCAGGTCGAGGCGGCGGGCGATCCAGGAGTTCCAGCCCTGGACGGCAACCTCCTCGAGAACGGGCAGGTCCCTGCCGGTGGCGACGTCCGTGATGGTGGCGTCCGCCGGGGTGAGCACCCAGGCCTCGCGGTGGTGGAGGGTGGAGACTGCGGTGAGGTTCTGGCCGTTGTCGGCGAAGATGAGCACCGGGTCATCGGTGTCGACGACCGGGGTGGTCCAGGTGATGCCGTTGGAGACGTCCTGGACGGTGGCCTCGCGGATCTGGCGCTCGACGGTGACGTCGAGTGCCTCCGACCAGGTCGGCTCCCCCCAGGGGCGGCCGGTGCGGAAGATGCGGGTGGTGCCCTCCACGTTGACCCGCCAGGAGACCTCACCGAGTTCGTCGTGTACCCGCTGCTGCGGCAGGCGCAGGCAGACCTTGGCGCGACGGGCGTCGAAGATCAGGCGCGGACGCAGCTCGCGGGTGGCCACGCCCACCTCGGTGGCGCGGTAGAGGGTGCCCACGGGGCGTTCGCGCAACTCGGCGATGACCGGCTCGGCGACCAGTGCCGGCAGGGAGTCCGGCAGTTTCCGGTCCGGCCACGAGGTGGGGTGCTCGAGGGTGAAGTTGCGCAGTTCGTTGATGCCGTCGAGCAGGGTGGTGAAACGTTCCGGGGCCAGGCCGGCGATGACGGCGGTGAGTTCAAGGGTCTCGTCCTCCACGTCCTCCCAGGCCCAGGAGTCGTCCGCGAGCAGGGGCGCGATGTCGCCGCCCTCGGTGCGGTCGAGCACCTCGAGAAGGGTGCCGATCTCTGCCCAGGGCAGGCCGGCGTGGACGGCCAGCAGGTCGACGGGTTCGGCCTCCAGCACGGTCAGGCCGAGCCGTTCCAGCAGGGCCGGGACCTGGTTGCGCAGGTGTTCGACCCATTCCTCGCGGGCCTCCAGGCCGAGGCCGGTGAAGTGGTTGTCCAGGAAGGTCTCGCGTTCGGTGGTCACCGAGGCGTGTGAGACCAGTGTGGCCACCGCGAGTGCGGGGGTGATCTCGAGGAGTTCCGGGAAGGCTGCGCCGGCGGAGAGTTGCCGGGCCAGGAAGGTGCCGTAGAAGCGGTCGATCGATTCGAGTTCGTCCGCGGTGAGACCTGCGTCGGTGAACCAGTCCCGGCCGGCCAGCCGACCGGCGATGTCGAGTTCCGTCTGGGAGGCCCAGAGAAGCAGAGAATCCTGGAGGTCGGCGAATGGCGTGCTCATCTGGTGGTGGTGTCCCCTGTCCAAGGTTGTTCGTGTGAATCGATCATCCTACCCGGCGGGCTGCATACGCTGGGAGATGACTCTGGTGACACCGTCGCCGCGCATGGTCACGCCGTAGAGGACGTTGGCCACGTCCATTGTCGGCTTCTGGTGGGTGATCACGATCAGCTGCGAATCCCTGCGCAGTTCCTGGAACAGGGCGATCAGGCGGCGCAGGTTGACGTCATCGAGGGCGGCCTCGACCTCGTCCATGACGTAGAAGGGGCTGGGCCGGGCCTTGAAGATGGCCACCAGCATCGCCAGGGCAGTGAGTGACTTCTCCCCGCCGGACAGCAACGAGAGGCGGCGGACCTTCTTGCCGGGCGGGCGGGCCTCGACCTCGATGCCGGTGAGCAGCATGTCGTCGGGGTCGGTGAGCACGAGCCGGCCCTCACCGCCGGGGAAGAGCGTGGCGAAGACCGCCGGGAACTGCTCCTCCACGTCGTGCCAGGCGTCGGTGAACAGCTGCAGGATGCGGGCGTCGACCTCCTCGATGACCCCGGACAGGTCCGCACGTGCCCGGATGACGTCGTCGAGCTGGGTGGAGAGGAACTCATGGCGTTCCTCCAGGGCCGTGAACTCCTCCAGTGCCAGCGGGTTGACCTTTCCCAGGGCGCGGAGGTCCTTCTCCGCCCGGGCCAGGCGCTGCTCCTCTTCCGTGCGGTCGAAGTCCGCGTCGGGGGTGTAGTCGGCCAGCAGGTCGGCGATGGGCAGGCCGAGATGTTCGACGATCTTGGCCTCGGCCTCGTCGATGCGTACCTGGGCCTGGGTGCGTGCGATGTCCCCGGCGTGGGCGTTGTCGGTGAGGCGGTTGAGCCGGATGCGGGCGGCGTTGACCCGGTCTCTGGCGCGCGCCAGGCGGGCGGAGACCTCAGCACGCCGGGTGGCCAGCCGGTCGCGTTCCGCCATCGCTCGCCCCGTGGCGTCGGCGACGCGTGTGCCCACGTCCAGTGCGTGCTTCTCGACGACCGCAGCCAGCTCCGCCGCGCGCCTGCGCCGGGCCATCACCTCGTCGTGACGTGCCTTGGCCTGGCGTTCAGCCGCTGCCTGCCGGCGCAGGCCCTCTCCCCGGCCGGCGGCCTGGTTCGCGCGTTCCTCCGCGGTGCGCAGGCTGAGGATGGCCTCCATCTCCATGGCCTTGACCTGGGCCAGTGCGGTGGCGGCCTCGTCGCGGGCGGCGGTGGAGGGCTCCTCCGGGGTGTCGGTGTCCTCCACGCGTGCGAGCCGGTCGCGGGCTGCGGCGAGCTGTTCGCGCAGAGTGTCCAGGCGGGCGTCGGCACCCGTGGCGCGCTCGGTGACACGCTGGTGCTCTGCCCGGGCGGCCTGGTGCTGCTCGTTCTGACGGTTCAGGTCGCGTTCCAGGGCGGACACCGTCTGGTCGTGCTCGCGCAGGGCAGCCTTCTTCGCGGCGGCGTCGACACGGGCCTCCTCCGCGGCGATGCGGGCTCCCTCAAGGGTTCCGGAGAGTTCGTCGAGGATGCGGCGGGCGCTCACAAGCTCTGCTTCTGCAGTGACGATCTGGGCGCTGACCTCCACCGGGGAGACCACGCCGGAGCCGGCCTGGATCCAGCCCTCGCCGCACAGCACACCCTCCGGCGTGACCGCCCGCAGGCGGGGATCCGCCTCGACGGTGGCGCGCGCCGTCACCAGGTCCGGGGCGAGGGCCACGTCGGCGAGCAGGCGGTTGAGGGCAGGAGCCACCCGCGGATCGGCGTCGATGTGGTCGAGCAGCCAATCCACCCCGGCGGGCAGTTCCGCGCCCAGCCGCCAGGGCTCGGCGCATCTGGTGTCATCGATGAGCACGGTGCGCGAGGCCGCCCGGAGCTTATCGACGACCCCCGCATCCACCGCCCCCACCAGCGCCTGCGCATGCGCACCCAACGCTGCGGCCACGGCCGTGCCGTGTTCGGTGCGCAGCAGCCCGGCGAGCGCCGGCCAGTCCAGATCCACGTCGGCGACGGGCACGTTCTGGCGCAGGGTGTCGATGCGTGCCTGCAGCGAATACACCGCCCGTTCCCGTTCCCGCTGTTCATCACGCAGCTGCTCGAGGCGTTGCTCGGCGGCCCCGGCCTCACCCGCGGCCCGGACGTGGCCGTCCTCCAGCAGACCGCGCTCCCCCGCCAGCGCGCGGATCCGCGCAGCCGTCTCCTCGGCCTCCTGCTGCGCGGTGGTGGTCCGGGCGAGGGTGACCGCCAACGTCTCCGCCTGGTGGGCGATCTCCTCCTCCGCGGCAGCCACCTGCCCGGCCAGGGACTCCTCCGCGGCGACCAGCCGCACCACGCCCTCGCGGCGGTCGGCGATCGCGCGCACCTGCGCCAGGTGCTCGGCCTCCGCCTCCCGGCGGGCCTCCTCGCGTTCAAAGACCTCGTCGCGGATGGACTCCAGCCGCTCCCGGGCGATCTCCACGGCCTCGGCAAGCTCGGCGGATTCGGCGTCGGCCTGCTCCGCGCGTCGTTCCAGCACCTCCGGATCCGGCCCGGTGTAGGCCACGACATCGACATTGGCGGCACGTTCCGCGGCAATGCGCCCGGTCGCCGAGACCCGCTCCGCCAGCGTGGACAGGGTGAACCACAGCTGCTGCGCGGCCTCCACCTGCGGAGCCAGCTCCTCGAGTTCCTGCTCCAGGTCAAGCTGCTCCCCGGTGGCCTCCTCCAGCACCCCGGTGACCTCGGCGACCTCCTCTGCGAGCAGGCGGGCCCGGCGGTCGGCATCGTCGAATTCGCTGCGCAGCCGGTGGACACGGTCGCCGGCGAGCCGCAGGCGGGCATCGCGAAGCGTGGCCTGCACGGTCTGCGCCCGTTGCGCGGCCTCCGCCTGCCGGGCCAGCGGCTTGAGCTGCCGGCTCAGCTCCTGGGTGAGATCGTTGAGCCGGTCCAGGTTGGCCTGCATGCCGACGAGCTTGCGCTGTGCCTTCTCCTTACGCCGCCGGTGTTTGAGCACACCGGCCGCCTCCTCGATGTAGGCGCGGCGTTCCTCCGGCCGGGACTCGAGGATCTGTGCGAGGCGCCCCTGGCCGACGATGACGTGCATCTCCCGGCCGATACCCGAATCCGACAGCAGCTCCTGGATGTCCATGAGCCGGGCCTTCGCACCGTTGATCTCGTACTCGCTGGCCCCGTCGCGGAACATCCGCCGGGTGATGGACACCTCGGTGTAGTCGATCGGCAGGGCATGGTCGGAGTTGTCGATCGTGAGCGTGACCTCAGCGCGCCCCAGCGGTTTCCGGTCGCCGGCACCCGCGAAGATGACGTCCTGCATCTTGCCGCCGCGCAGGGTCTTCGCCCCCTGCTCCCCCATCACCCAGGCCAGTGCGTCCACGACATTGGATTTGCCCGAACCGTTGGGCCCCACGACCGCGCAGATGCCCGGTTCGAATTTCAGGGTCGTCGCGGACGCGAAGGACTTGAAGCCCCTGAGGGTCAGCGATTTCAGATGCACGCGGAAAGGGTAACACCAGGATGGTGCGGTTCAGAATAAAACGGGTCGAACACAGGGACGACTATAGGACCTGTCGTACAATGTCACGTCAACAATCGGCGCTTTTGCCTGCCACCTGGTCTTATAGAAGTACGTGCATTCGTATTATGTGACATTTTCCGAAACACCTCAGAAGGTGTCGAAACCCTTCTCCCCCACCGGCTCAGCCCACTCGCGGGCCACATCCTTTACGCGTCCGGGGCCGGAGGGCAACCGCCGGAGCAGCTCAGCGAGTGCATCCTCAGGCCCCTCGGCGACGACGCGGACACGACCGTCGGCGAGGTTCTCCGCCGAGCCGGCGAGCCCGAGACCGACGGCCTCACCCCGGGCCCACCACCGGAAGCCGACGCCCTGAACGTGGCCGTCGACAAGAGCCACGAGTCTGCGCTGTGTCATGGACCCCAGCCTATCTGCGTCTCTGGCATCCCGGGCAGAAGTGCGAGCCACGATTCATGAACTGCTCGCGCACGATCTCGGTGCCGCAGCGGTGACACGGTGTGCCCTGCTGGCCGTAGGCGTTGAGGTGCAGGGCGAAGTACCCGGAGTTGCCGTTGACGTTGACGTAGAGCGCATCGAAGGACGTCCCGCCCTGGGCCAACGCCCGGGTCATCACCGCCCGCCCGGATTCCAGCAGGTCCACCAGCCGGGGCAGGGCGATCCGGTCGGCGCGCTGCAGGGGGTGGATCTGCGCCTCCCAGAGCATCTCATCGGCGTAGATGTTGCCGATACCGGAGACCAGCTCCTGGTTGAGCAGCAGGCGTTTGATCTCCGAGCGCCGGGACTTCAGCAGGGCGGCCAGCACCTGCAGGTTCAGGCCGTCCTCGAGCAGGTCGGGAGCGATATGGGTGAGTTTCCCGGGCACACCGTCGACGAGTTCCCCCACCCACCAGTAACCGAAGGTGCGCTGGTCGACGAACCAGACCTCGGAGGTGTCGTCAAGAACCAGCCGCGCACGCAGGTGCGCATGGACGGGGCTGCCCGCATCCTTGACCAGCATCTGCCCGCTCATACCCAGATGCACCAGGAGTGCCTCATCCGTGGGTGTCGGCTCACCGAGGTCGAGCCACAGGAACTTCCCGCGCCGACGTGCCGCGGTGACCTGCAGCCCCGGCAGTCTGGCCTCGATCTCCGTGGGTCCGCCGGGCTGGTTGCGCGCGGCCCGCGGGTGCAGCACCTCCGCAGCAACGATGGTGCGTCCGACGAGGTGCCCCTCCAGACCCCGGCGGACGACCTCAACCTCGGGGAGTTCCGGCACGCGGATTCTCCCGGAGAGTGAGGAAGGCCGTGCGGGCGGAGGCCTGCTCGGCGACCTTCTTGCTCGGCCCCGTGCCGGTGCCCAGCTCAATGCCGTTGACCGTGACGGAGGCGGAGAAGGTCAGGTCGTGCTCCGGCCCGGTGGACGTCGCCTGGTATACCGGCATGGGGTACTTCAGCTCGGCGACGCGTTCCTGGAGGTTGGTCTTCCAGTCGCGGTGGATATTGCTCGCCGACGCCGCGTCAATCTTCTCCTGGAACAGACGCAGGACGACATCACGGGCAGTGTCGAAGTCGAACTGCAGGTAGATGGCACCCAGCAGGGCCTCGGTGGTGTCCGCGAGGATGGAGTCCTTACCCCGACCGTCGGTGACCAGCTCACCCCGGCCCAGCAGGATGTGCTCGCCGAGGTTGATCTCCCGGGCGACATCCGCCAGCCCGTAGCGGGAGACGATGGAGGCACGCATCTTCGAGATGTCCGACTCCGGACGCGAGGGGTACTGGCTGTAGAGCTGCGTGGCCACCGACAGGCCCAGGACGGCGTCGCCGAGGAACTCAAGACGTTCGTTGTTGGGCAGGTTACCGTTCTCGTTGGCGAAGCTGCGGTGCGTCAGCGCGAGACGCAGCAGCCCGTCCTCGAGGGCGACCCCCAGTGCGTCGAGAAGCGGGGTGTGGTCGACCGCGCGGAAGGCAGCCTCCAGCGCCTCCTCCCCGCTGGGCCGGTTGCGGCGGCGGTTCACAGGAACTTCTCCAGGTCCGTCCACCGCGGATCAACCGGCTTGAACTCGCCGGAGACCCCGTCCGGGGCCGGCGTGTCGGTCTCCTCGCAACCGCCCTCACAGGTGGGGTTGAAGGGCAGGGTCAGGCCCGCCTCGTCGATGACGGACTGGAGCAGGTCGATCTTGTCGCCGACGACCTCCGGCAGATCATCCGCCTCGTCCCCCTCTTCGCCGGTGACGAAATCCGGGGAGACGGAGAAGACCTGCGTGACATGCAGCTCAAGCTGCGGGTGGAGTTCCGTGAGGCAGCGGACGCACTGTCCGGTGAGCCGCCCGCGGACATCCGCGTTGACGAGCACTCCCCCGCCCAGCTGGGAGAGGGTGGCCTCGACGGTGATCTCCTCACCTTCCGCGAGGCCGATCATCTCCGGCCCGATCCGCGTGGGGTTGGGGCCGGTCTGGGTGCGCTGCGCGAAGTCAGTGAGGCCTGCGATATTGAAGACAAAAGGTGAAGTCATAGCCTTCGAAGTCTACTCGGTCCGGCGCCGGGACACACCTGCCCCCCGGCGCAGGGCCTGACGGTCACGGGTGACGGTGCGCAGCACGCCTGAGAGGGACTCCTCGAACTCGGAGAGCTTGCCCTCCACGAACTCGTCGCACTCGGTGCGCAGACGCTCGGAATCGACGTGCGCGGTGTCGACGATGCGGCGTGCCTCATCGTTGGCGCGGCGGACGATCTCGGTCTGGGAGACCAGGCGCTCCTGCTCCGCCTCACCCTCGCTGACGCTGCGGTCATAGGAGGCGTTGCCGTCGGCGACAAGCCGGTCAGCCTCAGCCTGGGCCCGGTGGACGGTGTCCTCGGCCTCCCGGCGGGCCGAGCCGACCAGGTGGTCCGCATCGTCCTCGGCCTTGGCCATGAGGGTGGAGGCGTGGTGTTCAGCGTCGGCGACCATGGTGTCGGCATCCTGCCGGGCCCGGGCCACGATGTCATCGGCCTGGCTCTCCGCCTCGGCGACCATGTTCCGGGCGCGTTCCTCGGCTCCGCGCAGGATCTCCTCCTGCTTGTCCAGGACGTCCTGGGCGTCGTCGATCTCCACGGGCAGGGCGTTGCGCAGATCGTCGAGAAGCGCGAGCATGTCATTGCGCGGCACCATGCAGTTGGAGGTCATGGGCACGCCATAGGCCTGCTCAAGGGTCTGGTTCAGTTCATCGAGGGCCTCAAAAACTCGGTACATGCCCTCATCGTAGACGACCCGGATGGTGTTTCCCTGCTGCGGGAAGCAGGGTTTCCCATGTCCGTTAGACGACCCCCTGGGCGAGCATCGCGTCAGCGACCTTCTTGAAGCCGGCGATGTTGGAACCCAGGACATAATCGTCCTCGTGTCCGTACTCACGGGCAGTGTTGGACATGGTGCGGTAGATCCTGGACATGATCTTGTGCAGGCGCTGGTCCGTGTACTCGAAGGACCAGGAGTCACGGGAGGCGTTCTGCTGCATCTCCAGTGCGGAGGTGGCCACACCGCCGGCGTTGGCGGCCTTGCCCGGGGCGAAGTGGATCCGGTTCGCGCGGAAAATCTCGATGGCCTCCGGGGTGGAGGGCATGTTGGCGCCCTCGGCAATGAAACGGATGCCGTTGTCCACCAGGGCCAGGGCGTGCTCACCGTTGAGCTCGTTCTGGGTGGCGCACGGCAGGGCCACATCGGCCTCGAGGTCCCAGATGGAGCCCTCGGTGTGGAAGGTGGCGCCGGTGGTCTCCTCAACGTAGACGGAGACCCGCTCACGGCGCTTGTCCTTGACATTCTTGAGCAGCTCGACATCGACACCGTCCGGGGTGGACACCCAGCCGGAGGAATCGGAGAAGCCGACGACGGTCGCACCCAGCTCCTGGGCCTTCTCGATGGCGTAGATGGCGACATTGCCGGAACCGGAGACGATGACCCGGGCACCGGACATGGAGGCGCCGTGGGCCTTCATCATCTCCTCGGTGAGGTAGACGCAGCCGTATCCGGTGGCCTCGGTGCGCACCAGCGAACCACCCCAGGTAAGTCCCTTACCGGTGAGGACACCGGACTCATGCTGGTTGGCCAGGCGGCGGTACTGACCGAAGAGGAAACCGATCTCGCGGCCACCGACGCCGATGTCACCGGCCGGGACATCGCGGTACTCGCCGATGTGGCGGTGCAGCTCCGTCATGAAGGACTGGCAGAAACGCATGATCTCCAGCTCGGACTTACCCTTGGGGTCGAAGTCGGAGCCGCCCTTGCCGCCGCCGATGGGCAGGCCGGTCAGGGAGTTCTTGAAGATCTGCTCGAAACCGAGGAACTTGATGATGCCCAGGTTCACGGAGGGGTGGAACCGGATGCCGCCCTTATAGGGGCCCAGTGCGGAGTTGAACTGCACGCGGAAACCACGGTTGACCTGCACCACCCCGTTGTCGTCGATCCACGGTACCCGGAAGATCAACTGACGCTCAGGTTCACACAGACGCTGGATCAGTCCATAGTCCGCATAGTGCGGGTCCTTCTCCAACACGATCTTCAGGGAGGTGAGCACCTCTGCGACGGCCTGGTGGAACTCCGGCTCTCCTGCGTTCCGCTTGAGCAGCATGTTGTAGTAGGAGGAGACCTGCTCGTCAATAGACATACGAGTCCTTTCCGGCCCGCAGTTGCGGGCAGCCCGGGGGTGGGGTTTCTAACGGGTAACAGTTTTCACGCGTGAGGCTGCCCATGCAAGTTTCCGACGCGTTGAATGCGTCACTCACCCTACCCCTAGACTTGTATTTCATGGTCCACATCATCATCGCCCCCGACTCCTTCAAGGGCACCGCCACCGCCGAGCAGGCCGCCCGACTGCTTGGGGAGGGTGTCCGTTCGGTCATCCGGGACGCCCAGATCACCCTCGCACCCATGGCCGACGGCGGGGAGGGCACCGCCGCCACCTTCTCCGGCGAGACGATCACCCTGCCCACCACAGACGCCGCCGGCAGGCTGACCGAGGCCTCCTACATCTTCGACGGCTCGACCGCCTACATCGACATCGCCGCCGCCTCCGGGTTGCCCGCCGTGGCGGACAATACGGTGCCGCTGACCGGTGACACCTACGGCACCGGTGTCCTCATCGCCGACGCCCAGACCCGCGGCGCCACCCGGATCGTGCTGTGCCTCGGCGGCTCGGCGACCACAGACGCGGGCACCGGCATCCTCGTCGCCCTGGGCGCCACCCCGATGGACGAGGCCGGTTATTCCCTGCGCAAGGGCGGCGGATCGCTCGGTGCACTGGCCAGCATCGACACCGCCCAGCTCAACATCCCGGCGGCCGCCCTCGAGTGGGTGCTGCTCACCGACGTCACCGCCACCGTCCCGGAGGCCGCCACCGTCTATGCCCCGCAGAAGGGCGCCTCCACAGAGGACGTCGCGCTGCTGGAATCCGCGCTGATCCACACCGCCGTGACCCTCGGCATCGACCCGCAGACCCCGGGTTTCGGGGCCGCCGGCGCAGTGCCGGTGGGTATCCACTGGCTGTCGACCATGCTCCACGGCACCGATTCCCACGTCCACGTCCTGCCCGGCGCGCCGCTGGTCGCCGACGCCCTCGGACTGGTCGAGTCGATCCCGCAGGCCAACCTCGTCATCACGGGTGAGGGGCGTTTCGACGCCCAGTCGCTGACCGGCAAGGTGGTCGGCACCATCGCCGACATCGTCGCGGGCACGGGTGCCACGCTGGCGATCGCCGCCGGACGCATCGACGCCGACCCGGGTCCGGGTGTCATCACTGCCGCGATGGGTGAGCCGGTGGACGTGGAGAAGCAGCTCTTCGAGGCGGGCGCGCAGATCGCCGCGGACTACCTGCGGATCTCCACCGCCCAGGGGTAGATCGCGGGCACCTCGTGGGCCTGTTCGTTCTCCAGCGCAACGGCATTGGTGGGCAGGTCCGCCTGCGGGGTGAGGAAACGGGAGAGCACCATCGCCAACTGGTTGACGGAGCCGGTGGCCCCCTCCACGGCGATGACGTAGCGGTGGATCTGGGCCTGGTACAGGTCGTCCCGGTCCTCGCGCAGACCCTCTTCAATACCTTCGTGAAGTTTCGGGGTGTGGTCGTGGGTGACGGCACCGCCGGTGAGCTTCTCCGCGGCGATGAGCTTGCTGATCGCCTCCTCGAACACCCCCTGCAGCTGGAGGGCGGGGGCGTCGGGGATGAGGACATCAAACTGGATTGCAGGCATGCCTAAACACTAGCCCTTAGTCTGGGGAGCATGAATCTCCCCGTCAACTCCCACCGCGACCCCATCACCATCATGGTCGATGGGACGATCAAGCAGGTCAACCCGTTCACCGGGACCGAGGTGTGGACCGTGCCGGGCCGCGGCAACCGGCCGTTGACCAGGCCGGCTGTTGATCCGACGCCGCTGGGCCGCCACGACCGGGACCGCCGCTGCGCCTTCTGTTCCGCCACCCCGCTGGCCACCCCGCCGGAGAAGTCCCGCATGGTGCGTGAGGACGGGCAATGGCGCATCCTGCACGGCCAGCTGCCCCACGAGCTGGCGGAGAGCACCGCCGAGTTCCGCCGGGTGCCCAACCTCTTCGAGATCATCTCCTATGACTACTGGTCGAAGAACTACGGTTACGAGATGGACCCGGGGACCACGAAACGGATGGCCGACTATCTGGCGGACCCGGCGGGGCGCGCCCACGTCCTCGACATCGTCCGCACCCGCCTGAGCGCCGCCGGGAAGGATTCCGATCTGCCGGAGGAGCAGCTGCTGGAGTATGCGCCGGCCTATTTCGGTGGCGGGCACGACGTGATCATCAGCCGCCGCCACTTCACCGACGAGGCCACCCACACCCACGAGCTGGCCTCCTCGGGCTCTCTGAGTCCGGAGGAGCACTTCGCCTTCACGCTGTTCACCATCGACGGCATCGACGATCTCTACCAGCGCAACCGCTATGCCCCCTATGTCGCGGCCTTCCAGAACTGGCTGGCCCCCGCCGGCGCCTCCTTCGATCACCTGCACAAGCAGCTGGTGGCCATCGACTCCCGGTCCGTCCAGTCCGAGATGGAGATCGCCCGGCTGCGCACCAACCACAACATCTACAACGAGTGGGGCGTGGACTACGCCGGCTACCGCAACCTCATCATCGCCGAGAACGACTACGCCGTCGTCCACGCCGGCTTCGGTCACCGCTACCCCACCCTGACCATCTACTCCCGCTCCCCCGTCCCGGAGCCGTGGCTGCAGTCCAACGACGAGGTCCGCGGCATGAGCGACCTGATTCACGCCTGTCACGCCGCCACCGGTGCGGAGGTGCCCGTCAACGAGGAGTGGCACCACCGACCCGTCGACCTGGACCTGCCCATGCCGTGGCGGGTGAACATCAAGTGGCGGGTGTCCACGCTGGCCGGCTTCGAGGGTGGGACGAAGATCTTCGTCAACACCCTGTCCCCCGACAACATCCGCGACCGGGTGGTCTCCGCGATGTACCGCCTGCGCGACGAGGGGCTGATCGCGCAGGACATCCGCATCGCCACCGAGTGCCTCCCCCGCCGCAACACTCTCCTGTATAACCCGCTGCTGCAGTAACCTGGCGTTCACGATGAACGACATCACCCATCTCCTCAACCACCACACCGCGGACCTCGGCTGGCAGCGCGCCTTCTACGAGGATCTGCACGAGCACCCCGAACTCTCCGGCCATGAGCAGGAGACCGCCGGGCGGATTCTGCAGAAACTGGCCGACTTCGACTGCGAGGTCATCCCCCACATCGGCGGTCACGGCATCGTCGCCGTCTTCCGCAACGGCGACGGCCCGTGTGCCCTGTTCCGCGCAGATTTCGACGCCCTGCCCATCCGCGAGGAAACGGGCGTCCCCTTCGCCTCCACCCAGATCCGCCCCGGCCCCGACGGCAACCCGACCGGGGTGATGCACGCCTGCGGCCACGACATGCACACCACCGCGCTGCTCGGGGCGTGCGCCATCCTGGACACCCACCGGGAGGCCTGGTCCGGCACATTCATCGCCCTGTTCCAGCCCGCCGAGGAGACCGGCACCGGCGCCAACGCGATGATCGCCGACGGGCTGCTCCACCGCGTGCCCCGCCCGGACGTCTGCCTGGGGCAGCACGTGATGCCTGGCCGCGCCGGTGAGGTGCAGACCATGCCGGGCGCCCAGTTCGCCGCGTGTGATTCCATCCGCATCACCATCCCCGGCCGCAGTGCGCATGGCTCGATGCCGCACAACGCCATCGACCCGACCTTCACCGCCGCGATGATCGTCATCCGGCTGCAGGGCATCGTCGGCCGGGAGGTCAACCCCAACGACTTCGCCGTCGTCTCCGTGGGCACTCTGCGGGCGGGTTCAACCAACAACATCATCCCGGACTCGGCGGCACTGGTCCTCAACTGCCGGTTCTACGACGTGACCGTCCAGCGTCGCATCTACGCCGCCATCAAGCGCGTCGTCGAGGCCGAGTGTCTGGCCTCCGGCATCGAGGAGCTGCCCACCTTCGAGTTCTTCGGCCACGGCGAGCTCATCGACAATGACACGGGGGTCTTCCGCACCGTCCGTCCCGTCCTCGACTCGGTTTTCGGGGCGGCCTCCGTGGATGCGACCCGCACCACCGTCTCGGAGGACTTCGCCAACATCCCCCGCGCCTTCGGTGTGCCCTACCTGTACTGGGTGGTCGGCTGCACGCCGCAGGGACTGTGGGACCGGGCCGTCGCGGAGAACCGGGTGAAGGAGGACGTGCCGGTCAACCACATGAACACGTTCCTGCCGGAGTACGGCACCACGGTGGAGGCGACCACGAAGGCCGCCGCCGCCGGGGTGCTCGCCTACCTGTCCCGCTGAGGCGCGCGGCGGGCGGTGGGCCTATATGCTGGGGCGGGCGGTCCGCACCCGTGTGCGTGCCCGCTTTGTTTTGTTGCGAGACGACCATCGAAGCCTCAGGAGCGATCCACATGAGTGAGACCCTGCCCGCATTGAACACGACTGTCGCCGGCCACGTGCGCGCCGCCTCCGGTGCCACGCCGGAGAATGCCACCGACTACAAGTTCTGGTTCGGGCTCTCCCGCAGCGTCATGGAGCAGATCGCAGACAACTGGGAGGCCACCACGGAGGCCTACGCGGGTGTGCGCCAGCAGCACTACTTCTCCGCCGAGTTCCTCATGGGCCGTGCGCTGCTGAACAACCTCACCAACCTCGGCATGGTCGAGGAAGCGGAGGAGGCTGTCCGTGAGCTCGGCCATGAGCTCAGCGACGTCCTCGACGCGGAGAGTGACGCCGCGCTGGGCAACGGTGGCCTGGGTCGCCTCGCCGCCTGCTTCCTGGATTCCTCCGCGACGCAGAACCTGCCGGTCACCGGCTACGGCATCCTCTACCGCTACGGCCTGTTCAAGCAGATCTTCGACCACGGCTTCCAGACCGAGCAGCCGGACGCGTGGAAGGAGAACGGCTACCCCTTCTACATCCGCCGCGAGGAGCAGCCGCGTATCGTCCACTTCGAGGACATGACCGTCCGCGCCGTGCCCTACGACATGCCGATCACCGGCTACGGCACCGACAACGTGGGCACCCTGCGTCTGTGGAAGGCCGAGCCGATGGAGGAGTTCGACTACGACGCCTTCAACTCGCAGCGTTTCACCGATGCGATCGTCGAACGCGAGCGCGTCATGGACCTGTGCCGCGTGCTCTACCCCAACGACACCACCTACGCCGGCAAGGTGCTGCGCGTGCGCCAGCAGTACTTCTTCGTCTCCGCCTCCCTGCAGGCGATGATCGAGTCGCACATCGAGAACCACGGCGACCTGTCGACCTTCGCCGAGTACAACTGCATCCAGCTCAATGACACCCACCCGGTGCTGGCCATCCCCGAGCTCATGCGCCTGCTTCTCGACGAGCACGACATGGGCTGGGAGGAGGCCTGGGACATCGTCGCGGCGACCTTCGCCTACACCAACCACACCGTCCTCACCGAGGCCCTCGAGCAGTGGAACGTCACCATCTTCCAGCAGCTCTTCGGCCGTATCTGGGAGCTCGTCCTCGAGATCGACCGCCGGTTCCGCGATGAGCTGCGCGAGGAGGGCCTCGACGAGGGGCACATCCACCGCATGTCCCCGGTCCAGGACGGCCATGTCCACATGGCGTGGATCGCCTGCTACGCGGCCTACTCCATCAACGGTGTCGCGGCGCTGCACACCGAGATCATCAAACGCGACACCCTCGGTGACTGGCACGCCATCTGGCCGGAGAAGTTCAACAACAAGACCAACGGTGTCACCCCACGCCGCTGGCTGAAGATGTGCAACCCGCGCCTGTCCGACCTGCTCACCCGCCTCATCGGCTCGGACGCCTGGGTCACCGACATGGACCTGCTCAAGGACATCGCACACTACGCCGATGACGAGACCGTGATGCAGGAACTGCTCGACATCAAGGACGCCAACAAGGCCGACTTCGCCGAGTGGATCAGGGAGCGCCAGGACATCGAGATCGACCCGACCTCGATCTACGACACCCAGATCAAGCGCCTCCACGAGTACAAGCGCCAGCTGCTCAACGCCCTGTACATCCTCGATCTCTACCTGCGCATCAAGGAGGACGGGCTCAAGGACGTGCCGAAGCGCACCTTCATCTTCGGTGCGAAGGCCGCGCCGGGCTACCACCGTGCCAAGGCCATCATCAAGCTGATCAACGAGATCGCCCACGTGGTCAACAACGACCCGGAGGTCAACAAGGTCATCCGTGTCGTGTTCGTGGAGAACTACAACGTCTCCCCCGCCGAGCACATCATCCCGGCCACCGATGTCTCCGAGCAGATCTCCACCGCCGGCAAGGAGGCCTCCGGCACCGGCAACATGAAGTTCATGATGAACGGTGCGCTGACCCTGGGTACTCTGGACGGCGCGAACGTGGAGATCCACGAGGCTGTCGGCGATGACAACGCCTACATCTTCGGTGCCAAGGAGGAGGAACTGCCGGAGCTGCGCGCCAGCTACAACCCGCACCACGCCTACGAGACGATCCCGGGTCTCAAGCGCACCCTCGACGCGCTCATCGACGGCCGTCTCAACGACAGCGGCACCGGAATGTTCCACGACCTGCGTTCCTCGCTTCTCGACGGCGGCGGCTGGGAGACCCCGGACATCTACTACGTCCTGGGTGACTTCGCCGACTACCGCGAGACCCGCGATCGCATGGCCGAGGACTTCTACGCCGACCGCCAGCACTGGGCACGCATGTGCTGGGAGAACATCTGCGCCTCGGGCCGATTCTCCTCCGACCGCACCATCAACGACTACGCCCGTGAGGTGTGGAAGCTGGAACCCACCCCGGTGACCCGCTAGCCCCGGGCAGGGGCACCGGCTGGTTCCCAGGGAAAGGAGTTTGGCATACTCCCCCGGGTACCTTCTGATAATGGAGCCCCCATGCGCACACGCCTGTCCCTGCTTCTCCTGCTCAGCCCGCTGGTGCTCGCCGCCTGCGGCACCAGTGCCGCCGAGACCGCCCCGGTGACGGTCACCCGGACCACCACCGCGACGACTACCGCCACCGCGACAGTCACCGCCACCCCGGAGGTGACGACAGTCACCGAGACCGTGACAGACACGGCCACCATCACCGCCCAGGCGGCGGCCCCGTCCCCGGAGCAGGCGAACACCGCCCCCATGGGCTTCGTCGCCGCACCCGAGCCTGCCCCGGCCCCGGCATCGACCTACTACAAGAACTGTGCCGCGGCCAGGGCCGCCGGCGCGGCCCCGGTCTACCGCGGCTCACCCGGTTACGGCACGCACCTGGACCGCGACGGCGACGGCATCGGCTGCGAATAAGGCCCGGTGAAAGCCGGAGGCGGCGGAGAGGAACTGTCCTCTCCGCCGCCTCCGGCTTTCGGCGGGTCAGGCTACTTGGCCACCCGGGTGTCCTCGCCCAGCAGGTGGACGTGGATCATGTTGGTGTTGCCGGAGACTCCGGGCGGGGAACCGGCGACGACGACCATCATGTCGTCGCGGTGGTACTCGTCCATGGCCAGCAGCGCCTTGTCCAGCACCATGAGCATCTCATCGGTGGAGGTGACGGGCGGGCTGAGGAAGGTCTCTGTCCCCCAGGTCAGCGCCAGCTGGGAACGCACCGCCGCATCCGGGGTGAACACGAGCAGCGGCAGGTGCGAGTGCAGACGGGCCACGCGGCGGGCGGTGTCACCGGAGGTGGTGAAACAGACCAGGGCGCGGGCGTTGAGGCGCTCGGCGATATCGCGGGCGGAGTAGGAGATCACGCCACGCTTGGTGCGCGGGACGTGGCTGAGCGGCGGCACGTGGCCGTCGGTCTCCGCCTGGGTGACGATACGCGACATGGTGCGCACGACATTGTGCGGATCCACGCCGATGGAGGTCTCACCGGAGAGCATGACCGCATCCGCGCCGTCGAGAACGGCGTTGGCCACGTCGGAGGCCTCCGCGCGGGTGGGCCGCGAGTTCTCGATCATGGAGTCGAGCATCTGGGTGGCCACGATCACCGGCTTGGCGTTCTCGCGGGCGATCTGAATGGCCCGCTTCTGCACCAGCGGGACCTGCTCGAGCGGAACCTCGACGCCGAGGTCACCGCGGGCGACCATGATGGCGTCGAAGGCGAGGACGATCGGCTCGAGGGCGTCGACGGCCTCGGGCTTCTCCAGCTTGGCGATCACCGGTACGCGGCGACCGACGCGGTCCATGACCTCGTGGACGAGGTCGATGTCGGCGGGGGAACGGACAAACGACAGGGCGATGAGATCGACGCCGAGCTGGAGGGCGAACTCGAGGTCGGAGATGTCCTTCTCGGACAGTGCCGGCACGGAGATGTCCATGCCGGGCAGGGAGACGCCCTTGTTGTTGGAGACGGGGCCACCCTCGGTGACCTCGCAGACCACGTCGCTGCCCTCGACACGGAGGACGACGAGGCCGACCTTGCCGTCATCGACGAGGAGACGGTCGCCCGGCTCGGCGTCCTGGGCCAGGTTCTTGTAGGTGGTGGAGACCCGGTCGTGGGTTCCCTCGACGTCGTCGACGGTGATCCGCACGACTTCGCCGTTCTCCCAGACGGTGGCACCGTCAATGAAGCGGCCCAGGCGGATCTTCGGGCCCTGGAGGTCGGCGAGGATACCCACCGCGCGACCGGTTTCATCGGTGGCCTCCCGTACCCACCGGTAATTCTGCTCGTGGTCGGCGTGATCGCCGTGGGAGAAGTTCAGGCGGGCGACATCCATACCGTCCTCCACCAGACGCAGGATGGCGTCCTTGCTGGCGACGGCTGGGCCGAGGGTGCACACAATCTTGGTTCGTCTAGACACGGCTTCCAACCTACTCGCTTTCCTGTGAAACAGCCCGTCGGCGGCGCTGGAGCCAGACGAACACGGCCACGGCGATGAGGAAGACCACCGCCGAGACCCAGGTGTTGACGCGCTGGCCGAGGATCATGGTGGCGGAATCGTCGCGCATGAGCTCGATCCAGAATCGGCCGAGGGTATAGCCGGCGACATAGAGGGCGAAGATGGAGCCCTGCGCCAGCTGGAAACGACGGTCGATGAGCAGCAGCAGGGCGAGGATCGCCAGGTTCCACAGCAGCTCGTAGAGGAACGTCGGGTGCACGGAGGCGATCACATCCCCCGTGGAGCGGCCGGTCAACGGAGCGAATTCACCGTTGTCGTCGATGCGGTAGAAAATGTCCAGGGCCCACGGCAGGTCGGTGGGACGGCCGTAGATCTCCTGGTTGAACCAGTTGCCCAGCCGGCCGATGGCCTGACCGAGGATGATGCCGGGGGCTACGGCATCGGCGAAGGGCGCCAGGGGGACCTTCCGGTAGCGGAACAGGGCCCACACCGCGAGGGTGCCCAGGGCCACGGCACCCCAGATGCCCAGGCCGCCGTTGGTGATCTTCAGTGCGTCGACCGGGTCGCAGGCCTCGCAGAAGTACTTGTCGGCGTCGGTGATGACGTGGTAGATCCGGCCGCCGATGATGCCGGCGGGGATGGCCACGATCGCGGCGTCCCACACCATGTCCGCGTTCCCGCCACGCGCGAGGTAGCGCCGGTGGGTGAGCCACAGCGCCAGGATGATGCCCACCATGATGGACACGGCGTACGCGCGGATGGGCAGGGGGCCGAGGTACCAGACGCCCTGCGGCGGGGACGGGATGTTCGCGAGAATCGTGGTCTGCACGCTAGACAGTGTGCCAGACCCCTCAGCGGGAGGGGCAGGACGGGTGCTGGCCGGTGGCCACGAGAATGCGGGTGAGGCGGGCGGGGTCCTCGGCGCTCATGAGCTCCTCGCCGACGACGACGGCGTCGGCGCCCGCGGCGGCGTAGTTGAGCAGGTCACGGGAGGTGTGGACACCCGACATCGCGATGCGCACCGTGGATTCGGGCAGTCCGGGGGCGATCTCCGCGAAACGGGACTTGTCCACTCCCCCACCCACCATGGGTCGGGCGTTGACGGCCACGACCCGGGCACCGGCCTCCATGGCGCGGTCCGCCTCGGCGGGGGTGCGCACCTCGAGCACGGCGGTCATGTTGAGGGACTCGATGCGGTCGAGAAGGGAGACCAGCCGGTTCTGGTCGAGCAACTCCACCTGCAGGGGGACCAGGTCAGCGCCGTAACAGCGGGCCTCGTGGATCTGGTACGGGTCGATGATGATGTCCCGGCAGAACACCGGCAGTTCGACGGCGTCACGGGCGGTCTTCATGTCCAGCAGGGAGCCGTGGTAACGCAGCTGTTCTGTCTGGCAGGCGATGAGGTGGGCCCCGCCCTGCTCGAATTCCCGGGCCAGGTTGGCGATGGGCGCCAGATCGGTGTCGTTGAGGAAGATCTTCCCCGGCATGGCGCGTTTGATCTCGGCGATGACACTGCAACCGCTGCGCAACAGGGCGGCGACCCCGTCGCGGGGCGGGGCGACGTCCCGGGAGCGGGCCTTGATCTCCTGGAAGGGAACCACTGCCTCACGTGCGGCGACCCCGGCCAGGACCTCGGCGACAAGCCGGTCCGGGTCGTTCATCGGCACCTCCCATCGGGACCTGTTCTCGAACAGACAATATTTGTCAACAGGCTATCCCGTGAGACTGCTCACGACGAAATCAGGGGTGTGACGTGTCCGTCGGGTCGATGTCGGCGTCGAGGGCGTCCCACATGACGCGGCCTGAATCCGGTTCGCTCGCCAGGTCACGGGAGAGCTTCGCCTGGCGGTCCTGTTTCCGTTCGTAGCGGTTGCGTTTCGCGGAGTCGGTGCCCGGGCGCACGGCCAGCAGGACACCGCCGAACAGGGAGATGGCGGCCCCCACCATGGCCAGGGCGGGACCGGCGGTGTTGACGCTGATCCCGGCGAGTTCCGCCCAGGCCGCGATCTTCGCCTCCTCACCGGTGGACAGCAGCTGGTGGGCGCGCTGCGGGTCCGGTTCCCCGGCGAGCAGGCCCAACGGGGCCCAGCTCGCACCGATGGCGGCCAGCGCAGAGATGATCCCCACAACGCGGCGGCCGAGGCGGCGCAGGGCAAAACCGGCAATGGCGCCGGCGAGCAGCAGCAGGGCCACGGCGGTCTGCTCAGTGGACCACAGGCCACCGATGATCGCGTTGGTGGCGTCACCGGACTTGTCGTCGAAGGTCGCCACCGTCAGCCACGCCATGCGGGAGGCCGCCCACAGCACCAGCGCCCCGACGGCGAGGAGGAGGGCGGCGATCCGGGAGGGGTTACTCACAGCAGCCCGTCCGCGTCGAAGCAGGTGCGGGCGCCGGTGTGGCAGGCCGCGCCGACCTGTTTCACGGTGACCAGGAGGGTGTCGCCGTCACAGTCGAGGCGCACACCGGTGACCTCCTGGGTGTGGCCCGAGGTCAGACCCTTGATCCAGTACTCGTCGCGGGAACGCGAGTAATAGGTCCCGCGGCGGGTGGCCAGGGTGTAGGCCAGCGCGTGGGTGTCCATCCACGCCATCATGAGGACCTCACCGGTGCCGTCGGCCTGCACGATGGCGGGCACCAGGCCCTGGTCATTGAGCTTCAGGCGGGCGGCGATGTCCTCGTCGAGTTCGTGGTCGGCGGGGTTGTCGCTCATCGGCGGACCTCGTGGCCGGCGGCCGCGATCGCATCCTTGACCTCGGCGATCGTGACCTCCCGGAAGTGGAAGATGGTGGCGGCGAGCACCGCGTCTGCACCGGCGTCGACGGCGGGCGGGAAGTGCTCGGCTTTGCCGGCACCGCCGGAGGCGATGATCGGCACGTTGACGGCCGCGCGGACCAGGCGCAGCAGTTCGAGGTCGAAGCCGTCGCGGGTGCCGTCGCCGTCCATGGAGTTGAGCAGGATCTCGCCCACGCCCAGCTCCTCGCCGCGTCGTGCCCACTCGACGGCGTCGAGGCCGGCGGAGCGGGTACCGCCGTGGGTGGTCACCTCGAAGCCGGAGGGCTGGGGTTCACCACCCTCGGGGACGCGGCGGGCGTCAACGGACAGGACGATGCACTGGGAACCGAATTTATCGGCCAGTTCGCGCAGCAGCTCAGGGCGGGCGATGGCGGAGGTGTTGACGGAGACCTTGTCGGCTCCGGCGCGCAGCAGCTGGTCGACGTCCTCGACGCTGCGGACACCGCCACCGACTGTCAGCGGGATGAAGATCTGTTCGGCGGTACGGCGGACCACCTCGAGCATCGTGCCACGTCCGTCCTTCGAGGCGGAGACGTCGAGGAAGGTCAGCTCGTCGGCGCCCTCCTCGTTGTAGCGTGCCGCCAGCTCCACCGGGTCACCGGCGTCGCGGAGGTTCTCGAAGTTGACGCCCTTGACCACTCGACCGTTGTCGACGTCGAGGCAGGGGATGACGCGGATGGCGACGGCCATTATCCGCCCCTTTCCATTAGTCGGAATTCAGAATGTTGTCCATCGTACTCATGATGGCCTCATGGGCCCGCGCTGTCCCCGCCACCACACCGACGGAGTCGGGGGTCCAGTCGTTGCCCTCGATGTCGGTGACCACTCCGCCGGCCGCGCGCACGAGCATGACGCCCGCGGCGTTGTCCCACACGTGCGGGGAGAAGCTGACCGCACCGCCGAAGATGCCCTGGGCGGTGAAAGCCAGGTCCACGCCGACGGAGCCGGTGATCCGGGGGCGCAGGTAGGTCTCTGCGAGTTCCGAGAGCAGCCCCTGGCGCAGCAGCGAGGGGAAGCGGGAACGCACCTGGGAGGCCACGGAGGAGAAGCCGACCTGGGCGACGAGGGTGTCCGCCTCGCTCAGCGGGGTGACGGGCCGGCCGTTGACCATGACGGGTGAGCCCTCGAAGGCGGTGAGCCGGCGGTGGAGCATGGGCATGCTGGTGATCGCCGCGACGGGCCGGTCCTCAACGAGCAGACTGATGAGGATGGCGCACATGGGGTTGCCCGCGGCGTAGTTGGCGGTGCCGTCGATGGGGTCGACGACCCAGACGGCGTCATGGTTGTACACGCCGCCGGACTCCTCCCCCAGCACCGGGATCCCGGTGAACTGGATGAGCATCCGCCGCAGGTGGTCCTCGATGCTCAGGTCCACCTCGGTGGCGAAGTCGCCGGGCTGCTTCAGCTGGGCGGGGTCGGAGCCGACCCCGGCCAGGAACATCGCCTCGGCGTCGTCGCAGACGGCCTCGGCGACGGCGAGCAGCTCGCGCGCGTCCACGGCTACTGCTTCTCGACGGCCGCGAGCGCCTCGCGCAGCGTGAATCGTCCCTCGTAGAGGGCCTTGCCGATGATCGCGGAATCAATGCCCTCATCCACGTGGCGGGAGAGTTCAAGGACGTCGTCGAGGACGGAGATGCCGCCCGAGGCGACGATCTTCGCGTCCGTGGCGGCAGCGACCTCGCGCAACAGCTGCACGTTCGGTCCGGTCAGGGTGCCGTCCTTGGAGACGTCGGTGACCACGAAGCGGGAGCAACCGGCGGCGTCGAGACGCTCGAGGACCTCCCAGAGGTCACCGCCGTCGGAGACCCAGCCGTTGCCGCGGGTGCGCCACTCGCCGTCGATCTCACGCACGGCGATGTCCACGGCGACCTTCTCGCCGTACTCGGCCAGCACCTTCGCGATCCACTCCGGCTTCTCCAGGGCGGCGGTGCCGATGTTGACGCGGGTGGCGCCGGTGGCCAGGGCGCGTTCCAGGGAGGCGTCGTCCCGGATGCCGCCCGTCAGCTCGACCTTGATATCCAGCTGGCGGGTGATCTCCGCCATGAGCTCATGGTTGGAACCGCGGTTGAAGGCGGCGTCGAGGTCGACGAAGTGCAGCCACTCCGCGCCCTGCGCCTGCCATTCGAGGGCGGCCTCCAGCGGGGAGCCGTAGGACTTCTCGGTGCCGGCCTCGCCCTGGTCGAGTCGGACTGCCTGGCCGTCGACGACATCGACGGCGGGAAGAAGGGTGAAATCACTCATGTGTGGAATCCTATCCGGCGCTAGAGGGTGGTCAGCCAGTTGGTCAGCAACTGTGCCCCGGCGTCCCCGGACTTCTCCGGGTGGAACTGGGTGGCCCACAGCGGCCCATTCTCCACTGCGGCGACGAAACGGTCACCGCCGTGCGCTGCCCAGGACACCGCGGGCGGGGTGGTCAGGTCATCGGTCTCCAGGGTCCAGTCACGCACCCCGTAGGAGTGGACGAAGTAGAAGCGCTCGTCAGCGGGCAGGCCGGCGAACATCTGCGAATCGACTGCCCGCTCGACGGTGTTCCAGCCCATGTGGGGCAGGATCTGCGCATGGAGGCGTTCGACCACGCCGGGCCACTCCCCCGCCCCGCGGCTGTGCACGCCATGTTCGCGGCCCTCCTCGAAGAGGATCTGCATGCCGACGCAGATGCCCAGGACGGGGCGGCCGCCGGCCAGGCGCTGGCCGATGATCCGGGGGCCGTGGACCGCGTTGAGGCCGGCCATGCAGGCCGCGAAGGCACCCACTCCGGGTACGAGCAGGCCGTCGGCGTTGACTGCGGTCTGTGGATCACTGGTGACGGTGACTTCCGCCCCGACGCGCTCGAGGGCCCGCTGGGCCGATCGCAGATTGCCGGAACCGTAATCGAGGAGGGCGACGCTTTTAGCCATGGCCCGAAGTCTAATCGACCGGTGGCCGCTCATTCATCGCGGGACGGTCTGCGCCGGCGCTGCAACCGGGGGCGGGGCAGGGGCAGCTGGCGCAGGCGGGCACGGGTGTTGTTGAGCTCAGTGATCCGGTGGGCACCGACGATGCGGTCCGCGACCGTGCCCAGGAGACCCAGCGCCACGATGACCGCACCGACACCGAAGGCCCCGGAGTAGGCCACCTGCGCGGCGACCGCCCCGAGCACGAAGGAACCCAGACCCGTGCCGGCGTCGAAGGCGATATTCCACACTGCGGAGGCCTCGGAGACCCGGGAGCGGGGCAGGCGGAAGAACATGGTCAGCAGGGCCTCGTTCTGCACGATGCCGAAGCCACCACCGAAGAGGATGCCGGCGAGCACCAGCCACCACACCGACCAGCCCTGCGCGATGACCAGGGCCATGAGGAGCACCCCGGCGAAGCCCATCACCTGGCCCGGGATCATCGTCGCCCCCGGCAGGCCGTTGCGGTCGGCGATGACACCGGATCCGAAGCGCAGGACCATCGAGGCCCCACCGATGATGGAGAGCATGAATCCGCCGATGACGGCACCGGTGACGGGGTCGAGTTCCTGCACGGCGGCCGGCAGGAAGGAGGAGACGGCACCGAAGCTCATGGACAGGCTGGTCACCGCCAGGGCGGGCACCAGCACCAGTTTCCAGGCCGGCGCCACACCGACGAGGTCCTGCGGGGCGGGGTTGACGCGGGGTTGCGCCTTGATCCGCGGGATGCGCAGGCACATCACCGCGGCCACCAGGGCCACGGCGGCGGCCGCGACGTAGACCACCGGGTAGCCGACCGTGTTGGCCAGGAACAGGCCGGTGGGCAGGCAGATCATCTGTGAGATGCCGAGGAACACGCCCAGCATGCCGGTGGCCTTGCCCAGGAAGCGGGCGGGCATCAGCTCGGCGATCAGCGCGGATTCCGCGACGGTGAGCGCACCGAAGCCGATGCCGCGCAGCGCGGAGAACAACAGCAGATTCCAGGCCTCCAGGCCCAGCAGGTGACCGAGGGCCGGCACCCCGAGCATGAAGGCGGCGGCGACCATCACCGGGTTGTAGCCGATGCGCCGCAGGGCCGCCGGCGTGAAGATCTGGGTGGCCACGGTGGTGGCCATGAAGATGCCGGTGGAGGCGCCTGCGAGCGTGGCGGAATGCCCGGCGTCGAGGGCGGCGAGCGGGATGACGGGCAGCAGCAGGGACCAGGAGCCGAAGGCGGCGAAAACCGCGATCAGGGTCGGGATGAACCCGGGGGCCTTCCACATGCTGTCGAGTTTCTCGATCTCCGCGCGTGAAAGACCCGTCTGTGCCACTTAGTTCATCGCTCCCATCATCCAGAAGACGGCCCCCGCGAACGCCACGGCGGCGCACAGTGCCAGGAAAATTGTCAGGGGTCTGCTGCCGGCCTGGTATGCGGACCAGGTGCCGCCGACAAGCAGGCCGGCGGCAATGAACAGCAGGTAGATGAGCCAGGGGCTCGATTCCTGCCCTGCCTGGGCAACTGTATCAATTACCGGCATGTGTTACAGGGCCCCCTTGGTCGACGGCACGCCGTGGACCCGGGGGTCGGTCTCGACGGCCTCGCGCAGCGCCCGGGCGACGGCCTTGTACTCGGCCTCGGTGATGTGGTGCGGGTCGCGGCCGTAGTGGCAGATCACATGGAGGGTGATGCGCGCGTTCAGGGCGAGGGTCTCGAAGAAGTGCTCGTTGATCACCGTGGCGTAGTGGCCGCCGATGACAGCGGTGATCATCTGCTCCGGCTCGCCCTTCATCACGAAGTAGGGGCGGCCGGAGATGTCCACCACGGATTCGACGAGGGTCTCGTCCATCGGCAGCTGACGGGAACCGAAGCGGCGGATGCCCTTCTTGTCGCCGACAGCGTCGAGGAGCGCGGTGCCCATGACGATGGCGGTGTCCTCGACGGTGTGGTGGGCGTCGATCTCGATGTCACCCTTGGCGTGCACCTTCAGGTCGAAGGAGCCGTGCACGGCGAAGGCGGTGAGCATGTGGTCGAAGAAGGGCAGGCCGGTGTCGACGTCCACCTGGCCGGTGCCGTCCAGGTTGATCTCCACCTGGATGTCGGATTCAGAGGTGGTGCGGCTGGCGCGGCCGATACGGTCGGTCATTTCTCTAGTTCTCCTTGATTACTGCGGCTGCGGCGGCGAGGAAAGCATCGTTCTCCGCCGGCAGGCCGATGGTGGTGCGCAGGTGGCCGGCGACGCCGACGTCCCGGATGAGAACATCCCGGTCGAGGAAACCCTGCCAGGCGGCGTGCTGGTCGGCGAAGGGGCCGAAGAATACGAAGTTGGACTCGCTGGGCACGACCTCGTAACCCAGCTCCTCCAGTCCGGCGACGACGCGGATGCGCTCCTGCGCGAGCTTCTCGACGGTCGCGAGCGTGTCCTCCCGGTGCCGCAGCGCGACGGTGGCCGCCGCCTGGCTGAGCACGGACAGATGGTACGGCAGGCGCACCAGCATGACCGCCTCGACGAAGGCCGGGTCGGCCACGAAATAACCCAGGCGGCCGCCGGCGAAGTCGAAGGCCTTGGACATGGTGCGCGAGACGACCAGCTTCGCCGGGTACTCGGCCAGCAGCGTGGTGGCCGAGGGGGAGGGCGAGAACTCGGCGTAGGCCTCGTCGACGATGACGATGCCGGGGGCGGCGTCGAGAAGCAGGCGCAGCGAGTCGATGGAGGTCACATCCCCCGTCGGGTTGTTCGGGGTGGTGACGAAGATGATCTCCGGCTGGTGCTCCCTGATCGCCTGGAGTGCGGCGTCGATGTCGATGCGGAAATCCGCGCCGCGGGGGCAGTCGATGAACTCGGTCTGCGTGCCGGCAGCCAGGATCGGGTGCATCGAATAGGAGGGCTGGAAGCCCAGCACCCTGCGGCCCGGCCCGCCGAAGGCCTGCAGCAGCTGCTGGAGGGTCTCATTGGAGCCGTTGGCCGCCCACAGGTTCTCCACGGTCACGGCCACACCGGTCTGCTCGGTGACGTACCCGGCGAGCGCCTCCCGCAGCTCGACGGCATCCCGGTCGGGGTAGCGGTTGAGCTCGGAGGCGACCTTGGCCACGGTCTCCACGAGATCGTCGATGAGCGCCTGGGAGGGCGGGTACGGGTTCTCGTTGGTGTTCAGGCAGACGGGCACCTGCAGCTGCGGTGCACCGTAGGGGGACTTGCCGCGCAGCTCATCGCGCAGGGGCAGCTGGTCGAGGGTGAGTCGGGTCATGGGGCTAGTTGCCACCTTCCATGGTCTCGAAACGGGCGCGGATGGCCTCTCCGTGGGCCGGCAGATCCTCCGCATCGGCCAGCGCGATGATGTGTGGGCCGATCTCCTTGAGGGCCACCTTGTCGTACTCGATGAGGTTGACCTCGCGGAGGAAGGTGTGGGTGGACAGCCCGGAGGAGAACCGCGCGGTACCGGAGGTGGGCAGCACGTGGTTGGAACCGGCGGCGTAGTCGCCCAGCGGCACCGGCGAATAGGGGCCGACGAAGATCGCGCCGGCGTGGCGGATCCGTTCAGCGACCTCACGGGGGTTGGCGGTGTGGATCTCCAGGTGTTCGGCGGCGTAGGCGTCGGTCACTGCGATGCCCTGCTCCAGGTCATCGACCAGCACGATGCCGGACTGGCGCCCCTTCAGGGCACCGGCGACCCGGTCGGCGTTGCGGGTGACGGTGTACCGGGCCTCGATCTCGTGATCGACGGCGCGCGCCAGCTCCTCCGAATCAGTGATCAGCACGGAGGCGGCCAGGTCATCATGCTCCGCCTGGGAGATGAGGTCATAGGCCAGATAGACCGGGTCCGCGGTCTCATCGGCCAGGATCGCGATCTCCGAGGGGCCGGCCTCCGCGTCGATGCCCACCACACCCTGGACCAGGCGCTTGGCGGCGGTGACGAAGATGTTGCCCGGACCGGTGACGATGTCCACCGGCTCCAGACCGGCCTCGTCATCACCGTAGGCCAGCAGGGCCACGGCCTGCGCACCACCCACGGCCCAGACCTCCTCCACACCCAGCAGGTGGCAGGCGGCGAGGATCGTCGGGTGCGGCCAACCGCCGTGCTCCGCCTGCGGCGGGGAGGCCACCACCAGGGAGGAGCAGCCCGCCTCCTGGGCGGGGACGACGTTCATGATCACGCTCGAGGGGTAGACGGCCTTACCGCCCGGGACATACAGACCCACGCGCTCGATCGGCAGGTGGACCTCGGTGACCGTGGCACCCTCCGCCAGGGTCGTGGTGTGCGGTCCCGGCTTCTGCTCGCCGTGCACCTTGCGCACGCGGGCGATCGACTCCTGCAGCGCGGTGATGACCACCTCATCCAGGCTCTCCACCGCGGCGGCCAGCGCCGCCGCCGGCACCCGCACGGAGGCCGGGGTGACCCGGTCGAACTTCTCGCCGTACTCCAGGGCGGCCTGCGCACCATGCTCACGGACGGCCTCCACGATCGGTGCGACGGTGGGCAGGACCGCGTTGACGTCGGTGCCGCCGCGCGGCAGTGCACGGCGCAGTTCACTGGTGGACGGGGTGCGACCACGCAGGTCGATCACGTTGAGCATCCGGAAGAGTCTCCTCGAACAGCCTGGAAGAAGGGGGGAAGGTCAGTACTATGTTGCCTTATTGTAGGTCTCCCGGTCGCTAGACTGGGCAGCACCCTGTTTCCCGGTCCATCCCCTGGAGGTGTCAGACCAATGGTGACCCTGACCGAGGTGTACGTCGCCGCCGAGAAGTTCGACTTCCACTGCTATGTGGGTTCCGACCGGCTGGTATTCCCCTGGCATGACCACGTGGTGACCGTGTACCTGGACGAGCGCAACCCTGCCGCACTGGTCTTCGACACCGAACTGCGCAACACCCTGAGCATGGAGCACACCGCGGTGCTCGCCCGCACGATCACGACCTGGAACCGGGAACGTCTCGGCCCGACAGTGTCCATGCGGGTCGTCGACGACGCCATGGTGCGCCTGCACGCCCGTTCCAGCGTGCTCACCGGCACCGGTATCTCCACTGAACAGCTCGAGGACTTCGTGCGCCTGTCCATGGAGACCGCCCGCCTGGCGGTCGACCACCTCATTGAGGACTTCCCCGAACTGGCCCTGCCCGATACCGAGGAGAACTCCGCGCAGCGCCGCAAACAGGACACCGCCGCCCTCGCCGGCACTCTCCCCCGCGACCGCCACGTGAGCGTGAACAAACTCGATGACGACGTCGTGCGCCTGCGCGAGATCGACCACCGGCGCACCCAGGACGAGATCGACACGATCGACGACTTCGGCTTCGAACCCCACGAGGAGTATTCCGCCAGCATGAGCACCGACCAGGACTGGGACGGCGAGGAGGACGACTGGGAGGAATCCGTCCCCGAGGAGGTCACCCTCGACCGGATCCGCGAGACCCTGGCCGGGCTGGGTATAGAGAAGACCCACGGCGACGATGACGTCGTCATCGCCTGGATCAACGATGTCCTCTTCGGCTTCTTCCTGGACAACGGTCCCAGTTACCTGGTCAAGGGGCACTGGGACCCGGGCATGGACCCGGATGCCGACTACCTGCGGATCTTCCTGCTGTGCAACGACTGGAACGAATCGTCCATCACCACCAAGGCCTTCCCCCATGAGGACGACGACGGCCTGCAGGTGCGGGTGGAGTTCACCACCTCCGTGCGCGAGGGACTCACCGGCTTCCAGCTGGAGCACAACACCGCCGTGGCCATCAACCACGTACTCCACGCCATCGACTCGATCAGTTCCGATTCCACGGGGGAATCGGCGGTTGCCTGGCCGTGAGGGGCGCCGGCGGATGTTGATGCAGGTCTGGTCCGTTAGGTCCCGACACGTATCCCGCGGGTGGTGCACTCCCCCGGTCGGCCGGTCATCTGGGAGATACGTCTCCGGATCTAACGGTCCAGACCTACCTCAGGAGCCCGTCCAGCTCCGCCATCAGCTGTGCGGACCGGCTCCTGCCCGGCGGTGCCGGCGGGTAGCGCCGGAGGACATCGACAAGCACCGGGCCCGCATGCTGCGCGAACTGCCGGATCATCCGCTCCCCCACCTGTGGATCCTCTGGGGCGAGGAGCTCCCGGATCCGGGCCGCGTTGGCGGCCGCCCGCAGGATGTGACCGACCTGGTGGGCCTTGCTGATGGGGTGCAGATAGGCGGCGGAGGCGGCGTCCCCGGCGGCCTGCGCCGCCAGCAGCGCGATCTCACCGGGGGCCGCCTTCGCCGCCCGGTGGGCGTCCATCGACGCCACCCGTTGCCGTCTGGAACGGGGTGTCCCGGCGATGAACTCGTGGGCGGCGGCGATCGCCTCTCGGGGCCGGGGATCCTCCGGGCATGCCTGGCCGAAGAATTCGAGGACGCTCTCCGCTGCGGCGGTGGCATAGGCGGCGACGGCCCGTAGTTCCGCCGCACTGAGCTCGAAGTCGCCGGTCGACGTCACTTCTTCCCTAGTCGAAGTCCAGCCCCAGGTCGAGGGCCGGGGCGGAGTGGGTGAGAGAGCCGACGGCGAGGAAGTCGACGCCGGTCCTGGCGTAATCCGCCGCCACGTCGAGGGTGAGTCCGCCGGAGGCCTCGAGCAGCGTTTCCGGGGCGAGTGCGTTGCGGCGCTGGACGGCCACCTGCACGGCCCAGGGTTCGAAGTTGTCCAGCATGATCTCGTCCGGCTTCTCGGGCAGCAGCTCGTCGAACTGTTCGAGGGTGTCCACCTCTACCTCGCACCACTTGTCCGGGTATGCCTCCCGCACGGCGAGGAAGGCGGCCCGGACACCCCCGGCGGCGATGACGTGGTTGTCCTTGATCAGGGCGCGGTCACCGAGGCCGAGGCGGTGGTTGAGCCCTCCGCCGACGGTGACGGCGTATTTCTGCAGCATGCGCATGCCGGGCAGGGTCTTGCGCGAGTCGCGGATGCGGGCGCCGGTGCCCTCGACAGCGTCAACCCAGGCGGCGGTGGCCGTGGCGATGCCGGACAGGTGGGTCAGCAGGTTGAGCAGGGTGCGCTCGGCGGTGAGCAGGTCGCGGGTACCGGCCTCTATGGTGGCGACCACGTCACCGGCTGCCACGCGGGTGCCGTCCGGGGCGATCTCCCCGACCTTGAAGTCGGAGGTGGCCACCTGGCGCAGGACGCGGTCGACGACGAAGAGCCCGGCGATGGTGCCGGGTCTGCGGGCGACGATGCGGGCGGTGGAGCGGTGCTCCGCGGAGACGGTGGCCCGGCTGGTGATGTCGGGGCCGTAGGTGAGATCCTCGTCCAGTGCCGTGGCGATCATCCGGTCCACGGCCTCGGGGTCATATTCCGCGGCGGGGAAGGCGGGCGTTTCAGTCGACGTCATGGGTTTTACTGTATCGGGAGAGGCTCCGCCTCTGTGTCAGGGGTCACCAGGGCGCAGCACCAGTAGGCCAGTGCCCCCATGAAAGGGGCGGCGAGCCAGCCGATGCCCGGGGAGAGGGCGGGCACGATGCTCACCCGGTCGCCTTCGCTGAGACTGCCCAGGTCAGCAGCGGCGTGCAGCAGTCCGGAGGTCACGGTACCGACGGTGAGGAAGGAGAAGGCCGAGACGGCGGCCACGAGGATCAGCCACCACAGCATCCCGGGTCCGCGGGTCGCGGGCGAGGTGATGTACACGCCGAGTGAGACGATGACGGCTAGCAGGCCGGTGGCGATGACGAAGCTGGCGAAGGAGACGAATTCGACGCTGACCATGGTCACGTCGATGGCCACCCTCCCCTCCTCGCGGAGGGTACCGGTGTGGGCGGGGCGCAGCAGGCCCCACAGTGCGCCGACGACGCTGTAGAGCAGGAGTGAGACGGCCAGGATCCCCGCTGCGGAACCGATCGGGCGGGGGATGGTCGTGCGTTTGAGGGTCATCGAGGTTAATTGCAGAATTTCCAGCGTCCGTCCTCGCGCTGGTAGCGCTGGGTGCGGGTCTCCGACTGCCCGGCGGAGACGGCGGTGACCACGGCGGAGGCCCGGTCGCCCTCGACCTGCACGTCGGTGACTGAGGCGATGTGGGGTTGGGCGCTGACGTAATAGTCCCACTCGGCGAGCGGCTGGTCCGGGATGCCGGCGAGGTCCATGGATGCGGCCCCGCCCTGGGCGGCGACGACCTCGTGGCAGGTGTTCTCCGGGATGTAGCGGAGGAACTGGTGGAAGGTGTCCATCTCGTAGATGCCGTGGACCAGACCCTCAATCTCGGCGCGGTCGGACTCGCTGGCGGCGAGGCCGCCCTGGACCGGCTCAGATTCGACGTAGTTCTCCTGGGCGAGCGGATCCTCGGCCGGCGGTTCCTCCACCTCGGGCTCCGGCTCCTCGGTCTGCTCCGGCCCGGTCGTCTCCTCCTCCGTGGTGGTCTCCTCGGTGGTGGTTTCCTCGCTGGTGATCTCGGAGGTCACCGTGGTGGGGGCGACGGTGGTGGTCTCGTCCGCGCTGTCGCCGGAGCCGCACGCCGCGACGAAGGTCAGGGGGGCGATCAGTGCCAGGGCGGCGATGGTCTTCTTCACAGTCATGCTGCTCACTTCCTGCGGACGTGTCCGGATTGCTGTGGCGTATCGAAGGGCCACCCTATCAAGCGCAACTGCGGTCCCGGCTGACATGTTCCTGAGAATTATTTGGGACGGGTAGGCTCTCCTCTGTGCAGCTGACCCGGGAATCCATCATCGCCGCCGCCGTGGAGATCCTCGACTCCTACGGCCTGGCGGACATGACCATGCGTCGCGTCGCCACCTCGCTGAGTGTGGCCCCCGGTGCCTTGTACTGGCACATCGCCAATAAGCAGGAACTGATCGCGGCCATCGCGGAGGAGATCCTGCAGCCTGTACTCGTGGAAGCCGCCCCCACCACCCCGGCTGAGCTGGCGGCGCACCTGCGTGGGGCGATGCTCTCGCGTCGCGACGGTGCCGAGCTGGTCGCCGCCGCGCTCTCGCAGCCGGGCTCGGGGACACGTGCGGTCGTCGAGAAGCAGCTGGCCGACACGTTGCGTGGTGACGAAGATCTCGTCCGGGTCGGGGCGGCCTCTCTGCTGCACCTCGTCCTCGGGGCGACCTCCCTGGAGCAGGCCCAGCGTCAGCATGCCGCCGACACCGGCGCAGAGGTGCCCACGGACGCCTCGGCGGACTTCCACCGCGGGGTCCGGCTGCTGCTGACGGGACTCGACGTGGCGGTGCAGTCCGGTGCGGCGCCTGACAAGCAACTATGATCGGACCCCATGACTATTGAGTCCGACCACGATTACACCGTCTGGCCGGGTGACCCCTACCCGTTGGGTTCCACCTACGACGGCGCCGGCACCAACTTCGCCCTCTTCTCGAATGTCGCGGAGAAGGTGGAACTGTGCCTGATCGACCGGGAGGACAATGAGGTCCGCATCAACCTGGAGGAGGTCGACGCCAACGTCTGGCACTGCTACCTCCCCGGTGTGCAGCCGGGACAGCGCTACGGCTACCGCGTCCACGGCCCGTACGACCCCGACAACGGCAAACGCTGCGACCCGAACAAACTCCTCGTCGACCCCTACGCGCGGGCCTTCGACGGTGACTTCGACGGGCACCCCTCGTTGTTCTCCTATGACATATTCGCCGAGCCCCCGGGATCCGGCCGCAACACCGAGGACAGCCTCGGCCACACCATGAAGTCCGTGGTGATCAACCCGTTCTTCGACTGGGGTTCCGACCGCGCCCCGCGCATCCCCTACAACGAGACCGTCATCTACGAAACCCACGTCAAGGGCCTGACGATGACCCACCCGGACGTGCCCGCCAGCCTGCGCGGCACCTACGCCGGTCTGGCACACCCCGCGATCATCTCCTACCTCAAGGACCTGGGGGTCACCGCCATCGAGCTGATGCCGGTGCACCAGTTCCTCCAGGACGACCGCCTGCGTGAGCTGGGGCTGCGCAACTACTGGGGCTACAACACCTTCGGTTTCTTCGCCCCGCACCAGGACTACGCCGCCGCCGGCAAACCCGGTGGCGCGGTCTCCGAGTTCAAGGGCATGGTGCGCGCCTACCATGAGGCGGGCATGGAGGTGCTGCTCGATGTGGTGTACAACCACACCGCGGAGGGCAACCACCTGGGCCCGACGATCATGTTCCGCGGCATCGACAACGAGGCCTACTACCGCCTCGTCGATGACGACAAGTACCACTACATGGACTACACGGGCACGGGCAACTCCCTCAACGTCCGCGACCCGCACTCACTGCAGCTGCTCATGGACTCGCTGCGCTACTGGATCACGGAGATGCACGTCGACGGCTTCCGCTTCGACCTCGCCTCCACCCTGGCCCGTGAACTCCATGACGTCGACCGCCTGGCCACCTTCTTCGACCTGGTCCAGCAGGACCCGGTGGTCTCCCAGACCAAGCTCATCGCCGAGCCCTGGGACATCGGCCACGACGGCTACCAGGTGGGCAACTTCCCGCCGCTGTGGACGGAGTGGAACGGCAAATACCGCGACACGGTGCGTGACTTCTGGCGCGGTGAACCCGCCACCCTGGGTGAGTTCGCCTCCCGGCTGACCGGTTCCTCGGACCTGTACGCCAACAACGGCCGCCGCCCCACCGCGTCCATCAACTTCATCACCGCCCATGACGGCTTCACCCTCAATGACCTGGTCAGCTACAACGACAAGCACAACCTGGACAACGGGGAGGACAACCGTGACGGTGAGTCCCACAACCGTTCCTGGAACCACGGTGTGGAGGGCCCGACCGAGGACCCGGCGATCCTCTCCCTGCGGGCCCGCCAGCGTCGCAACTTCCTGACCACCCTCATCCTCAGCCTGGGTACACCGATGCTCTCCCACGGTGATGAGATGGCCCGCACCCAGTTCGGCAACAACAACGTCTACTGTCAGGACAACGAGCTGGCCTGGATGAACTGGGACCAGCTGGAGGAGAACTCCTCGCTGCACCAGTTCACCAGGCGGCTGCTCAACATCCGCCGCCGCCACCCCGTTTTCCGCCGTCGCCGCTTCCTGGCGGGCGGCCCCCTGGGTGCCGATGTCCGCGACCGTGACATCGCCTGGCTGGTGCCCTCCGGCAAGCTGATGACCCAGGACGACTGGGACTTCGCCTTCGGTAAGGCCCTCATGGTCTATCTCAACGGCAACGCGATCTCCGAGCCGGACAGCCGCGGCCAGAAGATCACCGACGACTCCTTCATCCTCATGTTCAACGCGCACTACGAGGAGATCGAGTTCACCCTGCCGCCGCGCGCCTTCGGCGTGCGCTGGCAGCTGCTGGTGGACACGACCGAGGACATCGGCTATCCGATCGAGGCCTCCATCATCGAGGCGAAGGGCACCATCACGGTCCCGGCGCGCGCGACGATGGTGCTCAAGCAGATTGAACCGCCGGCCTACGACGAGTTCGAGGAGGCGGACAAGGTCGAGGTCGTTGACGAGGCCGAGCGTGAGAAGGACCTCGGCCAGGCGGGTGACAAGGTGACCGCCGCCTCGAAGGCCACCGCGAAGGCGGTCGAGGAGCAGACAGCCGTGGAGCCGGCCGAGGAACCGGCGCCCGGTGCGGCTCCGGCGCAGGCACCGAAGACGCTGCCGGAGAAGACCGCCCGGAAGGCCCCGCTGAAGGACCAGTCCAGTGAGGCTGATGTGGAGGCGAAGCGTCGAGCGGCCCTGCGCGACGACTACACCGACATGGAATAACGTCAGTCCCGGTGCTGCTGCGCCACCGTGGCGTAGTGGTCCGCGACCCAGTCGACCAGGGCCTGCGCCACGGGCAGGAGGCTGCGGCCCAGGTCTGTGAGTTCGTACTCCACCCGTGGCGGGATCTCCTCAAAGGCCCAGCGGGCGACGAGCCCGTCCTCGGTCATCCTGCGCAGGCGCTGGGAGAGCATCTTCTGGGAGATCCCGTCGACGGTCTCCTCGATCCGGCCGTAGCGCCGCGGGCCCTCCTCGAGGGCCAGGACGATGAGGATGGTCCATTTGTCGCCGACGGACTCAAGCAGTGCGCGGCTGGGGCAGGTGCGGTCGAAGGGATCGTAGCTGCCCGCCCAATCCGGCAAGTGGCCGTTCATAACTGCTTATTCTAGCGGTGTCGGGGCGCGGGTACACTGGCCTTCCACTGTTCCTGCCTTCCCGATGAAAGAGAGTCGACGACGTGATCCCGGCCCACGGCGCCCAGCTGAGTGTCTCCGCCACGAGCATCCGCATCGAGAGATCGGCGCTGGCCGCCGCCCTCAGCGGCGAGGCCCTCGTCGAGGTGCCCCTCTCGTCCGTCACCGGTGTCAGCGCCACCGTCCCCTCGCTTGTCGACGCCGGTCGGGTCCTCCTCGAGGGCGCCGACGTCGCCGTTGATTTCGCCCCCAACCAGGAGCGTGCTGCCGAGGATTTCATCGCCGATGTCGAGGCGGCCCTGCGTGGGGAGGCCCCGGCCGCATCCAACGGTGGAATCACAGGCCTGAGCTTCATCGGCCTCGACGTCGAGACCGCCAACATGGATGTCGGTTCCATCTGCCAGATCGGGGTGGTCCGCATCATCGACGGTGTGGAGGTCGCCGCCGAGTCCTGGTTGTGCACCCCGCCCCCGGGGCTGGATGAGTTCGACCCGGACAACATCGCCATCCACGGCATCACCCCGGAGACCGTCGCCGGGCAGCCCGGCTTCGCGGAACGCCTGCCCGCTCTGCTCGACTTCATCGGGGATCTCCCGGTGGTGGCGCACAACGCACAGTTCGACATGATGGCGCTGCAGCGGGCCTGCGAGGCCGGCGACGTGACCGTGCCGACGCTGGCCTTCGGTTGTTCGCTGATCCTCTCCCGGGCAGCGAAGCTGGGCATCGCCAGCCACCGCCTGCCGGTCGTGGCCGAGGTGCTGGGGGTTCCGTTGGGGCGTCACCATGACGCCATGGAGGATGCCCGTGCCGCCGCCCTGATCGTGGTGGAGCTGGCCCGCAACGCCGGCCACCGGGGCACCTACACCGATTTCCAGCACACGAGTGGTTTCACCATGGGCACCCTCAACGGGGAGCGGACATGGCCGGTGCTGCGGGATCGTTCCGGCGCCCGGATCGCCATGCAGAAGGTGCAGCCGGACGTGCCGGTGGCCGCACCCGCCGAGGAGAAGAAGGCCCCGCGCAGGGCACCCTGGCAGTCGGTGTCCACCCCGGATGTGATCCCGGATCCGAATCCGGACGCCGACCCCAGCAACCCCCTCTTCGGCCAGCACGTCACCCTCACCGGTGATTTCGAGCCCTTCGACAAGGGACGGCTGTGGTCGGCGATCGCCGAGCTGGGGGCGGAGATCGGCAAGAACGTCACACGCAAGACCACGGTCCTGGTGGCCGGTGAGTGGGCGACGAAGACCAGCAAGGAGAAGCGGGCCGAGGAGCTGATCGACAAGGGTCAGGAAATCCAGATCTGGACCTCCGGCCAGCTTTTCGCGGTGCTCGGCCTCGACCCGCAGGCTCCGGCCGACGACGAACAGCCTCCGTTCTGATCCGCTTCAGCCGTGGTGGCGGCTGTGGTCGGCGGGGTCGGTATCCCCGGAGACCAGTGACTGCAGGCGGGCCAGATCCTCCGGGTGCAGGTCGGGTCGCTCCGCCAGGGACTCCAGCAGCATCCGCATCTGGTGTTCCAGGGCCGGGACAAGTTCCGGGCGGTCCTCCTCCTCGACGTGGGTCATGAGCATCCGCAGGATCCGCAGCAGCGCCGCGGCCACCTCGGTGTGGTTGACGCCGTCCTGGCGGAGCTGGTCAAAACCGTGGGCGATGTACTCCTCATGGGAGAGATTCCAGGGCTGCACCAGCACCCGGTCCTCCCTGTCCTGCAGGGCCGGAGGTGGCAGCGGGGTGGCCAGCACAGTGCGCAGCAGGCTGCCCAGACGCAGGGTGACCTCGATGGCGGTGGTCGGGTCGTTGATGTCCGGGCCGAGGGCGCGCAGCCCGATGTCGACGAGCTGGCGGACTGCGAAATCGACGTCCTGGAGCATCCGCCTGGTGTCAGAGACCTCGACTGCCGCGGCCAGTTCCCGCCGGTTGCGCTCTGGAGGTGCGGGCCACACCGTCAGCAGCGGTTCCCCGGCGTGGATGTAGGCGCCCACCCGGGTCTCCATCCGCACGACCGCCCCAGGTGGGGCAGCGTGGAGGAGCTGGCGGTTGTCCACCTGGCTGATCCAGCCGTGGCCGGTGGCGTGGATGACTGCGGCATCGCGGGGCACGTCCCGGTACTCGCTAATATCGACCTCGTGCAGGTCTGCGGGCACCGTGTCCAGGGCTTCGGCAACCTTTTCCCCCTCATCCGCGATGAGCCGGGCGACGTTGCCCACCTGCAGGCCGTGGGCCAGATGATCCAGGTGGATGATGATGCCGATCACCGTGACCAGGGTGAGCACCACCGCGATGGTCAGGGAGATCTGCGGGGCAGGGTCGGTGGCCTCCCCACTGACATTGGGCAGGACGAGAACGCAGTAGAAGAACGTGCCCACGAGCAGGCCGATGACCCGCTGGCTCAACCGGTCCCGGATGAATGACCGCATCACCCGCGGCGAAAACTGGTCACTGGCCAGCTGCAGGCTGACCACCGTCAGGGAGAAGACCACGCCGACGGTGGTGATCATCGCCCCGGCGACGGTGGACAGCAACCACGTGGCTGCGTTACTGCTCATGGACAGGGTGAGCGGGATCCCGGCACCGTGGCCGAGGGCGTCATCGAGCATGGTGGCACCGACCGCCAGTGCGATGCCGGCCAGCATGATCAGAGCCGGGTGGAGGAAGAGACTGTCAGCGAAGCTGTCCCGGAACGACGCGATCCGCAACCGCCACGATCTGCCTGCCCGCTCCGCCACCGCCACTCCTCTCACCTGCCGAACAATGACCGGAGTCTACCGAATACCTGGGTGACCGGTTCTGCGGTCGCACCCCCGAGACAACGCGCCGCATGCAGCACATCCTCGTCGCCGGGTGGGGGTTCCTGACCCCACAGTAGAAGCAAAATATGACGAGAAAATTCCCCGCGGCGGGAACCTCCGACCCATTTTCCGGGTCCAACAGTGGTGGAGACACCGACACATAAGGAGACCGCGAGACCATGACCGCACCGACCCTGTCCCCCACTACCCTGCTGCCCGCCCTGCGCCCCGCCACCTGGCGCACCCACCGGGGTTTGAGCGACGACGGTTTCTGCGACACCGTCGCCACCATCGCCCTGTCCCGGGAACTGTGCGCGACGTTCGTGTGTGGGAACAGCGACGTCAGCTACCGGGGGCTGGGGGAACTCGATCTCTCCGCCCGGCAGGCCTGGGAACTGGCCGCCCGTAACCTCATCACCCGCGCCCGCACCCCGGAGGGCATCCGGGTACTCAGCCGTCCCCACGCGGACGGCCTGCAGGTGGCCATGCCCGGCGCACCGGCGGAGAGCTGGCTGGCGCATCCGCACACCTTCACCATCCTCGACAGGCACCTCGCCGAGCTGCTCGGCGGACCCGTGGCATGGTGGTGGCCTGCGGCGGGGCGGCTGGTGGCGGTGCCGCGGGCGGACGTCGATAAGCAGGCGCCGGGAGAGGGGGCGCTGGTGGAATGGCGTCACGGCTTCCCCGCAGCTGTGTCCCGCCACCCGTTGCTGGCCACTCCCGCCTAGGCTGGCATATGCACTTTTCCTGAACTCAGCACTGACCCGAGGAGATCCATGCGACGTCCCATCACCGCCACCTACCGCCTGCAGCTGCGGGGTCCACAGGCGGACCCGTCGGGACGGGCCTTCGGTTTCGCCGAGGCGGCCGCCCAGGTTCCCTATCTGCAGGCCCTGGGCGTCAGCCACCTCTACCTCTCCCCCATCTTCACCGCCGCACCGGGCTCCACCCACAACTATGACGTCACCGACCCCACGGAGATCAACCCGGAACTCGGCGGCATCGAGGGGCTGCGTGAACTCGCGGCCGTGGCACACGAGGCGGGCCTGGGCCTGATCATCGACATCGTGCCCAACCACCTCGGCGTGGAGAACCCGCGCCTGAACAAATGGTGGTGGGACGTGCTCAAGAACGGGCAGGACTCCGAGTACGAGCACTACTTCGACATCGACTGGCACGAGGACAACGGCGCCGGCGGCAAACTGGGCATGCCGGTGCTCGGCCAGCCGGGTGACGAGGACAAGCTCGAGTTGCGCGAGGACGACGGCGAACTCGTCCTGGCCTACTACGAACATGTCTTCCCCGTGGCGGAGGGCACCTGCGAAGGCGTCGACGATGACGTCGCCGACGTCTACGACCGCCAGTCCTACCGCCTGATGTACTGGCGCGACGGGGTGATCTCCTACCGGCGGTTCTTCTCCGTCAACGGCCTGGCAGGTATCCGCCAGGAGGACCCGCTGGTCTTCGAGCACACCCACCGCATCGTCCGCCAGCTGATCGCCGAGGACCTCATCGACGGCGTCCGCGTCGACCACCCCGACGGGCTGTCGGACCCCTTCGGCTACCTCAACCGGCTGCGCGAGGTCGTCGGCCCCGACCGCTGGCTGCTGGTGGAGAAGATCCTCGAGGTCGATGAAGTCCTCGACCCCCGTCTCGCCGTCGACGGCACCACCGGCTATGACGCCCTGCGGGAACTGGACGGTGTGTTCATCTCCCGGAAGGCGGAGGAGTCGATGTCCATGCTCGCACTCCAGCACTCCGGTTCCACCTGGGATGAGACGGCCGTGACTGTGGCGCAGCAGCAGCTCAAGCGCGAGGTCGCCGGCTCGGAACTCGCCGCGGAGATCCGCCGCCTGGCGCGCGCCATCCGCCGGGACAACTTCTCCACCGCCGGTTCCGCCGTCGATGAGCAGGATCTGACCACCACCATCATCGAACTGGTCGCGGCGATGCCCGTCTACCGCGCCGACTATCTCTCGCTGTCGCGCGTCACCGCCACCGTCGTCGCCGAGATGTCACGCCGTTTCCCCTCCCGCCGCACCGCACTCGACCTCATCGTCGCCGCCCTCAACGCCAACGGGGAGGCCAAGATCCGCTTCGCGCAGGTCTGCGGTGCCGTCATGGCCAAGGGGGTGGAGGACACCACCTTCTACCGCGCCTGCCGTCTGGTGGCGCTGCAGGAGGTGGGTGGCGCGCCGGGCCGTTTCGGTGTCTCCTCCGCGGAGTTCCACCTGCTCCAGCAGGAACGCGCGCGTCTGTGGCCGCAGGCGATGACCACGCTGTCGACCCACGACACCAAACGCGGTGAGGATGTACGCGCCCGCATCATCGAACTGACCGAACGCCCCAGCGAGTTCTCGGAGTTCATCCACCGCGTCTTCGCCATGGTGCCGGCCCCGGATGCGGGCACAGGCTACTTCCTCATCCAGAATCTGCTGGGGGTGTGGCCGGCGGACGGGCAGATCACCGAGCAGCTCAGGGAACGGTTCCGGGCATACACGGTCAAGGCGCTGCGGGAGGCCAGCGTGCACACCACCTGGACCGATCCCGTCGAGGCCTTCGAGACGGCCGTGCTGGACTGGGTGGAGGTGCTCTTCGACGGCCCCGTCACCTCCATCATCACCGAATTCGTCGCCCCGCTTGCCGACGCCACCACCACCATCTCCCTGGGGCGCAAGCTGCTGCAGCTGACCGGGCCGGGTGTGCCGGACGTCTACCAGGGCACCGAATTCTTCGACGACTCCCTCGTCGACCCGGACAACCGCCGTTTCGTGGACTACACCGCCCGCCACCAGACCCTGGACATCCTCCGCGAGGGGGTGGACTGGAATGACCTGGCCGCCGAGGCGGATTGCCAGGAGGGCACCTCGGGGGTCTACCCGCACCTGGAGCTCTACGGCGACCGGGCGAAGCTGCACATCGTCCATGAGGGGATGCAGGTGCGCCACGACCACCCGGAGTACTTCATCAGCGGCGACGTACAGGCCGTCTTCGCGGACGGACCGGCCTACTCCCATCTCATCGGCCTGGCCCGCGGCAGTGTGAACCAGCCCGGCGAGGAGGGCATCGGCGTGATCACCCTGGCCACCCGCCGCCCGCTGCGCCTGGCGGAACGCGGGGGCTGGGCCGGTACTACTGTCACCCTGCCGCAGGGGCAGTGGTTGGACCGGCTGACGGGTCGCATCTACGAGGCAACCGTCCCCCTGACTGAGGTCATGGATCTCTTCCCCACGGCACTGCTGGTGAGGCAGGGTGTCTGACCGGATGGCCCAGCTGGGCAGCCGCTACCACGAGTGGGTGCGCGCCCACCCGGATGCCGGGGAGGATTTCGGCGCGGCGGTCGAGGACCTGCTGGCCGATGCCGGCGTCACCTATGACCGGGTGATCGCCCGGGTGAAGGACTGGCCCTCCATGAAGGCGAAGGCCTATAAGCGCAAGGCTGACGGCAGCTGGATGTACCCGGAGCCGTGGGAGGACATCCACGATCTGATCGGCGTGCGCGTGACTGTCTTCCACTCCACGGAGATCCCCGTGGCCATCGGCGCTCTGCAGCAGTCCTTCCTCGTGGAACGTTCGGTGGACAAGACCGCGGAGACGCGCATCTCCGGTGGCTTCGGTTACGGTTCCCACCACCTCATCCTCACCGTCGACGAGAGTTCCGCCGACCTTGATGAGCTCGCCGACTACCCGGGTGTGAGTTTCGAGGTGCAGGTGCGCACGGTGCTGCAGCACGCGTGGGCCGAGTTCGAGCACGATATCCGTTATAAGCGAGGCCGGGATCCGGTGGACCCGCGGGTGGACCGGGCCTTCACCCTGGCGGCGGGCCTGATCGAGCTGGCGGACCAGCAGTTCGACCAGATCGCGGTGCTGCAGTACACCGATGACACCGCGGGCGATGATGTCGAGCTGACCGCGGAGACCCTGCCGGGCATTCTGACAATGCTGTTGGGCAACCGTTTCCCGGGTTCGCGTTCGGAGAATTACCGCTTCCTCATGGAGATCCTCGCCGCCGACGGCATCACCACTGTTGCGGAGCTGGCGGCGTTGCTCGACGACGTGGACATCGAGGCGGTGCGCGGGGCCATGCGCTACCGGTTCCACCCCGGACAGATCCGGCTCATCGATGATCTGCTGCTGCGCCGTTACGGTCGGGCGCACGTCGACCGCACCGGGGAGATCGGTATGCGGCCCCAGTTGCGGCCTGCCCAGCTGGCCCGCCGACTGGAAATGATGCGCACCGCGCGGATCATGCGCGAGGAATGATGCCTCACCCAGTAGCATGGAGCGGGTCCGCACCGATTGCCCGATAAGGAGCACTGTCCCATGAACCTGGTTTCGTCCATCCGCGAAGATTTCCCCGAGGTGGCAGACTTCCTGCATGTGTGGGCGCTGTCCATCGCGGATTTCTTCCGCCCGATGGGTATTGACTTCCCGCCGGCAGGCTGGGGCCTCTGGTAGTAACCCCCTGAGCTTGTTGACGTATCATCGTCAGCATGAACAGACCCATCTACTTCGGCCTCGACACCTTCGGCGACGTCACCGTCACTCTTGACGGCACCCCGGTCCCCCACGACCAGGTGCTGCGTGACATCGTCGCGGAAGGTGTCGAGGCAGACCGCGTCGGCGTGGACGTCTTCGGCATCGGTGAGCACCACCGCCCCGATTACGCTGTCTCCGCCCCCGACGTGGTCCTCACCGCCATCGCCGCCCGCACGGAGCGCATCCGCCTGACAACTTCCGTCATCGTCCTGTCCTCCGACGACCCGGTGCGGATCCTCGAGCGTTTCTCCACCCTCCAGGCCATCTCCTCGGGCCGTGCCGAGATGACCCTGGGACGCGGCTCCTTCGTCGAGTCCTTCCCGCTCTTCGGCTACGACCTCGGCGACTACGAGCGCCTCTTCGAGAAGAAGCTCGAGCTCATGCGCGTGCTTCTCGACGCCGACGCCTCCCGCACCCCCATCCCCTGGGACCGCGCGCCGGAGCACATCTACCCGCCCACGGCCACCCCGCTGCAGGCCTGGGTCGCCGTCGGCGGCTCCCCGGAGTCCGTCATCCGGGCCGCCCGCCACCGCATGCCCCTCATGCTGGCCGTCATCGGCGGCGCCGCCCGCCGCTTCCGCCCCTTCGTCGACCTCTACCACCGGGCCAACGAGGAGTTCGGTCAGCCGCAGGCCCCCATCGGGGTGCACTCCCCCGGTCTGATCGCCGAGACCGACGAGCAGGCCCAGGAACGTGTCTACGAACACTGGGCTGCCGGACAGCGCCTCATCGGTGCCGAACGCGGTTGGTCTGCCCCCACCCCGGAGCAGTTCACCCGGGAGGTCAACCATGGTTCGCTCTACGTCGGTTCCCCCGCGACGGTAGCGGCGAAGATCGCCGACACCGTCCAGGCACTCGACCTGGACCGCTTCACCCTGAAATACGCCAACGGCCCCGTCCCCCACGAGCACAACATGGACACCATCCGCCTCTACGGCGAGGAGGTCATCCCGCGCGTGCGGAAGCTGCTTCAGTAGCTGTCGTAGCCGCGCAGCCGGTCGAGTTCGCGCCGCTCGCGTTTCGTCGGCCGGCCGGCCCCACGCTCACGCCGCGGCAGGGAGGCCAGGACCTCCTTCGGCGGGGGCGGCGGGGAATGGTCGATGTAGCAGGTGCGGGCGATGGGTGCCCCGACACGTTTGCGCACCGTGCCGGTGACCTCCAGATCCAGTTCCCGGTGGTTGACCCACACGCGGACCCGGTCGCCGGGCACGACCTGCTGGGCGGGCTTGACGGCGTGGCCGTTGAGCTTCACGTGCCCGGCGCGGACGGCGGTGGCGGCATCGGAACGCGTCTTGAAGATGCGCACCGCCCACACCCATACGTCGATACGGACTGCCTCACTCATGGGCGCGCCTAGCGGTTGTCCTTGTGGTTGACGATCTTCTGGATCTTGTTCCAGTTGTAGAACCCGCCCACCACGGCGACAACAAGGCCGAGGATGATCCAGGTCCAGCTGGTGAACAGCAGGCCGAGGGCGAGACCACCGACGACACCGCCGCCGACGCTGAGGACGGCGTTGCGGGAGTACCGGCGCACGGACTGTTTGCGCTGTTCGATCGGGTTGTTCGGGCGACGTTGCATGGTCATGTGTCCCATCCTAGTACTCGATCCATGCGGTCCCCGCCTCAGCGGGGATGACCGCCCCGGCGCTCAGCGCAGCCAGCGTGGACTCCAGTTCCGCCCGCGCGCCCGGCTCGACGGCGAGGGTGTAGGTGACGGCCGCCCCGTAGTCGGTGTCGGTGACGGATACCCCGCGGGCCCGCAGGTCGGACTCCAGGCGGCCGGCGTCGGCGTGTGGTACCTCGATGCGGTAGAGCTCCCGGATCGCGCGGGTCACCCGCCGCACCTGCGGCATGAGATCGCCGACGGACTGGGAGTAGGCGTGCACCAGGCCGCCGGCACCGAGTTTGATGCCGCCGAACCAGCGGACGACGACCACGGTGACGTCGAGAAGCCCCGAACCCTTGAGCATGTCGAGCATCGGCTTGCCGGCGGTGCCGGAGGGCTCGCCGTCATCGGAGGAACGCTCCACGGGGTTCGAGCCCTCGACGTGGATGAGGTAGGCGCTGCAGTGGTGGCGCGCATCCGGGTACTGTGCGCGGATCTCGTGGATGAAGTCCCGGGCGGCCTCATCGGTCGGGGTGCGGCGGGCCAGGGAGAGGAAGCGGGACCGTTTGACCTCCCACTCGTGCATCCACGTCTGATCGGCGGCGGGCAACTGGTAGGTCGTGAGCATGAGCACTGATATTAGCCGCCCGTTTGGTTAGCCTGGGGCGCATGACTGCTCATGAACCCTTCTCCGTGTGGGCACCCCATGCCCGCGACGTCCGACTCCGCCTCAACGGGGAGGTGCTGCCCATGCGCGCCGGCCGGGGGAACTGGTGGACCGCGGACCGGGTGGCCGAGCCCGGGATGCGCTACGGTTTCGAGCTTTTCGACGGTGAACACTGGTCGAAGACCCTCCCCGATCCGCGCAGCACCGCCCAGCCGGACGGCGTCCACGGCCTCAGCGAGGTCACCGACCCGGACCACGCCTGGACCTCCGGTGACTGGACCGGCCGTCCCCTGGCGGGCCAGGTCATCTACGAACTGCATGTGGGCACCTTCAGCCCGGAGGGCACCTTCGAAGGCGTCATCGGCAAGCTCGACTACCTGCGTGACCTGGGGGTCACCGCCATCGAGCTCATGCCCGTCCAGCCCTTCGGCGGCGAGCGCAACTGGGGCTACGACGGAGTCGAGTGGCACGCCGTCCACCAGGGCTACGGTGGTCCGGAGGGACTGAAACAGCTTGTCGACGCCGCCCACGACAAGGGCCTCGGCGTCATCCTCGACGTCGTGTACAACCACTTCGGCCCCGACGGCAACTACAACGGCATGTTCGGCCCCTACACCTCCGGTGGATCCACCGGCTGGGGCGAGGTGGTCAACATCTCCGGGCACGATTCCGACGAGGTGCGCGCCTACATCCTCGACGCCGTGCGCCTGTGGCTGGCCGACTACCGCATCGACGGCCTGCGCCTGGACGCCGTCCACTCCCTCGATGACACCGGCGCATACTCCCTGCTCGAGCAGATGCAGTACATCGCCGACGACGTCACCGCGCGTACCGGTGTGCCCCGCTACCTCATCGCCGAATCCGACCTCAACAACCCGCGCGTGATCACCGGGACCGACGGCGGCGGCTACGGACTGGCGGGCCAGTGGGTCGACGACATCCACCACGCCCTGCACACCATCGTCTCCGGTGAGGACCACGCCTACTACGAGGACTTCGGTTCCCTCGACGCCCTGGCCAAGACCCTGCGCGGCGGCTACTACTTCGACGGTATCTGGTCCTCCTACCGGGGGCGCACCCACGGCCGGCCGATCAACACCGCCGCCATCCCCGCGCATCGCCTGGTCACCTACACCACCACCCACGACCAGACCGGCAACCGGGCCCGCGGCGACCGGCCGTCGATGAGCCTCACACCCGCCCAGCAGGTGCTCAAGGCCGCGGTCATCTACTCCTCCCCCTTCACCCCCATGCTGTTCATGGGTGAGGAATTCGGCGCGCAGACCCCCTTCGCCTTCTTCTGCTCCCACACCGACGCCGAACTTAACCGCCTGACCTCCGAGGGACGCAAACGCGAATTCGCCCGCTCCGGCTGGGACCATTCTGAGGTGCCGGACCCCGCCGACCCGGCCACCTTCGAGGCCTCCAGGCTGGACTGGGACTTCTCGGAAGAGCAGCAGGAGATCCACGCCGCCTACCGGCAGCTGCTGCACCTGCGCCGCGAACTGGGACTGGCACGGGCGAACCTGTCGAAGCTGCTCGTGGAGACCGGCACCGAGGAAGAGAAATGGCTGGCCATGGGGCACGAAGACGTCCTGCTCGTGGCCAACCTCTCTGAACAGCCCGTGACCGCCCCCTACGGCGGTGAACTGATCTGGTCCTTCACCCAGCCCACGGTGGAACTGGACCGGACCGTGCTGGGGCCGTGGGAGTTCGCGCTGGTCCGGCGGTAGAGGCGCTGAAGGGCATGACCCTGATCAACTATCGGAGTCATGCCCTCCACCTCCCAAGGCCTGCCGTCATGCGCGGGCCACACCGTGCGGATTGTTCTTGCTCAGTCCAGCGTCGCGAAGTAGTCCTGGAGTTGGTAGTAGGACTGCTTCAGGCGCGGGGTGGTATCGAAGTAGGTCCACTTCTCCCACGTGTAGCGCTGCAGGGGCGCGATCCCGGAGGTGCCGGGGTTCATCCCCGGTAGCGTCTGCACCGACTGGTCACCGTCCACATAGAGAAAGCCGATACCCAGATCCTCAATGAACTCACCACCATAGATTTCTTGGAGGACGTTGAAATCTGTGGCAATTTCCTTGGTGCTTGGGTCGCGCACGCTCAAGAGCAGCCACGGAATGCGGACTTCCAGCGTTTTCCCGTCGTTGGACCAGGCATAGTCTGCCAACGAGTCATAGTCCGGTGCTTCCGGATTACCGTTGCCCTCCCGTAGTCGGCCGGTCTCGTACTCCTCAAACGGGATGGTCTCTCCCGTTTCCGGGTTGAACATCGACTGGTTGAGCACGTACTTGAGGGGGACGAATTCACCTGAGTTCTTCTGCCCCACATTTTCTGGGGCGTCAGTATATCCAAACAGGTAGCCGTAGATGTATCCGTGCAAGTCGTAGTAGGGGTCAACCATCACGCGGGCGTTATCGCCCTCCAGTGGCACCATGAAGTCCGCAGCGGTTGCGCTGCCCACCCCGTACTGGTTGATGACATTATTGCCCTGGTTCGGGATAGTGTCGATGAGCGCGACCGGGTATCCACCGTCAGGTGTGGAGTCAGACAGGTCGAGTTTGAGGTAGAGGTAGCGCTCATCATGATCGACATAGGCCTTTTCGATCGGATCGTTATCATCGGCGGCCTCGTAAAATGGCGCGGTTACCCATTCGTTTCCGTCGCCATCGACCTTGATCTTCAGCGAATCAAAACTGACAAGACCAAACTGCTGTTCGCTGGTCTGTGCATTGGACCAGTAGGGTCGGCGGTCCGGATTATCGAACTCCATCGTGTTCCATGTGCGTTTAAACCATTCGTCCTGCCAGGTGAACACGAGTCCGCCCATGTAATCCGTCTCGAGGATGTCCTCAAACATCTTCTGGACATAAATTCCCTGGTCCTTCTCACTGACACCTCCCTGGTGCATGCCCATCGGCCCTGAGTGCGTGCGGCCACGCGAGGTGGGAATACCGAATTCCGCGACGAGCACCGGCATGCTGTGCACGCTGCGCAGCTCTTCCAGATAGGCGTAGTAGGTGTTCGGCTCACCACGGTGGTCGATTGCGTTGACGTACTTCTGGTCCATCTGGAGGAAATCAGGATAATAAGGGTAGATGTGGTAGGACGCGAACTGGCCCACCTCCTCCATCACCCCCTTGACCGCGATGTTGTTGGGGTTGACCTCGGAAATATCCTCCTGGTTGGAATCGTCCGAAGGGTGGTGCAGGATATCCGTGGTCACCCAGTTGGTGAAGCTCATCGGGCGAATTTTGTTGTACTGGGACAACTCATATTCGGTGGTGTACTCCATCTGCGATGCCAACCAGAACTCGAACGGACTGGCATTTGTGGTCTGGTAGTGTTTACCGTCAAATTCGCCCACCTCCGGATGTTTCTCGATGGTTCCTTCCACCATGAACGGGTCCCATTCCGTACCCAGGATCCAGGCGATGACGTAGTCGGACACGTCGGTCGCGTACACACCGGAACTGTGCCCCGGCACCGGTTCAATGATGGCGTTGCCGTGGAGCGCGTCGACAACATGCCTGATCTCCCTCTGGAATCCTTCAACAGCTTCCTGGTGGAAAGCATCGGCATCGCCGGTGATCCATTCCTCATTGATCCATACACCGTGGAGCACATAGATCTTGTTCTCGTGCAGCGCGTTGTACTTGGCCAGAGCACGATAGAATCCCGGAGGATGCAGGGTGTATACACGCACTGTATTAGCGTTCATGGCTCCGATCTGCTCGAACCACTCTTCGTACTCTTCTTCCAAGATGGCGGCCTCTCCCGGGAAGTAGCCCGGTGATGCCATACCCATGTTGACACCCTTGATGGTTATCTCGCGGAACTCACCATCGATCTTGACCTCAATAAGATCCGATTCCTCTGCCATCCGTGCAGGATAGGACACCCCATCGGTGTACTCGCCTGCCGTGACAGCAAATTCCTTGCCCTCCCCGCTCGCGAACTCCTGCTGCAGACTCAGGGTCTTGTCCATCAACGGGAAGAAGGAGTTCCAGTAGAAACTATTAGAACTGTAGCGCTCGATCGCGCCATAGACGTGTTGAATTCCCGTGGCCTGATAAATCTCCGGGATCGCCTCAGACCGGCTGAATGTACCTGCCAGATAGACTCGGTTAGATGGACCGTTACGGTTTACCGTGACCGCAGGAATATTCTCCGGAACACCGTACTTCTTGAAGACCTTTTTATTGGCGTCAGACAGGTTCAGTGCGAAGTCGTACAGAATACGGGTTCCCTCGGCAGGCAAAACGATGTCGAACCAACCAGTATAGGGAGCATCCAGGTCTTCGAACCCCTGCTCTTTCCCGTGCTCGGTTGCTATCAGGCCAAGTCCCGGATTCTCCTGCTGCTGATCCAGCTCAACAACGACCGCCTTTTCCTCGTTGCTGTTGTTGAGCACAAGGCCTGGGCCGCTGTAGTCCCACTCATCACCCAGGTTGCTGAAGACCCGATCCGGGATGGCCGGATTGTGGCGGTCGGAGAGATCCGAGACATACAGCCCCGACCAGTTGGTGGAGTTGACACCGAGATCGCCGGAGATCATGTTGGACAAGTCTCCCGACTCGGCGTTGTGGATGACACCGTATTCCGCGAACAGCAGGCTGGGGGCGTTCTGACCAATGTTCATGTTGACCTTGTTCCACTGATCCGCATTCAGCGCGTAGCCGTCCTCGGTGGACACGAAAACCGTGTCGTATTCCTTCACCTCCTGAATGGTTTCATCCAGTTCTTCCAGTGAGGTAAACGTAGGATTCGACTTCGTGTACTTGAAGTAGAAATTGCTGCCGCTGTCGTCCACGGATTCACCGGCACGGTTGTCTATCACCAGAGCCTTGTCAAACGGGGTGGGCTTCACACCCCAGATAAGGATGGGAATGAGGAAGACCAGGGAAGCCAGTCCTACCAGAGAGAGGAATTTCTTCATGGAACTACTTGCTCCTCCCGCTCTTCTTTCTCAGATTCTGCGCTAAAGCCCTTGCGTTCCATCACACCCCAGTCGTTACGGTTGACGAAGAATCTGTAGAACCCTTCCAGTCGCCAGAACAGCATCAGCGGCTTGTACCAGAAGAACTCCGTAAACGACAGGCCAAGGACGTAGGTGATCTCCGACGTCGACGGGAACCTGCCCTGCTGCCACGAATTGAGCATGACCGAGGTGAGGCTGATGAGTCCTGCGTACAGCAGGGAGTACATGATTAGGAGCAGAGAAAACTCGAAGAAGATCTGACCTGCAAAGAATCCGGCAACCAAGTACAGAAAACCGAACAACTCGACGACCGGAATCGTTGCCTCTGCCAGAATGAAATACGGGAATGCGACGAGACCGAGAGATCCGTACCTGGGGTTCAGCATCACCTTCTTATGCCGCCACAAACTCTCCAGCAGACCCTGATGCCAGCGACGCCGCTGCCGGTGCAACACCTTCAGCGATTCCGGGGCCTCCGTGTAGCAGATCGCATCGGAAACATGCACAATACGTTTGTTCATACCGTTGTCGATCAAGCTCTTCTGAAGACGGACAACAATCTCCATGTCTTCACCGATCACATCGGTAGCCAGGCCGTCATGGTCGATGAGCAACTGCTTATCAAAGACGGTGAATGCACCGGAACAGATGAGCATGAGGTTGTGCTCGGCTAACGCAACGCGGCCGATGAGAAATGAGCGGTAGTACTCGATGGTCTGCATAGCCACGAGAGGGTTTTCCGAGTACTCAACCTTTTTGTCCGCAATTCCATCGACGACTTCATTGCCATTGATGAGTTCCACAGAGCCACCGACCGCTGCGACCCTCTCCCCATCAAGAACAAAAGGGGCTCTTCACGATTCAGAGTGCGTAGCTGACCACGAGGTGGGGCT